>NZ_CP172912.1:217500-830000 GCF_050536905.1 Enterococcus sp. DIV1328a | reverse complement strand
ACGTATTCACCGCGGCGTGCTGATCCGCGATTACTAGCGATTCCGGCTTCATGCAGGCGAGTTGCAGCCTGCAATCCGAACTGAGAGAAGCTTTAAGAGATTTGCATGACCTCGCGGTCTAGCGACTCGTTGTACTTCCCATTGTAGCACGTGTGTAGCCCAGGTCATAAGGGGCATGATGATTTGACGTCATCCCCACCTTCCTCCGGTTTGTCACCGGCAGTCTCGCTAGAGTGCCCAACTAAATGATGGCAACTAACAATAAGGGTTGCGCTCGTTGCGGGACTTAACCCAACATCTCACGACACGAGCTGACGACAACCATGCACCACCTGTCACTTTGTCCCCGAAGGGAAAGCTCTATCTCTAGAGTGGTCAAAGGATGTCAAGACCTGGTAAGGTTCTTCGCGTTGCTTCGAATTAAACCACATGCTCCACCGCTTGTGCGGGCCCCCGTCAATTCCTTTGAGTTTCAACCTTGCGGTCGTACTCCCCAGGCGGAGTGCTTAATGCGTTTGCTGCAGCACTGAAGGGCGGAAACCCTCCAACACTTAGCACTCATCGTTTACGGCGTGGACTACCAGGGTATCTAATCCTGTTTGCTCCCCACGCTTTCGAGCCTCAGCGTCAGTTACAGACCAGAGAGCCGCCTTCGCCACTGGTGTTCCTCCATATATCTACGCATTTCACCGCTACACATGGAATTCCACTCTCCTCTTCTGCACTCAAGTCTCCCAGTTTCCAATGACCCTCCCCGGTTGAGCCGGGGGCTTTCACATCAGACTTAAGAAACCGCCTGCGCTCGCTTTACGCCCAATAAATCCGGACAACGCTTGCCACCTACGTATTACCGCGGCTGCTGGCACGTAGTTAGCCGTGGCTTTCTGGTTAGATACCGTCAGGGGACGTTCAGTTACTAACGTCCTTGTTCTTCTCTAACAACAGAGTTTTACGATCCGAAAACCTTCTTCACTCACGCGGCGTTGCTCGGTCAGACTTTCGTCCATTGCCGAAGATTCCCTACTGCTGCCTCCCGTAGGAGTCTGGGCCGTGTCTCAGTCCCAGTGTGGCCGATCACCCTCTCAGGTCGGCTATGCATCGTGGCCTTGGTGAGCCGTTACCTCACCAACTAGCTAATGCACCGCGGGTCCATCCATCAGCGACACCCGAAAGCGCCTTTCACTCTTATGCCATGCGGCATAAACTGTTATGCGGCATTAGCACCTGTTTCCAAGTGTTATCCCCCTCTGATGGGTAGGTTACCCACGTGTTACTCACCCGTCCGCCACTCCTCTTTCCAATTGAGTGCAAGCACTCGGGAGGAAAGAAGCGTTCGACTTGCATGTATTAGGCACGCCGCCAGCGTTCGTCCTGAGCCAGGATCAAACTCTCATAATAAAAGTTAGAACAATCTTACGATTGTTAAGCTCAATTTGTTTGCTAGCATATTGCTTGCTTGTTAAAAATGTTTGTTGTCTTGAATTGAATCAAGACGCCCTACACATTTGGTTCGTCTATTCTTTGTTCAGTTTTCAAAGGTCTACGTTACCTCGCAGCAACTTTTATATCATAACAAACTTTCGTTCGAATGTCAAGAACTTTTTTGAAAAAGTTTTTTAAGTTGTTTTGCTCGGTCGTTGCCGTCTGTTGTGACAACTTCTATATCTTATCATTATCTCAGTTGTTTGTCAACAACTTTTTAAAACTTTTTTGTTATTTTATAACAAGTTTTTTTGATCAAATGATTGATTTAAAAGCAACCTCTTTAACGACTTTGTTATTCTAACATGTTATTTATCTTTTCGTCAAGAAAAATTTTTAACTTTTTAAAACTTTTTTCTTAACGAACTGTTTGTCAGAACAGATATTAATATACCAAGGATTTTTCTAAAACGCAACTATTATTTTGCAGAAAAATAACATTTTTTTCAATTTCGAACGATGAGTATTTTCTGCAAAGAAAACATTCGTTTCTTTATCTTATAATCCCTTTTCTCTTACTGAAATGTTCGTTAATCATTCGTAAAAAAAAGCAACGTACTTTATTGTACGTTGCTCTCTTCTTTTATTCCAGCGATTGGAATAAAAATTCTAAAGATCGTTCCTTGATGCAATACGCTTTCTGCATCAATACGTCCTTTATAGTTTTCGACTAATTGTTTTGCAATCGATAGTCCTAAGCCATTACCGCCTTTATTTCTTGCACGGGCTTTATCTACTCGATAGAATCGATCAAATATTTTCTCCAAGTCTTCTTCAGTGATTCCTTCACCAAAATCTTGCACAGCTATTTCAAATTCATTCATCGTTCGAGAAATGGAAATATGCACTTCTTTTCGATCTGTTGAATATTTAATCGCATTATCTAATAGAATAATTAGCAATTGTTCAAAGTGATTACGATAGATTTTCAGTTCAACTTCGGTTGGTAAATCGTCATCTAATGTGATATGAAACTCAGGATAAACCAATTGGAAGTTATTAAATACTTGGTAGACTACTTGTTTAGCATCTGTTCGTTCATTTGCATATTGGGTGTCCACTTGTTCAGCGCGTGAAAGGTCAAGCATTTCTTGGACCAAGCTCTTCATACGACTAATTTCTTGTAAACTGGCCTTTAATGATTCATCTAAAATTTCAGGATCGTCTTTCCCCCAACGATTTAAAAGGTTTAAATGGCCTTCCATAATCGCAACGGGCGTTCTTAATTCATGGGAAACATCTTCAACAAACTGCTCTTGTTGTTCGATATAGCGTCTCATACGATCTAACATTTCATTAAAGATTTCCGAGATATCTGCTAACTCATCTCTCGTATTAATCTCCGGCATGTGGACATCTGATTGCGGGTCTTTGCGGATTGTATCCATCGTGTCTCTCAATACTTTTAATGGTTTTAAGAAATAAGAAGAGAGGATAAAGCCTAAGACACTACTTACAATCAGAGAAATCACTTCTAAAACTACAAGTGTTAATAATAAATGATTACGAATTTCATAAAAAGAAGAAAGTTCATAAAACGCTTGAATATAGCCAATTTTTTCTCGTGTTTCTTTTGAAAAAATAGGTTCCACGGAATAAAAACCGGTTTTATCAAAAACGGTTCGAACAACAGGTAATTGTCGATCCAATTGTAATAACTTATCATATTCATTTTGTGTTTTAAAAACTAGCTTTTGGTTTGTGTCATACACAGATAAATAAAGTTCTGGTTGTCCTAGTTCAGATATGAAACTGTCCATTTCCATAAACGAACCTTCTACTGCTGTATGCTTATTATAGTAGTTTTCATCTCTTTCACTCGGCGTTTTTAAATAGTCAAAAACGTCTGTTACCGTTAAATTTTCATTGGCATTAGCTAATCGATTTGTTACTTCTGCAATCGTTGCTTCGACATTTTCCTTTTCTTTGGCAACAATAAGACTGACAGAAGACTTATAGGTAATCACCGCAAAAATGGTAAAAACTACAAATATAAAGAAAGAACTTGCGAAAGCCCACTTTATAGTTAAAGATGGGCCTTCCAGTTCTTTTTTAATCGTTCTTTTCATTAATTAGTTCTCACGAACGCATAACGTAGCCAGTTCCACGGACAGTTTGGATGTAGCTTTCTTCTCCAGGTACGTCAATTTTATTTCGCAAGTAGCGGATATATACATCCACAACGTTTGTTTCTACTTCTGTTTCATAGCCCCAAACTTTATTTAGTAACACATCACGTGCCAAGACAACGTTCACGTTTTCCATTAGCGTTAATAGTAATTCGTATTCGCGTTTTGTTAATTCAATCATTTCAGAATTACGACGAACGACACGATTTTCTTTTTCAATTGTTAAGTCACGATATGTAATCGTTGTTTGTTTTGCAACGTTTTTATCGCCCTCAATATCAATACGACGAAGTAACGCACGTAAACGAGCTAACAATTCTTCAATTGCAAATGGTTTAACAATATAATCATCCGCTCCATGGTCTAAGCCAGAAACACGGTCAATTACTGAATCACGCGCAGTCATCATAATAATTGGTGTATTTTTCACTTGGCGAACACGGCGACATACTTCTAATCCATTTAATTCTGGTAACATCAAATCAAGAAGGATAGCATCCCATTCGTTGTTAAGAGCGGCTTCCAATCCTGTACGACCATTGTAGTGTACTTCTGTCGTATACCCCTCATGTTTTAATTCAAGCTCAACGAATCTCGCTAAGTTCTTTTCATCTTCAATAATTAAAATGTTGCTCATTTGATTAATTGTCCTTTCTCTTTAAAAGCTATACTCAAGCTCAACCTTTTTATTCCTTACTACTTATTAGAGAATTACTACTCAATCTGTCTGGTTCTTTTTTAAGCCACAGTAAAACCATGAGCATGGTGAGCCACACTCATGGTCTCCAGCGTGTTTATTCTTCGTTGTACCAGCTGTAATGGTAGATTCCTTCTTTGTCTGTGCGTTCGTACGTATGAGCACCGAAGTAATCACGTTGTGCTTGAATTAAATTCGCTGGTAAGCGATCTGAACGATAAGAATCGTAATAAGCAATTGCAGATGAGAATGTTGGTACAGGAACACCTGCTTGAACAGCAATCGCAACAACTTCACGAACGGCTTGTTGATATTTTTTCGTAATTTCTACGAAGTATTCATCTAACAACAAGTTTTCAAGTGCTGGATTTTTTTCATATGCATCGGTAATTTTTTGTAAGAATTGTGCACGGATAATACAACCTGCTCGCCAGATTTTTGCAATTTCACCAAATGGTAAATCCCATCCGTATTCTTCAGAAGCTGCACGGAGTTGTGCAAACCCTTGCGCATAACTCATTAATTTACTAAAGTATAATGCTTCGCGAATTTTTTCAATCAATTCTTTTTTATCGCCTGCAAAGTTAAAGGCTGCAGGTTTTGATAAAATGCCACTTGCTTTTACGCGTTCTTCTTTGTAAGCCGAAATAAAACGTGCAAATACTGATTCTGTAATTAATGGTAATGGTACGCCAAGATCTAACGCACTTTGGCTTGTCCATTTACCTGTTCCTTTGTTGCCTGCTGCATCAAGAATAACATCAACGATTGGTTGGTCGGTTCCTTCATCATCTTTACGTGTCAAAATGTCAGCCGTGATCTCAATAAGGTAACTGTCTAATTCGCCTTCGTTCCATTCTTTGAAAATCTCTGCCATTTCATCAACAGATAAACCTAAGATTTGTTTCATTAAATCGTAGGATTCAGCAATTAATTGCATGTCCCCATATTCAATCCCATTATGAACCATTTTTACATAATGTCCAGCACCATTTGGGCCAATGTAAGTCACACATGGTTCACCGTCTTCTGCTTTAGCTGAAATTTTTTCAAGAATTGGCGCAACTAACTCATACGCTTCTTTTTGTCCGCCAGGCATGATAGATGGTCCTTTCAAGGCTCCTTCTTCTCCGCCAGAAACGCCAGTACCAATAAAGTTAATTCCTGAGTTTGCTAGTTCTTCATTACGTCGCATTGTGTCTTTGAAGAACGTATTACCGCCATCAATTAAGATGTCGCCTTTATCAAGGTGTGGTAACAATTCTTGGATTGTCGCATCTGTTGCAGGTCCAGCTTTAACCATCAACATAATTCGACGAGGTTTTTCAATTGCATTCACAA
Source organism: Enterococcus sp. DIV1328a (assembly GCF_050536905.1). Classification (NCBI taxonomy): domain Bacteria; kingdom Bacillati; phylum Bacillota; class Bacilli; order Lactobacillales; family Enterococcaceae; genus Enterococcus; species Enterococcus sp. DIV1328a. The sequence continues at coordinate 824,351 of NZ_CP172912.1, read as the reverse complement.
ATTCCTCAATTGAGTATGTTGCTTGAAAGTTTTTGTCAGGATGTTCTTCAACCACTTCTGTTGTTTTTGATCCTGTACGGTTATACAGCGCAACTGTATAGCCTCTGCTTTCAATGTTTAAAGCAAGATTTTTTCCCATGACAGCCATGCCGACTACGCCAAATTGTTGTTTTGTCATTTTATGACCTCCTATATTATAATCAACGAAAATTCTATGAGCATTCTCTTATAATCCTCACTATTATAACGCACTATCTTTCATATGAAAACAATATAGTGCCAATAAATTTCCAATTTCTTCATATTTTCTTAAAAAAATACAAATCCCCTAGGCTCCATGGTTAGCCTAGGGGATTCAACATTTCAAAAAATGTTTTTATGCTTATGCTTCTTTAGACATTACGTCTTTTCCATCGTAGTGACCACATGCTGGACATACGTGATGGCTTTTTTTCATTTCACCACAGTTTGAGCATGCATTTAAGCCTTTGATTGTTAATTTGTAGTGTGTGCGACGTTTTGCTTTTTTCGCTTTAGAAGTTCTTCTAGCTGGTACTGCCATTGTTGTTCCACCTCCTTGTAAAGATGCGTGTATTTACATACACAATATATTCCAACCTAGCTGTTATCTTCCTCTTCAGCATTATCGCTGAGTAATTCTGATAGTTTAGCCAGACGAGGATCCACTGTTTGTTCTGCTGCTTTCTGCTTACTTTCCAAATATGCTTCTTCTGAAATCACTTCCCAGTCATTGCCACTTGGCATTTCTTGACTGTTTTGTTCTTCTTCTGTAAGCACTTGAATTGGAATGGACAATAGAATGTTGTCTTCGACAGATTCATCTAAATCAATTGTTGGCTTGTCCAATAAAATAATCTCTTCAGCTGCAAATCGTTCATCTCTTGTATCCATTTGTTCTTTTGTCATAAAGACTTCATCGACCGTGATTTGCATTGGCAAAGCCACAGGTTCTAAAGAACGGGATGAAGGAACGGTTACAGTTACCTGAATAGTGTAATGAAGTAAATATTCTGATTTATTGACTGCTAATAAGCCTTCTACTTTGATTGGACTTACATCCAACAAGGTATCATCTCGTTGAAGAAGCTCTTCTTTAAGATGCAATGTTTCTGAAAACACTAGCGGCTCTTCTTTGTATTTATTTAATTCTAACAAAGACCACTTCATAATTATCACTCCTAAGCAACAAAAGCTATTATACAGGGGTATGAAAGCTTTGTCAATGAAATTTTCTTGACAGCCCTTTCTTATTTCCTGTTTTTCTTTCGTTTTTTTTATAATTGTTTTTCTGTTGAAGATAACTTAGCGCTTATTTAATTAAATAACAAAATTTTTGTGTGAAATAACATAAATAATTTAAAACTAAGACATAATTTTACTATTTACGCCCAACTCTTTATTTAATGAATACATGTTTTCTGAACATTTCGTACTACTGTCTTCTTTGTAAAAAAAGCTGAGACAAACTGACGAATCGGTTTGTCCCAGCTTTGCGTCCGAGTACATATTGCTTAAAATCAAATGATTGAATTAATTAGATTTAGATAGCTGTTGTTGCTCCGCGGTAAACAATACCACGACGAGGATCAACAGTAATCACTTCGTCATTATTAATTAATGATGTTGCATCTGCAGCACCTACGATAACTGGAATATTTTGCGCAATCGCTACAACAGCTGCATGAGAAGTTAAACCACCTTCTTCAACAACTAATGCTGATGCTTTTTCAATTGCAGGCATGTATTCTTTATCTGTTGTTTTTGTAACTAAAATAGCTCCTTCAGTCGCTTTAGCAACTGCTTCTTCAGCAGTTCCTGCAACAACGGCTTTTGCAATAATTGCTTCTTCGCCGACACCTTGACCTTGAACTAATTTAGAACCGATCATTTGAATTTTCATTAAGTTTGTTGTGCCTTTTTCGCCAACTGGAACACCAGCAGTGATAATGATTAAATCACCTTCTGAAGCATAACCTTCTTCTTGTGATACTTTTGAAGCTAAATTAAACATTTCATCTGTGCTTGATGGTTTGTCAGCAACTGTTGCGTAAACACCCCATGATAATGATAAGCTACGTGCTTTTTGTTCTGAGAACGTAATTGCAACGATATGTGCTTTTGGACGGTATTTAGAGATCATACGTGCTGTATGGCCTGATTCTGTTGCCGCAACGATTGTTTGGATACCCAAGTTACGTGCTGTATGGCCAACAGATTGTCCGATTGCTTCAGTCATATCTGTTTTGCTATATAATTTCAATGCGAATGAATCTTGGTTAACTAATGTTTCTTCTGTACGAACTGCAATACGAGCCATTGTTTGAACAGCTTCTAATGGGTAATCCCCTGCTGCAGTTTCGCCTGATAACATTACTGCATCTGTTCCATCGTAGATTGCGTTTGCTACGTCATTTGCTTCCGCACGTGTTGGACGTGGGTTACGTTGCATTGAATCTAACATTTGTGTTGCAGTGATAACTGGTTTACCTAAAGCATTACATTTTTTAATTAAAGCTTTTTGGACAACTGGAACATCTTCTGTTGGAATTTCAACACCCATGTCACCACGAGCAACCATTAAACCATCAGAAACTTTTAAGATTTCATCGATATTATCGATACCTTCTTGGTTTTCGATTTTAGGAATGATTTGGATGTGTGTTGCGTTTTCTTCTTCTAAAATTTTAGTGATTTCTAAAACGTCAGAAGCACGACGAACGAAGCTAGCTGCGATAAAGTCAATTCCTTGACCAATTCCGAAACGGATATCGTTAGCATCTTTTTCAGTGATCCCTGGTAAGTTTACAGAAACGCCTGGTACGTTAACGCCTTTTTTGTTTTTCAAGACGCCTTCGTTTTTAACAACTGTTACGATTTCGTTTGCATCACGGTCGATATCAGTTACTTCTAAATCGATTAAACCATCATCTAAAAGAATGTGTGAACCTACGTTTACATCATTGATTAATTCTGGATAAGTGATTGAGAATTTTTCATTTGTTCCTAAAACTTCTGTCATAGAAATACGTACTGAGTCACCAATTTTCATTGTGATTGCGCCATTTTCCATGTCATTTGTGCGGATTTCAGGACCTTTTGTATCTAGTAAGATCGCTACGCGTTTCCCTGTAATTTTTACAGCTTCACGAATGTTTTTAATACGAGCACCATGCTCTTCGTAGTCACCATGTGAAAAGTTCAAACGGCAAACATTCATACCTGCATTAATTAAGTTTACTAGCATATCAACGGATTCACTAGCTGGTCCAATCGTACATACGATTTTCGTTTTTTTCATTACTAAAACGCTCCTATTCCAAATTTGTTTATACAAAGCTAATAAGATTAGCTAATATACAAGATTAAAAAGAAATTTCATGATTTAACTCATAAAGAGATAAATCTGGTTTGTGTTTATTGTTTTCTAACGTGTCAATAATATCAGCTGCAACTACTTGGTTATCTAACATACCGATACATAAACCGCCTTTGCCTTCTTTTAGAAGTTCAACAGCATATGACCCAAATTTACTTGCTAATACACGGTCACGAGCACTTGGCGAGCCCCCACGAACCACGTGTCCTAAAATTGATACACGCGTATGGAAATCACCGTATTCAGAAAGTTTATCAGCAAATTCATTTCCGCCCATTACGCCTTCTGCTAAAATGATTAAGCAATGTTTTTTCCCGCGGTCGCGGCCTTCTTGAATACGTTTGGCAACGTTTTTCATATCAAAATCATGTTCAGGAATAATGATTTCATCTGCTCCGCCTGCCACGCCTGACCACAATGCGATATCACCAGCGTTACGTCCCATTACTTCGATAACGAATGTACGAACATGAGAAGTCGCTGTATCACGAATTCGGTCAATTGATTCCAAAACAGTGTTAATTGCTGTATCAAAACCGATTGTGAAATCTGTTCCAGGAATATCATTATCAATTGTTCCAGGAATTCCAACAGCGGGGAAACCACGTTTTGTCAAAGCCATTGCGCCATGATAAGAACCGTCTCCACCAATAACAACTAAGCCTTCAATACCGAATTTTTTCAATTGTTCGATTCCTTTTAATTGCCCTTCTTCAGTAGCAAATTCAGGATAACGAGCAGAGTACAAGAATGTTCCACCACGTTGAATCTTATCGCCAACGTCAGCAACATCTAAACGACGGATGTCGCCTGCGACTAAACCGGCAAATCCATAGTTAATACCGTAAACTTCGATTCCATCAAAAATACTTTTGCGTACGACTGCACGAATTGCAGCGTTCATTCCAGGGGCATCTCCCCCGCTGGTTAAAATACCAATGCGTTTCATTCGCTATTTCACCTCATATAATATACTTTCAACTGCCAAAAGAAACCTTTTCGCAAAAATTGATATACAAAAATATTACGTCATTCATTTTACCATTAAAGAACCAAAATGTCTTGAGTTAAGAAGAAAAAAATGAAAAAAGTTGAAAACAACTAGTATTTTTTACCGTAAATCATTTGAAAATGACGTTTTGCTCGCCTAAAACGTAAGCTAATTGTTGCTGACTAGCGCTTGTATGAGCGACCCAGTTTTCTTCATTTAATACTATTTTCTTTCCTGTTTTTTCAAAATAGACAATCACTGGAATGTGTCCAGCATGACGACTGAGTACCTCTTTCATTTTCTGAAAAACGTCCGTTTGTTCGACATCTTTTGTAATTCTGATAAAACACGTTTCGTCACTAATTGATGTTTCTACTTGTTGCGCTTTTTCTATTCGTTGAACCAATATTTGCAATTCTTGATTGTACGTACTGCGTTCCACTTTTCCTTCCACATAATAAACTTGCCCTTTCTCGACACTCTGTCTTAACTGGCGAAAAACAGTTGGGAACAACGTTAGTGAAATACTTCCTGTTGTATCATCCCCATCAACAAAGGCCATTTGTTCTCCCTTTTTGGTCCGAATCGTCCGAATGTTTTTGACATAAATCAATAATTTCGTGGGCTGATTTTCAACAAGTTCATGAACAAGTTGCGTTTGCTTGGCTAAGCGTGTTTTTTTGAACTCTTCTGTCGGATGTCCTGATAAATAGACCCCTAAATATTGTTCTTCTTGTTCTAGTCGCTCTTCTAGCGGATAATCGGCAATTTCTTCTTCCTTTGGCTTCAACGTTTCTAACAAATCCATACTACCACCGCTGAGAAGAATACTTTGGATATTACTCTCTAAACCTACCGCTAATTGACGGCGATTGGGTGCAATTTCGTCAAATGCACCGATGGCAATCAATGGTTCGATATTTTCAACTTTCAACCACTTACGGTCAATTCGCAAAAGAAACTCATCGAACGTTTTGTACGGTCCATTTTCTCGGCGTTCATTTAAAATATTTTGAATGAAGTCTCGGCGGATTCCTTTTAAAGAACTAAAACCAAATAAAATTTGCTGTTGCTGATTTAGGTAAAAGCTGTAGTGACTTTGGTTAATTGACGGCTGCAAAATCGTCTGCTTGTTTTTTCTAGCTTCGCCAATATATTCTTTAATTTTTGTTGGATTATGACGAACAGAATGCAACAATGCGACATAAAAAGCACTCGGATAATGAACCTTCAAGTAAGCCATTTGAAAACCAATAAAGGAATAGGCAAATGCATGCGAGCGGTTAAAGCCATAATTAGCAAAGCGCTCAATATAATCGTACACTTGGTTAGCTGTTTCTTTGGGATAGCCTTGTTGTAACGCACCATTAACAAAATGATTCCGTTCTTCATCTAGCACATCTTTTTTCTTTTTACTAATGGCTCGACGTAAAATGTCAGCTTGCCCTAAAGAGAAGCCAGCCATTTTCGCAGCAACTTGCATAATCTGCTCTTGGTAAACAATAATTCCGTACGTATTTTCTAAAATGGGGGCGAGACTAGGCTCTGGATAACTAATTTGTTCCAAGCCTTTTTTCCGGCGGATGAAAACATCAATATTTTGCATCGGACCAGGACGATACAGGGCATTGACAGCAGCAATATCTTCAATGCTAGTTGGCCCTAATTTTCTTAATACATTCCGAATTCCAGCAGATTCAAACTGGAAAACGCCACTTGTTTCCCCTTTTCTAAATAAAGCCAGCGTTGTTTCGTCATCTAATGGAATCTGATTTAAACGAATGGTTCGATTATAGACGCGTTTAACAGCTGTAAGGGTATCATCAATGATAGATAAATTTCTTAAGCCCAAGAAATCCATTTTCAGAAGACCAATTTTTTCAACATCATTCATAGTAAATTGGGTCAATAAAATTTCATTCGATCCTGGTTGTAACGGAACCAAATTCAAAAGATTTTCATCACTAATTACCACACCTGCTGCGTGCGTAGAAACATGGCGAGGCAATCCTTCTAGCTGAACAGCTGTTTTATAGAGCAATTGATTATTTGGCGAAAAATTGACCAATTCTTGCATCCGTTTCGACTCTTGGTACGCTTCTTCTAACGTAATTTTCAGCTTGTTTGGGACAGCTGCCGACCAACGATTCGCTTCACTCTGGGACAACCCGAAAACACGTGCAACGTCCCGTAAAACCATTTTCGCAGCCATCGTACCAAACGTGGCAATTTGCGCCATGTGATAATGACCATATTTTTGACTGACATAAGCTAAAACTTCCTCCCGCCGATTATCAGGAATATCTAAATCAATATCGGGCATCGTGTAGCGTTCTGGATTCAAAAAACGTTCAAAAAGCAAATCATATTTGATTGGATCTACATCTGTAATTGATAACACATAGGACACTAAAGAGCCTGCAGCTGAACCTCGGCCAGCGCCTGTAACAATTTGATTGTTATGACAGAAGTCCATCACATCCCAAACGATTAAAAAGTAATCATCAAAGCCCATATTGTGAATGATGGTTAACTCTTTTTCTAATCGTTTTTGGTAAACTTCATTTAGATGAGGCACTCTTTCTGGTAATTTTTCTAAACACAATGTGCGTAAATAAGAACCAGCCGTTTGATTATCAGGCACAGGAAAATGCGGTAATAATTTTTGATGTAAAGGAATGTCAACTCGGCAATTTTCAGCTAGCTGAATCGTATTCTGGACCACTTCTGCACCAGCTATTTGAAGCATTTGTTCCATCGTCGTCTCTGCTTCGCGCAAGTAATTCAGACCTTCTATTTCCGGTGTTTGGCTTGTAATATTCAATTGATTATTTTCTTTGATGCTCTCAAGAACAGTAACGGCAAAGCCTTCTTCCCTTGTTAAATGACGTACCTCTTGCAAAGCCACGCCAGGTAATTGTTCTCTTTGGTAAAAAGAAAAGAGCGCTGGATTGCGTTGTTGATTCATTGAAAAAGAATGTTCAACAAATAACGACTGGGGATCAAAATATGAAGCAAGTTGTTGGAAAGCGTGAACCGCTTGTTGTTCATCTTCAAAAAATGTTTGGGCGACTTCTCCTTTAGCTGACAAAGTCACGGCAAATAAATCACTTAATAAGGATTGATGTTCCGCTAAGTAAAAGGGACCCTCTGTCGTCATTTTGCTGCTAGATAGTTGCATTAATTGCTGATACCCTTTTAAATTTTTAGCAAATAAAAGCAACTCGGAATGCCCTTCTTTTTCTACTGGGGTATATTCTAATCTTAAACCGATAATTGGTTGAATTCCCGCTTCTTGGCATGCTTCATAAAATTCAACCACCCCATGCAAGACATTGATATCGGTAATCGCTAATGTTTGATAACCTAACGCTTTCGCTTGTTTTACATAGGAACGAATCCTAACCGTACTAGATAAAAGCGAATAGGAAGTAACGGTATGTAATTGTGGAAATGACATTGGACAGCTCCTTTTTGAATCCTTGCTATTTTTTGCCTCTTCTCTTATTTTCCTATCGCGGATTCTTTACTTTTAAAGAAAATATGCTAAACTAAGAGCTAGAAAAGAGGTGCTCATATGCGTTATCTTGTTGTATTTTTCTGGACCTTCGCATTAGGCCAAGTCGTTGGATATATCGGCGGTGCATTATCTGGTGGTTCATACGACTTTAAAATGACAACGATTCTATCGTTGGCAACAGCCGTTATTATTTTATTAATTGCACACTTTGCAGTACCGAAAGAAACCAAACCTGTTAAATAAGAAAAAACCAGTTACTAAAGTTATTGTAACTGGTTTTTTTATCTTTTCAACTGTTTAGAGCTTTTTATTTAAAACTTTTCGGAAATTAAAGAAGGACAGCCCAATGTTTCCTAAAACGAAACAAGCGGTTACCAGAAAAACAGAAGAATAGCCAAAACCATGGGCAACAGTCGACCCTACCATCGGTCCTAAAACTTGACCGAAATTACTACACATCTGATTGTAACTATAAACTCTACTTACGCCCTCCGTTGGCGTTATTTTACTAATTAACGTATTAATCGATGGCATTAATGCGCCTGTTGAAAAACCTAAAAGGAATCGTAAAACACCTAACTGAAAAGGTGTTTGCACAAACGCCATGGGAATGTAACAAATAAAAGAAAGAATTAATCCGCCTAATAAAACTTTTTGGTTCCCAATGCGGTCCCCAATTTTTCCCAAAGTTGGAGAAGAAATAATTGCTGAAACGCCGGCAATCGAAACAATCAAACCACTAACAAATAATACATTCTCTGTATCGCCACTTAAAGATCGAATATATAGCGTTAAGATTGGGCTGATACTTGTAATTCCTAATTGTAAAATTAACGTAGTCACAAACAAACCAATCAATACTGAAACATGATCCATCTTACTAAAAATTTCTTTCGTCGTTAATAAATCCTTTTTCTCAACTGGTTGAAAATCTTCTTTAACTAAAAAGATAGTCAACAACGTTGTAATGAATAAAATAACGCCGGTAATAATAAAGACATTTTCCATTCCAAACCACTGTGCCAACGCACCGCCAATCGATGGCGCAATTAACGTCCCAGCAATTGCACCTGTTGATAATGTTCCTAGAGCCCAGCCATTTTTCTCTTTTGGCGCCTGCGACGCAATCATCGCTGTTGCGTTAGGAATATAGCCGGATAAAATCCCGTTCATAAAACGCATAATCAACAGCCAGTATACATTAGGGACAAATGCTAACGCCCCCATTGTGATCGTCATTCCTGCTGCAGCCCGAATCATCATAATTTTCCGACCTTTTCGATCAGCTAAATTTCCCCAAATCGGTGCAACAATCGCAGCAGCAAACGCCGTGACAGAAATTGCCAATCCAGAAAACAACTCTACTTGACTCTTAGGCGTCCCTAATTGTTCAACATATACTGGAATAAACGGCATAACTAAGCTAATACTCGCCCCTGTAAAAAAGCAACCAATCCATGCGACTAATAAATTCTGCTTCCATTTTATTTTCATACTTTTATCCACCTTATCACCTCTTCACCTACCACTATACTCTAAAAGAGTGAATCTCTCAAAAGAAAATTCTTTTAAAAAAAAGTCTGGCAGACCGGTCAAAACGACCAATCTGCCAGACTTCTTAACACTTGGGCTTAAGATAAATAGCTGAATAAATGCAACACCTTCGAAGCTAACCGCTGTTATCTCAGCCTCACTTCTGTTTACTATAAAATAGCTAAGATTACAAAGTTTAAGATAAACAACGCATCAATGACCCAAATAATTGGTGAAACTTCTTTGGCTTTTCCTTTGACTACTTTCACCACTGCATAAAAGATGAACCCAGCAGCAATCCCATACGAGATGCTATAACATAATCCCATGAAAATTGAAGCAAAAAATGCTGGAATCGCATCTTCTAAATCCGTCCAATTGATGTCTTTGAAAGAAGCTAACATCATAATTCCCACTAAAATTAACGCTGGAGCCGTAGCTTGTGCTGGCACAATAGCAATAAGTGGTGAAAAAAGACTACTTAGGGCAAATAGAATTGCTACCACTACCGATGTCAAACCTGTTCGACCACCCGCACCGATTCCTGCTGCACTTTCTACATAAGTTGTCGTATTCGATGTACCAAAAATCGCACCGATAGATGTTGCAATAGCATCTGCAAATAGAGCTTTGTCCATTTTAGTGCTGAAGCCCTTACTATCTTCTAAAGCTAATTCATCTTCTTTAGAGAAAATTCCTGTTCGACGTCCCGTACCGATAAATGTTCCAATTGTATCAAACGTATCTGATAAACTGAAGGCAATAATGGTCATTAAAACTTGAGGAATTTTTGAAGAATCGCTAAACAATGACTGTAAGCCCTCAACACCAAAAGCAGCGCCAAAAGTTGTACCTAATTCTTTAAATGAATTGCCCAACGAATTAGCATGCCAATCAACCGAAGCAGTGTCTACCACCCCCATTGGAATTGCGACTAACGTAGTAACCACAATGCCAATTAAAATAGCCCCACGAACATTGGTTACAACTAAAATCGTTGTTAAAACTAACCCAATTACCGCCAAAATAATAGCTGGATTATCAAAATTTCCTAAAGCGGGCACGATACTCGAACCATTCACAACACCATTTTGAGGTTCTGCTTGTACTGTGAAACTTAGTAAGCCAGCATTTTTCAACCCTACATAAGCGACAAAAATTCCAATCCCACCACCAATAGCATGTTGTAAACTCTCTGGAATTGCTTTAATAATCATTTTGCGAATTTTTGTCACTGTAATCAAAATATTAATCAAACCACAAATAAAAACCATTGCTAATGCTTGTTGCCAAGTATACCCCATCCCAAAAACGACCGTAAACGTGAAGAAAGCATTGAGTCCCATCCCCGGTGCTTGAGCGTAAGGTACATTAGCAAACAGCCCCATAATTAATGTACCGATGATTGAAGCAATAATGGTCGCTAAAAAAACAGCCTGAAAAGGCATCCCTGTTTCTGAAAGAATGGACGGATTAACAAATAAAATATAACTCATTGCAAAAAAGGTCGTAACCCCCGCCATTATTTCAGTTGATACCGTTGTCTTGTTTTCCTTTAATTTGAAAAACGTATTCATAATTGCACTTCTCTCCCTTAAAATCCATGTTTTCGAATAATTACTCTTTGATTATAAGAGAATCGCTATCTTTTTACAACAAAATATTAACTATTATATATATTTTTCTATATAACGTTCGTGTTTTGCAGATATAAAAAAAAGAAAAAGCTTTACATTGCTTCTTCTTTTCCTAATAATTGGATTAGCCCAAACAACAGCATCTGTAGAAACATCATTAATAAAATAAACATTAATTTTTGAAGGGACCAGTCAAAAAAGATAATTTTCACTGTTTCAATTGGACTCATAAAAAGATAGACACTGTGTAATCGATCAAAACGTCCAACATAAATCGCCAAAGCAGACAAGAAATGAAGGCTGGCTTGAAAGACTACAATTGTTTTATAGTCACAATAACTTTGCAATTTCTGACTAACAGTTGTTACTGTTTTCATCCCTAAAAGTCCATATATAACAATCCCGCTAGTTAAGCAAACAAACGCCCACCAATCACCAATTTGGTTTGCAAAAATCGTATTAAAGCCTCGATAAATAGATAGCGTTTCTAAATGAAAAAAATCCGTAAATAGGTACGGCGCATTAGGATAAAAAATTAACCAAGCAAAACCTATCAACCAATCCCTTTTACGTTTTTCTGCGTTTAAAAGATAACTAAGTTCAATTGGAATATAGGCTAACAACACGTTCAACGCCATAAAATGAAAATGCGTAGCAAATAACCACATATAGATACAATAGATTAAGGTGATCACTCGTAAATAATTTCTAGAATTTTTCAAGATGCTCTGCGCTCCTTTTTCAAACGGTTTATTTTAGTGTAGCATACTTCTTAAGCTTTTTTTTAAACCTTATAAATGAACATACTTCTCCCCTTGATAATCTTCGGTTTTATGCTAGACTGAGTAAAAGGCATTTAGGAGGAATTTTTACTTGAAAAAATTAATTGCTATTGATTTAGACGGCACAACATTAAATGCACAGTCTTTAATCAGTCCAAAAACCGAACAAACACTAAAAAAAGCGATTGACAACGGTCATTATGTCAGTATTGCCACTGGACGTCCCTATAGAATGAGTCATCAATTTTACCAACAACTTGGCCTAACGACCCCTATGGTTAACTTTAACGGCGCTTTAGTCCACATTCCAGAGAAAAAATGGGACTTGGAAAGCGAAGCCAATATTGAGCGTGACCTAGTCTTTGACATTTTGGCACAGAAAAAAGAATTACAATTAGATTTTGTTGCTGCTGAAAACAAAGAAACATTTTATATCGATACGTTAGATGGGTTCGATCCGAAATTTTTTGCTTCCAAAGCAACCTTAGATAATTTACTTAATGCTAAAAATTTACGAAGCAATCCTACCTCAATGATGGTTCGGACCACGCCAAACCAAGCTGAAAAAGTTGCTGATACATTGACAAAACAATATGGTGATTATATTGATGTCCGCACTTGGGGCGGTCCAATGCCTATTTTAGAAATGGTCGCAAAAGGAATTCAAAAGGCCCATGGCGTTGATCAAGTGGCGAACTTTTTATCTGTCAAACCAGCTGATATCATTGCTTTTGGCGATGAACATAATGACGAAGAAATGTTAAGTTATGCTGGTTGGGGTGTTGCTATGAACAATGCCACGGATAAAATTAAATCCGTAGCCAACGATGTCACTGAAAAAACAAATGATCAAGATGGTTTAGCAGATTACTTAGAAAATTATTTAGATCTATAAAAGGCTAAAATAAAAGTATTTCTTTAAAAAGAACTCACTTTGGTTTAGCTGATAATCTTAAGACTACAAAAGTAGGGCATAAGTCGAAACGACTTATGCCCTACTTTCGTTTTTTTATTCCTTCAATGAATTTTGAAACGTGCTGATTTTTTCAGCCAATCTTTGATAAGTAGTAAAAGACGGATGCTTTAGCTCTTGTTCTTCGTTAACGGATAAAGTTTGTTGTGTCGTAATGGCCTTTGTTAGTGCATCTACAAAATGAATAAAAGAATTGTTGGTTTGTTTATTGTATCCTGGTGAATAATATTTCGATTGACGATAAAAAGGCCGCAGGGCTGTTTCTGTGATTTTTTCCTGTTCATCTGAAAAGTATTCATCATAGCTGACATGTTTTATTTTCTGCTCTTCTGTTATCACTTGAAGTCGAGCGATTAGGCCATTGCCTAAATCTTCTGCGTAACCGATATACGTTTCTTTCGATGGCTCTTTTAGCCAAGTGTCCATCTCTGCTGCTAAAGGCATTAAACCTTCACGCGCAGAAGTTGATGAACCGCGTACCGTATAAAAATTACCTGTGACACGATTTTCGTCACGCATTTGTTTTTCTACATAAGTAATACCATTAACAACGGTGACTAACGTATCGTCTGTACGCGTGTTGCTTGCTTGAAATTCAGGATAATCTGACAGGCGTTTGTTGACACCCGAATAGCGTGTATCATAATAAGGGTCACTAGCAAACTCTGTAAACTCAACATTCAGAATCCGTTGCGTTTCAGGTTCCGTAATAATCTCTACAATGCCGTAATTTCCGCCAGTAAATACACCTTCATTTTTATAATAGTTACCCGTCATTAATCCCAAAGGCGGTTGATTGGACCAAAACATTTTTTCCTTTTTTTCTTCTGGTGTATATTTTGCTGGTGGGGTTGTCCCAAATGTCGTTTGTGTGGCCCCTGTAACCACTTCGTACGTGTATTCATGAGAATCAAAAGTCAATTGATTAGCAATCAGTTCGTCATTTTTAGTCGGCGCTTGTTTTTCCGCCGCAGAAGTCGTTTGATTGGTGACGGTAACTTGCTTCACTTGCTTTGTCTCTTGCGGACCACTTGTTGTTTGTTTCGTTGGCTCTTGATCTGGCGCACAACCAACCAGAATAAATAATCCGATAAAAACCACCATTCCTTTAATATATTTCATTCACTTCTCTCCTTTTTATAAACGCTTAATTTCCTCTTATCTCCAGTGTAGCAAACATTTATAAACCAAAACTGACGGAAAAATGAATAAATAATAAAAAAAAACGCTAAGTCTCCTGCAGCTTAAGAGACTTAGCGTTTTTTTATTTAATTGCTTGGCGCTTTTGGCGCAACCACTCTTCTTTAATGTGTTCAGATAGGCGAATCATTCGTTTACCAACTTCACTATATTGGTTAGTAGCTAAATTGGCTAAAGAAATTCGAACTGACCATTTGTCACTCCCGAAAGCATCCGCTTTTAAAAGCATTAATTTTTCTTTTTCTGCTAAAGAGGTTAATACTTTTGTGATCGTCCACGATTTCGTTAAATAGCTTGAAAATTCTGGGCCATAACGTTTTTCTGTCCAATCTCTAAAGTTAATTTCACAATAATATGCTGTATTTAAACTTGCTAAAGGCTCTTCAATGCCTAAGGTGCGGAACAAGAGCTTTTCACGCGTATGACAAATATCCATCACTTCGTCTTTATATGCTTGACCGTCTTTTAACAAAGCATACAAACTAAATAAAGCCATCATCGCTTGCTGAATAGAAGAAAGTCCCGCTGCATGGTTCAACGCAATATCGCGGCTGTCTGCGACTAAGCGGCTGATAAAGTTAATTTGGCTTGTGTCTGCATTCAATGTAGCATAACGTGCCTGTAATTCCATTTTTCGAGCCACTGGCAATTCTTTTAATAATTGATCAAAGATGTTCTCTTGACTAACCGCAATAGTCCCCACACGCCAACCGGTAGCGCCAAAGTATTTAGAATAAGAATAGATACAGGCTGTATTGTAAGGTAACTCCGTAAATAGTGAACGGAAAGCTGGCACAAAGGTTCCGTAAACGTCATCTGTTAAAATCATTAACTTAGGGTTATCCACTGCAACGATTTGTTTGATTTGTTCAATGGTAGGTTTTCCCATAGCATTAGCAGTTGGATTGCTGGGATTTACGACAAAAACCGCTTTGATGGACGGGTCTTTTAGTTTATCAATTTCCTTGTTTGAGTATTGATACGTCGTTTTTCCATCAATAATCATTTGCTCTGCTTTGATTTTAACCACGTCAAAATCATAACGTGGTAGTTCTGGAATTTCTAGATAAGGAGCAAACGTTGGTAATAACAACGCAATACGATCACCTTTTTCTAGTAAATAATTATTTGCCAACGTATCAAACAAGTAACAAATCCCTGCTGTACCACCTTCAACGGCAAAAATATCAAACGGTTGTGCTTCGCTGGAAAATAATTCTTGATTTAAATAGGCTTTAATCGGTTGTTCACACGCCTTCAAGCAACGAACAGGATTCGGATAATTATCCCCAATCACATAGTCTAACATGGCATCTAACCACATTTCCTTATCCATCCCAAAATAGTTATGCTCTGCTGTCCAAATTTCTTGTAAGAAGGTTGCCCCTTTGCTAGGATTTTCTGCTAAAAAGTTTAAGAAGCGTTGCGTTCTACCAAAACTTGGCTGAATCATACCAGCCGTTTGTTCGCTCCCCTCTCTTAACGTTTCTTTTGTAGCAAATTGACCTAATAAAAAAAAGGCTTCCCTTGGTGTTGGCGCCGTCCAATTAGGATTGCCTCGCCCTGCATTTAACAATGTTTCTAAATTATGATTTTCTTCATGTAATTTCTTCTCTAAAAATAGACTTAATTCAAACGGACTAAGGTTTTCTGTCAATTCATCACTTGTTATCATTTTATCCTCCTGAAGCACACGCAGTCATTTAGTATTTAGTATGTAGTCTATACTACTCTTCTACCTCCAGATGTCAACCATTTAAGCGGAATATTCTGACAATTAAAAAAAAAGAAACAATCCTTTATAAAAAATAAAGGATTGCTTCTTTTTCGCTGATTAACCAAAGAACCGTTGCATCTCAATTTTTGCTGATTGGACAGAATCAGAAGCATGGATTAAATTTTTGGTGACAGACAACCCATAATCCGCTCGTAAGGTGCCACTTTCAGCATCTAACGGATTCGTTGCTCCAACTAATTTACGCACTTTTTCAACCACATTGTCCCCTACAACGACCATCACAACCACTGGGCCACTTGTCATATAGGCTAATAATTCAGGGAAAAATAGTTCATCTTTTAAATGCTCATAATGTTCCTTCACTGTTTCTACTGTTAGTCGTTCGAATTTAAGGTGCAATAAGTCAATACCTTTATCTTCAAAACGTTGAATGATTTTGCCAACTAACTTTCGTTCAACGCCATCTGGCTTAATAATTACTAAACTTGTTTCCTTCATTTTTTCCATCCCTTTCAAAACTTCCTTTTGCCCTTTCCCAAGGGGTAGCTACAGAATAAAATGAAAGCGGATACTTTGTCAATGATAAATTTTCTTTTCCTTTTGATTAAATAAAAAATTAAAGATTATTCACAAGGTTTGTGAATTGTTCTTTCAGTTCTGTATTGCTTGTTTCTTTTAAAAACAAATAAGGTTGCTCCTCTACTGGCTGTTCTTTACTCACATAAACTTTGGCTTCACCATTCACTAAAGTAAATAAATAGACATGCTTCTGGGCAACTTGTGTCGCACTGTCAGAGTATACTGCCACCAGACAATAACCGCCTTCGCTGCCTGTTTCTGACCAATTTAACCAAATGGGATTGTTCCCAATAGCTGGTTGTATTTTAGGTTCATAACTCAATAAATCATCAGGCACTTGAATCGTGTAAAAAGCTACAGAGTGACCTGGTTGGTACGCTTGATAGTTCTGATTGCGTTCTTGACCCCAGGTTTCCATGTATTGTCCTAACTGTTTTGCTTTTTGCTGATTCCAAATCGTCCCTTCTTCTGTAACTAATTCAGTTAATTCTTGTGTTTGCGTTGTTTGCTCTAATTCCAACGCCGTGGTTTGACTAACTTCGGTTGCTGAAATCGCTCTTGTTTCTTCAGTATTTACATTGTTTGTTTGTACGGTTTGTACTTTCTGTGATTCCTCTTTCGATTTTTGCCAACCACAGCCAGATAAAACGCTTCCAACAACTGCTATCATGATAATCCCGTTTAGTTTCATTCCTTAAACTCCTGTTTTTATTTTTATTCTATCGAAATAAACCTAAAATCTCAATCCCTTTCTTTGGATAGTTGAAAACCATTTGGGAACTAGTAATTCTCCACAATTATAGTCCTCTAGTAATTGTTGGTATTGCTGTTCCATAGTCCTGATTTCTTTTTCACCAAAGCTCAGTGCCCAAACTAAAGAATAGAGTCCTGCGTGAAAAGTATAAAGCTTTTGAAACTGCCAAAATAAGGTAGGAACTTTCCCAGCAAAATAACCTTGTAATTGACCATAAGCAAACAATGGCGAAACATTTCTTGAAAAAAATTGTAACTTGTAAAATTCTTCATAAGGATCCCCAAAATCCCATCGATTAAAATCAATCACACCGACCTGCCTAGTTGGCAAGTAAATAAAATTTCCCACATGGAAATCTCCATGCTGATAAACCACAGGCCGTTGTTGCAATAACGGTAATTGTTTTTCTAAATATGAAATTATTGGCTGCTGGTACGGCATACAAAATTGAGATTCCTTATACTTATTTAGTTGGCTCTGCTTTTTTTCGTATAAATTTTGCGCAATCTCTCTTTGACTAATCCTTTCAGGCAACAAAAGCTTATGGATTTTGTTTAAATAGCGGCCCGCCTCTACGCCTAAGTTCAGTTGTCTTTTGGGAGAAAGAGCGGGTAAAACATCGCTTAAGTCTTCACCTTCTAGATACGTTAATAACATGTATCCTTGTTCACTTTCAGGAATAGGTGCACATAAAAAAGGTTTAGAACTGGGAAATCCTAACGCCGCTACTTTTTTGATAAATTGATATTCTTGTTGTTTAGCTAATAACTCTTCTTGTTGAAAAATTCGCAATAAAAAGGTTTCTTGATTTTTAGTAACTTTAAACTTTAAATCAGTTGACCAACCACGGTGAATAGCTTCAACTTTTTGCCATTGCTGAAACGCTGGAATCTTCTCAAACGCCCTCATTACTTTCGCCTCCATTTCCCTATTGGTTTTAGTATACCAAAGAAAAAAGGCGAGCCTGGGACAAAAATCACTTTGAATTTTTGTTCCAGGCTTAAAAATTGATAAACGGCGGGAACAGAAGCAACTCCTTCGGAAATAAGCCGAAATTCTCCAAAAATTAAAGAACAATTTTCGGAAATTCCTTCTTATTTCTCGGAGTTAAACACTTCTGTCCCGACCTCGTCACTGGTTATCGTTTTCTAGTTTTCCTTATATAAATCGTTCCACTTGTTACTAAGAAAGCTCCTCCTAAAACAATCCAGAAAGTACTAGGTACTTCTGCACCTGCTTTTGGTAATACTTTTTTGGGAAGCTGTTCTTGTTTCCCAATCATATTTTTATCAGAAAAAGCATGTGTACTTCCTGTTGATTTGGTTCCCTGATTTGCTGATGAATTCAGCGAATTAGCTAAGGATGACTCACTAGTAGTTTTTCCAGCTTTGTCTGGGTTTTGGTTTTGGTTTTGGTTTTGGTTTTGGTTTTGGTTTTGGTTTTGATCTTTTCCTTCGATTGGTCCTTCACTTGTTTTTGTTTCTTTGTCTTTATCTGGTTCGCCACTTGTATCTAGTTCTTTATCTTTATCTGGTTCGCCACTTGCATTTGGCTCTTTGTCTTTGTCTGGTTCGCCGCTTGCATCTGGCTCTTTGTCTTTGTCTGGTTCGCCGCTTGCATTTGGGTCTTTGTCTTTTTCTGGTTCGCCACTTGCATCTGGCTCTTTGTCTTTGTCTGGTTCTTCTACATGTGGTTGATTTATCTTGTGGTTATTTTCAAATAAAGCACCTAATTGTAGCAATGTTCGGTCTTCATTTAATGCACTATTAAATTGAATCCCCAAAGGCAGTCCTTCTTTTGAAACGTAAGTTGGTACACTTAATGCTGGATGTCCAAATAAATTTGCTTGTTGTGTAAACGGTGTATATGTGAACGCCGTCAGCCATTGGTCATAAATCAATTGTTTTTGTTCTGCTGGTGACAATTGATCAATTTTTTCCATCTGTGCTGCATGTTCTGGTTTTAGTAACGGATTATCAATACTAGGTGCCGTGGCAGCTGTCGTTGGTGTTAATAAGATAGGATACTGTTGATAAAATTCGTCCATCGCTTGTGCTTGTAAAGCAATATCTGTCCAAGCCGCAGTTGTCTCTTCACTCGTTATATTTTTTCCTGTTTGAAAAAGCGCCCATGTTAACAGTTCTACATCATTTCGTTCAAGCGGTCTTTTCAATTTCTGCCGCGCCATAAAATCGGCAATTCCTGCTGAGCCAGCAGCTACAGTATAATAATTTTTCATTAGACGTTCCCCATCAACAGGGTGCTTCACTTCAACCAATGTGTACCCTTGGTCTTTTAAAAAAGCAACAGCTTCAGCGACCGCCTCTTTTGCTTCGGCACTTACAGGCGTTCCGGCAGGAGATTCTGTTGTATAAGCAATGGGTTGCGCTTGACTTAAATGTCCCGCAGGAAGATCTTTTTTGGTTAATAAGGTTTCAAATAATGCATTTGTATCCGCCACGGTTCGACTTAAACCAAAGTGAACAGTTTGACCTTTTGCACTATTAGAATTGCCAATGATTACTCCTCTAGAAGGTTTCAAACCTACGGTGCCTGTCCAAGAAGCAGGGATGCGGATAGAGCCACCAGCATCACTTCCAGAAGCAATGGGAACAAATGCCGCGGCGACACTAGCACCCGCTCCGCCTGAAGAACCACCTGAATAATGGTTAGGATTCCATGGATTGACGGAAACGCCATATAACTTTGAATCTGAAATATTCTTCCAACCTAATTCTGGATAATTCGTTTGACCAATGATTATGAATCCGGCATTTTGTAGTGCTTTGACAAAGGTCGATGTCCCACCAGCTACTTGATCTCGGAGAAAACCAAAACCGTTCGTGTTGCTTTCACCTTTCAAGGATTGTCCTAACCCTTTTAGTAAGAGCGGCACACCTAGAAATGGTTGACCTGTATCTTGTAAAGCTTTTGCTTCTGTCAAAGCCGCTTCTTCTCGTAAAGTAATGACCGCATTTAATGTAGGATTTTCACGTTTAGTGATGGCCAACGCAATTTTTACTAATTCTTCGCTCGTCACCTTTTTTTCTCTTACTAAAGTTGCTAACTCCAGTGCAGTTGCTTGTTTATAATCTGCTTCTGAAAAAATATTCTCTGCAGAAACAGCGTTTCTATCTGTATCACTATTTTGTATCTCATTTGTGGTT
Source organism: Enterococcus sp. DIV1328a (assembly GCF_050536905.1). Lineage (NCBI taxonomy): Bacteria > Bacillati > Bacillota > Bacilli > Lactobacillales > Enterococcaceae > Enterococcus > Enterococcus sp. DIV1328a. The sequence goes on along the minus strand of NZ_CP172912.1, from coordinate 804,080 downwards.
CCAGTGGTTACTGCAACCACATTTCGGCTACTGCTTTCGGCGATTGCCGAAGAGGATTCTTTTTCCTGCATCACCGTTTGGCTAGTAGTTTCAGATTCCAAGTTAGTTACAGTCTGACTGGTTTCTGTTGTTACTGATTCCGTCTCTGTTTGAACGGTTGTTTCTAGTATACTTTCTTGTGCCAACATTGGTACCCCTACCAGTGTTTGGCTAATTAATAAAATAATCCCTAACTTTTTGAACAAAACCGACTTCTTCATAAGTCACATCCTTTATCTATTAATACAGTTAAAAAATCTGTATTACTTATAGCATAAATGAAAGCGATTAAAAAGTAAAGTTCTCTTGAAAATTCCCATGTTCAACTTTTAGGCTAGGTTCTTTTTATATGCTAAAATAGAATAAAAACGGAGGTTTTTTAATGGAATGGATTGAAATTAAGCACGCAACACAAAATAATTTGAAGAATATCTCTGTCAATATCCCTAAAAAGCAACTAACTGTTGTTACTGGACTTTCGGGTTCAGGAAAGTCCTCCTTAGTATTTGACACATTAGCCGCTGAATCACGTCGTGAACTAAATGATACATTTAGTTCGTTTGTTCAAAATTACTTACCCAAATATGGTCGTCCAGAAGTTGAAAAAATCGAGAATCTTCCTGTTGCAATTGTCATTGACCAGAAAAAAGTAGCAGGTAATTCTCGTTCGACAGTGGGAACGTACACAGATATTTATACGTTTTTACGTTTGCTGTTTTCACGAGCAGGTTCTCCATTTGTTGGTTATTCAGATACTTTTTCGTTTAATCATCCGGATGGAAAATGTCCAACATGCGATGGCTTAGGAAAGATTACCGAAATCAATCTTCATCAGCTAGTTGATTATGACAAATCATTAAACGAAGGGCCTATCGATTTCCCCACATTTACAGTTGGCAACTGGCGGTGGAAGCGTTATGCCCATAGTGGTCTATTTGATTTGGATAAAAAAATCAAGAACTATTCCCCTGAAGAGTTAGCATTATTTTTATATGCTCCACAACAAAAACTAGCTAATCCACCCAAAGAGTGGCCTCATACAGCTTTGTATGAAGGAATCGTCCCGCGCATGCAACGTAGCATATTGCATACAGACGAAGGCAAACGTCATCAAAAATACCTTAATCACTTTGTTACCGTAAAAAGATGTCCTGATTGTTTAGGAAGTAGAGTCAATGAACGTGTTCGTAGCTGCAAAATTAATCAGAAAAGTATTGCTGATGCTGTTGACATGCCACTCACTGAATTACATTCTTTTATTCGTTCGATGGACCTATCCTTAATAAAAACTATTCAAGAAGAGCTACTTGTACGTCTAGAAGCATTAATTAATATCGGTCTCTCCTACCTCACATTAGGACGAGCAACTGAAACACTTTCTGGTGGTGAAGCACAGCGGATTAAAATTGCTAAGTATGTAAACAGCGCCTTAAACGATATTATGTATATTTTAGATGAACCAAGTGCTGGCTTACATCCAAAGGACATCGAACGGATCAGTCGTGCATTGCTCAATTTAAAAAATAAAGGAAACACCGTGGTTCTGGTGGAACACAATCCACAATTAATTAGAGAAGCTGATTTTATCATCGATATAGGACCTTTCGCAGGCGAAAATGGTGGCCATGTCCAGTTTTCAGGAACGTATGACGCATTTTTAGCCTCCAAAACCTTGACTAGTCAAGCGCTTCAAGAGCCGCTCCCTTTAAACGACCAACCAAGAAAAGCAAGGAAGTCTTTATCAATTGAACATGCGACACTGCATAATTTAAACAATCTATCTGTCGAAGTTCCGTTAGGAGTTTTGACTGTTATTTGTGGGGTCGCTGGTTCAGGTAAATCATCATTAGCGGAAGAAATTTATCAAAAAGCCCAGGCTGATAACCAAGAAATTATTCATCTTTCACAAAAAAGCATTACCGCAAATTTACGATCCACACCTATGACCTATCTTAATATTTTTGATAAGGTCCGCAAACTGTTTGCGGAAGAAAATCATGTTAGTCCAGCTTTATTTAGCTATAATTCCAAAGGCGCCTGTCCTACTTGCAAGGGGAAAGGAATAATTGTCTCCGATATGTCTTTTATGGAGGATGTTACTAGTGTTTGCGAAACCTGTCACGGAACGCATTACAAAGAAGAGGTGCTTCATTATCTGTATAACGGAAAAAATATCGTTGAAGTACTAGCTTTAAGCGTTAAAGATGGCTATGATTTTTTCAAAGACCAGCCTTTTGCTCTTTCATTAAAAAATTTACTAGAAGTTGGCTTAAGCTATCTTAAACTCAATCAATCGCTCTCAACATTATCTGGTGGCGAATTGCAAAGGGTAAAATTAGCAGACACACTTCACCAAAAAAAAGCTATCTATTTAATGGATGAACCTACAGATGGTTTACACTTAATTGATATCCAACAAAGTCTTCAACTTTTCAATCGAATGGTAGAAGAAGGAAACAGCTTGATTTTATTAGAACATCACATTGATGTGATTAAAAGTGCCGACTGGTTGATTGAACTAGGTCCCGAAGGTGGAGAAAAAGGCGGACAGCTTCTTTTTACAGGAACGCCAGCAAATATGTTAAATTCCACTCATTCTATTACTAAAGGCTATCTATAAAATAAAAAGTACAAACGGTGCAAGCAATGAGCACCGTTTGTACTTTTTCTATTTCAACCCCACTTCCATCTTCACAGGTTGGTGATCTGTATATTTAAATTGTTCGTCCTTTGTTTTCACGCTATGAACAGCCACATTATCAGAAACAACAAAACCATCAATTACATACACTTGGGATGTTTCATAAGAGCCAGTGTAAGGCTTATTAAGCACCCGCACAGTCGGTTGTTGATCATCATAAGCAAGTGAAAAATGTTTAGGTAAGTCTGCAGGATCAATTTCTCCTGGCGCCCAACCAGCTTCCCCTAAGTCAGGATATCGATGACTGCCTTTGAAAACTTGATTAAAGTCACCTCCAGCAATTACATAGTTTCCTTTAGCGTATTCTTGGGATAATACCTCAGCTAACTTTTTGCTTTGAGCAATCTTCCCTTCCCCATTGTCATAGGCTTCCAAATGTAAGTTAAAAACCACTAATTCTTTGTCTGTGCCTTTAATTGGAAAGCGCGTTTCTAGAAGCGCTCGTTTTAAGTTACTAATGCTAACGGGCCAACGAAAGGGATTGGGTAAAGCAATGCGTTGGGCCTCTGTTATTTTTTCATTTGATAATGTTAATAAACCACTTTCTACTCGTCCAATCGGCGGCCAAGGAATGGGCACATAATCTACCTTAAAATTATAAGCAAATGCGCTGTTCAGCTGTAGCTGTTTTTGTAACTCTTCCTCTTGATTGACTTCATAAGAACGTTGCGAGCGACGATCGACTTCTTGGAATAAGTAAATCATCGCTGGTAATTCTTTCAAGGTTTCTTCAATGCCCGTTAAATTCTGTTGGACCATTGCCTTATTAACTGGTTGGACAGTTTTGCCACCGTCCATAAAAAAATCTTCTGTTTGTCCTAGGCCAGCATAGCCTATGTTATACGTGACTAAAGAAATGGATTGCTTTTTTTCGATGGTTTGCTCTGAAAATTGTTTATTTATAGCAACTGGTTCAACCGCTCGTGGTCGAAACTCTCGGAAGGTTAAATATCCTATCAAAATTAAAGCTATGCTTAGAAGAAGGACCATCAAGCTACCGAGATATTTAAAAAACTTTTTCATTGATTCCGATGTTCCTTTCACATTATGTCAAACCAAAAGTAGCAATTATCTTCGTTGCTACTTCTTCTGGTGTCATGTTTGAATTATTTATTTTCGTTATTTTTACATTTGGAAATGTACTTTCTAGTTCGCCTTCGTGGCTTACTAACCGATGTTCTTTGAAGGTATTGAGTAATTCTTTTCGAGAAAAGTCGACATCGCGTTTTGAAGGTTTTGCCTCTAGCCGCTCTGGATGAACATTCCGTTCTAGGCGGATTTCTGTTGAAGAGACGAGTTCGACGAAATAAACGGACTCATGTTTACTAAGAAAAATTTCTGATATTTCTTCTAAAAATTGAAAATCCTGTTCTTGATCAAAAGCAATCACCACTGTAAAAATAATGTTTTTTGTTGTATTTGTGGCTGGATTTTCTACAAAGGCATGAAAAAGTTCCTTTCTAACGGAATCAGACAATTGAAACGCACGTTCCGTATACCCAAGATAGTTTGCAAATAAGTCAATGGTTTGATGATTAAATAGTAATTTAGCATCTAACTGCTTTTCTAAAGCCTTGCCAACGGTCATTTTCCCGACAGCTTGGGCACCAATTAAAACGATTAAAGACATCAACTTTCCCTCCTCTAGTCTAATTTTTAGGTGGCTATCTTCTACTATATCACACTATATTACAACACCTTACAAAACTGTTCGGAAAATTTTCTGTTTTTTATTACAAAAAAAAGACAAAAGACTCTATAATGAGAGAGGACTCGATTGATTATAGATGAGATAGGTGACGGAGAATGGCAATAGAAAAATATTTTCAAACAATAGATGGCAGTCAAATTTTTTATCAAATTTTTGGCAAAGAAACAAATTACCCCCTTGTGTTACTTCATGGTAATGGCAATGATCATACTTTTTTTAATTATCAAATTTCTTATTTCTCCAAGGAGTATCAAGTTATTGCGGTGGATACCCGCGGACATGGACGTTCCACCAATACACAAAGTCAATTAACTTTTCCGCTTTTGGCAGAAGATTTAGCTGGTATTATTCAACAAGAACACTTAACAAAAATTAATTTATTGGGCTTTAGTGACGGAGCAAATATTGCCATGGTTTTTACCCATTTATATCCTGATTTCGTCAACAAACTCGTCTTAAATTCTGGAAATGTCACCATGTCTGGTCTGAAAAAATATGTAACGATTGCCACTTATTTTCAATATTGGTTTTGTCGTATTGGCGCCTTTTTTTCAAAAAAATTGCGCGCACGGCTCCCTATCGTGGCTCTGTTATTTGAAGATACTGGACTGACAAAACAAGATTTAGAACACATCCCCTGTCCTACTCTTGTTATTACTGGCAGTCGAGATTTAATTGCGCTTTCCCATTCACGGGCGATTGCTGATGCCATTCCTGATGGCAAATTGGTCTTGGTAAATAAACAGGGTCATTTATTTGCCAAAAACTCACCAGATATTTTTAATAAAACAATCGAAAAATTCTTAAAGGAAATGAAGGTGTCTAAATGAAACAAATTATTCATTGGATCAAAACGCATACAGGATTACTAAAAACACTGTTTGTTATTGCGGTCTCAATTATTGTTGTTGCCCAACTTTTATCAATTGGTAAAACGATCTCATTTGAACAGTTAAAACAGATTTTTGATGAGATTCCGCTATGGAAATTGTTATTGATGATGGTTATCGGTTTAGTTTCCGTTACTCCGATGCTAAATTATGACTTAACATTAAATCGCATTTTAAACTTGAAAGTCTCAAAACGGGAACTCCTTGAATCTAGCTGGATTGTCAATACAATCAATAATATTGGTGGATTCGGTGGTTTGGTCAGCATGGGACTTCGTTCTGAATTTTATGGAAATAAAACAGAGGAAAAGAAAATTTTACCTGCGTTAACCCATATTTTACTTTTTGTGTTATCCGGTCTATCTATTTATAGTATTCTTTGCTTTTTCCTTGTTCAGTTTGATCCAAAGATGGCTTATTTACAGCAATATTGGATTTGGTTATTAGGTGGCGGTCTTTATTTCCCATTACTTTATCTTATTTTACATTTCCAAAAAAATAGTTCCTTTGGTAACCTCGATGCAAAAAATCGCTTATCTTTAGTTGTTTCTTCGTTTTTAGAATGGACAGGTGTTTTAATTACCTTTATCAGTATTGGTTACTTATTAGATGTACCGATTCCTTTAATTGATATTGTTCCTTTATATGTAGCAGCTTCGATTATTGGGATTGCTTCGATGATTCCAGGGGCTTTAGGTAGTTTTGATGTCATGATGATTTTAGGACTGAGCAACTTAGGTGTCGATCGTGAAATTATTGTTTTGTGGTTATTGCTCTATCGTTTATTCTATTATATTATTCCTTTCTTAATTGGCTGTTTGTTCTTTACAAAACACTTAAGCCAAAAATTGGATACTCATTATCGACAATTACTGAAACAAATTACTTTGGAAATTGCCCACAAATTAGAAGTGGTTTTACTTTATTTTTCAGGAATTATGATGGTGCTCCTAGCCACTATTCCAGAAGCCTTCACTCAAGTGCATTGGTTAAGAGATATTAACCCCTTCCGTTCACATATTATTATTCAAATTCCGAGTATTGTTTTAGGCTTTGCATTATTAATTATGGGACGTGGGATTGCTGATCGTGTTAAAAGAGCCTATTATCCAACGATTATTTTATTAATTGGTGCTATCTTGTATTCATTTGTTGTTGACTTTAGTATGTTTTCCATTTTCTATTTAGCTATTTTATTATTTATCGTTATTTTTTCAAAATCAGAATTGTACCGTGAACAACTGGTTTACTCTTGGGAGTGGATGACGATTGATGGGTTTATCTTTGGCTTGTTGACTTTGTTATACCTGGTAATTGGCGTTTATAATTTACCGAACTTCCCACACCATCGTCATCATTTTGTGGAATTTTTCTTGTTCCCTTCCGAACGGATCTGGTTGTCAGGATTTATCGCTATCCTCTTAGTTATGAGTTTTAACTTTCTATTTGTTCGCTACCTCCAAGGGAAAAAACACCAAGTGGGTGAGTTTCCAGAAGATAGTATCTTGCATAATATCTTAACAACTTATGGCGGGAATATTGACAGTGAACTTGTCTTTCTTCATGATAAACAGGTTTTCTTATATCCCAAAGAAGAACCGACTGTCTTTTTACAATTCAACACCATTAATAATAAATGTGTTGTGATGGGCAATCCTTCGGGGAACAAAGAAGATTTTCCTGCGGCGATTGATGCATTCCTTAAAGAAACAGATCGTTTCGGCTATGTCCCCGTCTTTTACGAAACCAATGAGGACAGCGTGATGTTACTACACGAATATGGCTACGAATTTATCAAAATGGGCGAAGAAGCCTTAGTTAATCTAGAAACATTTACGATGTCTGGGAAAAAATTCAAAGGCACCCGAGCAGTGTTTAATAAAATTACCAAAGCCGGCTATTCATTTGACGTACTCCAACCTCCTTTTAGTGCCGAACAAATGCACGAATTAAAAGCTATTTCAGATAGTTGGTTAGACAATCGAAAAGAAAAAGGCTTTTCACTGGGATTTTTCGATGAAGCGTATCTTCAAAGAAACCCAATTGCTGTTGTCCGAAATGCTGAAGGAGAAATGGTCTCTTTCGCTAATATCATTCCTAGTTACACAAATGAAGTTGGTACCATCGACTTGATGCGTCACCATAAAGAAAAAGCCCCTTCTGGAAGTATGGATTTCCTATTTATTCATTTATTTGAATATATGAAAACAGAAAATATTCATTATTTCAATTTAGGGATGGCTCCGTTAGCCAACGTTGGTCAATCAAGAAAAAGTTTTATTCAAGAACGGATTGCTGCGTTAATTTATGAATTTGGTTCAGAAATCTACTCCTTCCAAGGATTACGCGAATACAAGGAAAAATTTGCTAGCAAATGGCAACCCCGCTATACACTTTATTCTAAAAGTAGCTGGATTGTCTACGTGATGATTGCTTTACTCATTGTCGATCAAAAAAATATTGACTAACAAAAAGAAGCCCAATTAAGTATAAAAAGCTTGGCAACTTCACTGAAATTTAGTGAGGTTGCCAAGCTTTTTAATTTCTTTCATCTAGTTTTTCTTTAATTAAAAAGGCTGTTTCTTCGACAGATTTTGCGGTTACATCAATCACTGGGATACCATACTTCGCAAAAATTTCTTCGGCATAGGCTAATTCTTGTTCAATCCGTTCAACATTGGTATAACTGGTCTCATTACCTAAACCTAAGGAAGCCAACCGACTGCTACGAATCTGTCCTAATATTTCTGGCGAACAAACTAAACCAATCATTTTTTGTGGATCCATTTCTTCCAAAATTGGCGGCAATGGAACTTCTGGAATTAATGGTAAGTTAGAAACGCGGTAGCCTTGATTTGCTAAATACATACTGACTGGCGTCTTTGAGGTCCGCGAAACGCCTAACAACAATATATCAGAATCAAGAAACCCTTGAGGATTTTTGCCATCATCATATTTTACAGCAAATTCAATCGCTGAGATTTTATCAAAATAGGCACGATCTAGTTGGTGGCGTCGTCCAGGCTCTTCAATAGGATCTACTCCGGCTTTCGCTTGAATTAATTCAAAAAATGGCGCCATTAAATCTAAATATAACAACCCTGTTCGTTCACTAAATTCTTTCGCCGCTGTGATTAGTTGTTTACTGACTAATGTACTGACAACTAAGGCTTTATCTTTTAAGGCATCTTTTAAAATCTCCAATAATTCTTCTTCTGTTGTGACAAAAGAAAAATTGTATCGATTAAGAAAAGAAATATCTGGATATTGTGCGCTTGCTGCAGCTAACAATTTTTGTGATGTTTCTCCAAGTGAATCGGAAATAGTATAAACAATGATTTCTTTTTTCATAATTAAGCTCCCTTATCTGTTTTGTGCGGCTTCTTTCGCTTGTTGCGTAATATAGGTTAAAATTTTCGTTTTCGTAATTTTTCCAATAACTTTTTTAGGATTTTCTTTTTCAACGACTGGCAAAGAATCCACTTCGTATTTTTGCAAAGTGTCAGCAGCTTCAAGAATAGTAAATTCTGGTGTGCAGGTTTTCACATGTGGCACTCTTGTCATACAAACAGCAACAGGTGTGCCATCAATATTTGTATTTAAAGAGGCCCGTAATAAATCTTTTCGTGACAAAACCCCTAATAATTCTTTTGCTTCATCCATGACATAAAGAGAACCGACATCATACATAAATAAGTTGGTAATCGCATCTCGAATTGAGGTGTCTTGGGCAACCATCAATGGTGGACTCATGATCTCCTGAACTTTTGTTTGAAAAACATCAAAAAAGAAAAAAGCCTCCATATTATCACTTTCGTAAGTATAACCAACTTTCGGACTTGCTTTTAAAATTCCTGAAAGTGTTAAAAAAGACAAATCAGAACGCAATGTCGCACGTGAAACGGTTAGTATGTCCGAAATGCGTTCACCACTAACTGGCTGATGCTCTTTTACAACAGCGATAATTTGCTCTTGTCGTTTACTTAATTTCATCATTTCCTCCTCAATCCCTCTTAAACAAATTGTGCATTCGCTTACAATTATACACATATTTATTGTTTTTTCAACATATTGACAAGAAACTTTTTCTATTGACAAACTTATTTCCGTCTATTATGATGTTTATTGAACATATAAGACACATATTAAACGGAGGTCACGCATGAAAAAGTTTATTTATTCTTTTAACGAAACACACAATGAAGGTAAAGAGACTCTTGGTGGTAAAGGGGCAAACTTGGCAGAAATGACACGCTTAGGTTTGCCGATTCCGCAAGGATTCACGATTACAACCCGTTGCTGTATGGACTATTTGGCAGATGCTACTTTCTTTGAAGAACACTTACAATCAGAAATTTTGAAAGCGGTTAAAAACCTAGAAACTGAAACAGGCAAATCTTTTACCTCGGACAATGAGATTCTCTTAGTTTCCGTTCGCAGCGGTGCTGCCTTCTCGATGCCTGGTATGATGGATACTATTTTAAATTTGGGTTTAAATGATCAACGTGTGAAAAAATTTGCGACCTTAACCTCTCCTGGTTTTGCTTTTGACTGTTATCGCCGACTTATTCAAATGTTTGGAGACGTCGTCTATCACATTCCCAAAGAATTATTTGACCAACAAAAAGAGCGCTTGGAACAAGAGCTAAACAAAAAAATTATCGCTTTTCAAGAAGCAGATCATTTCGCCTTGATTGTCCGCTACCAAGAAGTTTTTGAACAACATCAGGTGGTCTTCCCGCAAGACCCTGTCGCACAACTTTTTGAAGCAATCAAAGCTGTTTTTGATTCATGGAATAATCAACGTGCGGTGGTTTATCGAAACTTACATCATATTGCACATGACTTAGGTACAGCTGTCAACATTCAAGAAATGGTTTTCGGCAATCGTGGACTAGACAGTGGCACTGGCGTTGTCTTTACTAGAAATCCGGTCACAGGGGAAAATCAACTGTTTGGAGAGTTTCTTTTGAACGCGCAAGGAGAAGATGTAGTGGCTGGTATTCGGACGCCAGAACCCATTCGTCGTTTACGTTTGACTATGCCAAAAGTTTATCAAGATTTTCGCCATTACGCAGAACTTTTAGAATATCATTATCGTGACATGCAAGATATTGAATTTACCATTGAAAATGAAAAATTATATATTTTACAAACAAGAAACGGGAAACGAACCGCCGCAGCTACGGTTAAAATTGCTTTAGACTTAGCCAAAGAAAATCGCATTACTAAACAAGAAGCACTGTTGCGTGTGACACCTGATACGATTGATCAATTAATTCATCCCGTGTTTGATCAAGAGAAACGACAACACATGGAACGCTTAGCTATGGGTCTTCCTGCTAGTCCTGGTGCAGCAAGTGGCCAAATTGTTTTTACAGCAGAAAAAGCCAAAGAACTGACCAATCTAGGAAAGAAAGTCATTCTTGTTCGTCAAGAAACTTCACCAGAAGATATTGAAGGCATGGTTGTAAGCGAAGCAATTGTGACCAGTCGTGGCGGAATGACTTCTCATGCCGCTGTGGTCGCACGAGGAATGGGAACTTGCTGTGTGACTGGTTGTGAAAGTTTAACCGTCAATGAAGAAGCCAAACAACTACACTGCGGGCCACAGGTCATCTTAGAAGGAACAATCATTTCCGTCGATGGCTCAACGGGGGAAATTTATCTTGGCGAAATTCCTACAATTTCTGCTGATAATAACGATGACCTTCAAGAGCTCTTGTCTTGGGCAGATGCATATGCTGATTTAACTGTTCGTGCCAATGCAGAAACTACACAAGATTTAGAGACTGCTATCCGTTTTGGCGCAGCGGGGATTGGTTTAGCGCGAACAGAGCATATGTTTTTCGGTGAAGAGCGTGTCTTGGAAATGCGTCGCCTGATTTTAGCAGAGTCTGAAAAGGAAGCAACCTATGCGTTGGAGCAACTTCTTCATTTTCAACAGGAAGACTTTTATCAAATGCTGAAAGTAGTTCAAGACAAGCCCATGGTGGTCCGCTTGTTAGATCCGCCGATGCATGAGTTTTTACCTCATGAAAAGAATGATATTCAATTATTGGCGAAGCAACTACAACGGTTCCCAGTGACCATCGCCAAACAAATTGAACGGTTACAAGAAACCAATCCAATGTTGGGCCATCGTGGTTGTCGCTTAGGTGTGACCCAACCACAAATATACAAAATGCAAGTTACAGCCTTATTTACTAGTGCCATTCGATTAGTCAAAGAAGGAATTACTGTTTATCCAGAAGTGATGATTCCTCTAATCGCCGAAAAAGAAGAACTTCTCTATCTCAAACGCATTTTAAAAGAAACGATTGACGGTCTCTTTGAAGAACATAAAATGACTCCTTTCCCTTACGAAATCGGGACAATGATTGAACTACCTAGAGCTTGTCTGATTGCGGATCAGTTAGCAGAAGAAGCAGACTTTTTCAGCTTTGGAACAAATGATTTAACACAAATGACCTATGGTTTTTCTCGTGATGATATCGGTAAATTCATTAATACGTATCGGGAAAAGAAAATCATTACCCAAGATCCGTTTCAATCACTAGATCAAACAGGTGTTGGTCAACTGATTCAATTAGCTGTAGAGAAAGCGCGTCGTACTAAACCAAACATGAGTATCGGCGTATGTGGAGAAGTCGGAGGTGATCCGCAATCCATCACGTTTTTCCAAACACTTGGCCTAAACTACATCTCTTGCTCACCTTATCGGGTACCTATTGCGAAACTCGCAGCTGCCCAAGCCAAAATTTTAACCGAACCGGCTGTGACTGAAGAACAAATGGTCCTTCTTTAATTTAACGTGTGTAACAAATGATTCATCCTTACAAGATAAAAAGTGCTAGGAACATCAGTCGAAACGGCTGATGTTCCTAGCACTAAATTTTAAGATCAATGATTGTACTCTGGTTATTTTCTTATAAACGCGGCATCTTTTGTCAAGGGGTCTGTTACATCTGATACATATCTTTCTACTTTCATATGCAAATCATATTTTTCTCTAAGTTCCGTAATACGGGTCATCATTGGAGAAGCGTGGTGTTTGTCTAATGCTTCCTGATCTGTCCAACTATCAATCAGCAGAACTGTTTCTTCATCGTCCATTGGAAAAAAGTATTCATAGCGACTATTCCCTTTTTCTGCACGAATCGCCTCTACAATTCCGCTGGCAATCATTTCTTTGGCAAATTCTCTTGCACGTCCATTTGTCCCACTATAATAAATATTTATAGTAATCGCCATCTGTCTTCCCCCTTAAATTTACTTGCCTTTTTACGTTCCCGACTGGAATTGAACCAGCGACCTACCGCTTAGGAGGCGGTTGCTCTATCCTACTGAGCTACGAGAACAATCTGTTTTAATTTTAGAAGTCTTCACTACATCTGTCAATAGACAAAAAGAAAGTATCTCGCATAAACAATTATGCGAGATACTTTCTTTTAGTGAAACACGTCGTTCGTTTATCTATTATTTTTTTTGCCGCCGATCAAGAATCATTTTTCCTAAATAATAAAGTCCTGTCGCAATAGCTATATATTGCCCAATTTTATTATTGCGTGCAACTTTTTCTTGTTTCGTTTTCGCCATTGTCCCCATCACCTTTCTAAAATAATTCTTTTTACATTTTTATTATAGTAGGTTCTGTCATTTTTTGCGAATAAACACACTTTTAAAAATAATCTTCTAAAATTGGCATGCCTTTGACTAAACGTTGGCCTAAACGTTGAGCTGTCGTTGCGTCTCCTTGCAAGCGTTCATAAAAAGATAACGTCTCTGCTGAACGATAGCCCAAGAATAGTTGCGTCCACGTTTGGATATCTGCTTTCAAAGCAGCAGTCCCTTCTTTTTCCACAGCACCTTTAGTCACTGTCGCTTTTCCTTGTTCGTCAATTGTGATTGTCCAAATGCCTTCATTCCATGGCCCATAGGAATCTTCAATCTCTAAAGAATACGTTTCTTTTTCTCCTGATTGAAATGGATACTTTTCCAGAAATGTTTGTAACTCAACGATTCGTGCCATCATGTAAGGTAAAATTTTTACAGAAGCTGCTGGCGTTGGCATTAAATCATTTAAATCTTTTCCAGCAAAACCATTAATCCAATGGAACGATTGAACGGAACCACTATGTGAGCCAATAAACCCAGCTAAAGCTTTAAAAGCTGTATTAGTTAAATAGTTCCATTCTACGATTTCAAAGGTGCCAGCAGCTATCCGATAAATCACATAACCTTCCGCTTTCCCTTCTGACGAATAATAAATCGCTTGATTATTTGGTTTACTGGCACGATTCAGCGTATAATCCAGCCACCAAGTTTCACGGATCACACCACCAGAGTGCGCTCTTTGATTTTCAAGGTATACGTCTTTAATGACCTCTTTACCGTCAGCCCAAGAAACTCGTTTAATGGTACCTGGAACTCGTTTAACACGTGGCCAATCTTCCGTTTTAATTGTATACTCTGCTTGTTCAAATGTTTGTTCATAGCCATATTGACGATAAAATGGATATGAAAACGGTGCTAAGTAAGAAAGGGCAACCTTTTGTTTCGCTAAATCAGCCAACATTTCTTTCATAATAGCAGAGATGCCGCCTTCACCACGATATTCTGGATAAGAAGCCACATAGCCAATTCCAGCCATGGGATAGCGGACACCATGGAAATTCACTTGAAAAGGTGTCGCCATCACTTGACTTGTTAATTGCTCATCAATTAGGAAGCCATAGCTTTGCGTATGTGACAACAATTTTTCAAAACGTTCTTGGCGTTCCGCCGTGGGTTCCTGATTAAAAGCATAGATGACAAGATCAAACATCTCTTTCATTTCTTCTTTGCCCATTTTTTTGACTCTTTTAGTTGTCATTTTCTTTCCTCCTCGCACATTGTATCAATTCATTTTATCACAGAAACGGTTCTCTTTCTAAAAGCCGTTATTTGCTGTCATTTCTTTGAACCAACGACCGCTTTTCTTAATGGTCCGTTTCGCATCATCATCTAAATCCACAGCGATGAAGCCATAACGATTTTTATAGGCATTAAGCCAAGACCAGTTATCCATACACGTCCACATATGATATCCTTGAACATTACTACCTTCTTGAATCGCTTGATGCACCCATTTCAAGTGATCCTGCACGAATTCAATCCGATAATCATCTTCAATGACTCCTTGTTCATTGACAAAGCGTTCTTCTCCTTCTACGCCCATGCCATTTTCTGAAATGTAGCAGCGAATGTTGCCATAATTTTCTTTTAAATTCATTAATGTATCATAAATACCTTTTTCGTAGATTTCCCAGCCACGGTAAGGATTCATTTTTTTGCCAGGCATATCGTAAACATCATAAAAATCTTCTGGAAGTAAGCCTTCTGGTCGTGTTTCAACAGGTGTTTCTTTTGCTTTGGCACGACGTGGTTGATAGTAGTTTACTCCTAATAAGTCCACAGTATTTTCAGCAATTATTGCTAAATCTTCTGGCGTTGTTTCTGGCAATAAGTCATTTACTTTCGCCCAAGCAACCATATCTTCTGGAAAATGACCTTTAACAGCCGGGTCTAAAAACGAACGGTTAAAGAAACCATCGACAAATTTAGCCGCATTTACATCGGCTTCGTTGTGCTCATCACGAGGATAAGTCGGCGTTAAGTTTAAAATAATGCCAATTTCACCTGATAAGTTCATAGAGTGATAGACGGCAATCGCTTTGGCACTAGCTAAAGCTTCATGATAGAGTACTTGAATCCCTTCTTTTAGATTCACTTTATCAGGATAATGCCAGCCATAGAGATAACCACCTTCAACTGGTACAATTGGTTCATTGTGCGTAAACCATTTTTTCACGCGATCGCCAAACAATTCAAAACAGGTTTTGGCAAAGTCAACATACAAATCAACCACTTCACGGCTTTCCCAACCGCCTTTTTCTTGAAGTACCATCGGCATATCAAAATGATACAAGTTCATAAAGGGCTCAATCCCGTGTTCTAATAAATCATCAATCACTTGATTATAAAAATCAACTGCTGTTTGATTGACTTTCCCTGTTGTAGGATCTGGAATTAAACGGCTCCATTGAATGGATGTTCGAAAAGAGTTATGTCCCGTTTCTTTCATTAACTGAATATCTTCTTGGTATTTTTTATAAAATTGTGAGGTCTTATCTGGACCGACTTGTTGAAAAAATTTTTCTGGCGCTTCTTGATACCAAAAATCCCAAATATTTTGACCTTTACCATCACCTTCAAAAACGCCTTCTGTTTGAGGACCGCTGGCTGCAGAACCCCACCAAAAATTTTCTGGAAATTGATATTTCATGTTGTTTGCTCCTTTACGATTTAATCATTAAAAAAAGGATTGAACCCTCCGTAAGAGTCCGGACGATTCAATCCTTCGATTTTTTACTCAGCTGCTTCTGCGGCTGCTTCTTGTTTCAAGTATTGATCTGTTGCTACTTTTACGAAAGGCATGTAGATCAAAATAGAAATCAATAAGTTAACAGCTGCTAAAACTCCGCCGGCGATACTCTTCGTTGCTAAAAATCCGCCAATAATTGGTGGTGTTACCCAAGGTGGCATAAAGGTTGCAGCTGGTACTAAACCAGTTGCTGTCGCCACATACGCAACAGTTACAAGAACCATTGGGACTAAAATGAATGGGATAAACATAATTGGGTTTAAAACAATTGGTAAACCGAACATGACTGGTTCATTAATATTAAATAGTCCTGGTGCTAAACTTAAGTTTGTAATGACTTTGTATGGTTTGTTACGACGACCTACGATAAAGATAGCAATTAACAGACCTAATGTTGCTCCTGTTCCACCTAAGTTTACAAATGAATCAAAGAAAGGTTTGTTTACAATATAAGGAATTGCTTTACCTGCTTCTAAAGCTTTAATGTTCGCATCAATCGCTGGTACGTTGATTGTTTGCATTAATGGGTCAACCATGTTGGCACCATGTAAACCAAAGAACCACAAGAATGGTGTAATGAAAGCTAACAATAATGCTGATGGGTAGCTGTTTGCAAGTCCCATAAATGGTTGTTGAACTGCTTCATAGAATGAAATAACGATATTGTCAATTCCTAAAGCAAATAGAATTGATGTAATTAAACTAAATAAACTGATTGTAATCATTGCTGGTAATAATGCCGCAAATGATTTTGCTACTGCTGGTGGTACACCATCAGGCATTTTGATAACTAATTTAGGATTGCCAGATAAACGTTGGAATAGTTCTCCTGAAATAAGTGCAATAATCAAAGCAATAAATAATCCAGTTGCGCCCATGCCTTCTAAGCCGCCAACTGCGAAGAATGAAGCTACAGAAACTGTACCGGCTGCAATGCCGTCTTTTCCATAAGATTTAACTAAATTGTGTGCTACTAAAAAGGCTACTAAAACGGCAAAGATTGCGAATGTACCGTTCCAAATGTTGCCACCAAAGCTTTTCCAAATTGGTGCATCGTTATACATCATTGGGAAAATTTTGTTTAAAAAGTCCTCATATCCTGGAATTGGAATATTATTAATTAATACCGCCAAAGCCCCTAAAATCATTAATGGCATCGTTACGACAAACGCGTCACGAATTGCTACCAAGTGCCGTTGCGCTGCGATTACTGACGCTTTCGGCATAAAGTGTTTCTCCATCCATTGAACAAATCCGTCCATTGTTATTCCTCCTAATTAACGCTTTCTCAAGCGCGTTTTTCTTATAAGACGCATTGACAACGAGATTACTCGTTATCAATACGGCGATAAAGATCGATAATTTCTTTTGCTAAATCTGTAAATGCAATCGCAGTCATTAAATGATCTTGACTGTGCACTGTTAACAATGTTACTTGCATGTTATTGCCTTTTGCTTCTTCTGTTAACATTCCTGTTTGCGAATGATGTGCATGTACAAGTGATTCTTCTGCATCTGCAATTTTTTTGTCTGCTAATTCAAAATCCCCCGATTTTGCTGCGGCAATCGCTTCCATTGCATCGCTTTTAGCATTTCCGCCATACATGATTAAACCCATGATTGCTTCTAAGTTCTGTTGTCCGTCCATTACCTCTACCCCATTTTCTGCTCTAGTTTGATGATCCCATTAATGAAATTGCTTGATCTAAAACTTTTTCGCCATTCATCATGCCATAGTCTGCCATGTTAATGACATCTAAAGGAATTCCTTTTGGTTGTAATTTTTGTTCAAATTGCCCTTTCATGAAACGAACTTGTGGGCCTAATAATAAAACATTTACCTCTTTATTTTCCAAGTTTGTATCTGCTTCAGAAGCCGATACTGCAAAGATGTCTGCTTCCATGCCACGATCTTCTGCTGCTTTTTGCATTTTTGTTACTAATAAACTTGTGCTCATTCCTGCGGAACAAACTAACATAATTGTTTTTTTTGCCATTTTCCTTCATCTCCTAAATTCTCTTTGTTTTGCTTTACACCTTTATATAAGCAAGAAGCGTGCCAAGTTTTAACACATTGAAAACCTTGATATGACAACGTTTTTCAACATAGAAAGCGTGTACACACTAAAAATAAAACGATTACACACAGCTTTTTTGTGTGCGTTTCCAAAATAATAGGGCAACAAAAAAAAGTGAGCGATAAGTCGAAACGACTCATCGCTCACTTTCTAAAGCTGAAGAGAATCAACTGGACAAAAGCCGCTTTTTCCCTTTAAGCAGTTTCCATCATTTTAAGCATTTTATAAAACTGTTTCTTTTTAAAATAACTTAAAAAGATACCTAATACTGCATCATTCAGTTTTTGTAACGCCCCATAAGAAACCATTGTTTCTGTATAACGCAGTTCACAGCTTTTTTCATCAATTGGCTGGAGCTCATACCGCACCGAGAAATCATTTTTAGTTGTGGATGTTCGAAATTGATAGGTCTTATTTTCTACAGCTTCTTCAATAACTATTTTCGCGCGACTATTTTTACTATATTCTTTGATATATTCAAACTTACGCAACTGCTTTCTTGTAAGAGTTTTGCCTGTTTGCTTACGGATATCAAAAATAACAGAATTCATTAATTGCGTGTAAAATTCATCTGCTGAAATAGTTAATGTTTTCGTAATTTCCATTACCGTTTCACCTCATCCTTTGTCGCCTCTTCTTCAGCAACTTTTTTTCCTTTAAAAAACAGGTAACCACCAAGTCCAATGAAAAAAATCCCCGTTGTCAGACTTAATAAATCATAGTTTAAGGAGCTGGGATTCAACGAATACAAAACAATCAAGAAGCCAATACTACATAAAAATAATCCATTTCTAATCATTTTCATCCATCCTATCTTTTTAGACTACCGTTGCTTGGAAGTATAAAACGCCACCCCAAGGTTGTTCCTTAATCAGCTGTTTTGCAACTTGTGCAGCAGTTTCAGGGTCTCCTTCAACTTCAAAAAATAACTTAATACCATTCTTTTCTTTAAAAGCAAATGTTTCATTTTCCCCTTGATATGCCTCTAGTAAAGTAATAATTTCCTCTTGCTTCATTGCACTTGCAATCGAAATCATGCCGCTCGCTCCTTTCTATACAAGTAATTGCTGTTTTTATTGCCTATTGCTCACTTTCGCCTAATGCAGGATCCATTTTGTTAGCAGCGATAACAAACGGTGTCCAAATCAAGAAAGTGACTACCATACATACCAACGCTACGATTGGTGCGCGCCAGTCGGCACCTGTCGCTAAGAAAGATAATAGCAACGGCGGTGTCACCCATGCGACTTGTTGAGAAACTGGGGCGACTAGCCCAAGATACGTTGCAACCCAGCCAATTGTAGTAGCAACTAATGGCGCAATTACAAATGGAATAAACATAATTGGATTCAGAACAACTGGTAAACCAAACATAATCGGTTCATTGATATTAAAGATCCCAGGTCCTAATGATAATTTACCGACTGTTAAATAATCTGCTCGTTTGGAGAATAACAAGATTGCAATAATTAGGACGATTGTACCGCCTGAACCACCAAACCAAGCAAAAGCATCAAACGAACCACGGACCCACATGTAGGCTTTACCGTCGTCAATAGCGGCTAAAACCGCAGCTGTTCCTGTTTTTCCTTCATAACCTTTTTGGAAAATATCAATATTGATTAATTGTGCTTGTCCCCAAATTCCTTCAAGAACTGGTGCCAAAACGTTTGGCCCATGAATACCAAAGAACCAGAAAATTTGAACAAAAACTGTTACGATTAACACAGCTCCTAGTCCTTGTGATAACCCAAGGAACGGTTCCGCGATATATTTTTGAATTAAGTCAATTAATAATTGACCGCCTGAAAGTTTTGACACCGTAAAGTTAATAATCGCTACGACATACAACGCGATTGTTGCTGGTAAAATTGCCGCAAACGCTTTTGAAACTGCTGGCGGAACAGAATCAGGCATTTTTATTGTTAAATCCGCTTGCATTAATTTACAAAAAATAATGGTTGATAAAGCGCCCATAATCATCACCGTAAAGAAAGCGTTACCATTTAGATGGTTGAGATTTAACCAACCCCATGGATTGACAGTCAATTGATTATTAGCAATTGACGCACCAATTTCTGCCCCATTAATTGCGTTGGCAATCTTTTCTGGCACTTTTACAGCTAATTCAGCTGTGTTATTCGGTGCAAAAGCAACACCTGAAATTAAGGTAGCTAAACTGACAATCCCACCAGCTAGCTCATTCACATTGTATGCTTTCGCTAAGTTATAGCCCCAAGAAAAAGCGAAAATCAAACCAGCGATAGCCAATGTACCATTCCAAACAAAACCATTAATCCCAATGATGACATTCAATACTGCAAAAATACCTTTGTCTGCTTCCAAACTTGCCGCATAAGTTGAGACAAACTCTTGGGGAAGATCTCGAATAATTGCGTTAATCATTACGGCGACTGATCCAGCCATTGTCGCAGGTAATGTACCAATAAAAGCATCCCTTAGTGCCACCAGATGTTTCTGTGCACCAATTTTTGCGGCAGTTGGTAAGATATATTTTTCCATCCATGCCATTAATCCGTTCATTTTTATTCCTCCTGTATCCATTTATATTTATTAAAAAGGCAGTAGCCTCATTAAACGAATGAATCGAGCGTACAAAACAAAACCTTTGGTAACATGCACTATCCTTATTTGCTATTCACTTTTCCTAAACGTTTTAATTCCTTATCCCATTAATGAGATTGCTTGATCTAAAACTTTTTCGCCATTCATCATGCCATAATCTGCCATGTTAATTACATCTAAAGGAATCCCTTTTGGTTGTAATTTTTGTTCAAATTGCCCTTTCATGAAACGAACTTGTGGACCTAAAAGTAAAACATTCACCTCTTTATTTTCCAAGTTTGTATCTGCTTCAGAAGCCGATACTGCAAAGATGTCTGCTTCCATGCCACGATCTTCTGCTGCTTTTTGCATTTTTGTTACTAATAAACTCGTGCTCATTCCTGCGGAACAAACTAACATAATTGTTTTTTTTGCCATTTTTTCTTCATCTCCTTAAAAATTATGACGTTATACACTTTATTTATAGCAATAATTGTGCCAAGTTTTTTCCTCATTAAAATACTGATATAACAGCTTTCACCATCAAAAAAAGCGTGCACACACTAAAAGAAAACGCTTACACACATGAAATTGTGTGTAACTTACAAAAAGAAAACATCAAGAAAAAAGAGAGCGTTTTCTCATTTCTTGATGTTTTTTTATTTATTATTGTTTACTTTTAATTTCATTTTCTAAAAACATTTGGGTAACATGCGCAACTTCCGCTTCTGGAATCGTCACACGATACGCCCGTTCAATTAACATAAAATTCGTGCGTACGACATCGATTTCTAAACGATGTGTTTTAACATATTCCGCTAAGTTTGGAAAATTTCTTGTTTCTTCTCCTTTAATTAAAGCATCTACCAGAAAAGCCAAATGAATCATGATTCCGGCATCCACCCCTGGTTCAACAATAATATGCATGTCTGTTTGTATTTGATGAACTGTTTTTTGTAACATGAGAATTAATTTTTGTAAGGAGTCCACAGAAGTAATGACGCCACTTAGTGAATGAACAATTGTATCAATTGCCACTTCATCACTAGCAATCCGTTTCAATACATTTAATTTTTCATCATCAAAAATATCATAGACGGAAAAGAAGGGAATATTTTGATATTCAACATCCACAGTTCCCGCAATGGCCTTAATTTCATATTCTTCCATCAAGTTGTCGATATGCTTTTTAAACGTTTCTCGTTCAATAAATTGCATTTGAATCAGTTCTACTTTTGTTTCATCAATAACGGGTAAGATTCGTTGGTATAGTTTTGCGGCGACCCCTTCTCCTGTAAAGCACGTCACGATTACTGCTTTTTTTACGTTTTGACGTTTTTGCAGACTAGAGCGAAATTGTTCTCTCACAACGCTTTCAAAAGAAAGTTGAATATTTTGGTAAATGTCCTCTAAACTTCGTCCCACGCTTGCCATTCGAATAGCTTCTAAGACAATCATTGTGCTCGTCATTGTAATCGCCTTCGTTCGGATACCTGTTTCTTCAAACAACATATTTCCAAACGAATTTAATGAACCCATATCGGTCAGTAATAAAATCCCATTATTTAACGATTCTTTTTGCGTAATTACTTGGTTTCGTAATTGTTCATACATTGTTTGAACTTCCATCGTTAACGGCATATTCATCGCTGTTCCGATTGACGTTCCTAAAAGTTCTTGGGCGGTTTTCAACATACTTGAGGCAGTAGAATCCCCATGCATTAAGACGAACACACCAACATTATTTTCTGGAGTTCTTTCTTCTTTACCGACATTAATAGATAAAAACATACTAATAAAGCCAATTTCATCGAAAGGAATCTCTATGTTGTTCTCTTCTTCAATAATAGAAGATAAATCTAAGGCTACTTGAAATTCTTTTTTCATATTTTTACGGACATTATTTAAATCAGGATGGACAATCACGTGACCTTCTTTGACACGTTCAATCGTACTTTGTAAATGAAGCGCAAAGGCAAAGCGTGCTGTTTCGTTGTACGTGTGTTCCAAACGCTCTTCTGCGATATCATAAAGACGATTCGTTAAGTCCCAAATAGCTTCTGGTAATAACTCCTTATGTAAAGAATGTTGGGTTAATTCTTCGACATAATTTTTAAAATACGCATTCATATCTTTAGAAATCAATTCTTCTAAATCAACATTTTCTAAGTCAGCTTCAGACAAGTCAGCGACTTTTTCTTCGATTTCATTGTAAACTTGCATGTCTCTAGCTGGATCTTGCGACCAAACAATTTTGTTGGTACCTGGCTGGAAAGATAAATAATTACTTTTACTATCGACAAATTGATCCAAGCGCTCAGGTACTTCTTTAATTTTTAATAATCCTTTTTGGACAGGTAACGACAAATCCCGTTTACGGATAACCAAATGTTCTAAATTGTGCGTCCGATAATAAAGAAATGACTTAGCACAAACTAATTTTAAGTCCCGCTTCACCTGACCAATATTTCCTTCTGCATCGTATAACATGAACGCCAAAACTGCTTCGCGTTCGATATCAATTTGCTGGCCCAAACGTGTTGCCTCTTGCTGAATAAATAACGAAATGATGGCATAACGCTCATCTAGCGTCCGTGCATCTAAAGATGGCAATGTAATCGACATCGGAATCCGCCGATTGAAAGTGGTTAAAAAGTTTTCTGAGGATTCCGTTGTCGCACCAATAATTTGAACAGAGGCTTCATAGGTTTGACCACTTTCGCCTAATGGACGGTACACGCCTTTATCAATAAACGTAAAGAGCATTTCTTGACCTTCTGGCGGTAAGCGATGAATTTCATCTAAAAAGAGAATCCCGCCATCTGCTTTTGCCATTAAGCCTGGACTATCTTCATTCGCACCAGTATAGGCACCTTTTTTTACGCCAAAGATATGACCAAATAATAATTGTGGGTTTTGTGCATAATCAGCACAATTAAAAGAGACAAAAGGGGCATCTTCATCTAAGGTTTTTGAATCAATGGCAAAACGGTACATACATTCAGCAAAAAGAGATTTCCCTGTTCCTGTTTTCCCAAAAATAATCGTATGCAAACCTCTTGGTGGATATAAAATAGCCGCCTTGGCCTGCTGAATACTCACTTTTAAAGAATCATTGGCACCTACTAATGTGTCAAAACTAACAGAGGTGGACTCATCTACATGGACTTGTTCTCCTTCATTGATTGTTGGCACTGAATAGATAACAGGACGTCCAGTACTTCTAGTAATTTTCTTTTCTTTGAATAATTCATTTAAATAACGGCTGGCATTACTGCGATCAATCATTAACTGTTCTGCTACCGCTCCTGCCGTTAAGCCAGTTTCATTTTTTTGAAGTAACGCTAAGATTTCTTCCTTCCGAGATTTCATGGAATCCTCCTCGATACAACGTTCTGCTTGAAGCTCGTAAAGCGTTATTTCTTCGCTTTACGAGCTCCTTTGTTTTTCGTGTTTTTCTTTTTGTTTTTCTTCTTTTTGCGTGTTTCTTGTGGTTCTTTGACAACAGAATTTACTGTTTCTGGTTTTCTTTCTTTCGTACTCTTTTTTTCTGAATACGTATCTTTGACTACGTTCTTTTTTTCTAGTTCATCTTTGGCTTTTGGCTGTTCATGAAGTGCACCATCATATAAAAAGATTTCCTGATAAGGAATGGCCAATTGTTTCATCAAACGTTGATAATCCCTTTTGGTGCCATCGTTGATAAACGTAATCACTGCCCCTTGTGCACCCATCCGGCCAACGCGACCAGAACGATGAATATAGCTCTCTTCGGTTAAAGGAACATCTACGTTTACGACGTAAGGGACCCCTGTGAAATCTAAGCCCCGTGCCGCAATATCCGTGGTTAATAACAACTTCACTCGTTCTGCTTTAAATTGATCGATCGCCAATTTACGCAACTGTTTACTTTGATCTGAAGCCAGACCAATAGCCGGCACATTCTCATAAACTAATTTTTCTTCTGCTGCACCTAAATCAGCAACTTGATTGAAAAAGACCATGCTTCTGAATGCTTCTGTATGGGCCAAACGACGTAAGTAATCAGCTTTTTTTCTTGGTGCTAACCGAATAAAGTAGTGGGCGACTTGACCTGCTGAAGTATCTTCTTCCGTCACATCAATCACCTGTAATTTTTGGCTTAAAGATTGCGCTTGATTCACGACACGATCAGCAGTCGCTGAATAAAAAACAAGTTGGTATTCGGTTGGTGTGTGTGTCAAAATTTGCTTGGTTAAACTTAGCTCTTCCTCTTGGAAAAGTTGATCAACTTCATCCATTACAATTGTTTTTAACAACTGAGCTTTGACTTTTTTATTCTTCATTAACTCTAAAATCCGACCTGGTGTTCCGATTAACACTTCAGGACGTTTTTTTAACTTGTCAATCTGGCGTGAAACATTTGCCCCGCCGATTAACGTTTGAACCGTTAATTGAAGTGGCTTAGCCCAAGTCCGAGCAACTTCAGCAATTTGCATAGCTAATTCTTGAGATGGAGCAATAATCAACAATTGATTTCCCTGTCCTTTTTCAACAGTTAAGAGTAAAGGCAGCATGTAAGCAAGTGTTTTTCCAGTTCCTGTCGGCGAAATTCCTAAAACATTTTCTCCTTCGCGAAGGGGCGTAAAACTTTTTTCTTGAATTGTTGATGGTTCGTTAAAGCCAGAAACTTGCCACTGTTCTTGCCAAGCCTCTGGAAGTTGTTCTAAAAATCTCATATTGTTCCTTTCCTATCGCTTAATTCTTATTTATCAGCATCAAAAATAATGCCGGCACTATGACGTAAATCAGTGACTACTTTATTGACATTTCGAGCAAGCTCAACCCATTCTTCATACTTGGTGCCCCAATACTTATCTGTTGGGTTATTTAAAACTGCTGCAAAATCACGGGCTTCTTCAATCATTGGATTATCGGCTACTTGAATATCTAAGACATCACGTTCTTCATGTGCGCGATCATGGTACTCAGCCGAAGAAATAGCATTGACACTATCTAAAATCAAGGTCCCGTTTTCAAAGTAAATTTCGGATGGGGCAAAAGAATCACTAATTTTCCCAGTGTTTAACGTCACGTCAAACTGATCATAACGTAAAATAATTGTTCCTAAGCCATCGACACCTGTTGCAATTTTACTAGCAAAATAATGGCTTTCCTTTGGTACGCCAAACCAGCCCAAGGCTGCATAAACTAAATAAACGCCTAAATCTGCTAAGGCTCCCCCAGAAAAATGAGGAGAAAAAATAT
The DNA here is from genome assembly GCF_050536905.1 of Enterococcus sp. DIV1328a. Lineage (NCBI taxonomy): Bacteria > Bacillati > Bacillota > Bacilli > Lactobacillales > Enterococcaceae > Enterococcus > Enterococcus sp. DIV1328a. The sequence continues at coordinate 778,423 of NZ_CP172912.1, read as the reverse complement.
TTGGCTCTTTGCCTTCTAATACTTGATCATAGCGAGAAGAATATTTCATATACGTAAAATTCGCACCTAAAATTTGGTTTTTTAATGGCAATAATTCAGCAATTTTTTGGAAACTTTGCTCATGAATATTACGGGCCGCTTCAAAGAAATACACACGATTTTTATTCGCTAATTCAATAATTTCTGCCATCTCATCAGGTGTTGAAAAAGCTGGTTTTTCAACAATTACATTTTTTTTCGCTAAAATTGCTTGTTTCGCTTGTTCAAAATGTAATGAATTTGGTGAGGCAATATAAACCGTATCCATATGTGCAATACCAAAAAACGTCTCTAAATCAATTGCATATTCCACATCCCCATAGCGAGAACCAAATTCTTGTGCCGTTGCTAGTTTCCGAGAATAAACAGCCGTTAAATCGTACGCACCCGTTTCTAAAGCTGCTGCAACAAATTGATGACTAATCCAATTGGTACCAATTACGCCTAAATGTATCATAATCAAAAACCTCCATTTTTTGTTTATTTACTCTCTTTATAATAGTAATCTCTCGTACAAAAGTCACGTAATTACCCTGACTTAAAGCGCTAGGAGTTCTTCAAGTTATTTATTAGGATCATCAAATGCCTGTAATAAATCAAAGGTTACCTGTGACTTAAGTTCAATCGTTGCTGGTGTTACGTGGCAATTGTAAGCAAGGACTTGCACACCTTGATCAATTGCAGCACCCAGATTTTCAGCAAAGGCAGGTTGCATCTCTTGGTGAATCGTTGCTTGCTTAATTTCTTCAAATTGGACCACAAACAAAACGTAACAGCGGTAACCCGCTTTAGTTGCAGCCATTAGTTCAGTGACATGCTTCAAGCCACGAAGTGTTGGCGCGTCAGGAAAAGCACCGATGCCTTTATTTTCTAAAGTCATGCCTTTCACTTCGACAAAAGCTTGTTCGTCTGCATCCGTTTCCACTAGAAAATCAAATTTTGAATGTGCAAATCGTTGCTCACGTTTAACAGTTTGGATCGTACCAACTAAACCAGGAAGCACAATTTGACCATTTTTTAACGCTTCATTGACTAATGTATTCGGTACTTGGCTATCAATATTAATCCAAAAAGAACCTTTTTTTACTGCAATCAAATCGTAATCTGTTTTTCTTTTAGGCGATGGTTGATAACTAAGCGCCACAACAGCACCTGGTAAAAAAACTTCTTTCCCTCTGCCAGTATTTTTGACATGTGTGATTACTTCTTCATTCGTTTCCATTAAACGACAGTGTGCAATAAACCGATTGGGTCGTTCGATAAAATAAGCAAGCTGGACATTCGGGTACTTCATACACAGACTTCCTTTCTTACACACTATACCATAAAAAAACAAGGAAAAGTATAGACCAAAACCAACAATTTTACTATCTTGTGTCAATCATTAAATATTTGTCAATTCTCAGCGATTTAGTCGAATATTTTAGACAAGTTCTATATAATAAAGGTAACGAAGACGAATAAATGAAAATGAAGGTTAGGAGGAATTTCTTTGAAAAAACATTGGACTTTCTTGGTTGGTGCATCTTTACTTACTGGATTAGCAGGCTCTATCCTCTGGAAAAAAAATAAACAGCTCCCTTCCCCACAGGAGCTTCAACACAACTATACTGGGCATTGGTGGTTTGTGGACGTGAAGAAAGCCACGCAACACACCTTAGAAATCACCTCATCTTTCAATGTTTTCATTGATGGCAAACAAACGCATGCCTTGCTTGTTGAATTAACCCCTAAACGCTTAGTTATCTTAGATAAGTTAGGTTACCATTTAATCATTCAATGTGAAAATGGTGTCCCTGCGACGCTTTACGATGAAGCCGACGATGAAACCTACACACTAGAACGGGCCATTTACAATTAATAAATCACCCACGACACATAAAACGAAGTATGTGCGGTGGGTGATTTATTTTTTACATCCCTTGCAAAAGCATTCAGAAAGTTTTCTTACAACTTGAATATTATTAAATAGTCAAATGCGCCTTTTTCTGATAAACTTAGGATGATGTTTTTTTGAAAGGATGAGCCCCTATGACACCAAATCGCGAAGACTATTTAAAATTAATTTTTGAATTAGGTGGCGACGAAGTTAAAGTGAATAATAAACAAATTGTTTCTGGACTCGATGTTTCGGCAGCTTCGGTTAGTGAGATGATTTCAAAGTTAGTAAAAGAAGATTTGGTTGAGCATTCTCCTTATCAAGGGGTACAATTAACTGAAAAAGGCTTAAAAAAAGCGAGTACGTTAATTCGCAAACACCGAATCTGGGAAGTCTTTTTAGTAGAGCACTTAAATTACACTTGGAATGATGTGCACGAAGAGGCAGAAGTTTTAGAACATGTTACTTCACAGACGCTTGTGAACCGTTTAGCGGATTATTTAAATCATCCAGAATTTTGTCCACACGGTGGTGTTATTCCCGAAGATAATCAACCCATTCATGAGGAGAAACGCCAAACGTTAACAGACTACCCTGTTGGCACAAAAGTTCGGATTGCACGTGTCTTAGACGAAAAAGAATTACTGGATTATTTAGTTTCCATTGATTTAAATATTCAAGAAGAATATACGATTAAAGAAATTGCTGCATATGAAGGACCGATCACCATTTATAATGAAAACAAAGAGCTATCCGTCAGCTTTAAAGCAGCAAACACAATTTTTGTTGAGCCGTTGATTAGAGAAAGTGAGGAAAACTAATGAATGAAAAAGTAGCATTATTTACTATTTTCGGGGGGACAGGTGATCTTGCCAAACGCAAATTGTATCCTTCCCTGTTCCGCTTATATAAAAAAGGATTATTAGCTGAGCGTTTTGCGGTGATTGGTACCGCACGTCGGGAATGGACAGACGAATACTATCGTGAAATCGTTCGTGAAACCATTCAAGACTTAAATCCTACGGCCGAAGAGGCAATTGAATTTTCTAGTCATTTCTATTACCAATCACATAATGTGAATGATACGGAACATTATAATACCTTAAAAGAATTATCTGATCGCCTAAATGAACAATACCACTTAGAAGGCAATCATGTTTACTATTTAGCTATGGCCCCTCAATTCTTTGGAACCATTGTTAATCACTTGAAATCACAACATATTATTTCGGAAGAAGGCTTTGATCGTCTAATTATCGAAAAGCCATTTGGTTCTGATTATGAATCTGCCTACGAATTAAATGAAGAAATTCGTGCTGCATTTCCTGAACAAGATATTTTCCGAATTGACCATTACTTAGGCAAAGAAATGATCCAAAATATTTCAGCCATTCGTTTTGCCAATAATATTTTTGAATCACAATGGAACAATCGTTACATTGATAATGTCCAAATCACCTTCGCTGAAAGCTTAGGTGTCGAGGATCGTGGCGGCTATTACGACCACAGTGGCGCACTAAAAGATATGGTTCAAAATCATATTTTACAAGTCGTTGCATTGCTTTCGATGGAGCCTCCTGTTGCCTTTTCTGAAAAAGAAATTCGGACTGAAAAAGTAAAAGCTTTACGTGCCATCCGCCTTTATTCTGAAGAAGAAGCCCTTCAAAATTTCGTGCGTGGCCAATACGGCGAAGGTCAGCTAGCTGATCAAACATTTGCAGCCTATCGTGATGAACCGAATGTGGCAGAAACTTCATCCACTGAAACTTTTGTTGCTGGTAAATTTTTAATTGATAATTTCCGTTGGTCTGGCGTCCCTTTCTATGTTCGCACAGGTAAACGATTAACTGAAAAAGGCACACGCATTAACATCGTCTTTAAACAAGTACCTATTAATGTCTTCAAAGATGATACGTGTGAAGAATGCGATAAAACCGATTTACCACCGAATGTTTTAACTATCTATATCCAACCAACTGAAGGATTTTCATTAACCTTAAATGGAAAAGAAATCGGTCAAGGGTTCAATACAACTCCAGTGAAACTTGATTTCCGTCAAAGTGCTGAAATGACTGAAAATAGTCCAGAAGCATACGAAAAACTTCTATTAGACTGCCTAAATGGCGATAGTACAAACTTCTCTCATTGGGACGAAGTTGCCCAATCTTGGCGCATTGTTGACATTATTCGACATGCTTGGGATAAAACAGACGTTTCTTTCCCTAATTATGCCGCTGGCACAATGGGCCCGCAAGCTGCCTTCGACTTATTAGAAAAAGATGGCTTTACTTGGGAATGGCAACCAGATAACTGGTACCGTGACCGCGGTCAACTTGATCAATAAATAAGCCAAAAAAGATCCGCTAGTTAACGACTAGCGGATCTTTTTTTAGTGTAAATAAGTGAGCAATATAACCATTAGATTCCAAGTAAAATGAGCACTAATGGAATACCAAATATTTTGATAATAGCCATATAAGACACCATATAAAATCCCTGCACTAAAATAAGGTAATAACAAAATAAGTTGACCATCGATTCCATTGACTTCTGCATGCATATATGCAAAGACAAAACTACTGATGACAATCATAAGATACTTAAGAAAACCTTTTTTTGGCGGAATCAAACAATATCTATAGACTAGTTCTTCTATGATTGGTGCAAAGATAAGTACTTCAAAAGCCCTAGAAAACGAAGGAATCCATTCATCAAAACAGATTTTGGATAATGAATGATTCAATGTACTATTTAAGCCAAGATAAATCATGCCCTCACCAATTAGGTAAACAATAATCAAACAAAACAATCTTTTTTTATTAATTAGTCGTAGCTGATTTAAGAGTTCTCTATAAAAAAAGAATCCAGCTACCAACAAGTAAACACAACTTTGATATACTTGGTATTGATTATCTACTAAGTAAAAGAATGGAGTCCCTAATCTTGGTAGAATAAAACTAAAATAACTGAAGAAAAAAAGATAACTGATTTTTTTATATTTTAGTTGCATAGTTAAATTAAATAGCTACATATGAAATGTAAGATGTATTAGCTACTGCTGTTCTAGTGGCTACATATCGATTATCGACCTTTCTATAAACATTATACCTCACTGTAATTCTTGCATATTGTCTATATTTTCTAAACTTGCCACTAGCCGAATAAGTAGCTTCTGCTTTAACACTCACAGGACCTACAGGAACAGTTGCACTAAGCGTTATTCCCCGTTTATGAGTTTCAGTGCCAAGATAAGTTCTAGTACCTCTTACAATACTCCAACTTGTTGCTTGAGACCATGTTCTGGCTAACGAGGGTACTTCATTCCCGCTGTCAAAAACATAATAATACTCATCATCTTCTATCTCAAATTCAGAATTTACTTGAACATTTCCATCACTATTAATAGATTCCTCCGCTGCATGTACATTTTGACTCGACAATACTCCAACAAAACCAAACATAACAATCCCAAAAACTAATTTTTTCAAAATAATCACACTCCTTTTTAGGTTACCTAATTATAATTTAGAAGCGAAATATTGTCAAGAATATTTAGAATATTCTGATTTTAAAACTGCATAAAAAATGAACGTGGGACAAAAATCACTTTGGATTTTTGCTCCACGCTCAAAAACTTATAAACGGCGGGAACAGAAGCAACTCCTTCGGAAATAAGCCGAAATTCTCCAAAAATTAAAGAACAATTTTCGGAAGTTTCTTCTTATTTTTCGGAGTTAAACACTTCTGTCCCGACCTCATAAAAAGTCTAACTTTTTGGGGTCACTACATAACATGTACCACTCTTTTTTCCTTGTTTATTCGAATCCTTCAGCAACCGCTTCTGGATAATTTTCTTCAACAATGTGTGCACAACGGCCACAAAGTGTTGGTAATTTTTCATCTGAGCCGACATCTTGACGAACGGAACGACAACGGTCACACGTTTCGCCTTCTGCTTTTTCAACTAAAATAGCCATGTCTTCAAATTGAACAGCTTCACTAGGTGCTACTTCTTTTGATACTTCAAAGTCGGAAACAATTAGTAATTGAGCAATATCTGCATCAACAGCTGTCATTAATTGACGAATTTGTTCATTTGGATAAACGGTCACTTTGGCTTCTAACGATTTACCGATTAATTTAGAATGACGAGCTTCTTCCAACGCTTTTAAGACATTGTCACGGAAATCCATAAAGGCTGCCCATGTATCCATCAATTCTTCTTCATTAGTAAACGTTTCGTAACCTGGGAATTCAGCTAATTGCACATACTCTTCTTCTTCTTGTAAGAAACTCCAAATTTCTTCCGCTGTATGTGGAATAATTGGTGTCAATAGTTTTGTTAATGAAACCAATGTTTGGTAGAAAACAGTCTGCATACAACGACGTTGATAATCATTTTCTGCTTCAATATAAACGACATCTTTCGCAAAGTCTAAATAGAAAGAAGATAGATCCACAGTTAAGAAGTTCATAACTGTCCGATAAATATGCATGAAATTATATTTTTCATAACCATTTTCACGGATTTCTTGAATGACTTGATTTAAACGAACCGTCATGTATTTATCTACAGAACGTAAATCAGCATAAGCTACAGTATGCTCAGCTGGATTAAAATCACTCGTATTCGCTAGCAAGAAACGCATAGTATTACGGATTTTCCGGTACACTTCAGATACTTGGTTTAAGATATCCATTGAGACACGCACATCGGCTTCCGCGTCAACACTACTTACCCACAAGCGTAAGATATCTGCACCCATTTGGTTGATAACTTTTTCAGGTAAGATAGTATTGCCTAACGATTTACTCATCTTACGGCCTTCGCCATCGAGAACCATCCCTTGAGAAATGATTGATTTATAAGGCGCTACCCCATTGATAGCAACACTTGTTGTAATACTTGAGTTAAACCAACCACGATATTGGTCAGAACCTTCTAAATACATATCTGCTGGGAAAGTTAACTCTTCTCTTTCTCGTAAAACCCCTTCATGTGAAGAACCTGAGTCAAACCAAACGTCCATGATATCTGTTTCTTTAGTAAACTCGCCTTTTGGTGAACCTGGATGTGTAAAGCCTGCTGGTAGTAACTCTTTTGCTTCACGCATAAACCAGATATTTGATCCATGTTCTGCAAATAAATTCGCTACATGTTCAATTGTTTCTGGCGTAATGATGGCTTCCCCATTTTCAGCATAGAAGATCGGTAATGGTACACCCCACGCTCTTTGGCGAGAAATTACCCAATCACCACGGTCACGAATCATATTATACAAACGTGTTTTTCCCCAAGGAATTAGCCAGTCAACTTTCTCAACTTCATCTAAAATATCTTGACGGAATTTAGAGATTGAAGCAAACCATTGTGGCGTTGCACGGTAAATAACTGGTTTTTTGGTACGCCAGTCATGTGGATAACTATGCGTAAAGAAATCTAATTTTAATAACGCGCCTTTTTCTTCTAATAACTCAGTAATCATTGGATTCGCTTTGTCATAGAAAATTCCTTCAAAACCAGGTGCTTCATCTGTAAAGACCCCACGGCTGTCAACAGGAGAAATAACAGGTAAATCATATTTACGGCTAACAATATAGTCATCTTCACCATGTCCTGGTGCGGTATGAACTAAGCCAGTCCCGGCATCTAGCGTCACATGGTCGCCTAGCATAACAAGTGATGTTCGATCATAGAATGGATGTTGAGCTGTCATACGATCTAATTTTTCACCAGAAAATTCTCGCAAGACTTCTACTTCTTCCCAACCAACCGCTTCTTTAACTGTTGCTAATAAATCTTTAGCAATTACAAATTTACGACCGTCTGCCTTCACTTCAACATACGTAAAATCAGGATTAACTGAAATACCTAAGTTGGCTGGTAATGTCCAAGGGGTTGTCGTCCAGATGACGAAGGCTGTCTCGTTATCTAAAAGACCTTTACCATCGGCCACATTAAAAGCTACGTAAATAGAAGGTGATTTTACATCTTTGTATTCAATTTCTGCTTCTGCTAAAGAAGATTCACTTGAAGGAGACCAATAAATTGGTTTTAAGCCTTTATAAATATAGCCTTTTTCTGCCATCTTACCAAAAACACGAATTTCTGCTGCTTCATACTCTGGATCTAACGTAATGTATGGATGTTCCCAATCGCCTGACACACCTAAACGTTTAAAATCGTTACGTTGTTTATCAACTTGTGATAAGGCATACTCTTTACATTTTTCGCGATACTCAGCGACAGTCATTTCTTTACGTTTAACCCCTTTATTGGTTAACACTTGCTCAATTGGTAAACCATGGGTATCCCAACCAGGCACATAAGGAGAACGGAAACCAGACATTGATTTTGAACGAATAATAATATCTTTACTGATTTTATTCAAAGAATGTCCTAAATGAATATTTCCGTTTGCATACGGAGGGCCATCATGTAAAACAAAGGTTGGTTTTCCTTCGTTTAATTTTTGACGTTGTTCATATAAGCCTTTTTCTTCCCAGTCTTTTTGCCATTCTGCTTCACGGTTTGGCAAGTTCCCACGCATTGGAAAAGCTGTTTTTCCTAATTGCAATGTTTCTTTCATTTTCATATGCATTTGCCTCGCTTTCATTTTATCGATTTAATTGTGTTAGTTCATACTAAAGATGAACGATAGCTGATAAAAGTAGATAAAAAAAGAGTACTCCATCCCAAGGGACGAAGTACTCGTGTTACCACCCAAATTCAAAGTAGAGTTGCCCCTACTTTCTCTGAAATTGATAACGGTAATTATCCGGCAGTTCCTACTCAAGTGTTCAGAACTGCATCTAGGATAGAGGATCTGTTTAATGCCAGTGTCTGTCAAACTTTCACTATCATTGACTCGCTGCTAAGAATAAACATTAAACGTTCTGTTCTATCTATTTTGATTCTTCTTCAATTGTTTCTTCAGTGACTTCAATTACAGGCTTTTTTTCTACTACAGCATCTGTGTTCTCTTCAGAGTTTACAACAGTTTCATTTTCGTTGTCAAGGTCTTGTTCATCAAGAATTTCCTTAACTGCTGTATGTTTGTCTCCGACATAACTAGAAAAAGGCTTTAAAATCTCTTCCCACTCTTCACTCTTCACTTGCTCTAATTGAGTTTCAAGCATTAAGCTTAAGCGTTGATGGAAGACACGTGTTTTCTTCTTCAAGTCTTCTGTTTCCCCAGCTAATTGACGGGCACGTTCAATTGCTTCTGCTAAGATTTGTGTTGATTTCGCTTCAGCATCTGCAATCATTGCATTTGATTTACGTTCAGCTTCTACCAAGGTTTCTTTGGCTTGGTTATCTGCCGAAGTGATAATCATTTCTGATTCTTTATTGGCACTTGATTTCACTTTATCAGCGGTATCTTGTGCAACAATAATTGATTGGTTCAATGCATCTTTCAATTCATTGAAGTATTGTAATTTTTCTTCTGCGTGTTTTAATGATTTCTCAAGTTCACGATTTTTTTGTAATGCATCTTCATAATCACGTGTGACTTGATCTAAAAAGTCATCTACATCGTCTTGGTTATAGCCTCTCATTTTTGTTGAGAAGTCTTTGTTTTGAATATCTAATGGAGTTAATGCCATATTCCTTCACCTCTTTGGATTATTTTTGTAAAACCCCTTATGAACACATTCTCATACTAATCCTGAAATAGCAAATATCTTACTTTTTTTATTATACACAACTTCGTCTGAATGAACAGCCAAAATGGTTTTCTTAAACAAAAGTTCGAGATTATTTTCTCAATACCCCTAAGAGGACACGAAATTTTTCTTTCTTTGTTTTTCCTTCTAATTCTTGAATCTGAAGGCGCCCAAATCCTCGTATCGAAACAATATCTAATAAGTCTAAAGCAAAATCTGGTCGTGTCGTTTCTGTCCAATTGACTTTTACTTTACCAGATTCGATCAATTGTTTTGATCGTTGCCTTGAAATATTAAATACGGCGGAAATCACACTATCCAGCCGCAAAGAGCTCATAGTCGTTCGCTCTTCTTGCCAACCATCCTTCGGTATCAAAATTTGTGTATAATCCCGTTCTTCTAAGCGAACAGTAATTTTACCAATTTTGTCGACTTGGTTAACAACGAAGCCAGCTACTTCTTGTGCTATAAAAACCTGCCACTTATCACCATCGGAAATAATATCTCCAAAGGCTTCCCTACGAACCCCAACATTCATCAAGGTGCCTAAAATTTTCCCATGAGATAATGTCGCAAATTTAGATGGATAAATAATTTCAAATAATACAACACCAAAATCTGTCTCTTCTGGTATGTAATACGCTGGATAAATCAAGCAGCGTTTTCGTTCTGCTTGCTCATAACCACCATAAAAAGTAAACGATAAATCACTGTTTTGTCGAATCAACGTTTCCAAAATATACGCCTGTCTAGGATCAAGAAAGTCTGTCAAATAAGGCGCGTATTGCATCTCCACTTGCTCTAGCCAATCCCCGACAGTGTCAATAAAAGGATGTTCATCTTTGCGGAAATGTTGATACACATTTGCGTTCATAGATAAATCATCCTTTCTAAAAGTTATTAATAAACAATAGCTCGTAAAATGACTGCTAAGCCACCCGCTGCTAGGTTAAGGACAATAATCCCTACCATTACGTTAAATCCAACCATTCCAATCCTTAAATTCAAACGGTCAAACAAACTTAAGTATGGTTCACAAATTCTAGAGAGCAAACGCCCGAAAGCAGAATCATATGCTCCTGGAAACCATGAAAGTAGCGCGTAAATCACTAGTAATCCTGAATAGATTTGAACGCCTTTGTATAATAGAGTAATCAGTGTTGCGATAATAACACCTCCCTAAGGCTTAGAAATCAAAGAATTGTTTGTTGGCTAAAGATTGTGCTGTCGCACTATCAATTTCCATATTCGCTGGTGTGCATAAGAAGATTTCATTGCCAACGCGCTGAATATCTCCGTCTAAAGCATACACAGTACCAGTTAAGAAATCAACGATGCGTCGTGCTTGGTCTTCTTCTACTAATGTAAAATTAACTAGCACAGCTTCTTCAGCAAATAAATGTTTCGCAATGCTCATTGCTTCTGAATACACACGTGGTTCAATAATAGTAATTTTATGTGTTTTTGCATTGGCGGTGCTTTCTTGTGCTCGTCTTGTATTCGTAGTCGCTGATTGATTAGAACTACGCATAGAAACCACTTTTTTCTCTGTGTAAGCAGCTTGTTGTGTGTCTCTTTCTTGATGCGCTTCAGCAGAACGATAGCGTGCAGAAGGTTTTTCAACTACAGGCTCACTTTGTTGTGTATAAGCTGGCTGACTGTAACTTTCCTGTTGTTGAACAGGGCGTTGTGGTTTAGGCCGAGCTGCACGACGCGGTGGTTCATTAACTGCTTTGCGCTCTTCATATTCTTCGTAGTTATCATAATAATCATCTTCTTCGCCAGATAAGCCAAAAAAGCTCGATAACGCATCCTTGTTAAAAATTGACATAAATTCCTCTCCTTTACGCATCTCTGAATAACGCTGTTCCGATTCGTATAAAAGTTGCACCTTCTTCAACTGCGATTGGGAAATCGTTACTCATTCCCATGCTAAGTTCTGTACAAGGAGCAAAAGATAAATGTTTCTCATTTACGGTCATTTGCAGCTCTTTTAATTCTCTAAATGTTGCATGTAATACTTCTTCACTTGCCCCAAAAGGTGCCATAGTCATTAGACCGACGATTTGAATTTTGTCCAAATCAGCAAGTTCTTGAATGAAAGGTAAGACGTCTTCTTTACGAAAGCCGTGCTTGCTTTCTTCCCCAGTTATATTCACTTCAACAAAACAACGAATAACTTTCGTTGCTCTTTTTTGAATTTCTTTGGCTAGACTCAGACTATCTAATGCATGAAAATAATCTATCTCATTAATAATTAATTTTACCTTCCTACGTTGTAAATTACCAATTAAATGCCACTGAATATCATTAAATTTTTCCAATCCAGCTTTCTTTTCTAGTAACTTATCTACTCGGTTTTCAGCTAAATTCTGGACACCAAGCTGAACAAGCTCTGCTGCTTCCTCAATTCCTACTGATTTAGTGACGCCAATCATTGTCACATCAGCAACAGAGCGCTGTGAGCTTTTGCATGCTAGCTGAAGTTGATTATTAATATTTGTTAAGTTTTCAGCTATCATTTCTAATCGATGCTCCTTATCGTTTTCTGCGGAAAAATGGTGGCGTACTTAATTCGTCATCATTGTGATTTGGTTCTTCACGGTGGAATGTGTCAAATTCTTTTTTGTCTACTTGTTCTAATGAAGATTCATCAACTTTTGGACGTGTATTTTGTTCTCTGCGAATATCCCAATCGCCAAAAGCACTTGCTTCTTCTTGTGATTTTGGTTGATCCATTTCCACAGATTGAGTTGTTTGTTGCATTGGTTGAACCGCTTGTCTTGTTTGACGGTGCGGTTTTCTATCCTTTTTTGATTCATCAATACCTGTAGCGATTACTGTTACACGAATTTCGTCGCCTAAATCTTCATTGATTGATGTACCTAGGATGATGTTCACATCACCTGAAGCAGCATTTGTAACGATATCTGAAGCATCTTGCGCTTCAAACAAGGTCATATCTAAGCCACCAGTAATGTTTAATAAGACTTGTTCCGCACCATCGATTGATGTTTCTAACAATGGTGAAGAAATAGCTTTTTTCGTTGCTTCAATTACGCGTTCTTCGCCGCTCGCTACACCAATCCCCATTAAAGCTGTTCCTTGGTTTTCCATCACTGTTTTCACGTCAGCAAAGTCCAAGTTTACGTAACCTGGTGCAGTGATTAAATCTGAAATCCCTTGAACACCTTGACGTAATACATTATCAGCTTCTCTAAATGCTTCAAGCATTGGCGTTTTCTTGTCAACGACTTCTAATAAGCGGTTGTTTGAGATAATTAATAGTGTATCAACGTTTTCTTTTAATAAGGCAATTCCTTCAGCGGCAAAACGACCACGTTTTGGACCTTCAAAACTAAATGGACGAGTTACTACACCAACTGTTAAAGCGCCTAATTCTTTAGCGATTTTTGCAACTACTGGGGCAGCACCTGTACCAGTTCCGCCACCCATACCAGCAGTAATGAAAATCATATCCGCGCCTTGTAATGATTCTGAAATCACTTGTTCACTTTCTTCTGCAGCTTTTTGGCCAACTTCAGGTTGTGAACCAGCACCTAAACCACGAGTGTATTTAGGGCCTAATTGAATCACTGTTTCTGCTTTTGAATGTTTTAATGCTTGAACGTCTGTATTGGCTGTGATAAATTCCACGCCTTTAACGTTTTCTTCGATCATACGGTTTACAGCGTTTCCGCCGCCGCCACCTACACCGATAACTTTAATGACTGCACCGTTGTTAATGTTATTGTCTAATGAAAATTCCATGATATCGTATCCTCCTGTTTATGTGATTAGTCGAAAATGTTCGAGAAGAAGTCTTTGATTTTGCCTGTCACTTTTTCACCAGACTCACGTTCGTTGAATTCTTCGTATTCTTCTTGAGGCTGTTCAGCATATGTGTCATAGCGAACTTCTTGTTGGACAGCGACTGATTGTGCTGGTTTCGATTTTTCACCAGGGATTGCATATTTGGCAATGTGATAAATATCGTTTAGTTGCGCTGAATATTCCACAATGCTAATGACATTAGCAAAGACTGGGTTACGTAAGCCCATGTGATTTGGTACGTATAGTTTTACGTTGGCTTCAAAAATCTCTTGCGCCAAATCGACAATACCTGGCATACTAGCGGCGCCACCAGTTAATACAACGCCTCCAGGTAATTCAAACGCATCAATTTCATCCAGAACTTCTTTTGATTTTCTCAAAATTTGTTCCACACGCGCTTCAATAATTTCTGAAAGGTAACGTTCGTCCACTCTTACAGGCTCTGACTTACCGATAACATCAACAGGAAACTCTTCGTTTGCTGAAGTTCTTTCTGGATAAGCATCCCCATAATTAATTTTTAAGGCTTCGGCGTTGTTAAAAGAAGTATTCAATACGATTGAGATATCTTTCGTGATGAACTCGCCGCCTTCTTGGTTAACATGAGTAAATTTCAATTGTTTGTCGTGGATAACAGATGTCGTTGTTTGACCGCCACCCATATCAATGACAATTGTTCCAAAGTCTTTTTCGCCATCTGTTAAAATTGTTTCCGTTAAAGCAAGCGGTGTAATCACTAATTCGTTAATTCCTAAGCCAGCTTTTTCAACACATTTACGGATGTTATGGATGATTGTTTTTGGTCCAGTATAGACAACGCCAAACATCTCCATGCGAACGCCAAGCATTCCACGTGGGTCTTTGATGCCTTCAAAGCCGTCGACGGTAAAGTCTTGCGGTAAGATTGCAACAATTTGACGTTCAGGAGGAGTTGAACGAACCAAAGCTGCAGATGCGACGTTGCGCACATCCTCATCTGTAATTTCTTTTGATTCACTGCTAACAGCTATCATTCCTTGACAGCTTTCTACTTCTAATAAATTCGCTGGTAATCCAACATTTACGCTTTTAATTTGAATGCCGGCTTTTTCTTCGGCTTGTCGAACGGCCCGTTGGATTGCTTGAACTGTTTGATCAATATCGACGACAATCCCTCGATTCAAACCGTCTGATTTTGCATTTCCAACGCCGATGATGTTCATTTGACCTTCAATATATTCAGCGACAACTACTTTGACAGAAGTTGTACCAATATCGAGGCCTACATACATTCCTGTTTTTGCCATGAACGGAATTCCTCCTCCTATTAATTCCAATATCTAAGCGGACAAAGGCGTCCGTTTAACTATCTCTTTTTTAGTATTATTCACTTCTTCCAATTTTACCATAAAAATGGGGGTTTTAGAAAGCAGATTATACGAATTTGTTCGTTAATTTTTGAAACATTTTTGTAAAAAACTTATTCTGCTTGTTGCACTTCTTGATTTTCTCCATTTGTCGGCGTACCGTTATTCGCTTCATCCGTTGCTACGCCTGCATTTGGGTCCGCAACTTCTTGATTTTCAACCGCTGAATCTTCGGAAACTTCACTGCCCGTTTCTTCACTTTCTTTTTCATACGGATAAGAAAAAATGCCGACTTCCATATCAACGATTCCAGGTTTGTCCATTTGCTCGGCTACTTGTGAATAATAAGCCATTTTTTCACTTAAATCAGAAATATTAACAATCACTCGGTTTCCATCATTCATATAGACATTAATCAAGTCTTTATTGGTTTTGGATGGTGCATATTTAATTTCTGAAATTCCTTGTTTAATTTCTTGAGGTAATTTGTTGTAAGAGGCCATTAATTCAGGGATTAATTTATCCTCTTTGAAATTCTCAAAAATTGGTTTGCCACTTTCAGCAGCTTTGGTGGTTTCCGCCAAAGTTTTACCATTCTCTAAAATCGGATGATAGCCGCCTTTAGTCGCAGCAAGAGCGACAATTTGATACTCTTGAATATCAATTTTAAATGAATTAATACCATTTAACTTAATGTTCGCCTTTTTTATAATTGGAAACTTTTTCTGAATATTTGCAGAAAAATAATTTCTATTTGAATACTGCTCCCATAAGCCACTGCCCGTTTCAAGTTTTGACTGCTGAATAATCGCTTGACTCTCCACACTTTTGTTGCCTGAAACTGTTACTTCACTCAATCGACTAAGAGGCGAAACAAAATACAATGCCACTAAAATGGCTGTCCCTAAACAAGTTAAAATAAAGGCTAAACGCCTATATAAGCGCTTGTTCCGTGTTTTCTTAACGTTCGGTAAACGATCTGCAAAATGCTCCTCTTCTTCCACTGTTTCTTGTGGAAGATGTTGTTGAGGCTCTTCTTGACTTTGTTCTTGTAAAGTGATGGTGACTTCTGCTTGTTCGTTTTCACCTTTTGAAGCAGCTTCTTCCGCTTGCTTCTTCAAATATTCTTGGTTTTGTTTTTGCCAAGGTGTCAGTTCAGGTTGAGACTCTTCCGATTTTTTTGGAGGTAATGGTTTCCTTTTTTTGAATATATCGTTCTCGTTACTAATCTTCCACACCTCCTATCTCAGACTAACGTTTTCACAACTTGATACAAACGATCACTTGCATCTGGGATGCCTTCCCCTTTGGACGCCGTTGCCATCTGTTGTCTTTTTTCATTGTTTAATAAAATATCATCAATTGCCGCAACTAAACGAGCGCCGGTCAATTCTGCATCTGGAATCATTTCAACAGCACCAACTTTTACTAAGCTTTGCGCGTTTTTCGTTTGATGATCATTCGTGACGTAAGGACTCGGAATTAAAATTGCTGGTAATCCTAATGCGGTGAACTCCGCAATTGAGGTTGCTCCTGCACGTCCCACCATTAAATCGGTATTAGCCATCACTTCAACCATTTTATCAATATACGGTTGCACACTTATGTTTGTCAATTTCTTTTCAGAAAGCTTTAGACTTTCTTGAAGTTCCTGATAATATCTTTCTCCTGAAGCGTATAAAACTTGATACTCTCTCTCTTCAAACAAAGGAAAGGCCTGTTCAAACGCTTGATTGATTTTCAAGGCGCCACGACTTCCGCCAAATAAAACCACCGTTTTCTTTGCTGGATCCAAGCCAAACTCTGATAAAATAGCTGACTTTTCCACCGTTACGACTTCTTGTCCCCGCGGGTTCCCTGTTAAAATTGTTTTTTCTTTCGGGAAAAAACTAGCGACATCTGGAAAACAAATCGCAATTTTATCCACATAACGACTTAAAAATTTATTTGTCATTCCAGGGATACTATTTTGTTCATGAATAATTGTCGGTATTTTTAATTGGTGGGCCGCATAAACTACTGCACCAGAAACATAACCGCCTGTACCAATGACCACATCTGGTTGAAATTCACGAATAATTTTTTTTGCTTTATTAATGCTTGTTAAAAATAAATAAATTGTTTTAAAATTTTGAGGACTCAGCGAACGCTTAAATCCTTGAATTTTAATCGTTTTAAATGGAATTTTCGCCTTTGGCACAATTTGACTTTCTAGACCATTTTCTGTTCCCACATACAAGAATTCTGTTGCAGGTGCTTCTTTTTTGACGTGTTCGACGAAGGATAACGCAGGATAGATATGCCCACCTGTGCCACCACCAGTTACTAGTATCTTCATTTTCTCACATTTCACTTTCTTTTAATTGTTGAACAGCTTGCATAAAGGCTTCCCCGCGTACTTCAAAATTCGGGTATTGGTCCCAACTTGCGCAAGCAGGTGATAGTAAAATAGTATCATCTTTTTCCGAATAATCAAAGGCAATGGTAACCGCCGTTTGAACATTTTCAGCAAATAAAATTGTTTCAATGTTCGCTTTTTTAGCAGCTTCCGCCAATTTTTCTTTGGTTTCTCCAAATAAAACAATTGCTTTGAGTCCCAGCAGAGCAGGAACCAATTCATCAAATGAGTTACCGCGATCCAAGCCACCCGCAAGTAAAAGTAGCTTTTGGTTGTCAAACCCACTTAACGCCATCTCTGTAGCTAAAATATTGGTTGCTTTTGAATCGTTATAAAAACGTCTTTGCTGAACTTCGCCAACAAATTGCGTTCGATGGGGAACGCCCGAAAAGTTTGTCAAAGTTTGTCTAATCTGAACATTCGATACATTTTTTAATTTAGCTACACAAATCGCTGCGAGTGCATTTTCAATATTGTGACTGCCAGGAATCCCTAGCTCATCGGCGGGCATAATATATTCTTCATTAAAATATAATTTCCCATCTAAAAGATAAGCCCCTTCTACTGCTTCTTTCGTTGAAAAAGGCAATACGTTGGCAGCTGTGGTTTTGGCTAACGTTTGAAGCTCTACTTGATTCCAATTTAAAATCAAGGTGTCATCTGCGGTCATGTTTTTTTGAATGGCCCATTTTGCAGCAACATATTCTTTCCGCGAACCATGATAATCCAAGTGTGCTTCAAAAATATTTGTAATTACTGCAATTTGTGGGTGAAACGTCTCAATTCCCATTAACTGAAAACTAGAAAGTTCCATCACAAGATCATCCTTGGCCGTTGCTTCTTGAGCCACCGTACTCGCTGGAAAACCAATATTTCCCGCCAAACGCGCCTCACCAGCCGTTCTGTCAGCGTTTAGCAGTAAACCAATCATCGTGGTCGTGGTTGTTTTACCATTGGTGCCCGTAATGCCGACAATTGGACATTCGGCAATTTGACCTGCTAATTCCACCTCAGTTATGATAGAAATTTTCCGAGTTAGCGCTTCTGCCACAAGTGGGTTTGTGTAAGGAATACCAGGATTTTTAACGATTAGTTCAAATTCTTCATCCAACAATTCAATTGGATGCCCTCCTGTAACAACACGAATACCCAAGGTTAATAAATCTTGGGCGTCAGGGTTTTGATCAAATTGTTTTGCGTCATTAACGGTAACGAGCGCACCTAACTCATGTAAGAGTTTCGCTGCGCTGACACCACTTTTAGCTAGTCCTAAAACCAACACTTTTTTGTTTTGATAGGTTGTTATTTTTTTCATTGTCAATTTCCCCTTTGATAGATTAGAAAAGAATCCATAATGTGATTCCTGAACAGATTAAACCGACAGACCAAAAGACAAAATCAATTTTCCATTCAGACCAACCACACATTTCAAAATGGTGATGAATTGGTGACATTTTAAAAATCCGTCGACCAAATAATTTAAATGAAGCAACTTGTAAAATAACACTTGCTGTTTCACAAACGTAGACAAGTCCAATTAAAAGTAGCGTCCATTCTTGATGCAAAATAATTGAAATTGCTGCTAACAATCCACCTAATGCTAATGAACCAACATCACCCATGAAGATTTTTGCTGGTTTTCTATTATAAGGGAAAAAGCCAATCAGCCCACCAATCACACTTAGGCAGATAATCACAACATCAAATTGTTGTTGTTTCCAGGCAATAATTGCATAAGTACCAAATGAAATTGTTCCTAAACCAGCAACTAAGCCATCAATCCCATCTGTCAAATTCACGGCATTAGAAAAACCGACTAACCAAAAAATAATAAACACGCCATAAAAAATACCTAACGGAACTTCTGCTACTCCAAACAAATCTAAGGTGTCTGAAAAGCCTTCACTTCGATAAACAAAGTAGAAAACCAACCCACCAAAAATTTGACCAATTAATTTTTGACGAGAATTCAAGCCCATGTTCCGTTTTTTAAAGACTTTAATGAAATCATCCAAATAACCTAGCAAACCGTATAACACTAAAATAAATAGAATAATTAGTAGAGACGGCGTAAATTGGTGGAAAAATAACCCCATTGCTAGCGAAGTAATCAAGCTGGCTACAAGGAAAACGACTCCACCCATTGTAGGGGTACCTGTTTTCACGCTATGCCAAGTTGGGCCATCTTCACGAGTAACCTGCCCTTGTTTTTTCATTTGAAAATAGCCAATGAATAGTGGCATTACGCTCACTGTAATGGCAAAACTCACCACTATGGGAATAAAAATCTGTGTCCACTCCATGTTATCTCTCCTAATTATTCTACGTTATTATTCTGTGCCTTCTAAAGTCACGGTTAATTTTTTCTCCGTAATTTCAGTTTCAGCAGCGATACTTTGTTTCGTCACATAGCCTTCACCTTTAAACTCGACAGTCAAACCTAATAAATCACCAAACTTGGTAACATCGCTCTTCGACCAGCCGGTTAAATCAGGCATATAGTTCGTTCCATTTGTGATCAAAATCAATTTCTGATTAGGCATTAATGTTTGACCAGACGGCGTTGATTGTTTCTTGATTTTTTCACCATCACCGATAATCACAGGATCCACCCCGTTCACTTTGGCATTGGCCAACGCTTCCGCTGGCGTCATGTTTTTATAATCAGCAACTGTGACTTTATCAGAAGCTACTTTCGTTGTTTCCGGATCTGTCTCTTTAATGTCTAACGCTAATTTCATTAATGGGTTTGCAATTGCCGCCATTGCTTCTGAAGGCGAACCTGTTTTTGCTTGTCTAAGTGTAATATACAAAACATATTCAGGATTATCCGCTGGGACCATTTCCACTACAGAAGACAAGACTTGACTTGCTCCATCAATATATCCTTTACCATCTGAAATCTGGGCAGTCCCTGTTTTGGCAGCAACATGATAGCCTGGTACTTTATAAACATCATACGCAATCCCATAAGTTGGGTCTTCAACGGTATCAATCATGTACGTACGAATCTGTTGAGCTGTTTGCGCTTTGATTGGGGTCCCTACAATTTGTGGTTCCGTAATTGTTTCTTTTCCTGTATTTTTGTCAACAATTTTGCTGATGTAATGAGGTTGCAACATTGAACCGTCATTTGCAATAGCTGAGAAACCTTTCATCATTTGGAAATTAGTAACCGTAATCCCTTGACCAAAAGCTGAATTGGCCTGAGCCACAATATTATTATCTGGAAGTTTTCCAGTGTGTTCTGAAGTTAAACCTGAATGTGTACTTGAACCAAACCCAAATTTTTTCAAATATTCGACCCACTTGTCGCCACCCATTCGTTGTTCCAAGTTCACCATTCCGATATTACTAGACCAAGAAATAGCTTGACGATAAGTTAAAGATGTTTTGTCTTTTAAATTACCAACATCATGATCGTTAATTGGCTTGTCGCCAACAATGATACCACCTACGCGGTTAAATGATTCATTTGGATTAAAGACCCCTTGCTCGATAGCCGCCGCCGACGTAAATAATTTAAGCGTTGAACCAGGTTCATACGGACTTTCGACCAATAGGTTCTGCCACGTGCCATTATCGTCTAACCCTTGTTTCGTTTCAGGATTAAATGTTGGCCGTTGAGACATGGCAACAATTTCGCCTGTTTTTGCTTCCATTAACATAGCAGTCATGGAAACTGGTTCATATTTTTCATTAACTTGTGTCATTAAATCCTCTAAGGTATTTTGCAAGCGACTATCCAGCGTTGTGTAAATATCTTGACCATCCACTGCCTTTTTCTCTTCCGCCACAGTTCCTGGTAAAGCATTACCATAAATATCTTTTTCAAAATACACACGGCCATCGGTTCCACTTAAAATATCATTATAGGCCTGTTCTAGTCCCATCGCGCCTACTAAGCCTTCTTTATCATCATCTGGATTGGCTGCTTTTGTATAGCCAATAAAGTGAGAAGCAAACTGCCCATTGGGATATAATCTGGCTGGATGTTCATTGAAATAAACACCTGAGATTTTTCTCTTTTTCAAATCTGCTTCAATTTTTTGGCGTGTTTCCAAGGTGATGTTTTGACCACCCGTACCAAATTCCACTTGATATTGTGTTGACCCATCTTCATGGATCCCATTATTCAAGTATTTCAATGCTGTTTTTTTGTCTAGTTTGGTATATTTCGCTAAAATTTCAGCAATATCATCGAAGTCTTTTTTCTCCGCATATAGCTTTTCATTATTTTGTCCCGTATATTTTTTTGATAATACGACATATAACGAATAGGAAGTAGCATCTTCTGCGATTGGATTACCATATCGATCTAAAATTGATCCTCGCTTAGCTTTTACCACTTGGCTTCCTTCATATAAAGAAGCTGTTTTTTCCTTTAGTGAGACACCGGCTACTTTGCCTGTTGCCACAATGTATGTCGTTCTAAAGGCAAATAAAAAGAACAATCCAATACTCGTAGCGAATAAAATGATGCCTACTTTTTTACGATTGTTCATCGGATTTAAGTTTTTCTTTTTCATGAATTGTTTAAATTTATGTCTTTTACTCATTATTTAACAGTCCTAACATTGTCGCCGTTATTTTCTAGTCCTTGTTTTTTAGCGACATCTTTGATTCGATCTGATTTAGAAAGTTCGCTTCTTTCTTGTTCCAATTTCAAAGCGTTATCTTCCTTTTCTTTAATGACTGCTTGTGTTTCTGTAATATCGTTCATGGTTTGGACAATTGTCGTTCTTACTTGAATTGTCGCAATTGCAATACCAATCGTTGCACAAACTAATACAACACCGATTAATTTTTCTAGTAAAGAGACATTTTTTAGTTTCTTTTTGGGTAATAGAGCGGGGACAGGTAGTGTTTCCTCTTGCATTTTTCTGTCTTGCTCTGTTGCCACAGTTGGCTGATCCATTTCTGGTGCTTCATAATGGAAATCATTTACTTTCTTCAATTCAGCCATGTGTCTACCCCTCTCTCTATCTAGATTTTATTTTTTCGGCAATGCGTAACTTCGCACTTCGTGAACGATTATTCTCAGATAACTCACTGTCACTTGGTAAAATTGGTTTTCTGGTAATTACTTTTAATTCTGGTTGAAATTCTTCTGGCACCACTGGAATGCCTGGTGGCAAATCTTGTACCGTACTGTATTCTTTAAACATTGTTTTAACAATACGATCTTCTAACGAATGGAACGTAATCACACTGATTCTGCCATTTTTCGCTAGCAAATCAATTGCTTGTTCTAGCGACTCTTCAACTGCCCCTAATTCATCATTAACGGCAATGCGAATTGCTTGGAAAATTCGTTTTGCAGGATGTCCACCTTTGCGTCTTGCTGGAGCTGGAATCGCCGTCTTAATAATCTCAACGAGTTCACCTGTTGTTTCAATTGGCTGCTTTTCACGAACACGTTCAATTTCTCGAGCAATCTGTTTCGAAAATTTCTCTTCCCCATAACGAAAGAAAATTTTTACTAACTCACTATAACTATACGTATTCACCACTTCGCGAGCCGTCAAGGGTGCGTCTTGATCCATGCGCATATCTAAGGGCGCGTCTTGATGATAGCTAAAACCACGTTCTGCTTCATCTAATTGTGGTGAAGAAACACCTAGATCGTATAGAATCCCATCAACGTGGAACACCCCATGTTCTGCCAATTCTTCTTTAATATTTCTAAAATTTGATTTGATGAAGGTCACTTGACCTTTGTCTACATATTTCTGCAAACGAGTCTTAGCATGTGCCAACGCTTTTTGATCTTGATCAAAGGCATATAAATGACCGTGCTCATTCAATTGTGTCAGTAAGTATTCACTATGTCCGGCACCACCGAGTGTGCAATCTACGTATACGCCATCCGGCTTCACTTGTAATCCATCCACTGTTTCTTTTAAAAGAACAGTGTAATGGCGAAATTCTTCAGTCATCATTTGCCTCATTCCTAAAATCCAAAATCAATCATTGTTTCTGCTAATTCATCAAAGTTTTCTTCAGCTTCATCAGAGAATGCATGCCAACGTTCGTCACTCCAAATTTCAATTCGGTTAGAGACGCCGATAACAACACAGCCTTTTTCTAAACTGGCATGTGTTCGTAAATTCGCTGGAATATTGATACGACCTTGCTTATCAATCTCACATTCTGTTGCAGCGGAATAAAAGAATCGCACAAAGGTACGTGCATCTTTCTTAGCTAAGGGCATTTCTTGAAGTTTTGCTTCAAGTTGTGACCATTCATTTAAAGGATAACCAAATAAACAGCCATCCATCCCTCTCGTTACCACAAATTTTTCACCAAGTTCCTCACGAAACTTTGATGGAACGATTAGGCGGCCTTTGGCATCGATATTATGTTGGTATTCACCCATAAGCATAGCCAATACACCCGCTTTTCCACTTGATAGAACAAGTCTACCACATCCCACCACTTTCTACCACTATAAATCTAAAAACTTCTATTTTTTAACTGTTATTTAAAATTTCTGTAATATTTACAGGGTTTTATGTAACAAGC
Source organism: Enterococcus sp. DIV1328a (assembly GCF_050536905.1). Taxonomy (NCBI): domain Bacteria; kingdom Bacillati; phylum Bacillota; class Bacilli; order Lactobacillales; family Enterococcaceae; genus Enterococcus; species Enterococcus sp. DIV1328a. The sequence continues at coordinate 754,734 of NZ_CP172912.1, read as the reverse complement.
TTCACCCAACAAAAAATGTTATTATAACAAGGTTTTTACTATGTTTTTTATAAAATAACCCCCAAAATAACAAAAAAACCCCACGGAGTGGGGAGTTGTGGGGGACATTTTCCCACAGCGTATTTCCCCTATTGTCTCCACGCTTTATTACAGTAGATAATGACTGATATTTAGCAAGATAAGCAACACATACAACACAAACGTTAGTAAAAACGTCAACCGCCAAAACATCTTGAAATATCGTCTATATAAAATCTCTCCATAATAATAAGCTTGAAACAGGGCAACAGCGACTCCTAATAACAAAATAGAAATCACAAAATACGGCATAATCGATTCATCATAACTATCTTTGGATAACTCATGGATCCCTATGAATAAAAACGGAATGGCCAAATCCGGTGCTTTTATTTTCCAACGTTCCGTTAGGGAAAAAGTGGACACGAGAAAATTGCACGCAAAGAGCACAATTACCGGAAAAATATACCAAAATAACATTATTGCCGAAAACGACACCATTCTCTCAACAAATCCTTTCATTCCACCTGCTATAACTATACTTCATCAACGTTACACAGATGTTTCATTTCGTTTAAATATATGTGCTAAAAGCCCTTTTTGCTTGCTTTTTCATATAAAAAACGGATTACTTATCAAACCATTTTCAAAACGAGGCCTCACCTATCACGGCCACTTATTTTTGAATGTTTTTTATAAGCTTTTCTTCTCGTATTGTGTCATACTTCTATTATAATGGATTTAGAACAAAAAATGTTGATTCGGGGTGAATCTTTTGATTAATTATTTATTATTGAAAAATGACTATTTTGAACCTTGTTCACCAGACGATGAAGCCCTAAGTTGGATTTCGGTAGAATCTCCTACAGAAGAAGAAATCGAGCGTCTCGTCAATCAATACCACTTACCAACAGATTATCTTACCGGCGTTTTAGATGATGAAGAAAATGCTCGAGTGGAAGGTTTCCGCCACGAAAAATTACAAACGCCTACGTTACTTTTATTCCGTTATCCCAAAGCTAGTATCAGTCCTAGTGGCTATCTGCAAGTAGAAACGGTGCCGATTGCTTTAATCGCAACCGTCGATAACAAACTAATTACTGTTAGCAACGGGCCTAACGACATCGTTCATGGGATTCAAAAAGAGGCGTTCACGCATCAAGATCTTTCTATTGAAAAGGCCTTAATTTTAGCCCTTTCATGGAAGATGGCCCTTTCCTTCAATAAAAACTTACAAGCACTTATCCAACAAACCAACAAACTTGAAGGAGAGCTCCAAGTAGCCACAGAAAATAGTCAATTGTATCAGATTATGGACATTCAAAAAAGTCTAGTTTATTTCGAAGCAGCTTTAACGGATAATTTAAAAGTATTAAAACGTTTATATAGCGCTGAAATTTTTAATCATCCAGAAAAACATTTGCCATTTTTAAGGGATATTTTGATTGAACTAGAACAAGGACTAAATACGACTAAAATACAACTAAAATTAGTTGATAACATTAGTAATACTTTTTCAGCAATCGTCTCAAATAACTTAAATAATGTCATGAAAATTTTAACATCCTTAACAATTGTCCTAACCATCCCGACCATCATCGGGGGAATCTACGGCATGAATGTGAAACTCCCTTTTGCAGAGCATGAATATTCTTTTTGGATTATTTTTGCTATCACTACCTTAATCTGCGTAATTAGTATTCGAATTTTAAAGAAAAAGAATCTCTTATAACTTTAGGTTGCTGTTTTCAGGAAAAGGTTGTACACTATTAGCAGAAATTAAAAAGGACGTGTCATTTATGAACGACAAAGAACAAAGTCGCTTTTCAAAAATCACGAAAGTCGTGGTTTGGCTAATGCTGATCGCAATTGTAGGTTCAACTGTTTTAACAGCGATTCTTAGTCTTTAAACTGGAGAACTTCTTCACACATTAAAAGTAAAAAAACAGCCCTTTCTATCAATTGAAGGGGCTGTTTTTTTACTTGCTCAAATAGAGCGGCTATTTTTTCGCCATCGCCAACAGCTCTTGTGCATGTTCAATGGTTAATTTCGTAATTTCACTTCCTGCGAGCATACGCGCAATTTCGTTTACTCGCTCTTTTTCAGATAAAATTCGGACGCTTGTTTCTGTCCGACCCGCCACAATTTCTTTTTCAATAAAATAATGTTCATCGGCAACGGCCGCCACTTGTGGCAAGTGCGTGATACACAACACCTGCGAATTTTCTGAAATTTGATAAATTTTATCGGCAATCGCCTGTGCTACACGGCCACTGACTCCTGTATCCACTTCATCAAAAACAATACTAGTGATCCCTTGCGTTTGAGAAAAGATTGTTTTCATAGCTAGCATCACTCGCGAAAGTTCTCCGCCAGAAGCCACCCGAACTAACGGTTTTAATGGTTCCCCTGGGTTAGTAGTAATATAAAATTCTACTCCGTCTAAGCCATTTTCTTGTAAATGCTCAAGTTCTGTAAAACGGACTTCAAATTCAGTTCGCTCCAAATATAGTTCTTTTAATTCGGTTAAAATTTGTTGTTCGAGCTCTTTGGCTAGGCGCTTTCGTTCTTTTCGTAAAGCTAACGCTTGTTGATGAGCCGCTTGTTGTTTCTCTGCAAGCAACGCTTCTAAGTCACCTGTACCACCTTCCAAAAAATCAGCCTCTGCTAACTCTTTGGTGATTTCTTCATAGTAAGATAAAATCGTTTCGATCGAATCACCATATTTACGTTTCATTTGACGGATTAATTCCAAACGATTTTCTACTTCATTCAAGCGACCTTCGTCTAGTTCTAAGCCATCAATTAACCTAGAAAGATCTCCACTAGCTTCTTGTAGTAAGTAGTAGGCATTTTGAACAGTATCTGACAATGATTTATATTCTGGATCAAGGGATTCAATCGAAGCGAGTTCATTCATACTTGTTCCGATTTTATCCAAACTACTATCGTCTTCACCATTTAGCGCGGCATAACTAATCGTCAGTGCATCAGCAATCTTTTGAAAATTGTTCAGTTTATTGCGTTCTTCTAACAATTGTTCTTCTTCGCCAGCGACTAACTGTGCACTAGCAATTTCATCACTTTGAAAATGAAGCATGTCCATTCTTTGGGCAAATTCTTTTTCATTTTTTTGTCGCTTTCTGACTTTGGCTTCGAGTGCGCGATACTCTTGATACGCCTGTGTATATTTTTCTTTGACTGCTAAAAGTTTTTTCCCACCAAATTCATCTAACATATCAATATGGCGTTCACTTTGCATCAATTCTTGATGTTCGTTTTGGCCATGAATATCTACTAAATATTCCCCAATTCTTTTTAAATTAGTAATGTTGACAATCCGTCCGTTGACACGGCAAACATTTTTACCAGAAGCGGAAATATCTCGTTGAATCACTAAAGAATCTTCTTCTGTTTCAATACCTAATTCTTCTAATAATTTCTTTAATTCTTGACTTTTCGGCATTGAAAAAAGTCCTTCTAAGGTGCATTTATTTGCTCCTTGACGAATATAGTCACTGGAGCCGCGTCCGCCTGTGAGTAATCCCATTGCATCAATAATGATGGATTTCCCCGCACCCGTTTCTCCCGTTAAAACGGTCATACCCATTTGAAACTCTAATTGTAACGAAGAGATAATCGCAAAATTTTTCACGGAAAGTTCTTGTAACATCTTGTTCACCTCATTCTTTATAGATAGCTTAACAGCTCTTTATGAAGTTTTTCTGCCGCCTCCTCAGTTCGTGCAATCATGAGGACACTATCATCATCGTTGATGACGGCAAAAAGTTTCTCTTGGTAATTCTTTTCGATTAAACTACCACACGCCGCTGCATTGCCAGGAATGGTTCGTAATACGACATATTTTTCCATTTGTTCTGCAGCTACAAAGGCATCTTTTAAAAGCTTTGCAAGTTTAGCACTCGTATTAGCTTGTGTCTCTAATGGAAGGCTATATCGATAACCCCCTTCTGCAGAAGGAACTTTAATCAGTTTCATATCTTTAATGTCGCGAGAAATCGTTGCTTGTGTAACAGCTACGCCCTTTTCTTGTAAATAGTTGACAAAATCTTCTTGCTTTTGAATATTTTTTTCAGTCAATAAACGTGTAATTAAACGGTGTCTATCTTGCTTTCTCATGGCGCCGCTCTCCTTTTCAGTTTACTCTTGCCCTCATCATAGCTTATTTTTATGCATTTTAAAAGATGAATTACTAGATTTATACAAAAAAGAAGCTTTCACCTATAGGCGTCCACTTCTTTCTTCTAACTTTTCTCATCATTCCGCTAATTTTTGATGCGCATGCGCGACAACTTCTTCAATGGATTCTGGCGCTTGATAGGATCCTTCCCCTTCAACAGAAACTAAATGTGCCAAAAATTCAATGTTTCCTTCGCCACCAGTGATTGGTGAAAAATCTAAGTTTTTCACATCATAACCGTTATTCATGGCAAAGCGTGTAATTTCCTCCACAACCATTTGATGGGTTTCTGGATCACGCACGATTCCTTTTTTCCCAACAAACTCTTTGCCAGCTTCGAATTGTGGCTTAATTAACGCCACCACACTACCGCCTTTTTTCAAAATATCATGAAGAGGTGGCAAAATTAAGCGTAATGAAATAAAGGAAACATCAATCGTTGCAATATCCGGCACCCCTTCAGTGAAATCTTCAGGTTTACTATAGCGAAAATTGGTACGTTCCATTACCACCACGCGTTCATCTTGCCGAATTTTCCATGCTAGTTGGTTATAGCCAACATCTAAAGCGTAACTCAAACGAGCCCCATTTTGTAAAGCAACATCGGTAAAACCACCTGTGGAGGAACCAATATCTAGCATTGTTTTACCTTGAACGTTGATTGCAAAAACATTTAGTGCCTTCTCTAGTTTTAAGCCCCCACGAGAAACATAAGGCATTACTTGGCCCTTAGTATGTAAGGGTGTCTCCACAGAAATTTTTTCCCCTGGTTTATCTAAACGTTCATTTTTATCATTGTAAACCAAACCAGCCATCACGCTGCGTTTGGCTTTTTCTCTTGTTTCAAATAGTCCTTGATTAAACGCCAAGACATCGACGCGTTCTTTTTTCATAAGTGCCTTCTTTCTATCTCAATTGTAACTGAGTTAACAAGTTTGCTAAATGTTCTTCTGAAAAGTTGGGAACATTTGCTTTGATTTTTTCTAAAACAGCGCTGCCCTCTGCTAATTGATGTGTTAGCGCATCTTTCGCGCCAGCAATCCCTAAAAGAGCTGGATACGTACTTTTATTCAACGCTTCATCTCGGCCTACTTTTTTACCTAAATCTGCTTCTGTACTTGTGGCATCTAATAAGTCATCACGAATTTGAAAAGCCAAGCCATAGTGATGCGCAAACTGTGTCAGTAAACCAATGACTTCTTCTGTTTGATTGGCTAATACGCCCCCAGCAATTAAGGCGAATTCAATTAGCGCTCCGGTTTTCTTTTCATGAACAGCCGCTAACTCTTCTAAAGTCAAGCTGACTTTTTCTCCTTCAATATCACCCATTTGGCCGGCAACCATGCCTTGATTCCCCGCTGCCTTTGCCAGTTGTTGCATCAGTAAAACTTTTTCACTTAAGCCTAATTGGCTCAAAGAAAGTAACTGAAATGCGCCTGTTAATAAGCCGTCCCCTGCTAAAATGGCAGTCGCTTCACCAAACACTTTATGATTGGTTGGTTTGCCACGACGTAAATCATCATCATCCATTGCTGGTAAATCATCATGAATTAATGAATACGTATGAATCATCTCTAAAGAGGCAGCCACTTGATAGTCTTGTGTTTCCATCTCTTTTTGAAAAGCGGCCACTGTTGTTAACACTAATAGCGGGCGTAATCGTTTGCCACCTGCGTGTATTGAGTAGAGCATTGCTTCTTTCAAACGCTCATTTTCAGTATATTCTGCGATAAAATCGACCATGACTTTTTCAACCAACGGTAAATGCTGTTGACTAAAATTCGTCATTACGCTTCCTCGCTCTCTTCAAAAACAATTTCTTCATTGTTTTCTGTCATCATTTTCGTTAAAGTTTTTTCCGCTTTTTCCAATGTATCTTGACATTGTTTACTTAATGCCATGCCCTCTTGAAAGGCAGCTAAGGCTTCTTCCAAAGGAACATCTCCTCGTTCTAAGCGCTGAACGATTTCCTCTAAGGCATTTAATGATTCTTCAAACGTTTTTTCTTTTGCTGGCATGTTAAAACTCCTCTTTTTTCGCTGTTATTGTTTCGACGTTTGCTTGAACTGTACCGTCAGCATAATGAATCGTTAATTGATCTGCTGGCTGTAACTCGGTAACAGTTTTAACGACACGGTCCTCTTTTGTAGTATAACTATATCCTCGACCCATAATTTTGAGTGGGCTGAGTAAGTCTAATTGTTGAACAGCAGACGTGAATTGCTTTTGTTTGTTTAGGAACAATTGTGTCATTTGTGTTTGCAAGTTTCGTTGTAAAAATGCCAATTGTTGCTGACTTTCTCTTAATTGTCCCTTTGGTGTCTGTTGTTGCAATTGAGCGATAATTCCTTGGGCTTGACGTTGTTTTTGGTGATGAATTGTTGTCATTGCTTGGAAAAGACGTTGCGTCATTCGATCTAATTTAATCGTTTGACCTTCATAAAGCCGCTCAGGTTGCTTAAACACATAAGAGTTTTGTAGTCGTTGGAAACGTTCTGTTCGTTGTTGCAAGAGATATAAAAAGCTTTGTTCTAAACGACTACGCCGTTCACTAATTCTTAATAGTTCTTCATTTAAAACTGGTACCGCTAGTTCCGCTGCTGCTGTTGGGGTTGCTGCACGAACATCTGCTACCATATCGGCAATTGTCACATCTGTTTCGTGCCCAACCGATGAAATAATCGGTGTGGTAGCAGCATGAATGGCTCGAGCCACTTTTTCTTCATTAAATGGCCATAAATCCTCAATTGAACCACCGCCACGGCCGATGATCATCGTATCAAAATCGCCTTGCGCATCGGCTCGCTGAATGTTCCGCACAATGTCATCCGCCGCCTGCTCGCCTTGGACCAAGGTTGGAAAAAGGACCAGTTGTGCAATTGGGTAGCGTCTTTTGACTGTCGTAATGATATCCCGAATGACAGCACCACTAGGACTTGTAACCACAGCGATTCGTTTGGGATAACGAGGCAACTGTTGTTTAGGCCCTTCAAAAAGTCCTTCTTTTCCTAGTTTTTCTCTTAATTCTGCCAATGCTTGATAAAGTGCACCGACACCATCTGGTTCCATATGTTCAATATAAATTTGATAGGAGCCGCTGTTTTCATAAAGCGAAATCCGCCCCACCACCATGACTTTCATGCCTTCTTTTGGTTGAAACTTCAATTTTTGAAAGGCTGATTTAAACATAATTGCAGAAATCTTCGCATGGTCATCTTTTAAACTGAAGTACTGATGCGCGTTCGCTCGGAAGCGAAAGTTCGAAATTTCACCTGTTAAATAGACACGTCCTAAGTAAGGGTCTGCATCAAATTTACGTTTTAAATACTTCGTTAAGGCTGTTACTGTTAAATACTGTTGCGTCATTTTTTCACCTTACTTTTGTTTTTTTGCTGCCTCGACTGTTTGATACATTAACATGGTAATCGTCATTGGGCCAACACCTTTGGGAACTGGTGTAATATAGCTTGCAATTTCAGAAACTTCATCGAATGCTACATCACCAATCAGTTTTCCTTCTTGATTGCGATTCATACCCACATCAATCACTACCGCACCTGGTTTCACGAACTCTTTGGTGACAAAATGCCCGCTTCCAATTGCTACAACTAAAATATCCGCTTCTTTTGCAACTTCTGCTAAATGTTCAGTTTTAGAATGGGCAATCGTCACGGTCGCATTTTTCATTAACAACAATTGTGCCATTGGCTTGCCAACAATATTACTTCGACCAATAACCACCGCACGTTTACCTGTTAAATCAATATCATAAGCTTCAAACATCTTCATAATTCCATACGGCGTGCAAGGAATCATTTCAGGTTTGCCTACAAACAAACGGCCTAAATTCATTGGATGGAACCCATCTACATCTTTTTTGGGATCAATTGCTAATAAAATCTTTTCTTCATCAATATGTTTTGGCAAAGGTAGTTGTACAAGAATGCCATGAAAGCGTGAATCTTGATTATATTTGTCAATCTCAGCCAATAATTCTTCTTCTGAAATAGTTTCTGGCAGTTTTTCGACCTTTGACAGAATGCCAATTTTGGCTGCTGCACGTTCTTTATTTTTCACATACGTTTGGCTGGCAGGATTTTCCCCAACTAATAAAACAACTAATCCTGGTTGGATGCCTTGTTGTGTCATCTTTTCTACATCTTTTTGAATCTCTGCTTGCATTTGATCTGCTAATTCACGACCGTTAATTACTGTACTCATTCCTTCGCTCCCTCTATTGTTTCTTTACTTCTTTAATAGTATTTATTTTAGCATATAACCCAGTATCTTAACACCAGTTAGATAGTAAAAAAAGATTCAGAGCTTACGCCTCTGAATCAATTTCTTTCATTACATTTGATAACACACCATTAACAAATTTACGTGAACGGTCGTCGCTGTATTTTTTACTTAACTCAACGGCTTCATTTAATGCCACAATGTTTGGCACATCTGAAACGTATAGCATTTCAAAAATAGCTAAACGTAAAATAACAATATCTATTTTTGCTAAGCGTTGCATAGACCAGTTATTACCTAAATGGTTCGTAATCACTTCGTCTAGTTCTGCTTTGCGGCTACACACACCGCCGACAAGTAAATCTAAATACGTAGGGACTAGGTCTTCGCCATCTTCACTGACGATGTCCCGATTATCATAAGCCAATGCATAATCAATGGCATCTTGTTTGGTTAAATCAGCATTAAAATCTAAAGGAAAAAGGGCTTGGAGCGCTTTTTCACGAATCTCGTGACGGGTTAATTCTGTTTTACTCATTCTCTTCTCCATCTTCATCTTCTGGGAATAATTCATTTAAGTCTGGTTGAGGGATTTTTTCAGGTACTACCGCTACAACATGAATATTCACTTCAACTAAATCAATATCTGTCATAAATAAGACTTGTTGTTTCACACGGTCTTGCATTTCTAATGCAACTTTTGGTACAGAAACACCGTAGTTCAAGTAACAATAGATATCGACTTTTAAGCCTTCTTCTTCTGTTCGTAAATATACACCTTTGCCGTGTGCTGCACGGCCTAATAATTCATTCACATTATTGGCGAACGTGCCACGCATCCCATAAACGCCCTCTACTTTTGAAGCAGCGATTCCGATAATTACTTCAATGACTTCAGGAGCGATCACGATTTCTCCTAAAGAATCGTTTGCATTGATTACAAGATTTTTTTCTTCTGACATTTGGTTGTCCTCCTTATCTATTACGCACAAAATCGTTAAATAAACGATTTATTTGATGAATCACTAAGTCTCTTAAGGATTCTCTTTTAAGCAACGGATGATTCTTAAAAATTAAAACAACACTGGTTTCTTCAGTTAGTTGTGAAAGAACGTCCAAATTTTGCTTATCAATACTCGTTCTTAGTTTATCATTAATTAGCCTATTTCGCTACCAGAAAAGCTAAGTTCTGACTAAAAGAACAGATAATTTCTTGTCATAAATTTCTAATTCAAGCCTTTAGACGTAAAAATAAGAAAGACCAAGTAATTTTGGCTTTCTTATTTTTACGTCTTTATTCTTCAGGATAACGTTCCATTAGTTTCGTCCGATGCTTTTGCATAATCATTTCTAAAGAGATGTCATATTTATCCGCTAAAATAAATAAATTATCCAACACATCGCCTAACTCTTCCGTTAAATTTTCCAGATTCTCTTCATCCGCCAAAACTGTTTCATCCGGTCGATCACGGCCAATTTCAATTGTCCGAATGGCTCGACAAACTTCGCCGACTTCTTCTGTTAAAAAGTTGGAACGAATGAACGGATCATATTGATACCAGTTACGTTTTTTATAAAACGCGCTAATAAACCGCTGATACTCTTGGATATCCATATTCTCCCAACCTTTATAAAATGATTAATTCTTTTGGCGCATGTGTCAATACACGATTACCTTCAGCAGTAATTAATAAATCGTCCTCAATACGCACGCCACCAATTCCTGGCAAATAAATTCCAGGTTCGTCCGTAATCACATTCCCTGGTACAAACTGTTTGTCTGCTCGGAATGAAACATTTGGTCCTTCATGAATTTCTAACCCAATGCCATGACCAGTGCTGTGACCAAACGCATCGCCATAGCCATAGGAAGCAATATGATCCCGTGCAATCGCATCTAATTGAATGCCCGTCAATCCAGGTTTAGCTTCTGCTAACACTTTTAATTGTGCTTCTAAAACAATGTCATAAATTTCTTTTAGTTTTGGCTGAATACTACCAATGGCAAATGTCCGTGTCATATCAGAAACATAGCCTTCATAATAACAACCGAAATCCAAAGTGATTAACTCACCTTTTTCGATGACTTTATGGCTAGCAACGCCATGTGGCATCGCTGAACGTAGACCGCTGGCCACAATTGTCTCAAAAGAAACACCACTGGCTCCTTTTGAACGCATGAAGAAATCTAATTGATTAGCCACTTCAATCTCTGTCATTCCAGGTTTAATCATCTCTAAGACAAAGGCAAATCCTTGATCCGCGATGGCACACGCTTTTTCAATAATCGCTACTTCTTCTTCATCTTTCACTTCTCTTAATTCTTCAATCAAACCCATTACAGGAACTAATTCACATGGTAAAATTTCTTCCAATAAGCTATAATCAGCGAAACTAACTTGCGTTTCTTCAAAAGCTAAATTATCTAATTGCAAACGTTCAGCTAAATCTGCTACTTCGTCAAAAATATGTCCTGTGTTTTTAACGATAGTAAAACCAGTTGCTTGTTCCGCAGCTTGTTCCGTATAACGAAAATCCGTTACAAAAAAAGCTTTATCTAATGTAATCATTGCCAAGCCTGTTGTCCCAGTAAAATTGGTTAAATAACGTAAATTATACGGACTTGTCACTAAAAATCCTTGTAAATTATTTTCTTTCATTAACTCCCGTAGCTTTTCGACTCTTGCCATCATTGGTTCGACCTTCTTTCTTTTTTCTCATTTTTCATTATAGCAAATTTACTTCAGAAAAGCATGAATCACCAAAAAGCTTCATCGAGAAAGTTTACTGAAAATTTTACCTTTCCTTATTTTTTGCTTAACACTTTTGTAGTAAACTAATTTAGCGACTTCAAGGAGGAAATTATGAACGTTTATTTATTTCTGGCACTATTTTTCATTATTATCGGCATTTTAAGCTATAGTTTTTTTATTGAACCTAACTGCTTAGTCATACACAAAAATCAAATTAAAGTAACAGAATCAGGGAAAACCTTACGGATTGTTCAACTCTCTGATATTCATTTAAAAAAGAATTATTCTGTGAAGGCCTTAAAACAGATTGTTGAAAAAACAAATACATTACAACCAGACATAGTCGTTTTTACAGGAGACTTATTTGATGATTATGCCCGTTTCGGTATCGAAATTCAGGATGAGGTGTGTCAACTTTTCCGTAAAATTAACGCCCCTTATGGCAAATTCGCTATTTATGGCAACCACGAATATAGCGGGTTAGATACCAATTTTTACGAAACAATCTTAGAAGCTGCCGACTTTACCGTACTAAAAAACACGGGCAAATTACTGCCTGTCTCACACCGTATCTCCTTGTACGTCGCTGGTTTAGAAGATTCGTTATATGGACAAACCGACTTAGCTGCAGCTTTAGTCAACCGCCCTACTGGAACGCCCACTCTGCTACTAACCCATGAGCCAGATGTCGCAGACTCAGCAGTCAACAAAAACATTGACCTCATTTTAGCAGGACATAGTCACGGCGGACAGATTCGCTTGCCTTTTTTCACTTACAAAAATCAGCTTGCCAAAAAATATACACATGGGCTTTATCATTTAGAAGATGAAACGCCGCTAATTGTTCACCCAGGAATCGGAACCACTAAAATCAGCGCACGCTTCGGTGTCTTACCAACAATTGAACTGATTGAGTTAACTATTTAACTATGCATTAAAAAGACCGCCCCACGTTAGAGAAAAATTCTCACGTTGGACGGTCTTTGATTATGTTCGATTAATGATGAAAATCTTGCTCGTGATCTTCTTCTACTTTCGCTTTTCCTAGCGTATAAAATTTGCTGCCATTTAACCCGAGAATAAATAGCACAACCACTAGTAAAAGAATTGATAAAGATAACAATAAAGTCTGCAAGCCATCGCCATGTGCAACCATTAATTGACGTAAAATTGCGGTTAAACAAATTAAAATCAAATAACGAATCGGAATATGGTGTCCTTCTTGAATATAGCGAAGAATCATCATAATAAACTCAAATAACATAAAGAATGAAATAATTTCTTGCATGATAACTGAAAAATTATCCGGCGTCATTGGCTTCATGAGATATGTAGCGAGGTCAACTAAATAACTAGCCATAAATACTAATAAGAAAACTCCTAAAATCCCTAATACAATATCCAAAATCAAATTCACGTACTTCTTTACTACACTAAAATTCTTCTGCATAATACCCTTCTTTCTTTTGACTCAATTATTTTATAACATGCTTGTTATTACATTAAATATATCATCAATTAACCTTGTCAGACAAGCAGTTAAACCCAATGTGAGATTTTTTTTATTTTGAGATGTTTCTTTATTTTCCGGCTAACCCTTTATGCAAGACAAAAAAAGGCTGAATCCGCAGATTCAGCTTTTTAATCGTATTAGTTAGCTACTGGATAAACTGATACTTGTTTTTTGTCGCGGCCTTTACGTTCGAAACGTACCACACCGTCAACTTTTGCAAATAACGTATCGTCGCCACCGATTCCAACGTTCACACCTGGATAAATTTTAGTTCCGCGTTGACGGTATAAAATTGAACCACCTGTAACTGTTTGGCCATCAGCACTTTTAGCGCCTAATCGTTTAGATTCAGAGTCACGGCCGTTTGATGTAGAACCGCCACCTTTTTTATGGGCAAATAATTGTAAATTCATAGTCAATAACATAGTCTGCACCTCCTATTTCTCAGTGATTGTTTTTATTTGAATAAATTCAGTATTTTCGTTCTCTATTGATTGTAAACCTAATAAAAGATTTTCTAATAGAATTTGGGCAATATTTTTTTGTTCCTGATTGACAGTTGTTAACATCTCGACATAAAGGTAGCCACCTTCTACATCGTCAACTTCGACAATCGGTTCAAAACCTGCTAAGGCATCAATCCCATTGACTGTGCTAATTGCTAAGGCAGAAACTGCCGCGCAAACCACATCGCTGCCATAAGGACCTGCTTCAGCATGCCCGGTTAATTCGAATGAAACGATTCGGCCGGAGCCTGTCCGTTTAAAAGAACCTTTAATCATTGATAGGCCTTCTTTCCTGTCAACAAGAGAGATTAAGCGTTGATTGCTTCGATCATAACTTTTGTATACGGTTGACGGTGACCTTGTTTACGGTGAGAGTGTTTTTTAGGTTTGTATTGGAAAGTCACGACTTTCTTTTGTTTGCCGTGTTTTTCAACAGTTCCTTCAACAGTTGCGCCTGCAACAGTTGGCGCACCAACTTTTGTAGATTCGCCACCTACTAAGATAACTTCGTCAAAAACAACTTTCTCGCCAGCCTCAACGTTTAATTTTTCAACGTAGATTGCTTGACCTACTTCAACTTTCACTTGTTTACCACCAGTTTTGATAATTGCGTACATGCTATACAGCACCTCCTTCTTCTAGACTTAGACTCGCCATCCCAAGTGATGATTACTCATGCTTAAAAACTTGTTCTGTGCGGTTGTAGCTGTGGAGACCACAATTACAACACTAACTATAATAACAGAACCAGAAAACCTCGTCAATATAAACTCTCTATTTTCTTCACTTTCTCTCTCCAAAAAAACTTCTTCTGTTATTTAAATTTCCGATTGACTTTCTAACACTACTTCCATTATAATTAGCTTTGTTGTGTTACAACTATTGTCATAGTAGCTCAGCAGGATAGAGCATCCGCCTTCTAAGCGGACGGTCGGGGGTTCGAATCCCTCCTGTGACGTAACGATAACAAAAGCGCCTCTTAGAAACCCTTGTTTCTAAGAGGCGCTTTTGTTATCCCAAGTTCATCCTAACCTAGTTTAACTTTCTACCAACTTGAAGTACCTCCACCTCCGCCAAAACTCCCACCTCCGAAACTGTCACCGGAGCCATCATCAGAAGAACCCTCGTTGCTTGTAACCCACCAATCATGACGATTCGCATACATACTGGTCTTTTTTAGTTGCCTGTCAGAACGTGAACTTGCTAGAAATTTAGCAATAGACACATTTCCATAAGCAAAACGCATATCATAGTATTCAGGATACGTAGTCTTAATAAATCTTATCGGATAGAAGGATTTTGAAGCTTTTTTGTTGGTAATCTTTTTTTCTCTAATTTTTTTCCGCAATAATTTTTTTTCAATTTTATATTGCTGGTTGTCTAAATCGTTTGCTAATTGTTTTAATGATTTTGATTTTTCTGAACTTACTTGCTGGATATCTTTTAAAAACCTACGGATCATAGAATCCAGATGCAATCTATTTTGTAAGCCAACACCTATTGATTTTATATAACCAAATAAGAAAAAGACCAGAATCAAAAAATAGACCAGACTAACCATGGGTACTAAAGAGTCTTCGTCTTCTAAAAATGTCAGAATCTCTGTGATTAGTGTGAAAACTGTCGAAGCAAACGACTGCTCTGATAAACTAACTTGAACATAAATAATCAGAGTCATAGATACCAAAAAAGGATGTTTTAATAAAATCGAAAGAGGAAACAAAATAATTTTTAGGTAAGCAGGTATTAAGTTATCATTAATTCCACTAATCCGACACGCAGGCAGTTTCGTTTCTGGAACTTTTTCCCAATACACTTCACCTATCCAAAAACGCGGTAAATAGATCCATGGTTGATTCACCTTCCAAAAACAAGCACACATAGAAGAGCTTCTTAAATCTTTCCACTGTGCAACATAATTATAAATAAATTTCTTTGGTGTCACCTCGCCAAATGCAAAATCCATATCATAGTATGCGGGAATTATTATCTCTTTTTTCGAATTTTCAGGATATAAAATATTTTTCTCCAAACGCGCCTTGGCAGCTTTAAATTCAACCGATTGTTCTCCTAAAACAATTGACTCAGAGGAAATACCGCCATTATAAAACATAGCTACATCTTCCTTATAGCGGTTTGCCATGTCAACTAGAGCCAAGCGGGCACTAAGTTCTTTCCCCGCATTACGTAATTCCCATAAAAAATACAACATAACAATAATAAAAACTATAATTAGCCAAGGCTTTAACGACCTTCCTATTCCTAATAAATATAACCAAATTTTCTGCAAAAAACTAATCTTAGGTAGCGAGGTCGTTTTAGACATAGTATCAGTAGTAAGTAGTTCCTTAATTCGAGTGGTGACAATATGTATTCCTGCATTAAAATCCTTTAATTTATAAAAATCTTTCACGGTACTATCTGTTATTTCATCGGTTAAACTATCTGGGATTATCTCTTCAAGCCCATAGCCTACTGCAAGTCTTGCTTGCCTGTCTTTGACAGATACTAAGTAAATCACTCCATTATTATAAAGTTTATTTCCGATACCTAATTTATTACCTATTTGATTAGTAAAACTTTCAATCGTTTCATTTTCAGGAACTTGCTCAACTGTGATAACCATTAGTTGTGGTTTCGTTTCCGTCTTACTAAGTTCTTGATTAATTTTTTGTACATTATTAATGACTTCTTCGTTCAAAATTTGTGCATTATCTGAAACAAAAAGATGATTTTGATTAATTTTTACTACGACATCGTCTGTTGGAGCTGAATAAGTCCTTTCAAATCGTTTTAAGAAACTCATTCCCAAATAGATCCCTATTAAAAGAACAGCTAGATAAACTAAATTCTTCATTACAATACTTTTTACTTTTATTTTTCGATACTCCCCCACGCTCATTTGTAATTCTATCCCTACTTTATTTTTCCCATACACTGATTTTTTCTCCCTTCCACTCCTACCGAATGTTCTAGCTCTGATTTTCCACAGAGCTAAATAAATTTTTTTGTATTAAAAATTTATTTTCTTAATAGTTAGTATACCGAATATAGACGTTCAAATCTCTATCTTTTTAACTAATTTCTGTTAACACGCATAAAAAAGAACGTAACGCTTAGTTGACAAACGTTACGTTCTTTTCAGATAACTAGTTAAACAAACACAAGAATATTGATTTTTACAGCTCGTTTTCTAAAATCTCAATCCGCTCATCAAAACTCAACTCTTGATAGATTTGGTGGAGCATCCACATGTACCCATACGGATCAATAAACAATGAATTTTTGAGCGCTCCTTCCATCATTTCAGTAATAGGCTGTACTTCTTGACAACCGTTTTCCATTGCCAGTTGATGTGTCTCTTCAATATTTTCTACTGTTATATTAAACCAGATAGTATTGGGATGTTCTTGGGTTGGTGCTTTTAACCCATATTCTTCATTGGCATCTAACATGTGAAACCTCGTGCCATAAAGTTGAAAAACCGCTTCATTCATTCCGATAGGGTATTCGGTTGCTTCCACTACCTCTATTTCAAACACCTTTTTATATAAGGCAAGCGCCTTAAGGCTATCACTAACAATAAAATCGATTTCTGTCCCTTTAATCATTTGTTTTTCCTCCTTCAAAGCTACTAACTGTTGATTAATTTTTTTAATCTTTTGCTCCTCCATTTGAATTAAATGTCGCGATTGATCTCGTTTTCTTAACAAAATAGTTTCCAAAAAAGAAGCATCCTTAAGTTTTCTCAAAGTTTCCGCCATCTCTTCAACTTTAAACCCTGAATCTCTTAACAGTAAAATTTGTTTCAATAAAGGAATTTGATGTGCGCTATAATAGCGATATCCTGTTTTTTTATCAATTTCATTTGGAACAAAAATTCCTGCTTTTTCATAATGACGCAGCATCCGTGGGGAAATATCCATTAACTTGGCAAATTGCCCAATTTGATACATAGAGTCTCCTTTTCATTCAATTGATATTCTTATCATAAACCTTGACACCATGTGAAAGTCAATGAAAAAGTTTCTATTCATACATTTCTATTTTATTTGAATATTCCCGTGATCTTTCTCTTGTTATTTTCTAAAAATCTCCTTTACATTTACCAAAACAGTTGATACGATTAGTATACCTTCTTAAAATTAGAATTTTATAATCTTTAATTTACTAAAAGGTAATCAAAATGAAATCATCTAACCATTAACTTTATTCAGGTCATCAATCTCTTATTTTTGAAAAATAAAATACTCGACAGTTCATTCATTTTTTTTCATATGCGTTGTTATGGAATCTAGTTCCTGTGTTAAACTCTGATGGTTATAAAGTTTTAATCACGTTATTCAGTGTAGATGAATTAGAAAATAAAAGAAAAAATCACTTGATTGTAAAGCTAATACAAGCAATTAGTTTGTTATTGGTCATTGAAACAGTCATTAGTTGGTTTGTGTGAGGTGACTAAGTTGTTAGAACTAAATGATTACACATTGAAAATAAATAATAAATTACTTTTAGAACATACAAAAGTTTCATTTAGAAAAGGGGTGATTAATCATATCTTAGGGAAAAACGGTGTAGGGAAATCACAATTTGCTAAGGATTTATTGTTAAACCGGAGTGGTTTAATCCCTTCTGAAATAAGTAAAAATGTTACGATTATTTCAAGCTTTTCTAATGTCCCTAATGATTTAAAAGTCTGCGAATTATTTATTCTTCTAGAGAAAAGATTTGGTTTAGATTCAGTCGCACACTTGGCTCATTCTTTGCACGCTACAAATATTTCTAAAACTTCCTTAATTGGACAATTAAGTGATGGACAAAAACAAAAACTAAAATTACTTTCTTTTTTTCTGGAAGATAAATCAATTATTGTATTAGATGAAATTACCAACGCCTTAGATAAACAGACAATTAATGAAATCTATCTATTTCTACTTGCATATATAAAAAATCATCCTAAAAAAATTATTCTAAACATCACACACAATTTATCAGATTTAAAAAATTTAAAAGGCAACTATTACTTAATTGAAGATTTCAAAATGATGCGTTTTACTAATCAAACTGAAGTTATTCAGAAGTATATTGAGGGGTGAAATTTTGGAATTAAAAAAAACGATTTCCAACAAAATAATGATTATTTTAATTGCAATTATCGTTGCAATCTTTGCAATGGGATGGATTCTACCTATTGGCATCGATAAAGTAACTAGGTTAAGTTACCGAGAATACTTATTTAGTACATATACTGTATTTACACAATTTGGCTTTCTAATGTTTTCGTTTCTAGTCTCTTTCTTTATTAATAAAGAGTACTCAGGAAAAACAATTTTATTTTATCGTATGATGAATACCAATAGCCTTACTTTTTATATAAAAAAAGTTTTGACACTTACCGTAGAGACCCTAGGCAGTATTCTAGTTCTGTTATTTATCGTTTCCTTTATTTTTATGGATTTTTCTGTAATTCTGCAAATGTTTTTTTTATTATCGATGATTTCAATTCAGTATATTTTAATTGTTGCGTTGATCAGTTTTTTATCTGCTAACGTTCTTTTATCTATCGGTTTTAGCATACTCTATTGGATTACAACAGTACTTTTTGTTGCAATTGGTGGATTTTTACGTTTTTTTGCAATATTTGATGCTTCAAACGAATTATATCTAAACGTCCAGAATTTTTTAGAAGGCTCAGAAAACTCAATTAGTTTTGACCACAATTTATTGATTATCTTGTATATTATAGTTCTAACAGTCATCGCGTTGGCTATTGCAAGGATAAATAATAAACGTTGGCTAAGACTAGGAGTATAAACGACACCCACTTCGCAGATAGGATTCATCTACTTATTCGAGACAATAGATTAAATCAAATACAACTAGTTGAAACTAAAAAAGTATCAATTTTGATACGCCCCAAACTGATATTTTTCTAAACTTTGGGGCGTGTAATCAAAATACAAGCTTCTTAGTGTGGCACTGGATATTTCACCGCATTTTTCTTCAACTTTTCTTCGATAATTTCGTCCAAATCAAACCCTAAATTATCAGCCATCATGTAGGAGTAAATGAGAACATCAGCCAATTCTTCTTTGATTCGTTCTTCTTGTTTGATGCCTTCTTCTGCTGTTTTCCATTGAAAAAGTTCTAACAATTCTGCTGCTTCTAAACAAATTGAGAGCGCCAAATCTTTTTCATTATGGTGGGGGCGCCAATTTCTTTCATCACGAAATTGATTAATTTTTGCCATTGTATCCATCTGTTCCCCTGCCTTCTTATTCATTTGATGGCAACTGAAACCCATCGAACGTTTCACCATCATAGTATTTTAATAACTGTTCTGTAGACAATAACGAGGAAGTTATTTCTTCCTCTTCAACAACTGCTTGATTCTCTTCTCTATACAACAAATAAGCCTGTAAAAGCTGTTGGTAGAGTTTTTTTCGTGAAGAGGCTTCCGCTGAAAGAAACGTTAATTCTTTTAAGTGTCCGCGATAGACAGGCAAATCATCAACGAATTCGATTGGTAATTCTACTACAGTTAACTGAAATTCTTCAAAGACTTCTTCGTACATCTGCCATTCCCTCTTTCTGTCGATATTGTTTTGGGGTCATGCCCATTTCTTCTTTAAAACGTTTATAAAAAAAGGCTTTGTCTTGATAGCCGATTCGTTCAACAATCGTTTGAATCGATAAATCTGTTTGCTTCAAGTAGTTTTTCGCCAATTGGATTCGGTAGGCTAAGACAATTTCCGTAAACGTTTTGTTTGTTTTTTCTTTTAAAAAATTCGATAAGTAATTCGGATGAAAATGAAATTTAGCGGCGACTTCTGCTAAAGTGACATGCGCAATCTGTTGCTCAATATACGCTAAAATCACCTCAACACGTTGATGATTCGACAAATAATTATCTTGCATCTTTAAAGCTTCTCTAGGCAGTTGACCTAGTTCCACCACCAGCAAAACAAAGGCCGCTTTGGTCACTTTATTATTAAAATAGGCCATTTTCACAATTTGTTTCAGCAATAATAGCGAATAGACATGAACATCCGAATTTGGCTGGCTGGTAAAAACGAAATATCGAGGAATGTTTTCAAATTCACTGCTAGCAATTTCTGTAAAAAAACGATACATGACTGGTTCTTCCGCCAGCTGATTTAAGAGCGTATCAAGAAAATAGTGCTTTTTAAAATAAAATATAATCATAGACATTCCTTGCCCCTGATAGCTAACCGAGGTGGCCTCATTGACAATCATGACTTGACCAGCCGAAAACGAACACCTTTGTTGATCCAAATAAGCATTGCCATCTTGCTCTAAACAATAGAGCATCCGAATAAATCCTTTCGGAACGTCAATGGTTTCCGAAGATGCCAGCATAAAGCCCGCAATTTCTCGATGCGGATTTTCCTTAAATTGCGCTACTTCATTCTCAAGAGCATTGGTAGTGGTTAAATAACAATCTAAGGTCTCTAAAAACTGATAAAATGCTGCATATTGCTCTTCTTTGCTTGCCAATTAATCACCTCATAATCCAACACTTTTTACTTTACTCCCTCTATTTTTTTCTTTGGCGTTTCCTTCTATACTAGATACATGGTAACACGAAAAAAGAGATTCAACAGTTTTTAGGAGGAATTTTTTATGAAAATTAGTTTTATCGGTGCTGGAAATATGGCATCCGCTATTGCCAAAGGTGCGCTAAAAAAGCAATTTATTGCCGCAGAAAACCTTTATTTTTATGATATTCAAGTCGAAAAAACCGCCGCTTTTGCACAAGAAATTGGTGCACACGCGGTTGCTTCACCACAAGAAGCCATTGCAGTAGCTGACTTAGTTATTTTAGCGGTGAAACCGCAATTCGTTCAAGCAGCTTTACTTGAAGCAAAAGAAGCAATTTTAGACAAGCAACCGTTAATTGTTTCCATTGCAGCAGGTACGACTATTGCAGAATTGTATCAACTGTTTGAGACTACCCAACCGCTCCGTCTCGTTCGTGTGATGCCCAATATGAATGCATTGATTGGCGCAGGTGCAGCAGCTGTTTGTGGCAACGCTTTTGCATCCCCTGAAGACATCCAGACTGTTTTATCGTTGTTTCGAGCAGTTGGCCAAGCCTGGGAATTAGAGGAACAGTATTTTTCGATTTTTACTGCTATTGCAGGTAGCACTCCTGCGTATGCTTTCTTATTTATTGATTCGATTGCCCGAGCAGCCGTTAAAAATGGTATGAACAAAGAGTTAGCCTTAGAAATTGCCACACAAGCTGTACTAGGCAGCGCTCAAACTTTGGCAAATAGCACAGAGAATCCTTGGACTTTAATCGACCAAGTCAGTTCTCCTGGTGGAACCACGGTTGCTGGGATTGTCGAATTAGAAAACAATGCGTTTATTTCAACAGTCATCAAAGGGATTGAGGCCACCATCCTTCGGGATCAAGAATTAGCCAAACAAGACTGATAAGAATAATTACATGAGCGAATAAATAAGAAAAAGCGCTGAAAATTCAGCGCTTTTTCTTATTTTAGTTGAATGAGTAAGCCAAAATGATCACTGACTATCGGTGTTTTCCTACCATCAAAAATTACTTCATATTTTCGTACGTGCCACTGTTTTGGAACAAATGCGTAGTCAATCCGCAAGGCTGCTTCATTTTCTTCCCAGCCATCTATTTTTTTCTCTACTGTCGCTTCACCGCTTGTCTCTCCCGCTACAACAAATGCATCTTGAATCGGCAAGTAACTATTTTCCACTAATTGATAGCCAGTTGTACCAGCTGGGTTGTTTAAATCGCCTAAAATGACCAACGGTTGTTGCCCCATCGCTAAGTATTTCTCTAATTGTAGCCATTCATAGGCAAAACCTGTACAGGGTGTTTCCCACCAAGAAAAGTGACTAGAGACAACAGTAAGCGTACCTTTTGAACTCTCTGTCTCCGCTACTAAGATTTTTCTTGTTCGATAATTCGTTGGTTCTTGGCTTTCTGAAATAAGGAGAGCTTCACTAGTCAACGGACATTTCGAAAGTAGTGCGTTCCCTTCTTCATAAATAGCGTAACCAATGTGGCTCATTTCCCAACTCCAATAATAGTGTTGGCCTTTTTCAGCTAGATATTGAACGATTAGATATGCAAAATTATCTTCATGAATCGGTGTTTGGGTCGCCACGGGACAAAAAGTAGTTAACTGTTCTAACGGCACTTTCTTGGAAGCGACTTTCTGATTCACTTCTTGTAAGGCAATTATTTCACTTTCAGAAGATAAAATCACCTTGGCAATCTCCTCTAATTTTTTTAATGGTTCTTCTTCTAACCAGCTATGAGTATTGATTGTTAAAAGATTCATCTTTTCCCCTTCTCTTACATGTTATTAGGTCGGGCACAATTATTGATTGTGCCCGACCTAATCATTTAAATTTCAATCTGTCCGATCACAGTTCCCGCAGTGGTGGTTCCTAGTTGATTAATAACTACTTGTTCCACTTTGTCGCTATTTGTAAAGGCGACAATAATCGTTGTTTCTTTGCCAGCTTGTTCAATCACATCCAAGTTCATTTTAGCTAGTTTCGTCCCAGCTTTCAATGATTGTCCTTCTTTAACAAAAGATTCAAAAGCAGGAGTTGCCATTTCAACTGTATCAATCCCCATATGGACAAGTACTTCGATGCCTTCTTCTGTTTGTAGCCCAATCGCATGTTTGCTTGGGAAAACACTTAGGACTTTCCCCGAAATTGGTGCCACCACCTCTCCTTCTAGAGGCTTAACTGCAAATCCATCCCCCATCATTTTTTGTGAAAAGACAGGATCATTGACTTGCGCCATTGGAATAACTTCCCCTGTCGCCACAGCCACGAAATCTTTTTTCTTACCTAAGAAATTCGTTGCTGGCACTCCTGTTGTACTTTCTGCTATAACTGGTTCTGGAATGTCAACGCCGGAAGCTAGTAAATCTTCAATATCGGATTTTAAAACATCGGCTTTTGGTCCATAAACGGCTTGAACGCCATTATCTTTCACAATCAAGCCCATTGCGCCTGCCCGTTTCCACGCCTCTTCCGAACCGACTTTTTCTCGATCCTTTACACTGACACGTAAGCGTGTCATACACGCATCAACTTCTTTGATATTTTGTTTACCACCAAGTAAGTAGACAATTTGCGCGATTTGCTGATCGACGACGCCTGAACCAGCCGCGCCAGATGCGATTTCTTCGCCGTTATCATTGTCATAGTTTCCATTTCTTCCAGGTGTTGCGTAATTAAATTTTTTAATTAAGAAATTCGCTAAGAAATAAGTGACAACACCAAAAATGATGACCATTAAAACAAAATTGATTAAATCGCCACCTAAACCAGCTTTTATTGCTAGCGGTGTTCTTGTTAACAATTCAATATTTCCAAACGAATGCACACGCAATGGTAAAATATCAGCCATTGCAAAAGCAGCACCTTGGATTACGGCATAAATCACATAAAGCGGCACTGCAGCAAACATAAACATGAATTCTAACGGCTCTGTCACACCAGTTAAGAAAACAGCTAAAGCAGCAGAAAAATACATTGATTTATATTTAGCTTTTTTATCTGCATCGACATTACGATACATCGCCAAAGCCATCCCCATTAAAATCCCTGAAGAACCAATCATTTGGCCTACTTTGAATCGAGCTGGTGTCCAATTTTCTAAGACAAACTGATACTTGCTCATATCACCAGCACCTTTAAGATTCACTAAGTCTGTTGCCCAAGCCAACCATAAAGGATCTTGACCAAAGACTTGGGTTCCAGCTTGTGCGCCAGATAAAATTTCATACGTTCCACCTAATTGTGTATAGTTGATTGGAATCGTCAACATATGATGTAACCCAAAAGGTAATAACAAACGTTCCAACGTTCCATATAAGAATGGCGCTAAAATAGGTGCACTATCTTGAGATTGCGCAATCCATAACCCAAAATTATTAATTCCCGCTTGAATATTTGGCCAAATAAGTGCTAATGCAATTGAGACAATTGTAGACCACAAAATAACGACAAATGGGACAAACCGTTTACCATTAAAAAATGATAGCGCATCTGGTAATTTCCGATAATTGTAATACTTGTTGTAAGCCATCGCACCGACAAAACCAGCAATAATCCCTACAAAAACACCCATATTTAATGCCGGAGCTTCTAAGACACTTGTAAAGAATCCCTTCACCATAATCTTGGTGCCAAATAAGGTATGCGTGAAAGCTTGTTCATCTGCCAACATTTCATTTGTTACACCAAAAATGGCTCCAGTAATACGGTTGATTAAAACAAAAGAAATCCCCGCTGCAAATGCGCCACCTGCACGATCTTTGGCCCAACTGCCACCTATTGCTAACGCAAATAGTAAATGTAAGTTGCCAATAATTGCCCAACCGATACTCTCTAGAACTCCGCCTGTTGTTACTAACAAACCTAAATTAGGATCGATTAAGGGAAGCGATTTCCCAATACTAATCATTAAACCCGCTGCGGGCATTACTGCCACAACGACCATTAAAGCTTTCCCGAATTTTTGCCAAAACTCAAAACTAAACATTTTTTTCATTCCTGCCACTCCTTACGCAATCGGTTTCGTTATGTTGCCATTATATACTCCTGTTTCCTTTTTGTAAATGCTTTAATTTCAAAAATATTGTGGAAAACAACTCCCTACTACTTAATCCTTTTTTATTTTGTCTTTTGATAAAGCAAATAAAGCTCCTTCTACCCTACCTTTGTTTCAGCTTTTATTCATAAGATTACACTTTTTAAGCATTGACTATTGACTAATGCAATCGGTTGCGTTTATGATAGACCTATCAATAAAATCACTGAGGGGGATTCTCATGAAACAAATCAAACGTTTATTCCAAATTGATCCTTGGAAAATCCGTACTACACACTTAGATAAAGAAAATTTACGGTTACAAGAATCATTAACGAGCATTGGCAATGGCTATATGGGGATGCGGGGAAATTTTGAAGAACACTATTCTGGCGACCACCATCAAGGAACCTATTTAGCAGGTGTTTGGTATCCAGACAAAACACGTGTTGGTTGGTGGAAAAATGGTTATCCTGAATATTTCGGCAAAGTGATTAACGCAATTAATTTCATCGCAATGGACTTACAAATTGATGGACAAACAATTGATTTAGCCACTACACCTTACGAAGATTTTTCTTTAGAATTAGACATGCAAAATGGGGTCCTTTCTCGGCAATTCACCATCCAAACACCGAAGAACAAAGTGCGCTTCTCTTTTGAACGTTTTTTAAGCTTAGAAAAAAAAGAAGCAGCTTACATCCACTTAACAATTGAAATGCTGGAAGGTACAGGTACAATCACTCTTCACTCAAAATTGGATGGCGATGTTCAAAATGAAGACAGCAATTATGAAGAACATTTTTGGGAAGAAAGAGCTATTGAAACACAAGAAACACTTGGCTTTGTTACGACTAAGACCATTCCTAACAATTTTGAAATAGAGCGTTTTACAGTGACTGCAGGTATGCGCCATTTCATCGATGGAGCCTCTGTTGTGCCTACATATACACAACAGCCCTTGGCCTTAACCGCAGAATTGACAGTGTCTTTAAACGAAGGCGAAACGACCGCCATCACAAAAGAAGTGCTTGTCGTTACCAGTCGTGATGTGCCAGAAACGCAACAAATCACACGAGTAAACGAATTATTTTCAGAAATGACCACCTTGTACCCTGAAGCAAAAGCTGGGCAAGCTGCCGCTTGGGCAAAACGTTGGCAATTAGCTGATGTTGTTATTGAAGGAGATGACGAAGCCCAACAAGGCATCCGTTTTAATCTTTTCCAACTTTTCTCAACCTACTATGGTGAAGACGATCGTTTAAATATCGGACCAAAAGGCTTTACTGGCGAAAAATATGGTGGTGCCACATATTGGGATACTGAAGCATATGCTGTCCCACTTTACTTGGCGTTGGCTAAGCCCGAAGTTACTAAAAATCTACTGAAATATCGCCACAATCAATTGCCTCAAGCCATTCATAATGCCCAACAACAAGGGTTAAAGGGTGCGCTTTACCCAATGGTTACTTTTACTGGTGTGGAATGTCATAACGAATGGGAAATCACTTTTGAAGAGATTCACAGAAATGGTGCGATTGCTTATGCGATTTATAATTATGTCAACTATACAGGAGACGAAGACTATCTCAAAGATGCTGGTCTAGAAGTACTTGTGGCAATCGCTCGTTTTTGGGCAGATCGGGTCCACTTCTCCCAACGTCATAAACAATATATGATTCATGGCGTAACGGGGCCAAATGAATATGAAAATAATATCAACAATAACTGGTATACCAATACCATCGCTGCGTGGGTTCTACGTTACACCCGTGAGTCTTATTTAAAATTCCAAGAAGAAACAACGCTCAAAATTGCAGACGACGAATTAGCTAAATGGGCAGACATTGTAGAAAATATGTACTTCCCAGTGGATAACGAATTAGGCATTTTTGTACAACATGACACTTTCTTAGATAAAGATTTAATGCCAGTTTCTGATTTACCACTTAGTGAGCTGCCTTTAAACCAACATTGGTCATGGGATAAAATTTTGCGGTCTTGTTTCATTAAACAAGCCGATGTTCTTCAAGGAATTTATTTCTTCAATGACGCCTTTTCTTTAGAAGAAAAACGCCGGAACTTTAATTTTTACGAACCAATGACTGTCCATGAATCTTCCCTTTCACCAAGCATTCATGCTGTATTAGCTGCTGAATTAGGCATGGAAGAAAAAGCAGTGGAAATGTATCAACGAACAGCGCGCCTTGACTTAGATAATTACAATAATGATACAGAAGATGGCTTACACATTACCTCAATGACTGGTAGTTGGCTAGCTATTGTGCAAGGTTTTGCCCAAATGAAAACGGACCATCAACAACTAAAATTTGCACCCTTTTTACCAGCGACATGGACAGCCTACTCGTTCCACATTAATTACCGGAATCGTTTACTATTTGTTGAAGTTGCAGCAGACCAAGTGGCCTTCACTTTACTCGACGGCCCTGCAATTCCATTAACTGTTTACGATCAAAAATACACATTAAAAGATCGATTAGTTTTACCGATCAGAAAGGAAGAAGTTCATGTTTAAAGGCGTTTTGTTTGATTTAGATGGCGTTATTACTGATACAGCAGAATTTCATTACCACGCTTGGAAAAAATTAGGGAACGAAATTGGAATTTCCATTGACCGTGTTTTCAACGAACAATTGAAAGGTGTAAGCCGTGAAGATTCTCTGCAGTTACTGTTAAAATACGGAAAAAAAGAAGGCACGTTTTCTTCTGAAGAATTTGCCCAGTTAGCGCAACGGAAAAACGATTATTACTTGGAAATGATCCAAGCAATTACGCCTGAAGATGTCTATCCAGGAATTCTTTCTTTATTAACGGAATTACGTGAAGCCAATATTAAAATCGCCTTGGCTTCTGCAAGTAAAAATGGGCCTTTCCTTTTAGAAAAAATGCAATTGACGCCCCTTTTTGATGCCATTGCTAATCCAGCAGACGTCCAGGCAGGCAAACCCGCTCCAGATATTTTCATTTTAGCTGCGAAAGAAATTGATTTGACACCAGCAGAATGTCTTGGCATTGAAGATGCCAAAGCTGGGATTCAAGCGATTCTTGCTAGTGGAGCGCAGCCTGTTGGCGTTGGCCGCAAAGAAGAGTTAGGCGAAGGGTTGCCCATCGTGCCAGAGACGAGCGCTTTAACGTTTGATTACTTAAAAAAAGTGTGGCTTGATCATGAAGGATAATCGTATCACCGTAACCGATATTCCAAACACAAACTTAAAAAAAATTACTTTGAAGAACGACTTTTTAGAAGTCGTTCTTCTCAATTATGGCGCGCGCCTCCATCAACTTTTGATGCCAAACAAAAATAATCATTGGGAAAATATCCTTTTATCGTATGATTCGTATCAAGATGTATTAAAGGATCAAAGCTTTTTTGGCGCCACTGTTGGACCAGTTGCTGGACGCATTCGTAATGGCCATTGGCAAAATGGAATATTAGAACAAAATAGCGACGGTCATCATATCCATGGTGGCTCAAAGGGGTGGTCTTTTCAATATTGGACAGTCGAGCCCTTTGAAAAAAAGGATATCATTGGCGTTGCTTTTCATTTAACCGACACCCTTTCTGGCTATCCCGGACCAATTGAGGCCACCATCACCTACCAGCTAGAGGATAATCATTTACGAATGATCAGTACTGGACGGAGTAAACAGGAAACACTTTTTAATCCTACAAACCACGCCTACTTTAATTTATCTGGCGACGGAAAGTTAGACATTCTGTCACATTTGCTATCTTTGAACTGTCAAGGTATGTTAGAATTAGACGATAATAAGCTGCCTACTGGACGGATTTTACCAGCTTCTGAACTATCCATACGTTTTAATGAACTGACACCTATCGAAACAATCCTCCAACGCTATCCAACTGGGTTAGATGATGTTTTCCCCTTAGTTGGCTCTGACTTAAGACAGCCACAATTATGCTTACAAGAACCTACTTCTGGAAGAAAAATGACGATAGCAACAACGAACCAAAGTATGGTATTATTTTCTACGACTGGTTTTGAGGCTCCTTTTTCTATTAATGGACAAGCGATGCATTCAAACTATGGCTTAGCAATTGAACCACAAGAGTATCCAGACATTGTTCATCATCCTCAGTGGGGCTCTATTTTATTACCAGCTAATAAAAAGCAAACCTACCAAACGGTTTATCAATTTAACCTTCTATAATCACTAAGAAAGGCGTGGCAAAAATGGCAATTACAGTAAAAGATGTCGCTAAGAAAGCGGGGGTTGCAACTTCAACCGTTTCGCGTGTCATTAACGATCATCCAAGTATTTCTGAATCGACAAAAAAGAAAGTGCGAAAAGTCATGGATGACTTAGGCTATGTGCCAAATATGACGGCACGGAATTTGGGTAAACGAATTTCAAGTGCCATTGGCGTAATTTTACCTCCTTTAGATTCGAAAGAACGGTTAGGGAATCCATTTTATTTAGAAATTATGGAAGCCATCAACGAGGAAGCCCGTCTTTATGATATGACTACTGCTATTGCAACTGCCAAAAGTTTTGATGTACTATTGGAAAACGTTAAAAGAATGCATCTTCAAAAGCAAGTGGACGGTTTTATTCTTGTGTATTCAGATAGTAAGGACCCCGTCATTGATTACTTATATGAAAACAACATTCCCTTTACTTTAATTGGTCAACCTTACCAACATGAAACGGAAATAGTTTACGTGGATAATGATAATCAATTATTAGGGAAACAAGCGACGGAATTTTTAATTGAAAACGGCCATAAAAATATTTTATTTGTGACCAATACAACGCATGAAAGTTTGTACTTTGAACGTTACTTTGGTTATCAAAAAGCAATGATGATGCAAGGATTAACTGTTTTACCAAGCGTTGCGTTAGAAAAACCTGAAGATTACATGGCTTTCGATGATATCCTTCATCAAAATAATGCCACGGCGTTGGTGGTGATTGATGATATCTTTGCTTTGCGGACGATGCAACTTGCGCAAATCTATGGTTATCAAGTTCCTGAAACGTTATCCATTATTAGTTTTAACAACTCAATCTTTTCAACATTGACACATCCTTATCTAACAAGCATTGACATCGACACGTCAGAATTAGGTCGAATGGCGATGAAAAAATTATATGAATTAATCCACGAAGAATTGACGAATGGTGTCCGTCTCGTTATTCCTCACAAATTAATTAAGCGTGAAACAGTTATTCCTATTCATTAAAAAAGAAGCGTAAGCAGTGTTAAACTGCTTACGCTTCTTTCTATGTGTACGCTCTTATTCGTATGTATTACTTTTATAAAATAACTTTTTGCGAAATTTTTTTCCAAAACGTTTCTTCTTTTGCATCAAATTGAGCTGGTTCCCCGTCAGACAATTTTTCATTTAATAATGATAATTTTTCTTGATGTTTTACATATTCGTCTTTTTTTATTAGCTCTAAACGATACGCACGATCCAAGATCGACTCTCGATAGTTAACATTCATTTTCGTTGCCTTCGCCATTTCTTACATTCCTTCCCAAAATAAATTTTCATTTTTTCGTTAAATTCTTCTATAATTATAACAAAAATATCAGAAAAATAAATATGAAACAAACGATAATTGCGAAAATTTTGTTTTTTCATGCAATTATCGTTCGATTATTTAAGAAATTAAAATTATTAACCAATAATTAATCAATCAGCAAACGCATTAAATGAACATCTAAAAATTCACCTTGGTCTGTTTTGGCGCCTCGAGGCATAATTGCTTCTGTTTCAAACCCTAATTTTTTATAGACATGAATCGCTCGTTGATTGCGATCCTGTACCGTTAATTCCAAACGACGAATAACATGACTTTCATGCGCCCAGCGAATAAGTTCTTCCATCAGGATACTGCCCAGTCCATAGCCCCAGTACTCTTTTAAAATACTAATGCCAATTTCACCAATATGCTCCATCCGCTTTTTAGAAGAAGCAGACACAGAAGCGGTCCCAATGATTGCTTCTCCCGCTAATGCCACCAATAAAACATTATTTGGCGATTCATAGAGTGTTGCTAGATTTTCAGCCAATTCTGTTGTCGACATGGCCATTCCTCGCTCATCCATTACCAAATAGGGCGTTTCACTCCCAATTTTTGACATCACAGATAGTAATTGATCCGCATCAGTAGGCACTGCTTCTCGAATAGAAAATGTTTGTTCAGTCATATTCGCGAGCCTCCCACGTTTTCAGAATCTCTGCTATTCTTTCTTCTGCCAATGGACCAGTTCCACGGAATTCAAGAACTCTCTTGTCAGCTTCTTGAGAATCTTTATTTAAAATAATTTCTAAATAATCTTCTGGCAATTCTTCTTCAATCAAGCTGCCCCATTCTACAACGGATAGCCCATCTCCTTCAAAATACTCATCTAACCCTAATTCATCCGCACCCTCTTCAACACGGTAGACATCCATATGGTATAACGGAAGTCGTCCTTGTGGATATTCGCGGATAATCGTATAGGTGGGACTTTTAATCATTTGGGAAATGCCTAATCCTAAAGCAATCCCTTTCGTCATTGTCGTCTTACCGGCCCCTAAATCACCAGTCAGGACAATTACATCACCAGCTTGTGCCTTTTGTCCAATGATTTTAGCAATTGCTTCTGTTTCCAATGGATTATTCAGGACAATGTTCATTTTTTTGCCTCCCATCTGCAAGAATCTATGTATGAAAGTATACCGAAAATTCAATAAGTTGACTAGTGGCAGCTTCAAAAAAATAAAGTTGAGGCCCAAGTGTCCTGGGAACCTCAACTTCTACTTTGCTTATTTATCATGCTTCGACATAGTTAATTAGTCGTTCATTAATGTTTGAGCAGCTGTAATGATTGATAATTTATAAACATCTTCTTCGTTTGCACCACGTGATAAATCAGAAACTGGTTTGTTCAATCCTTGTAAGATTGGGCCAATTGCTTCAAAGTTACCTAAACGTTGAGCAATTTTGTAGCCAATATTTCCTGATTGTAAATCTGGGAATACAAAGACTGTTGCTTCCCCAGCAACTTTTGAGTTGGGTGCTTTTAATTGTGCAACAGAAGATACATAAGAAGCATCAAATTGTAATTCACCATCAATCGCATATTCAGGTGCTAATTCTTGCGCAATTTTTGTAGCTTCAGCAACTTTTGTTACTTCTGGTGCTTTTGCAGAACCTTTTGTTGAAAAACTTAACAATGAAACTTTTGGTTCAATGTCAAATAATTCAGCTGTTTTGGCACTATCAACAGCAATTTCAGCTAATTCTTGTGCAGTTGGGTTCACGTTAATCGCGCAGTCTGAGAATAAATATCTTTCTTGGTCACGACCACGAATCATTAAGAACGCACCACTTGTACGGCTTACGCCTGGTTTTGTTTTAATGATTTGTAACGCAGGACGAACTGTATCACCTGTTGAGTGGATAGCACCACTAACCATACCATCAGCAATACCCATGTAAGTTAACATAGTACCGAAATAGTTGACATCTTTTAAGATTTTTTCAGCATCTTCTTTAGTAGCTTTTCCATTACGGCGTTCAACAAATGCTTCGACCATTTCATCCCATTTTTCATAATCATTTGGGTTGATAATAATAAAGTTTGATGTGTTGATTCCACGAGCCATAGCAGCATTTGCGATATCTGTTGGATCACCAATTAAGATTGGTTCTACTAATTCATCAGATTTTAAGCGGGCAGCAGCACCTAAGATTCTAGGATCTGTTGCTTCAGGGAAAACAATTTTGATATTACGGCGTACGACTTTAAATTTTAAGCTATCGAATAATTCCACGATAAACCCTCCAGTTTTATATTTACAAAATCCATCATACACTATTCTCAAAGAAAATAACAGTTTTTTCTAGCTGTATTAGTCAAAAAAACCAATAATCCGATAAACTTTTCACAAACTAACTCTTCTACACTATAACAGCATACACTGTTACACTACACTGTTTCAGGAAGTTGCCAATCAATCGGCGTTTCCCCTAAACGTTCTAGAGCAGCATTCGCTTGAGAAAACGGACGTGAGCCAAAAAAACCACGATGCGCTGACAATGGACTTGGGTGTGGCGATTTGATAATCACATGCCGAGTCGTATCAATCATTTTAATTTTTTCTTGAGCTGGACGTCCCCATAAAATGAAAACAACAGGTTTTTCACGCTCGTTCAACTTTTCGATAATGACATCTGTCAGTTGCTCCCACCCTTTACCTCGATGGGAATAGGCTTGACCTGCCCGAACAGTCAACACAGTATTTAATAATAACACGCCTTGTTTAGCCCAGCTTTCTAAAAAGCCATGGTTGACGGGTTGGTACCCTAAATCAGCTTGTAATTCTTTGTAAATATTCGCAAGAGATGGCGGCACTTTCACACCTGGCTGGACAGAGAAACTTAGTCCGTGTGCTTGATTGGGTCCATGATATGGATCTTGTCCCAAAATTACTACTTTTACTTCTTCAAAAGGGGTTAGTTCTAACGCTGAAAATAAATGATACATATCTGGATAAATCGTTTGTGTCTGATATTCTTTTTTCAAAAATTCCCGCAATTCTTGATAATATGGTTTTTCAAATTCAGCAGATAAAACGGTTTGCCAACTATTGTGAATAATTTCTTTCATAATGCTCACTCCTTCGCTCTCTAAGCATAACGAATTTCTCCAAACCTGACAAGAAATTTCTGGGTACTTTCTCTTGGAAAAACGTGGTAAACTATAGGTAAGCTTTAAATAGATAATGAGGTGTAGAGAATCGATGATTAAATTAATTGCTTCAGATATGGATGGAACACTTTTAGATGCAAAAATGAGCATCACAAATGATAACGCTTCAGCAATTCGCGAAGCGGAACGTTTAGGAATCGAATTTATGGTTGCTACTGGCCGCGCATATACCGAAGCGAAACCCGCGTTAGAAGAAGCTGGAATTGACTGCGCCATGATTACTTTAAACGGCGCCCAAGTGTTTGACAAAGATGGACACTCACTTTTCACGGCTGGGATCGAAAAAGAAACAGTAACCGAAGTACTAACTATTTTGAGTCAACACAATGTTTACTATGAAATCTCTACAAATAAAGGTATTTTTTCTGAACATCAAGAAAAAAGAATTGAAAACTTTGCCGCTCATATTGCAGAATCCATGCCCCATTTAACTTATAAAGTGGCGATTGCCATGGCTTCAGCACACCTATCTTTATTGCATATTACCTATGTTGATTGTTTAGACGACATTTTAAAAGATGATTCGATTGAAGTCCTTAAAATTATTGGCTTCAGTATGGATGGGCCGAAAGTATTAGGTCCTGCTGGGATGGAAGTAGAAGAACTAGATGATTTGGTTGTCACCTCTTCTGCGCTTAATAATATTGAAATTAACCACCGCCTAGCACAAAAAGGGATTGCGGTTGCGCGCGTCGCTAAAGAACGTGGGATTCCCGCTGAACAAGTCATGACTATTGGTGATAATTTAAATGACGTCAGCATGATTCAATGGGCTGGGGTAAGTTTTGCAATGGGCAATGCCGAACTGGAATTAAAAGAATATGCTAAATATGAAACAGCCACTAATTTAGAAAATGGTGTTGGCGAAGCCATCCTGCGTGCAATAAGAGAAGATTTGTAATAAGCACTACCAGTTACAGCACTCATTTATATATAGAAAGGAGATCGTGTCGTGTCTGAATTTTTTATTCAAGAACAACAGTTAGGAAAAGTTACGCGAACCATCGTGAAAGACCAAGCAGGCCGTTCACTTTTTCTATTGGTGGGGCGCTGGGGCACACGAGGAGATGCGCTTTCTTTATATGCAATGAACGGAGAAATTTTAGCCAGTATTAAACAAGTTTCTTGGACTTTTGGTACACGATTTGAGTTATATCAGCGTTTTGAAAAAGTGGGTACTCTACGAAAACTGTTCAATTTGAATGCTGATTTCTATTATGTTCAAGGCCTTCACTGGGCAGTTGTTGGTGATATCAAAGCGCATCAATATTCAATTTATCAAGTCCATAAAAAAATTATGTCAATGGATAAAACCATGCTTTGTACAGGCGACTATTTTGTTTTAACTGTTGCCAATGATGAGGACGCACCGTTGTGCATCTGTATAGCAGCTGTCCTTGACTACTGGTTATATAATAAGAAAAAACAAAAAACTTCCGATGATTTTGGATTAGATTTTGATCCTTTAACGGATTAATGAAAAATAGAGCCTGGGACAAAAATCACTTTGGATTTTTGTCCCAGGCTTAAAAATTGATAAACGGCGGGAACAGAAGCAACTCCTTCGGAAATAAGCCGAAATTATCCAAAAATTATAGAACAATTTTCGGAAATTCCTTCTTATTTCTCGGAGTTAAACGCTTCTGTCCCGACCTCTATTTTTACACTTCTTTTTGCATATGATTGTATAAGTGACCACTAATAGTCATTGTTGTGACATCTTTAAAGCCTTTGCTTGCGTATAACTTTCTCGCCCCTGGATTGTCAAAATCAACATTTAGACCCAAGGCTTGCTTCCCGCTAGCTTTAGCTACTTCAGGTAAAGCATCTAATAACTTAGAACCAATGCCCATTCCACGGAAACGTTCATCCACAGAAATCGTGTCTAAATACCATTCATTAGGCAAGGTTTCTTCTTCAATAAATAGCCGAACATCTTCTGCTAAGCCATGTTTTTTAAAGACTTCTCTTAAAGGTTCATCAATAATCTTTTCATCTTCCGCAGGATAGCCGACAGCAATCCCTGCAACTTCACCTGCATGTTCATAAACTAAAATTCGTTGATAGCCATAGCGATAGGTTGGATACGCCGTTGCCTCTGCTAATAGGTCAATCATTTGTTCTTCTGAGACTTCTTCTAAAATTGGTAACTCCATATCTTTTAAAATAACTAAGACCAGCCGAGCAATCGCTTGACCGTCTTCTTTTGTTGCCGAGCGAATCATTGTAATTCTCCTTTACATTTAACTAAAAAAAAACTGGCTACTATCATTACTGACTTAGCCAATTCCTTTTATCTTGTCTTTAGTATAACAAATTTATTATTGAATTTCTACTGTAACCTGACGTCGTCCCCAAGCAATGCATTGCTCTACCGAATCAAAATGAACATCAATAATATTCCCTTGAATAGCGCCACCTGTATCTCCAGCAATAGCAAAGCCATAACCAGAGACTTTCACTAATGAACCTAGAGGAATTACACTTGGATCGACTGCAACTACATTGCTTTCTTTACTTAAGTCAATACCAGTAGCACTTAGATTACTTGCACCAGCTTCGCGCCAAGAATAAGCAGTTGATTCCATCTGAAGCACACGACCAGAGCCAGTTCCTGGTGTTGATGATTCGCCTGTCGATGATTCTGGCGTTGATGACGATTCGGATGAACTAGCAGAACTTGAAGATTCAGTGCTACTGCTTTCCGTACTTGTAGAAGAGCTTGATGCTTGACTGCTTGACTCTTCAGCAGCTTTGGCTTCTAGTTTAGCCGCCGCATCTGCTTGCGCTTGTTTGTCGGCAGCTGCTTGTTTCTTCGCTGCTTCTGCTTTGGCAGTTTCTGCCGCACGTTTTTTCTGTGCCTCAGCTGCTGCTTTTTCGCTGACTAAGCGTTGTTGCTCTTTCTGTTTGTCTGTCGAAATTTGAGCCAATAATTCTTCATTATTCGCCATTTTTTCTTTTAACTCAGAGACTTTATTATTCATTGAAGAAGCTTCAACTTGTAATTTCTCTTCATTTTGTTTTAAAGTTGTTTGCGTATTTTCAACTTTTTCTTGTAATGCAGCTAACTTTTCTTTTTCGCTAGTTAAGCTTTCAATCTTTTCCCGTTCAAAGTTTTGTAAAACGGTCATGGCGTAGGCCCGATTAAAGAAATCTGATAAATTTTCTGCATCTAATAAGGCTTGCCAAGTACGTTGGTCGCCATTTAATTGAATATCCTTCATACGATCGCCAACAGCTTCTTTACGACGAGAAATATTTTTTTCTGTTTTTTCTATTTCCTCTTTCGAAGTTTTCAACGTATCTTCCGCTTTTGAAATTTGCGTTTTTAAACGTTCGATTTCCGCATATTTAGCATTTACATCGTCTAAGGCTGAATTGATTTCTTTACTAATTAACTCCCCAGATTGTTTCGCTTGCGCTTCTTTTTCTTGCAACGAATCAAGTGATTCTGCTGCCGCAGCGACTGGAAGTCCAAAATTGATAAGCATCATTGTTGTTAAAAATGGTATCAACTTTTTAACCTTCACTAAATCCAACACCTTTCCTAACTTATCTAAAACACCTACTCATTATACTAGTCAGGAGGGCTTGTTTTATTTCAATCGTGTTACAATTTGTTACAATTTAAATGCAACTCTTTTTTTATCCTGCGTTTATTCATTAGTCCATTTCTATCTCAATTCTTTAAGAATTTCTTAAGACGGCTTAAAAACTAGCTTTTGACGATTTTTCTTTTTTTCATCCCATTAGACCATTGATTGAAATATTTTGTAATATTTTTTGTTAATTATTGGCCCTTTTTCTTCAAATCTTCTAAGAGATGCCGAACTTCTTTGGAATTTTTAATGTTTTTTAAAGTTAGTTTTGGGTAATTGTTAATAAAACGACGTTGTTGGAAATTTAACCGATTTTGGAAATGCTCTTTTTTGGTTCGTTCTTTTAACTTCTGCCAATCAGCTGTAGCGATTTCCATTTTTGTGTTCAACCGTTGCTTAAATTCTTGTTGGTTCGTTTCCAACGTTTGGCCCATCTCGGTAATAAGTTTTTTGAAACCTTGCATGTTCAGCAACGTATAAATTAAGTCAAGCCCCATTACAATCACTATGCAAAGGGCTAAGTAGTTGCCAAAGGTTGCTTGTAAAAAGCTGACAACTTTGGCGATTTCTGGTTGAATAACTTTGACAATCAAGACACAACCCAATCCCCAAAAAAGAGAAACCGGTAAAGCCACGCGACCGTTTAAATTAAAAGGTACATCATGATAATCCCACCAAGAGGCATGGAACAGTTTTTCCAAGCCATAACTAGTGACATATTCTAAAATCGTCACTAAAACAGCCGATCCGACATACAATACCAAGAGATTGTTTTCAAAGGGCTCCACAAAATAGAGAACGCTTAAGACCCCAAATCCATAAATAGGACAATAGGGCCCTACCAAAAATCCTCGATAAACAAATTTTTTAGCTTTTAATGAACAATACACCGTTTCCCATAACCAGCCGATAAAGGAATAAATAAAAAATAACAAAATAACCTGACTCATTTTTTCCACGTTTCTGTCACACTCCACTTCTTTGCGCTTTTCTTCTATTTTAACAGAAGTTGAGAAAATGTAGCGAACAACTTTCTTTCATTGAAAGATTAGGCTACAATGAGAGCAGCAAAGGGAGGAATCTTATGTTTGGTTTATTGAAATACGCAAAAAATTATCGAAAACAAATTATCCTCGGTCCAGTCTTCAAATTTTTAGAAGCTTGTTTCGAGTTAGTCTTGCCCTTATTCATGGCTCACTTAGTCGATGTCGGTATTCGTCAAAACGACCGACAGACTGTCATAGAAATGGCCCTCTGGATGCTTGTTATGTCGTTAGTTGGTTTATTTTTTGTCATGATTTGTCAATATTATGCTTCAGTCGCTTCGCAAGGTTTTGGGACGGAGCTAAGAAATCAATTAATGAAGAAAATTAATCAGCTTTCACACAAAGAATTAAATAGTTTTGGTACAGATACCCTCATCACTCGGATCACAAACGATATCAACCAGCTTCAATTGGCTTTAGCGATGTTTATTCGGTTGGTCATTCGGACACCTTTTTTAAGTATTGGTTCTGTGGTCATGGCTTTTTACATTGATGTGCAGATGGGCTTTCTTTTCCTATTACTTTTACCAATTTTTAGCCTTATTCTCTTTATTATCATTAAAGTGACTGTGCCTTTATATCAAAAAGTCCAAGAATATTTGGATCGGTTAAACCGTCAAATTAGTCAAAATTTAAGCGGTGTCCGTGTAATCCGTGCGTTTGCTAGAAAGGAAACAGAGCAACGACATGTTGATAAAGCTTCAGATGATTTAGGCGATATTTACATTCGTGTATCGAATGTCTCTGCTTTATTAACGCCTTTAACCACTTTGATTATGAATGTTGGAATTTTATTTTTACTTTATTTTAGTGGCTTAAAAGTTTCTTTTGGTTCCTTGCAACAAGGGGAAGTTTTAGCATTGATCAATTATATGAATCAAATGATGCTCGCTTTAATTGTTGCTTCTAATCTCGTGGTAATTTTTACGCGAGCCGCCGCTTCCGCAAACCGTGTCAATGAGGTTTTAACTGTAGAAAGCCAGTTAACAGATACACCAGAATCAGCAAAAACATCGCCACAATTTGGTGATATTACCTTTGACCATGTAGATTTTCGCTATGAACCAGAGGCCGGTTTGGCTTTGGAAAATATCAATTTTACGATTCCTAAAGGCTCAATTCTCGGCATCACGGGACCTACCGGCAGCGGGAAAAGTACCTTAACCCAACTCATTCCCAGATTTTATGATGTGAGTGCAGGAAACCTTTTTATTAATGGTGTAAATGTGCGCGATTGGCCGCTCTTTACTTTACGCCAACAAGTTGCAAGTGTTCCACAAACTGCCGTCTTATTTACAGGGACTATTCGAGAAAACTTACAATGGGGCAAACCAAATGCAACTGATGAAGACTGTTGGGAAGCATTAGCTATCGCCCAATGTAAAGAATTTGTTGAACAATTAGACCAAGGGTTAGACACGCCTGTTAACGAAGGCGGAAAAAACTTTTCTGGTGGACAAAGACAACGGTTGACCATTGCCCGTGCCTTGATTAGGAAACCGCATTTACTTATTTTAGATGATTCCTTGAGTGCCCTCGACTATCAAACAGATTTGAATCTGCGCCGTGCTTTACAAAAAGAACGAGCAGAGACAACCGTTATTTTAATTTCACAACGCGTGAGTTCGATTGCAACGGCGAATCAAATTTTAGTCCTAGATAGTGGAAAAGTCGCTGGCCTTGGCACCCACGAAGAATTACTTACTTCTTCTAAAGAGTATCAAGAAATCGTTGCGTCACAGGAGGAGGATACCCATGCAAACTAAAAAAATTCATTTTGGTGCCTTCTCACGTTTTAAGCCGTATTTACTACGCTATCCAAAAGAAATTATCGGCGCCTTAATTCTAGGAATTCTCAGTGGTTTTTCGACTGTCCTCATGACTTATTATATAGGTAAATCCGTTGATACAATGGTTGGTAAAGGACAAGTCAATGCTGCGCAACTCATCAAAATTTTAGGTTTATTAGCAGGAATTTTACTCGTAACCGTTCTAAGTCAATGGCTGATTCAACGTCTCGGTAATCGCGTGTCTTATTTATCGACCACACAGCTGAGAAAAGATGCCTTTGCCCATTTAAATCAATTACCGTTAAGTTATTATGACCAAACGTCACACGGAAATATCGTCAGTCGCTTTACCAACGATATTGACAATATTTCAATGGCTTGCTCGGCTGTCTTCAACCAATTATTTTCTGGCATGGCCACCGTCGTTGTTGCTTTGCTCTTTATGATTCGGCTAAGTCCCCTGCTCACATTAGTGGTTCTTATCAGTACGCCGATTATTTTTATTGTAAACTGGCTTGTTGCAAAAGCTTCACAAAAAAACTTTGCTGCACAACAAACGATTGTTGGTGAAATTTCCGGCTTCGTTTCAGAAATGGTTGGCAACCAAAAAATTGTTAAAGCCTTTCAACAAGAACAAGCTACGCAAGAAACATTTGAAGCATTGAATCAAACGTTGTATGAAAAAGGACAGAAGGCTCAGTTTTCTTCCTCCTTAACCAACCCACTTTCTCGATTTATCGACCATTTATCTTATTTATCGATTGGATTAGTCGGTGGCTTGTTAGTTTTAAGTGGCAATCCTTTAGTCACAGTTGGTGTTATTTCCAGTTTCACCATTTACTCTAGTCAGTTTTCTAAACCTTTTATTGAACTCTCAGGAATCACCAACCAAATCCAAGCAGCCTTAGCTGGATTGGAACGTACTTTTGATATGATGGATCAACCAGTTGAACGTCCTGATGCCCCGAACGCAATTGTTTTGAAAGAAGCGCGAGGCCGTGTTGAATTTAAAGACGTTGATTTTTCTTACACGCCGACGCGACCTTTAATCGAAAACTTTAATTTAATTGCTGAACCAGGAGAAACAATTGCCATTGTTGGGCGAACTGGTGCGGGTAAATCAACATTAGTGAATTTGTTAATGCGCTTTTACGAGGTCGACCGTGGCCAAATTACGGTTGATACTCACGACATTACTCAAATTACTCGGGATAGCTTGCGAAAAAGTTTTGGTATGGTTCTCCAAGATACTTGGCTATTCGATAGTTCCATTCGGGAAAATTTAACGTACGGAAATCCTGAAGCCTCTGACGAAGAAATTATAGAAGCCATGAAAAAAGCCCATATTTTTGATTTCGTCATGCGTTTACCTCAAGGACTAGATACTCAGATTGGTTCCCAAGGCGTTAAAATTTCTGAAGGACAACGACAATTAATGACTATTGCACGCACGATGATTAGTAATCCGCCGATGCTTATTTTAGA
The DNA here is from genome assembly GCF_050536905.1 of Enterococcus sp. DIV1328a. NCBI lineage: Bacteria > Bacillati > Bacillota > Bacilli > Lactobacillales > Enterococcaceae > Enterococcus > Enterococcus sp. DIV1328a. Next base: position 713,214 of record NZ_CP172912.1, on the reverse strand, counting down.
TGAAGCGACCAGTTCAGTTGATACATTGACCGAGCAAAAAATTCAGGATGCTTTTTTACAAATGATGACTGGCCGGACCAGTTTTGTTATTGCCCATCGCTTAGCAACAATCAAAAGTGCTGAAAAAATTCTAGTTATGGACAATGGTCAAGTAGTTGAAATTGGCACCCATGACGAATTATTGCAAAAAGAACAGGGTTATTATCGTGACCTTTACGAAGCACAGTTTAATCAAAAAGCACAATAAAAAAGAGTCACTTTTCTGGGATGATGAAAAGTGACTCTTTTAATTTTAAATTTATTGATCTAATTCAGATAATGGCTTCCCAAATAAACGTTTAAAGGGAATTTTATTGCCTAAATAATAAGTGGCAATTACTTGAATAGGAAAGAAAATAACTGTTTTAATTAAGCGTGGTACCCACCAAGCAAAATTTGCTAGATTGACGCCATACATTAAACTTAACCACAAAGGAGTTAAAATGATATTAATTAAAACGGTGACCAACAATGTCGCCAAAATCACTCGTTGCCATGTCATTTCTTTCTTATAATAGAAATAACCATAAATAGCACCAGCCAAAAAGGCATTTAAAGTAAACCCAGGAAAATAGCCTGCCTTTGGAAAAAGCAGCATTCCTACTACATCAGCCACCGCCGTGCCGATTCCAGCCCAAAAAGGTCCGAAAATCATCCCAATCAATGATTCTGGGATAAACGTGAAACTGATTTTTAAAAACGTTGTTTCATACGCAAAAAAGCGTGAAAAGACAACGACCACCGCAATGAGTACGCCCATTAACGCAATGGATTTTGTGCCAAATTTTTTCTTTGTCATTTTTAGCATCTCCTCTAAGAGCTGCTACATGACGAACCATGCAGCGAATGCGAAAACAAAACCGCGAACATTAAAAAGCTGAACGTGTTGTTCTGATGATAAGCAAAGTAAGAACCTTTGCTTTCTAGCAACACACTGTTTATGTTCTTCGTCCAAAAGGCAACATCCCATCCTTTTAGCACTTAACGCTTTGTCTCCTACTCTGTTATTTTATTTGGACAAAAGTCCTCATAAAATATACCACAAAATAGTCAAAATAACCATTAAGGTTCTCTAAAAAGCTAACGGTCGACGATCCCCTTCATGGATAACCTCACGGAAGTCTGCAAACCCCGCCTCGACACCTCTCAAAAGAATTTCAGCACTGCCGATATTGGTTGCTAAAGGAATTTCATAGACATCACTTAGACGAATCAAAGCCGTCACGTCTGGTTCATGCGGTTGCGCGGAAAGAGGATCTCTTAAAAAAATAACTAAATCAATGTTGTCTTCTGATATCATTGCGCCAATCTGTTGATCCCCACCTAATGGCCCCGATTTAAAACAATGCACGGGTAGGCCAGTTGCTTCCATCACTTTCATGCCTGTCGTCCCTGTTGCATACAATTCATGTTTTTCTAAAATATGTTTATAAGCGGTTGCTAGTTTGATCATTAATGTTTTTTTACGATCATGAGCGATTAAAGCGATTTTCATGTTATCCAACTCCTGTCTTTGTTATATTATAACAAAAGTTTATCGATAAATCCGCTGAGAGTGTTTGCCCTTTGTCACCTTGACGAAAAAGTCTTCTTTTTCTTGTGCAACTCTCCCTTGCTGAAAGATAGCGTTTTCATTTAAACTATGAGTAACAAATCAAAAAGAAAAGAGTGACGTATCAAATGGTGGAAATGGCGCTTAGAAATGTGTATAAAAAATATGACAATGCAGAACATTATTCTGTTACAGATTTTAACTTAGAAATTACAGACCGTGAATTTATCGTCTTTGTCGGACCTTCTGGTTGCGGTAAATCAACAACATTGCGAATGATTGCTGGCTTAGAAGATATTACTGAAGGTGAATTATCAATTGGGGACAAAGTCATGAATGACGTTGCACCGAAAGATCGTGATATTGCCATGGTTTTCCAAAACTATGCGCTTTATCCGCATATGACTGTTTTTGATAATATGGCTTTTGGTTTAAAACTAAGAAAATATGATAAAGCTGAAATTAAAAAACGGGTGGAAAATGCTGCGGATATTCTGGGCTTAACAGAGTACTTACAACGTAAACCTGCGGCGCTTTCTGGTGGACAACGCCAACGTGTTGCACTTGGCCGGGCAATTGTCCGTGATGCCAAAGTCTTTTTAATGGATGAACCTTTATCAAACTTGGATGCAAAATTACGTGTAGCCATGCGTGCTGAAATCGCTAAACTACACCAACGTTTAGAAACTACGACAATTTATGTGACACATGACCAAACCGAAGCGATGACTATGGCTGATCGAATCGTAATTATGAAAGATGGCTTTATTCAACAAATTGGTTCACCAAAAGAAGTTTACAATACACCTAAAAATATGTTCGTAGCAGGGTTCATCGGCTCACCTGCCATGAATTTCTTCAAAGTTACCTTAAACAATGGGGTTATTTCTAACCAACATGGCTTAAAACTAGCAATTCCTGAAGGAAGAAACAAAGAGCTTGTTGAACATGGTTATGAAGGCAAAGAATTAATTTTCGGTATTCGTCCAGAAGATATTCATAGCGAACAAGTGGCTTTAACGGCAATGAAAGATGCGGTGATTAAATCTGAAGTCGTTGTTTCTGAATTATTAGGGGCTGAATCCATGCTTTATACAAAAATTGGTGATACAGAGTTTATCTCAAAAGTAGATGCTCGTGACTTCCACCATCCTGGTGAAATGATTGACTTAGCTTTTGATATTAACAAAGGACATTTCTTCGACCCTCAAACAGAAGAAGTCATTAAATAAAAAAAACTCGAGGCATCCGTAGCAATGATGGATGCCTCGATTGCTTCTCTTTATGCTAATTTAACCTTCTTCTTTATCACTTTGGGTTGTTTCGCTTCTGTAAAAGTTGGAATATCTACATGTTTACTTAAGGTACTTGCTAAAAAGTAAGCAATACTGAAATCCACCAAACTATGAATTAATCCACCAACGCCCATCAAAAGAAAAATAGAATACATGAAGCCGGCTGTATAATAAGTTCCTGGCAAGTTGCCCATTGTGTAAAATACAGAAACAACCACTAGCTCGGCAGCGGAATGAATCACTCCAATTCCCACGTTAAACAACTGTAATTTCCCATTTAATAAAGTGAATTTCCCCTCTTTATTGATTAAAATTTCTGGATGCTTTTGTAAAATCACTGCGCCAATGACTGCAAAAATCAAATGAGATAAGGCCCGCAAAGCAATAATCGGTGTTGCGGATAAGAAAAAACCAAAACCTGTTCCTAGACTAACCGCAATTGCCACCACTGGAGAAATAAACATGGCAATAAAAACTGGGACGTGACTTGCTAATGTAAAACTGGCTGGACCAATGGTAATTCTTGGCATAACCATTGGAATGATAATCCCCATTGCAATTAAAAGTGCTGAAATTGTTAAACGTTTTACTGAGTTTGTTTTCATTAAAACTGCCTCCTGAAGGTGTCATGACACCTTTTGTTTTTCTCAAGTGTAGCTGAACAGCCGCAATGTGTCAAGACACATAAAAGAACTTTCTGTTATTTCTCATAAATAACAGAAAGTTCTTTTTTATACTGGTTTATTTTTTTCTAAAGCATTACTTAGACGAGCGAATTCTTCTAAAGACAATGTTTCACCACGTCTAGAAGGATCAATTTCTGCTTCAGCTAGGCTCTCTTTTAGCCAAGCTACCGTTTGTTCATCTTTCCCATAAAAATGCGTTAAGTTATTCCACAATGTTTTGCGTCTTAATTGGAAACTGGCTTTGGTTAATTTGAAAAATTCTTTTTCATTGGTCACTGTCACCGCTGGTGTAGCACGGCGCGTCAATTTAATAATCGCCGAGTCAACATTGGGCTGCGGCACAAAAACTGTTTTTGGCACAATAAAGGCGACACTTGCTTCCATAAAATATTGAACAGCAATTGATAATGAGCCATAAGCTTTCGTTCCTGGTTTAGCAGCAATTCGATCAGCGACCTCTTTTTGCATCATCACAACCATTTCGGCTACATCTAAAGAAGATTCTAAAAAATGCATCATAATTGGCGTAGTAATATAGTAAGGTAGGTTAGCCACCACTTTAATCGGATACTTCTCTTGAAAAACTTGGTTGGTTGTCTCGACCAAATCAGCTTTTAAAACATCTTGATGCACCACTGTCACATTATCATAGCGACTTAAGGTATCTGCTAAGACAGGAATCAAGCGATCATCAATCTCAAAAGCCACAACTTGTGCTGCGTTCATCGCTAATTGCTCTGTTAATGCACCAATTCCAGGCCCGACTTCGACAACATTTGTCTGCTGATTGATTCCCGCTGTTTCTACAATTTTTCTTAAAATATTAGGCTCTGTCAAAAAATTTTGACCTAAACTCTTTTTAAATGAAAATCCATGTTTTTTTAGTATTTCTTTGGTTCTGGATGGTGTGGCAATTTCTTTATAGTCCGTCACGCTTGTTCCTCCATGTAGTTATTCTTCGTTTGCAAGTTCTTTTAAAATACGTGTCATGCTTTCTTTCAATTCTGCTTCTGTAATCCGAAACATGCTTAACCGTTTGACTAACTGTTTGCTATTTGTATAGCCAATTCTTAGGTCATCACCTAATAATTCACGGTATTTTTTTGCATTTGCTCCCGCTATTAAACCATATTCAACTAGTATTTGTCTAGGAATTTCTTGATAGTCTTCACCAGCTTGAACAGGTGTTACGACTTTTTTTAAGGCTTCAATAATTGCTTCATCACTAGCATGTTCAACCCCTAGGCTACCACCATTTTTTTTAGGAACTGCAACTTTTCTTGATAAAAAAGCATGCTTTGCATCAGGAACGACTTCCATTATTGTTTTACGAATTTTTTCGCCCGAATAGTCTGGATCTGTAAAAATAATCACGCCTCTCGTTTCTTGTGCGTGTTCAATTTGTGTCAAAATTTCATCATTGATAGCAGAACCAATCGTTTCAATCGTATCCGCTTCAACTACCTCTTGAATGCGGCGTGTGTCGTCTTTTCCTTCAACGACAATGATTTCTGCAACTTTCATTTTTTCCTTCATTTATCTATCCGAAACAAGCGATGAGCGTTGACTCTCGTTTGTTCTGCCACTTCTTCAAAGGTTAGTTGACGCAATTCAGCAATTTTTTCCACTACGTATCGTGTATAGCCTGGTTCATTCCGTTTACCACGATAAGGAACGGGAGCTAAATAGGGTGCATCTGTTTCCACCAACATTCGTTCGAGTGGTACCGCCATCGCCGCTTCTTGAACATCCAATGCCTTTTTAAACGTTACGACTCCACTAAAAGAAATATGCAAACCTAAATCTAAAAATTTCTTCATCCACTCAGCATCGCCACTGAAACTATGCATGATTCCACCAATATCTGAAATTTTTTCATCTTTTAAAATTCGATAGGTATCTTCTAATGCCTCTCTCGTATGCACACTAAACGGTAAATTCATTTCCCGAGCAATCGCAATTTGACGGCGAAAAACTTTTTCTTGCACCTCTTTAGGATCCTCCATCCAGTAATAATCAAGACCGATTTCACCTAATGCGACAATTTTTGGCAACGTTAATTGTTCTTGTAATCGTCGTTCAACCTCTGGCGTATAGCTACCCGCTTCTGTTGGATGCCAACCAATGATACTATAAATATTGGCATATTCCTGACTAAGTAAAAGAGATTTTTCAATCGTTGGTTCATCAAAACCGACCACGGCCATCTCTGTAACACCCAATTCTTGGGCATGTGCAATCGTTTCTGGAATATCATCATTAAATTGTTCTGCATTCAAATGTGTATGTGTATCAAAAATCATTATGATTGCCTCCTTTATCTCCTCTCTACTTTATCATATTTCTTGAAAAATCTGAATGACTAGGCGACAAGATTCGCCATTTCCTCATAAACAGCGCTTGCATTTATGCTAAAAGTAACGTATACTATTCAGTCATGTTATTAAAAGGAGGAACCTCCATGACCGATGAAAAAATTTATGAACAACAGCATTTAACAACGGTTTATCATGAGCTGCAAGCGGCTAAAAAAGTTTACGAAGAGCAATTGGCGAACACAATGAAAGATGGCAAACATATGCTAGAGGAATTTGGTCGCGATTCTAAGCTGAATTTTGATAGTTATGCCGATAATCTAGAAACGTTTGCCATGTTGGAAATGAAGAACCGTGAAATTGATCAGTGGAACTTAAAAAATGAAGCAACGGCTAAAAATTTAGACAAAGTGAAACGCCTATTACAAGTTCCTTATTTTGGCAAAATTGGCGTGACTTTTGAAGACAGCCCTGAAGAGCCAGAAAACTTTTATATTGGCGTAAACGATTTTACTTCTTTAGAAGAAGAAACGCGCATTCACGATTGGCGCTCACCGATTGCTTCGCTATTTTATGACAATGTTTTAGGGAAAACAGCCTACATGGCACATCAACAAACCATTCCTGTACAACTTGATTTGAAAAGACAGTTAATTATTGAAAAAGATCAATTAATCAACTATTTTGACACAACCATTGCGATTCAAGATGATGTGTTATTGCATTCTTTAGAAGAAGATGCGTCTCCTTATATGAAGGACATTACGACAACCATTCAACAAGAACAAAATCAAATAATTCGTGACGAAACGCAGCCACTCCTACTAGTCAACGGGATTGCTGGTAGTGGGAAAACGTCTGCGATTATGCAACGGATTGCTTATTTACTTTATCAACATCGAGCAGAAATTACAGCGGATAATATTTTATTACTTTCACCAAATTCAACATTTATTGATTATATTTCTCAAGTTTTACCGAATTTAGGCGAACGAAATCCCTTGAATTTGACTCTTTTACAATTTTTGCGCTTCACTACCAAAGAAGCATGGCCAATGGAAGAAGAAACGGACTATTTCGAACGCATTACTCGCTCTGAGGCAACGGAGCAAGAGCACGTTATTCGTTCAAAAGAATTTGCAACGTTTCTTTTAAGCAATCCTGAAAAAGCGGTTGTGCAGCCACATTTTTTCCGTCCTTTAACTTTTAAAAAGCAGACCTTATTTACTTCAGAAACAATTTTTAAACTTTATCAAGAAACACCAGCTGACTTGAGTATTCGCCAACGAATTTCAGCCACAAAAGAAAAGTTAACCAGTCTTTGGACACGGTACTTATTAAAACAAGCCCATTCTAAAAAAATGTTGGATCAATTCCAAGATTTAACAGAAGCTGAACAAGTTCGTTATTTTGGCACAGTGATTACCGAAGATAATGAAAAACATCTGGCTGATTTTGCTTTAAAACGTTTGAAGAAAAAATATCGCTCTATCACTGCCGCTATTAAAAATGATGCTTGGCTAGATCAATGGGCCTTTTTTGAAACGTTTTATTCTTTATTCACTGAAAAATCGTATCAAAAAGAGACAGCTGTTTTCACAGCCGATGAAATTGTGGCCCTTATTTTGGTGAAACATGCATTTATTGAAAACCTCGCCAACCAGCAAATGGCTTTTATCCTAGTCGATGAAGTCCAAGATTATACAGAAGCCCAATTATTATTACTGCTGACACTTTTCCCTAAAGCTAGTTTTACTTTAGCTGGTGATGAAAATCAAGCCATTTTTAATACAGCCATTGAATTTTCTGAAGCCCATGATTTATTGGTTAACGAAACCAGCCGTTCTGTTGGAACCTATCAATTATTAAACAGCTATCGTTCAAGTAAAGAAATTACACGACTCTTCCAAACATTAGGCACTCAACCAGAGCAATTAACCATTGTGCCCATCCGGCATGATGGAGAAAAGCCGACATTTATTCCTTGTGACTCTGCGTCTGACTATCTTAAAGCAATCGTCACTTCCATTGCAACTTTTGATCCGAAAGAAAGCACCGCCATTATTACTAAAACTTTTGCAGAAAAAGAACAATTAACAAAAGAACTTAGTGCTTCTCTTTCATTGGAAGAACATCCGTCACTGCAAGTTTTATCAATTGATATGGCAAAAGGTCTAGAATTTGATAATGTAATTCTTCATAACCCAAATGTTAATCGTTATTCCGACAATAAACGAGATAAAAAAATCCTGTATACTGCTATTTCTCGTGGAATGAAACGGGTCGTTTTACCTTATACCGGCACACTTTCTGAATGGTTTACACCTTACTTGGCAGCCCAGTAACTGAGACTTAAGGCGGATTTTATTTTTAGAAAAACCACTTATAATAGACGAGTAGGTACTGCTTTTTAATTAGCAGACCTACTCGTTTGTTGTCTCTTAAGTTGAGAGGAGCGTGATAAGGTGAAACAATCACCTGATTTAGAAAATTTTTTAAAAACCTCTATCCAAAAAAATGTAACTATTGAGCGAAAACAACAAAACCAAACCATTTGGCACTGGCTACTGCTTATTTTATTTGGCTTGCTAACCTTTGGCTCACTGACACAGCAGTTACTCCTAATTGGCTTGTTTACACTTATTGCCGCTATTGTTAAAGGTCCCTTAATGCTCGTCTGGGGAACCATCTATTCGGCGTTAGTGGCTTTGTTTCCACCTTTTGCTTTAGTCCTATCTTTACTTTTTTTTATAATTAATTTAGGCACCGTTATGAAAAGTTGGCGTATTACTTTAACAAGTGCTTACTTTTATCTAATTCCTTTAGGTTTTAGTCTCTTGAAAACGACCGACTGGGTATCAACGCCTTATTTCCTGACAGGCTTGGCTTTGTTAAGTATTTTAGGGCTGCATTTTATATTAGAGTGGCTCTATAAAAATAATAGCTTAGGCCGCTTACTCACGTGGCAAATTATCAGTGTCCCTTTTTCACTCTTACTGATCATTTTACCAAGTCGCCTAACGAAAGGCCGTTTTGGTAAAAAACGAATACCTAAAAAAGTGAAACTCTAAAATAGAAAAGCCTAGGAAAAATCGCAAATGATTTTTTCTAGGCTTTTCTTCGATTCTTTTAATTTAAAAATTCGTTGATTTTCGATTTTAGGACGTCGATAATATTATTTACTTCTATATCGCCACTTTCTATTTTTTTCCACAAAACAAAGCCCCAAATAATTATATTTATCGTAACTAAAGCACCAATAATACGTTTATTCCTAGCAGATGTATAGGCCTTTCTCCATTTTGGATCATTTTTACGTCTTTTTAAAAATTCATAAGTATGATAAGCCATCAAACTTCCCCCACATCAAATCACTTTTCTTCTAGTATACAAAAAAAGTAGTAAAGATAAAAGGTTACAATTCACCTTTTATCTTTACCACTTATGCTTTTATGCGATTCCTGCACCATTTGGCATTTCTTTTGGTGCTTCAACAATTTGAAGTTTACCTTCTGGTGATTCAGCTGAAAGAATCATTCCTTGGCTAATTTGACCACGCATTTTTCTTGGTTTTAAGTTAGCCACAATGACTACTTTTTTGCCAATTAGCGCAGCTGGATCTGGATAAAATTCAGCAATACCTGAAAGAATTTGACGATGGTTTTCATCTCCAGCATCTAAACGGAATTGCAATAATTTATCTGCTCCTTTGACTTTTTTACAGTCAATAACTTCGGCAACTTTTAATTCCACTTTATCGAAATCATCGTACTTAATTTGTTTTTCTTTCGTTGAAACTAACGTTGTTTCTTCTGGATTCCATTTAATATCCTCTTCTGTAGCACTTTCGCTTTGGGACATTTTCTTTTGAATATACGTTACTTCTGTTTCAATTTCTAAACGTGGGAAAATAGGTGTTCCTTTACTTGTTACTGTTACGTCTGTTGGGAACTCACCAAAATGAATATTTTCCATGTTCATTGTTTCTGGATCTAAGCCTAATTGTTCGAAAATTTTCCCTGGTGTTTCTGTCATGACTGGTTGCAATAAGATTGCCACAATTCGTAAGCTTTCCGCTAAATGGATCATGACACTTTCTAATTCGTTGCGTTTCTCTTCTTCTTTAGCCAATACCCAAGGCGCTGTTTCATCAATATATTTATTGGCACGAGAAACTAGCGTCCAGATTTCTGCAATGGCCGTATTAAATTCCATTTTTTCCATTGCTTCATGATATTTTCCAATAACATTCGCCGCAGTTGTCGATAGTTCACTATCAAATGGGGTAACTTTTGAAGCATAGGCTGGTACTTTGCCATCACAATATTTATTAATCATCGCAATTGTTCGATTCAACAAGTTTCCTAAGTCATTAGCTAAATCATAATTTAAGCGAGAAACGAAATCTTCTGGTGTAAAGACGCCATCACTACCAAATGGAATTGCTCGTAATAAATAGTAACGTAACGCATCTAGACCGTAGCGTTCTACTAACATTTCAGGGTAAACAACATTTCCTTTAGATTTAGACATTTTTCCGTCTTTCATCAATAACCAACCATGTCCAAAGACTTTTTTCGGTAATGGTAAATCCAAGGCCATTAACATAATTGGCCAATAAATTGTGTGGAAACGCACGATTTCTTTCCCAACCATTTGCACGTTCGCAGGCCAATATTTTTGGAATAATGAATCATCTTCTGAACCATAACCTAGTGCTGTAATATAGTTTGATAACGCATCAATCCATACGTAAACCACATGTTTTGGATCATTTTTTAATGGAATTCCCCAAGAGAAAGTCGTTCTTGAAACGGCTAAATCTTCTAATCCTGGTTTGATAAAGTTATTTAGCATCTCATTTTTACGAGATTCTGGTTGAATAAATTCTGGATGTTCTTCGTAATATTGTACCAAGCGATCCGCATATTTACTCATGCGGAAGAAATAGGATTCTTCTTTAACTAATTCGACTTCGTGACCACTTGGTGCTTTCCCACCAATGACATTGCCTTCATCGTCACGATATACTTCAGCTAATTGTGTTTCAGTGAAAAATTCTTCATCAGAAACTGAATACCAACCTTCATACTCTCCAAGGTAGATATCTCCTTGTTCTACTAAACGATCAAAAATTTGTTGCACGGCTGCCATGTGATAATCATCCGTTGTCCGAATAAATTTATCATAGCTGATATCTAATGTTTTCCATAATTTTTGAACATCTGCTGCCATTTTATCAACGTACTCTTTTGGTGTCACATTCAACTCAGCAGCTTTTTTTTCAATTTTTTGGCCATGTTCATCCACACCTGTTAAATAAAATACATCAAAACCCATTAAACGCTTGTAACGGGCCATAGCATCGCAGGCGATTGTTGTATATGAATTCCCAATATGTAACTTCCCACTTGGGTAATAAATTGGGGTGGTAATATAAAATGTTTCTTTCTGTGACATACAGAAAAAACCTCCTTTAGTCATTTTCCTAAACCCTCAGGATTTACTCCTAAACAGTATACCATAATTAGACATTATTAAACTATATTTCTTGTCGGTTTTCTCTTGAAAATGAAGAAAATGCCAGAAAGAAAAGAGAGAAACACCTGTCTATTTGACAAGTATTCCTCTCTTTTTTCGTTCATTTTTATTCTTTTGTCTCGAAACGAACGATACTATGGTGTCGTCCATAAAAGAAATAAATAGCCAAACCAATCACTACGGCTACGCCAAATACTTGCCAAGTAGCTAAAGACAATTGGAACATTAGAGCCGCGCAAACCACGATTGAAATTAATGGTAGAACCGGCACAAGCGGCACTTTAAATTCACCTGCTTGCGGTTCTCCTTTCATTGTCCGTAATTTGATAATTCCTAAAGCGAGAAACATCAGATAAAAGAGTGTCACGATATTTGTAAGTTCAGCCAACATCTCCATTGGAACAACACCAGCAAAAACCATTGCTAAAAATCCAGCTACATAGGTTGCATTCTTAGGTGTGTGCCGCTTCTCATCAATTTTGCTCATAAACTGCGGCAGTAATCCATCTTTACTAATCGCATAAATCACACGGGCTAAACTGTACATCATCGCAATCGTCACTGTTAATAAGGTTAAAATAGCACCAACTGAAATGATTGTCGCAATTGCGCCATGATTAATGAAACGCATCGCAAAAGCCACCGGATCCTTGACCCCTAAATCCGTAAATGGAACAATTCCAGTTAAAACTAACGTAACAACAATATATAACAATGTTGAAATAATAATGGAACCAATAATCCCTTTTGGAATATCTTTTTTCGGATTCTTCACTTCCTCCGCGGCCATGCTAACCGCATCAAACCCTAGAAAGGCAAAGAAAACTAAAGCAGCACCACTGAAAACGCCTGAAAAACCATAAGGAATAAATGGTTGCCAGTTCGTTGGTTTCACATAAAAGATTCCCACGAGAACAAATAATAAAATAATCCCAAACTTCACGAAAACCATTAAGTTATTTAAACGTAACGCTGTTTTCGCTTCTAAAGATACCCAAAAAGTTACGGCTACAACGACCAACATGGCAATCAAATCAATATATGTACCATTTGTTGGATTATAAGCGCCACTTAACGCTTGCGGTAAAGAAAAACCTAAGCTATCCAAAAAGCCATGAACATAGCCTGACCAACCTGAAGCAACGGATGAAACCGCCAAGAAAAACTCACAAATAATCATCCAACCAGTCATCCAAGCCACAATTTCTCCAAAGACCACATACATGTAGGCATACGGCCCGCCAATGACCGGAATACGTGATGCAAATTCTGCATAACATAAACCAGATAAAATAATCGCGGCTGCTGCTACCAGAAATGATAAGACGAGCCCTGGACCTGCATAGCGTTCCGCTGCGACACCTGTCACAACAAAAATCCCTGTTCCTACTACAGCCCCAATTCCTAGAAAAATTAAGTCCATCGTCTTAAGATTTTTTTTCATCCCACCACTGTCATTGACAGGCACAGTGATTTCTTTTTTTCTGAAAATAGACATGTGTTTACCCCCGTAAAAAAAATAAGCGTAAATAAACTATTTACGCTTTCATATACCCTAAAAGAATACCACCTAGAATAACAAAAATGCAACCAAAAATAACATAAAACATTTCTTTTTTTGATTTTCTTTCGCCTAAAAGGAAGATGCCCCCAAGAGTCGAAATAATAATCCCCATTTGTGATAAAGAGAAGCTAATAGCTAAGCCAATTTCACGCATGGTTAATAACATACAAATATTTCCTAAGCCCCAAAGCAGACCCGTCGTCATATTCATCCAAACAAAACGATCAACTTTGACTTTTTTGAAAGCAAAGAAACTAGCCCCCACTAACATACCAATACTTTGTGGCAAAATAATTCCCCACGGATCTAAACCAGTGGCATTAATAATGATGGTATAGACGCCATACCCAACTGTTGAGAAAATCAACGCCCGAATCCCTTTATTAAAATCTAACATACTGTTTGAGGTTTTCGGTTGACTATCATCATCTTGTCGAGCTGTTAAATACACCCCAAAAACTAAAAAGGCTAAAGCGATAAAGCCCACAACAAAGTCTTTTGTTTTTGTCCATTCATGGAAAAAAACAGCCCCTGCAACGGTATTAACAACTAACTGCATCCCAGTTGAAATTGGTAAGCCAACTGAAACGCCCATATATTTCATGCTATGAAATTGTTGATTCTGTCCCAAACTCCAGAATAAACCAGATATAAATCCAACAATTAATGTGGCTGTCGTCAACGTAGGCTGGATAACAAAAAAGACAACAATTGAAAATAGTAATGCGCCGATTGTCATACCTAACGTTTGTTGATTGGCGCTTCCACCAATTTTACCGCTGACTAAACCAATACTGCCCCACGCAATCATGGGCACTAAAGCGATAAGTAAACTCATAATATTCTCCTAACAAATTTATTTCATTTCATTCTAACAATAAAAACGTTTTCTAAACAACTAAGAAGAGTAAGAGAAGTTAGCAAGAAAGTTTTAATAAATAAAAAAAGGCCTATCACCTCTTTAGTTTGCTGATAGACCTACTTTTTATTTCACTTCATTATAATAACTGAGGGAAGGGAAAAACAATGTCATCGTCGTACCTTGCCCTTCTGTCGATTCGACTGTTAAATCATGACCTAACTTTTTCGCTAAGCTATGAGCCAAATACAGACCAAGACCAGTCGAATGCTGTTCGCTTTTTCGCCCGTTTTCACCAGTAAATCCTTTATCGAAAATGCGTCGTTGATCTTGCATCGGAATGCCAATCCCAGAATCTTTTAAAGATAAATAAATACCTTGTTTATTTTTGGAAATTAGGACCGTAATCGTGCCGCCTTCTGGCGTATACTTGACTGCATTACTTAATAATTGGCGGAAAATAAAAATGACCCATTTTCGGTCGGTTAAAACCGCTTCATCTTCTCCTTCAATTGAGAATTGCAATCTTTTTTGGATAAAATAATTTGCTTGCGTACGAACAACAGATTGCACAATTTCTTTTAAAGAATATTCTTGAAGTAAATAATCTCGAGAAAAGCTGTCCAATCTAGCATAATATAGGACTTGCTCGACATATTCATCAATTTTCCCTAACTCATTTTCCAATAGATAATATTTTTTCTCTGGAATATCATCTTCGACAGATTGTACCAGTAACGTGATAGCCGCTAGGGGGACTTTGATTTCATGAACCCAAGAGTCAATGTAATCTTTTTGGTCCTGTTGGTTGTTAATTGCTTGCTGCATGGTTTGTTGGTGCTCTTGCAATAAACCGTTAATATACGTTTGGACAAGTAGTTCTTCTTCTTTTTCTGCTGTATTCAAATATTCTTGTAAAGAAGGCGGCTCTTTTTCCGTTGCCAACGAAAGCCACCACTTACGTTTTAAATAATAATCAATTGTTAAAAATAGCGATAAAAAAACACTTTGCAGTAAAAAGATATAGCCAACCACTGTCCAATCTAAGCGGACATTAGGAGCCAACCATAAAATAAAACAAGTTAAGAACAGAAAAAATAACCAGCCAATTAGTAATAACCAGCGATCTTTTAAATACTTTAGAATGGTCATTGTCTACTCCTATCTAGGGCACCATATAACCGACGCCCACTTTGGTTTCAATATAGCCAGCAATCCCCGCTTGCTCAATTTTTTTTCGTAAACGATTGATATTTACCGTCAACGTATTGTCATCCACAAAACGTTCATCGTCCCATAAAGCGCGCAATAGTTTTTCACGTGTTAAAATTTTTCCGTGCTTTTTCATTAAAAGATATAGTAATCGGTATTCATTTTTACTTAAATCGATCATTTCGCCTTTGATTTCCATTCGTCCATTGTCCACATTTAAAGTAATGCCATTATGTGAAAGCACTTCACTATCCGTATCGGAATAGTTATAAGAGCGGCGCAACAAAGCATTGATTTTAGCAATTAAAACATCTATCTGGAACGGTTTTGTAACAAAATCATCCGCGCCCATGTTCATCGCCATAATCATATCCATATTGGTACTACGACTCGAAATAAAAATAATTGGTACTTTAGAAACTTCACGAATTTTTTGACACCAATAGTACCCGTCGTACACAGGTAAATTAATATCCATCAAGACTAATTGAGGATTCTCCTCTTGAAAATCATCCAATACATCATTAAAATCGGTTGTTCCAATCGTTTCAAATTGCCATTTTTGTAATTCCTCGCTAATTAATTCTCGAATGGTTGTTTCATCTTCGACAATCATGATTTTAGCCATGCAATCCCACCTCTTTTATTTCTAAATTTTCATCTTTCTTATCCTAACAAACTTCATTCTTTTTGGATATAGGACTTTATGATGATTTTTACACTATTTCAAAAATAGGCGCTAATAATTCCCATTCTGATAACATGATGAATTTACCAACAAAAGCAAAAATACCATCTAATAATAACACAGACATATTAATTCCTAATACAATAGAAGCTTTTTCGACAATTGGCATGGACTTTTTATTTTTCAAAATAAGATATAAAACAAAGTTTGTTCCATAAGTAAAAACTGTTAACAACACAATTAACTCAATCATTTTACCACTTCCTATTTTGGACTTTTCATTTTTCCTTCAATAATTTACTACTCTTAATTATAGCATAATCTTATAAAAAAATCGGCAGAGTCCTAACCATTAAGTAAACAACAAAATAGAAGTGGCTTCTTTGGAACTCGCAAGAATCGAGCCTTTTTTAAGAGTTGAAGGTCTTGATCCTTAAAAGACAAGCCCTTCAACTCTAGTATGTTCCATGTATTGGAATTGATACCAACGTAACGAAGTGTAGTCGATCAGACAACCTCAGTTTTTCTAATGATTATATTTGTCATACACTTCTTTTAACTGGTTTAAATCTATTTTTTTCATTTGGTACAATTTTTTGGTCACTTCATTTGCTCTAGCTGGATTTGAGTCAGATAAATAACGTTTCAGTTCAGGATTGCCTGTTTGCCAACTGACCCCAAATTGATCTTCCATCCAGCCACACGGCCATTCTTTCCCTTTAGCAGTCACTTGTTGCCATAGCCGATCTATTTCCTCCTGATTTTCACAATCAATATAAATGGAGAAGGCCATGGTAAAATCAAAATCATGTTTATCTCGTGCATCCATTACTCGAAACGGTTGCTCCTGTAATGTGAAAAGTGCTTGCGCAATGTTCCCATCTTCATATTCAACTTTTTCAATTATTTCGCCTGGACCGAAAATCGCCAACCATTCTGATAGAGCTTTGGCTGCTTCGCCATATTTTTCATTAGCAAACATAAAGGTTGGTACAATTGTTTGTTCTTTTCCTGAAAAAGACACTTGCCAAGAGACACCAAATTTGTCCACTACCCAACCATATAAAGGACTAAAAGGATATTCCCCAAAAGGCATCAATATCTGTCCATCTGTTGTTAAATTTTTCCACAACGTTTCTGTTTGTGGTAATGTTGTACATTCAACAAAAAATGAACTAGCTGGCGTAAAGGAAAATTCTGGTCCGCCATTTAAACCAATGATTGTTTGGTTCGCCAAGGTAAATTCAATGGTCATTAATGATGTTCCTTGAGGTTGATGCTCCTCATTAACGTAGTTCGTTTTACTTAGAATCGCACCTTTTTCAAAGATTGTTGTATAGAAGTTAGCAGCTTCTTCCGCTTGTGTGTCAAACCATAAACATGGTGAAAATTTAGGCATTGTGGTTCCCTCCTTCGTTTTCTTTAGTGTAGTCAAAGATTGATAAATAAACAAAGAGAACGTTTTAGTATTTATTCATTTCCGTCTGATAGAATCGATAAATTGCTTGTTTTACTTCTTGAAGCAAGGAAGATTTTAAATGTCCCCGTGTCAAAAAATAAAAGGAACGCCAATACTTTTCACCTAACGTTTGGAAAGGAATTTTTTCAGTAATCGCCTTTCTTGAAAGCAACGATTGCCCCATGCCCAATTCCAACATTTTAACAATCATTTCATTATTTTTAACCGTCATGAGTGTTGGGCTTTGATTACTTTCTTCTAAATACTGTTGGGTATAATGAAAGACCCCAGAATCCTTTTCACGTACCAACCAATTCTGATTGGCAGGGTCTCCAGCTAAAACCAATTGATCCTGAATAATTTCTTCACGAGAGGCGCCTTTCGTAATTAATGGTTTTTCGATAAAGCCAAAATCAACTTGATGTTTTTCAACTTTTTCCACTACTTCTTCTGAATTGTTCATTTCTAAAACAAAATTGATCGTTGCATACTGTGTCTGTAAATGCTGCATCAGTTGCGGCAAATAATAAACTGCAAAAGTATTAGACGCAGCAATTCGGCAAGTTTCTTTAGGTAATCTCGCCTGATGAAGAGCTGTTAATGTTTCTTGCCAATCATCAGCTAAATTTAGCAAACGATTATACAAGACTTCTGCTTGCCTAGTAGGGACTACATCTTGTCGACCATTTCTTAAAAACAATGAACAGCCTAATTCTTCTTCTAATTGTTTGATTTGATTAGAAACGGCTGGTTGTGATATATATAGGCAGGTAGCTGCTTTGGAAAAGTTCATTTGCTCATACACAATTTGAAAAGTCTTTAATAATTTAAACATAAGCATCCTTTCGATAACTTTCTATTATAAATATTATTTTAACTATTTATTTCTCAAATGTAAAAAATTTCGTTATACTGGAAGTAATGAACAAGAAAGAGAGATTTTTTCAATGAAAAATTCAGAAAATGATTATATCCAATCTTTATTCCAAATTCTTCCCGGCTTGCTAACAGCTTTCCTTGTCGCCTGCCTTAGCAAGTTCCTTGCCATCTGGTTACCTAGCTTAGGCGCCGCAACGATAGCTATTTTACTAGGAATCTTTTTGGGAAATACCTTTGTTCGCGGTGCCAATTTAAATCGCGGAACCAAAGTAGCCGAAAGTAAATTACTAGAATTTTCTGTTGTTTTATTGGGAACCACCGTGACCTTTCAAACGATTGCCCAAATTGGCTTACAAGGTGTCGCATTTATTCTCATTCAAATGTCGCTGACCATTATTTTTGCCTATTTGATCGGTAAAAAACTGGCTTTTTCTGATAATATGTCTTTATTGATGGCTGGTGGTAATGCCGTTTGTGGGTCTTCTGCTATTGCTTCGATTGCTCCAGCAATTCAAGCAGATGAGGAAGAAAAAGGCCAAATCATTACTTTAGTAAACTTATTAGGAACCGTTTTAATGTTGACCTTACCCATTTTAAGTGGGATTCTCTATGGTACCAATTTGTTGGCTCGTAGCGCACTAATCGGAGGGACTTTACAATCAGTTGGTCAGGTTGTCGCCAGTGCCAATATGGTCAATGAGAACGCAGTTCAACTTGCGATGCTCTTTAAAATTATGCGGATTGTCCTACTCGTAGCAGTTGTCTATTTATTTGGACGTTTCAAGCAAAGTAAGACGACAGAATCAGAGGCTGAGTTGGTAGAAGTCACCAAAAAAAGCAGCGCCCTACCTTGGTATGTAGTTGGCTTTTTCATTGCCTGTGTCTTTAATAGTTTGATTCATTTCCCCGTCGTGATCAGTGAGACTGCTCATTTCTTTAGTTCTTGGTTTGAAATTACTGCCTTGGCAGCAATCGGGTTACGACTCGATTTTAAAAAGTTTTTCCAAGAAGGCAAACGTTTCTTAATCTATGGTTTATCAGTAGGAACTGTTCAAGTCGTCCTAGCCATTTTGTTGTTGGCACTGCTACAGTTCTAATAAAAAAGTTTGACGTTAACACGTCAAACTTTTTTATTTCAGCTTATTCATGCTATTATGAATAAGGTTTTATTAACTTAAAGGTTTTATTAACTTAAAGGAGTTTTTCGATGTTATTTAGTATTAAAAAAAGCGAATGGTTAGGCAATGAACGAAATGATCTATTTGCTGGTCTCGTTTCTTCTGTCGCCATTTTACCAGAAGTAATCGGGTTTGCGATTATTGCTGGTGTTCACCCGCTTTCTGCAGTGTTTGCTTCAGCTGTTACTTTACTTGTGATTACTTTTACGGGCGGCCGTCCGGCAATGGTCTCGGCGTCTGCTGGTTCAATGGCCTTAGTCCTTGCAGGCTTAATTCAAGCACACGGTTTGTCATACATGCTTGCTGCGACTATTTTAACAGGCTTTCTACAATTTATTTTAGGTTATTTAGGTATCCACAAATTGATGCGCTTTATTCCCAAGACAGTGATGTACGGATTCGTCAATGCGTTAGCCATTTTAATTTTCATGGCGCAAGTACAACAATTGCCTCATCAAACACTGTGGTCCTACGGCATGATTATCTGTAGTATCTTACTTATTTATCTATTACCTAAGTTTATTACAATTGTGCCTCCTGCTTTAATTGTTATTTTATTCATGACTATCCTGTCCTATTTTTTAAAAGGTCATTTGCAAACGGTAGGTGATCTTGGTGAAATGAGTCAGTTTCATCCAGCGATCCGTTGGCCTAATGTACCCGTCAACTTAGAAACGTTGTGGATTATTTTACCTAGCTCTGTTGCCTTAGCAATGGTCGGGTTAATTGAATCTTTATTGACGATCCCCATTGTGGACAAAATGACAGCGAGCCAAAGTGATAGCCAACGAGAAGTTAAGGCGCAAGGATTCGCTAATATAATTACCGGCTTTTTTGGTGGCCAAGCTGGCTGTGCGATGATCGGGCAAGCGGTCATTAATGTTAAATCTGGAGGACGAAAACGGCTTTCTAC
Source organism: Enterococcus sp. DIV1328a (assembly GCF_050536905.1). Classification (NCBI taxonomy): domain Bacteria; kingdom Bacillati; phylum Bacillota; class Bacilli; order Lactobacillales; family Enterococcaceae; genus Enterococcus; species Enterococcus sp. DIV1328a. The sequence continues at coordinate 693,034 of NZ_CP172912.1, read as the reverse complement.
TTTGATTTCAGGTATTACCCTCCTTCTATTCATTTTTGTTTTTAAATCCGTGATGGTAGCCATTCCTACAGCTGCATTGATTGGGATCATGATGACAGTGGCAGTCGACACCTTTGATTGGGAAAGTTTGCAGCTTTTCCGAACTTTTGAAGTTACTGAAATTGTTATTTTACTCGTGACAGTGGGTGTGATCGTCTATACGCATAATTTAGCTATTGGAATTATTCTAGGTGTTCTTTTAAGTGGTCTTCTTTATCATTTTTTCAAAAAAGAACCAAAAAAAAGTTGCTAGCTTTAGCAACTTTTTTTATTTTTCCCAATATTTCTTCAACGCTTCTTTTTCTATTTTCTTAATGAACGCATCTTTGCCATCCATATATTTATCAATGCTATCGGGGTGTGCTTGGGCCAATTGCTTTTTTAATGTACCATAGGTTGTAGCAATTGCCGGATTTTCTCGTAAATAATTTCGAAAAGCAAGATGGCGCAAAATTTCTTGCGTATTGTCAAACTGATAAATATGCACATGATGTGTTCTTTTTATCGGGCCTTTTCGTAAATAACGACGTCCTGATAGCCCAAATTCCCCCATATATTCATAACCGATTCTTTCAAATTCCCCTTGTAACAGGTCTACTTTTTCAATTTCTTCAACAATGATCAAAAAATCAATAATTGGTTTGGCTGCTAAATTAGGCACAGAGGTACTACCGATATGTTCAATTTTAAGACAATTTTCCTTTAGAATCTGTTTCAACGCTTGGGCTTCTTCTTCAAACTGTTCCACCCAGGCTGGTTGGTATTCAGTAACGATTACCCGCATGATTTCTTCCCTCTTTTCTATATCCGTTTCATATGTAAAATAGGAAACGGATTTCCTTGAGGATCTTCCTTTGATTCACCAATTACTTGAAACCCTTGAGATTGATAGAACTTCACTGCCCCTTCATTTTGTTTATTAGCATCAACAAAGACAATTGATTCTTGCTCTATTAACTTTTTGATAATTTCTCCACCATAGCCTTTACGAAAATAGACTGGGTCAATAAATAACATTTCCAAAGTTTGTTGGTTTGTTCCACTAAACCCCACGCATTTCTGTTCTTCATTTAACCACATACTTAATTGAACTTGTTGAAAATAATCAGGTAAAACCACTTCGATTTTATCAATATCTGCCTGACTCAAAAACAAATGGGTAGCTTCTACTGAAGAACGCCATAGAGAAATTAATTGAGGATAATCGGTTTTTTTTACTTCTTTTTGGTTCAGCATTTTTAATTCCTCCCTATCTAATAAACAAAGTATACCACATTTTGTCTCTCTCAATTCTATAAAAAATAGTCAAATCTACCGTGTTTTTTCTGTCGATTTGACTGTCTCTCTATTAACTCTGATGGCTAAACAAGTAAACTAAGCAAAGCCACGATAGCTAAACCGCCTTGTGTTAAAATGATTTTTTTATCACTAGTTAAGCTACCGTACGCCGCCACTAAAATAATATAAATCAATAAAAATTTTGTCATTTCCATCGTTGCTTGCGCAAAATAGACACTATAAATAAGTCCTGCACCGATTAGTCCATTATAGATTCCTTGATTTTTAAACAATGTAGTCACTGATTTTCTTTGTAACTCTTGCTTATCCATTTTAAAAACACGGCTTGTTGTCTCAGATGTTGGTACAATCGTTTCTAAATACATAATGTAGAAAAATTCTACAGCCACCAAGGTTACTAAAATTGTTGAAATTAATGTCATCTGCTCCCTCCTCCCATTCCTTTGAACGAAGTAATTTTATGTAATTTTTGCTATGATGTAAATAGATATGCCTAGCCTTAACGAAAGGAAGAAACCTATGACTTTTCAAGAAACTATTAGCGCCTATATCCAAGAACGTTATCAGATAACGCCCGATTTCCCTTTTGAAAAACACCCAGACTATCTCGTCTTTCGTCATCCTAGAAATGCAAAATGGTTTGCTTTAATTATGCCACTGGATGCACAACTGCTCGGCGCTACCGAGAATAAGCAGCTCACTATTTTAACCGTTAAACTTGCGCCTGAATTGATTGCCTTATTAAAGAACCAACCTGGCTATTTTCCTGCCTATCATATGAATAAAGAGCATTGGTTAAGTCTTTCTGAAGAAATTCCGCTCTCACAAGTTTTTTCATTTATAGATGAAAGTTACCAACGGAGTTATTAAAAAAAAACACCCTACTCAATGAGTAGGGTGTGAAAGATTATTTAAGCTTATTTGCTTAAAGCGTCTTTTGCTTGTTCAGCTAACGCTGTAAATGCTGCTGCATCGTTAACGGCTAAGTCAGCTAACATTTTGCGGTTGATATCAATCTCTGCCAATTTCAAACCGTGCATTAATTTAGAATAGCTTAAGCCATTCATGCGAGCTGCCGCGTTGATACGTGCAATCCATAATTTACGGAAGTCACGTTTCTTTTGACGACGGTCTCTGAATGCATAGTAATAAGAGTTCATTACTTGTTCTTTTGCTGATTTAAATAAAGTATGTTTTGATCCGTAGTAGCCTTTCGCTAACTTAAGGACTTTTTTACGACGTTTACGGGTTACTGTTCCACCTTTAACACGTGCCATGTTGAATTCCTCCTAATATCTTGTTTCTCTTGACGGTAATCTAAAAGTCACCGAGTTGTTTTATTTCATTCTTGCTAATTGTTGGCGGATACGTTTGTAATCGCCTTTTGCAACCATGCTTGCTTTACGCAATTGACGGCGTTGTTTTTTAGTTTTACCGTGGAAACGGTGAGATGTAAAGGCACGGCCACGTTTTAAGCCGCCTCCACCAGTACGTTTTACACGTTTTGCTAATCCGCGGTGTGTTTTTTGTTTTGGCATGACTAATTTTCCTCCTCAAAATCTTTGCTTCAAGTGAAAGACTCTAACAGTCACAACTGTCGAATATCCTTCTTGTAGAAATTACCAAAAGTCCGAATGCTCGGTCTCTTCGTTTACTTGTCGTTTTTCGGTGCCAGCGTTAGAAACATGCTGCGTCCGTCCATTTTCGCTTTTTGTTCCACTGTGGCGATGTCCGCAGTTTCTTCAGCTAAGCGATCAAGAACTTTCTGACCAATCTCTTTATGGGTAATGGCACGGCCTTTGAAACGGATAGAAGCTTTCACTTTGTCTCCTTTTTCTAAGAACTTACGCGCATTACGAAGTTTTGTATTGAAGTCATTTACGTCAATTGTTGGACTTAAACGAACTTCTTTGACGTTGATCACTTTTTGTTTCTTGCGAGCTTCACGCTCTTTCTTTTGTTGTTCGAAACGGAATTTTCCATAATCCATAATTCGCGCAACTGGTGGTTTCGCTCCTGGCGCTACAAGTACTAAATCCAAGTTTGCAGATTCAGCGATTTGTAATGCTTCTGCTTTGGTTTTTACACCTAATTGTTCACCATCTTGTCCGATCAAACGTAACTCGCGTGCACGAATGCCGTCGTTAACCATCATATCCTTTGCTATGGTCATTCACCTCCAAAATTTTTAAGAGAAAATCCTAACGGAAGTCTGCTTTGTTTGCTAAATGCAATAAAAAAACAGGTTCCTATCCAGAACCCGCCAACAGTCTGCCTTACTTAAAAAAATAAGGAATACTTTATCTAGCCCAGCGATATACTCAACTAAGGCGAGAAGCGGGTGCTTCTGCTTTCATTTCTCAACTTCACTAGTTTACCTTAGTTTATCCTAGTTGTCAATATATTTCCTCAAAAAAAAAACGAATCTAGCACTAGATTCGTTTGAACTCGTATTTTGATTATTAATAATTAGTGGACTGTCCCAATGTGACTTCCTAGAAACAAATGGTTCAACACATGGTGTACATTTTCTATCCCCTAGGCGATCCCTGTAGTCCCTACAGTTCTTCTATTTATAAGGTTTCTCGTTTAGACAAGCCACGTTCTAAGATTTTTTGGCTTCTAAGATACTCTGAATTTTCTGTACTTTCAGAAAAAGACAACTCTGTTTCGATCTCCTCTGACTCAATACAAATGAGTTCTTTGCCATACCATTGTGCTTTATACAACAGTTTAGCTAAAAATAAAGACCAAGCCAGTTCAGAACGATCATGTTTTGGCGGCCGTTCATTACTGTGATGGGCTTTTTCAATACAAATAACATCGTAACTTGAAACCAATTCCGTTGTAATTTTGTTTAAAATATCCATTCGTTGGTTGGCTATTTTTTCGCGAATTTTTGCGACTTTTATTTTTTGTTTTTGATAATTTTTTGCTTGCGAAAGATCGACACCTTTTTCCAAAGCAATCATTTTACGCTTGTTTAATTTTCGTTCTTCTTGACGTAGTTTTTGCTTTAAATGCTTTGAACAATAGCTTTTTTCGAAGCTTTCACCATTCGAAAGCAGCGCAAATTTTTCCCTACTGCTACAAATTCCCACCATTTTTTGTTGCTTTGTTTTCGTTTCAATCGGCGCTTCACACAAAATGGAAACATAATAATTGTGACTCGCACTCATAGAAATAGTTACAGATTTTATCTCCCCCAGCGGTTGGCGGTGTACCTTCATTTTAATTAAAGATTTCAATTTAGGTACTTTCAAATAACGATTATCCAAAATTTTGACCGTGCCATGTTGATTGTTTGTAGTGTAGGAATGCACCGTTTCTTTCTTTTTCTTTTTTGGAAAGCCCATCCCTTTTTCCCGATAAAAATTTTTAAAGGCTCGATCCAAATAAACTTGTGCATTTGCCAAGGCTAAACTATCAACTTCTCTGAGGACAGGGTATTGTTTCTTATATTTAGCTGGCGTTGGCATTTTAAACGTTTGTTGAGGATTTTTTCGCATCTCTTTGTAGATATCAATCCGGTCTTGTAACATTAAATTATACACCAAGCGAACACAAGAAAATGTTTTTTGAATAAACTCTTCTTGTTTTGAGGTTGGATAAAGTCTGTATTTATAAGCTTTCAGAGCCTTCATCTCATAACCACCCTACCAAGATAGTTAGAAAAGAAGCTGGTTATAAACCAGCTTTTCTTTTCTTCTCTTCAATTTTTTCACGGTACATTGCAACTTCGTCTTCAGCACAATAAACATAGTGTCCATTGAGAATTTCACGGAGCTCACGATCTTTCCCATCTGCCGCTGCAGGCTGGTAAACGATCCGTTTACGTGTGCGTTCATAGTCTGGATCTGGTAATGGAATCGCAGAAAGCAAACTTTCTGTATAAGGATGAACGCCGAAATTATAGACATCATCACTTGTGCCCATTTCCAATAATTTCCCACTGTGCATTACGCCAATTCGGTCACTAATATGTTTTACCATCGATAAGTCATGTGCGATAAACAAGTAAGTTAAGCCTTGTTCTTTTTGTAAATCTTGTAATAAGTTTACTACTTGGGCTTGAATCGACACATCCAAAGCCGAAATCGGCTCATCACAGATAATGAAACGTGGATTAACCGCTAAAGCACGAGCAATCCCAATCCGTTGACGTTGCCCACCAGAAAACTCATGAGGATAACGCGTACTGTGACTTGGATTTAATCCCACCGTTTTTAAAAGTTCATTGACTTTTTCTTCCCGCTCTTTTGGTGTTTTAGCTAATCCATTGACATCGATTCCTTCAGCAATAATATCATTGACTTTCATTCTTGGATTCAATGAAGCATATGGATCTTGGAAGATCATTTGAACATCGCGGCGGAATGCTTGCATGTCCGCTTTTGATTTAATTTTGCTAATGTCTTTTCCATCGAAAAGAATTTCACCAGCAGTTGGATCATATAAACGAATGACACTGCGACCAGTTGTTGATTTTCCACTTCCTGATTCGCCAACTAATCCAAAGGTTTCGCCTTCATAAATATGAAAACTAATGTCATCAATGGCTTTTACTTCGTCTTTACGACCAACATTGAAATACTGTTTCAAACCAGTGACTTCTAATAGGACTTTTTTCTCTTCTGCCATTAATTACTACCTCCTGGATTTTTTTGACGCTCTGCATAAATTGCCCAACGACGAACAATCTCTGCTGGAGGCGTAACTTTTGGTGCTTGTGGTGCTAATAACCACGTTGCTGCTTTGTGTGTCGGTGATACTTCAAAATAAGGTGGTTCTTTTTCTGTATCAATTTTTAAAGCAAACTCATTCCGTGGATAGAAGGCATCTCCAGTTGGTGGATCTAATAAATCTGGAGGTGAACCTGGAATCGCATAAAGTTTGTCTTCTGTTCCTTCCATCGTTGGCATTGACCCTAAAAGTCCCCAAGTATATGGATGTTGTGGATTATAGAAAATTTCTTCTGCTGTTCCCACTTCAACCAGACGTCCACCGTACATGACAGCGACACGGTCAGCCACGTTCGCTACTACCCCTAAATCATGGGTAATGAAAATAATCGAAGTGCTAATTTTTTCTTGTAAATCTTTTAATAACTCTAAAATTTGTGCTTGGATGGTTACATCCAACGCTGTAGTTGGTTCATCTGCAATTAGAACTTCGGGATAACAAATTAAAGCAATTGCAATGACAATCCGTTGACGTTGCCCACCAGAAAATTGGTGTGGATAGTTTTTCAAACGTTTTTCAGCATTAGGAATGCCGACTAATTTTAGTAATTCTAATGCTTGCGCTAAGCCTTCTTTTTTTGAGACTTTATTATGTTTGATTAATGATTCCGCCACTTGTTTGCCAATTGGCATCGTTGGGTCTAATGAAGTCATCGGATCTTGGAAAATCATTGCGATTTCTTTACCACGAATGGCTTGCATTTGTTTTTCTGTTTTATGAACAATATCTTGTCCTTTAAACAAAATTTCCCCGTTATCAATATTGGCATTACTGCTCAACAAACGCATAATACTGCGGGTTGTAACAGATTTACCACTCCCTGATTCACCTACGATGGCTAACGTTTCACCTTTATAAAGATCAAAACTCACACCACGAATGGCGTTGACTTTACCTGCAAATGTATCAAAGGAGATTCTTAAGTCTTTAACTTCTAATACTTTTTCCATAGTCATTCACCACTCTTACTCTTTCATCTTAGGATCAAATGCATCACGTAAACCATCAGCTAACAAGTTGAAACAAATCATGATAACTGAAAGTGTTGCCGCTGGAATCCACATTAAATATGGAAGGAAACGGAAAGTTTTGTATCCTTCGTTTAACAAGGTTCCTAAAGATGCGGTTGGTGGACGTAAGCCTAACCCAATAAAACTTAGGAACGCTTCAAAGAAAATTGCCGATGGGATACTGAACATCATTTGGACAATAATGACACTTGAGATATTCGGTAAAATATGTTTAATAGCAATTTTCCAACGAGATTCGCCCAATGTTTCTGCTGCCATGACAAACTCTTGATCTTTTAGTTTCATGGTCTGGGCTCGCACAATCCTGGCCATTGATATCCAGTTTGTAATAACCATGGCCAAAACAATCGAAACAATCCCTGGATCAAAGACTGTTAGCATCAAGATCATAACAACTAAGTTAGGAATACCAGAAAGAACTTCTAAAATACGTTGCATTACTGTATCGACACGACCGCCGACTAACCCGGAAATCAGTCCATACGTTACCCCAATCGTAATATCTAGAATTGCCGCGATAAACGCAATTAATAAGGAAATACGTGTTCCCATAAATAAACGACTTAGGACATCACGACCTAAACCATCTGTTCCTAGATAAAAGTTTACGTTATCTGGAACGTTTGCTTGTGCATATTTATCAACTAATTGACCAGCAACTGTTGTTTTACCATTTAAACCATTCACGCTTTCCAAGCCAGGAATTCGTGGTGGTAAGTTAATGTAAGAAACATTTTGTTTCGTTGGGTTATGTGGTGAAACCCAAATGGTAATAATAGAGATAAAGATAATAACTGCTAAGAAACTCATTGAGATAACTGCAGCTTTATTCTTTTTCAAACGACGCCATGAGTCTTGTAAGAAACTTAAAGACGGTGTGGCAATACGCTCTCTTTCTTTTAGAGTTGAAGTGTTTAGAGGCTGAAACTCATCTGCCGGAATATCTTTAATCGCTTGTGGTAGATTATTTTTATTGACTGTTTCCATTAGCCTTTTGCACCTCCTGATACGCGAATTCTTGGATCAATTAAACCATAAAGTAAGTCAACAATCAGAATTACAACAACTAACATTGTTGAATACAAAATAGTTACTGCCATAATTGTTGGATAGTCGTTTGTCATAATTGATTTTACAAACTGTTCCCCAATTCCAGGGATGGCAAAAATATTTTCTACTACTAAAGAACCTGTCATTAAACCAACGGCTAAAGGTCCTAATAAGGTAATCAATGGAATTAAACTGTTTCTTAACCCGTGGCGGAATGCAACTTGCCAGCGACTCAAGCCTTTTGCTTTGGCTAATTCGACATAATCACTATGCAAGACCTCTACCATCTCGGTTCGAATAAACCTAGCCGAATCGGCCATTGGACTCATTGCCAAGGCAATAGTTGGTAAAATTGTGTAGGCAAAACCATTCCACATAGCAATTGGTAAGATTCTTAATTTCATTGCAAAAATGTATTGTAATAATACCGCGAAAACAAAGTTTGGAATAGAACGACCTAAAATGGCTAACAATGTTGCCAACGTATCTACCCAAGTATTTTGACGCATCGCTGCGATAATCCCCAATAAAATACCGACTAACGTACCAAAGATAATCGCTTGTCCTCCCAGTTGAAGGGATGGCCCAATTCGACCAGCTAATAACTTAGCAACAGGTTGGTTTTTAAATTGGAATGAAATACCAAAGTCTCCTGTTACCAGGTTCTTTAAGTAAATTCCGTATTGAACAATCACTGGTTTATCTAAGCCAGATTGTTTATTCAACATAGCGATTGTTTCTGGACTAAGTTTTTCTTGGTTGGTATAAGGCGTACCTGGTAATAATTGCATTAAGAAAAACGTAATCGTTGCGATTAACCACAAAGTGATAATCATGAAAAAGATCCGTTTAAGAAAATATTTTCCAAAACTATTCAATAATGACACCTCCGAGATTTTTTTGACTTCCTCAGTTATTTTCGTTAAAGTAATGACTAGATAGACCACAATAATAGATAGGGTGAACACATGAAAACTTTTAAATGGCCAATTATTACAGCCGTTATTTCCAGTATCGGCATTTTTCTTTACTTATTAATAAGTAAAGAACCTATCACTACCTCCTCATTATCAGATACCTTCTTTATCGTTTCGCTTTTCTTTTTAATTATCGGCATTGCTTTATGGATTATGTCCTCTGGCTTTTTCGATAACTTTCAGCGCTCAATGAAAAACGCGTTTCGTTTTAAAAAGAAAAATGAACCGAAAGAGTTTATCCCGCTTTCAGTCATTGGCGATGCACATCGCTCTTTCTGGCTAAAAACTGGGGGCATCTTACTGATTCTGTCTTTAGGCTTTCTACTATTTTACTTGGTCTAAGACAAGATAGCAAGAGGACCGTTGCCTTTTATTCCATGGCAAAGGTCCTTTTTTGTTTGCTATCGATCTTTTGTCAGGTTATTCTGAAATGTATGCCCATTTGTAGTCATACGTTGCGCCAGCAGGATGAACTGCGACATCTTTGACTTTTTCAGCACGTAAATGCGCTTCTGATTTTTGGAATAATGGTACCACACCCATGTCTCCCATAATCGTTTTCTCTGCATTTAACATATCATCCCAACGTTTTTCAGGATTTGTCGCATCTGCGCTACTTGCTGCTTTCACGAACTTGTCAAACTCTGGATTGTTATAACGTCCACGGTTATATGAGTTATCTGAAGCAAATAAGTCTAAGAAACTACTTGGATCAGCATAGTCAGCACTCCAACCACCGATTACTGCATCAAAGTCGCCTTTGTTTGAACGATCTAAACGAACGGAGAATGGAACCGGACTAACCGTTACCTTCACACCATCTAAAGCATCTTGAATTGACCCTTGAACAAATTCAACTGTTTTCTTAGAAGAATCTGCATCTGAAGAAAGAATATCCATTGTTAAGGTTGAAATCCCCAATTCTTTTTTCGCTTTTTCCCAGTATTCTTTAGCTTTTTTCGTATCATATTCAATTTGACTACCTGCTTCTTTAGCAAAGTCTTTGCCGCCACTTGGGTCTTTTGCCATATCTGCTGGTACTAAACCGTTTGGCTCGATAGAACCATCCCCTAAGATTGATTCAACTAACGCTTTACGGTCGATTGAGTAAGAAATTGCTTTACGTAAGTTCGCATTTCTAAATGGTGATTTTTCATCACGTTGATTTAGTTCCATATATTGTGTTGATGCTTCTTTTTGACTAACAAAAGCTGGGTCATTGGCCATTTGTTGAGCTAATTCACCAGAAAGAACGACATCGTCTGTTTGTCCATCTTGGAACAAGTTCAACGCGGTTGGTGATTCTTTCACAACATTCACATCTACTGAGTCCAGTTTCACTGTGTCTTTATCCCAATATTGATCGTTTTTCTTGAATGACCATTTTGTATCTGTACCAGGACCATCAAAGCCATCTAAGACGAATGGACCATTGTAGACAGCACTTTCGCTGTTTGATGCATAATTTTTACCATATTTTTCCACAATATCTTGACGTTGTGGGAAGAATGATGGGAAAGCTAATAAGTAATCAAAGTATGGTGTTGCTTTTTCTAAAGTGATTTCTAATTCTGTATCACTGACTGCTTTAATTCCTAATTCTGATTTATCTTTTTCCCCTTTAGCAATGGCATCACCATTTTTTACAGAGGCATACAGATAAGCATATTCAGAAGCTGTCGCTGGATCAACTGTTCGTTGCCATCCGTAAACATAGTCATTAGCAGTCACTGGTTTACCGTCTGACCATTTTGCATCTTTATTTAATTTAATTTTGTATGTTAGTCCATCTTCAGAAACTTCTGCTTTTTCCGCTGCACCTGCAGGTTGGACTTTGTTATCTTTGTCTAAACGATAAATTCCTTCATATACATTATTTAATGCAATAAAACTAATTCTGTCTGTTGCTAGTGATAAATCAGCTGTTGGCATTTCTTGTTGTTCTGTGACACGTAAAACTTGTTCGCCACTTGCCTTACCGCCACCAGACGCGCTTGAGCTATCTGACGTTCCGCCGCCTCCACAAGCCGCTAAAGTTGTTACGCTAAATAATGTAATCACACCGAATGTTAATGACTTTTTCAATTTCATAGTGTTGCCTCCTAAAATAATGCAATCTGTATTTTCTGAAAAATCAGAATTTAATAATTATTTATTGCTATGGAATATATCTTACATTTTTCATATTAAAATTGCAAGTCAAAATGTTAACTTTTTTTAATTTTTCTTCTCTTCCTATCAGAAACCACTCTTTTTCTTCCTGTCTTTTATTGCAATTCTTTTGTCAGTTTTCTAAACATTATGGTAAATTAGGAAGTAAAGGAGTGACAAAATATGAAAAATTCTACGTTTTTAAAGGATTTGTTTGCTATCGATAAAGCAAATGACGAATTATTTCGGTTAGTTGGTGTCGCAATTTGTATGGCAATTCCATTATTAATTGGTTATTTTTCCAATAATTTACTCATTGGGACCTTTGGCTCGATGGGCATTTATACGTTTATTTATTATCAGCCGCTTCCTTTGCCTCAATTATTGCGCAGACTGAATATTGTTGGCTTTTTTATTGTTCTGGGCAACAGCTTAGGAATGCTAAGTCACCATGTACCTTGGTTGATTCCCATTACAATTGCCATCGTCGCTTTTCTTGCACGCTTACTTTTTAGATTGTATGGCATTGAGAAGCCTGGTGCTTTGTTAGTTATCATGTCAACCGCAATGGGAACAAGCAACAATTTTCCTTTACATAAGATTCCCATCATGGCCAGTTTTGTTCTTTTAGGAGTAGTGACCGGCATTATCATGGGCATTGTGCTTCATTTCATCGACAAGCGCCCCTACGTTTTTCAAAAACGGATGTCTCTTCAAGAACGACTTTATATCGATCCCGCTTCTTTATTAGATGCTTTGCATTATGCGGCCATTTTATTTTTAGCGGCTTATTTAAGTCAATCGCTTCATTTAGTCAACGCCTATTGGATGACGTTTACTTGCGCAGCCATTTTACAAGGGGAAAATTTACATTCTGTGATGCAGCGAAATGTGCAACGGATTCTAGGTACGAGTCTTGGTTTGTTGCTTTCTGCAATTTTATTAATGATTCCCTTTACACCTTTACAAACAATCGGTATCATTAGTATTCTATATGCAGCTTTTGAAGGATTCATTAACAGAAACTATGCGATTGCCAGCTTTTTTATTACCCCGATGTCCTTATTATTATCAAATCTTGCACGACAGCAAGTCATTAGTAATCTTTTAAACTATCGATTAGTCGGGATTGTGTTAGGTAGTTTACTTGGTTTTGCCGGCGCTTATGTTTTCACAACTGCGCTACGTTTCTATAATCGGGCCTACTCAATTGATGAAACCTTTGAAAATCAACAAGAAGAAAGAGGCGTTTTATGAAAATAACTTATCCCTTGCCACCAAATCTGCCAGAACAACTTCCTCTATTAACGAACTGTCAATTAGAAGATGAGGCAATCTTAGAAAATCATTTGTATCAGCAGATTGATTTATCGAATCAAGAAGTTCGTAACTTAGTCTTTCGGGATGCTGTTTTCGATCATCTTTCATTAGCAAATGGCCAGTTTGCTTCTTTTGATTGTAGTAATGTGCGTTTTGAAGCTTGCGATTTTTCTAACGTCGAATGGCTGTCTGGCAGTTTTCATCGAGTGACTTTCCTTCGTTGCAATTTGACAGGAACGAATTTTGCAGATAGCTATTTAAAAGATTGTCTATTTGAGGATTGCAAAGCCGATTATGCTTCTTTTCGTTTTGCAAATTTTAATCTTGTTCACTTTAATCAGACTCGTTTAGTCGAAAGTGAATTTTTCGAGGTCACCTGGAAGAAACTCCTTCTAGAAGCTTGCGATTTAACCGAAAGTAATTGGCTAAATACTTCTTTAAAAGGATTGGATTTTTCCCAAAACACCTTTGAACGCTTGACTTTCTCACCAAACTATTTATCAGGTCTTAAAGTCACCCCTGAACAAGCCATTTATTTGGCAAGTGCCCTTGGTTTGGTGATTACCTAAGAAAATTTTAAAAAAATAGCCGAATAACTGGTTCTGTCGGTTCTTTCTTATTAAATTGTTATTAATTTTTTGGAAAAACCAACGGAACCATTTTACTTGTGCCTTATTTTTAGGTAAACTATCTTAGGTTAAGCAATCTCTTTTTTTGGAACAAGAGAAACTTTTGGAATCATTTCCTATAAATCATGAAGAGATTATGACAAACGTTCTTCTAATCCAAGAACGTCTTTTGTCCTATACTCGATTCTACTCAAAAGGAATGTCAGTGAATGAATATAAAAAAACAAGGCCTCGGTCAAGCGACGGGAAAAATCATTTTAATGGGGGAACACGCCGTTGTTTACGGCGAACCAGCAATCGCCTTTCCTTTTCAAGCGACAGAAATCACAGCCGTCTTTACCCCGGCAAAAACTATGCAGATTGATTGTGCATATTTTACAGGATTGCTTGAAGACGTGCCCCAAGAGCTAGCAAATATCAAGGAAGTTGTTCAGCAAACCTTACATTTTTTAAAGGAAGATACATTTAAAGGCACTTTGACCTTAACAAGTACGATTCCCGCTGAACGAGGAATGGGCTCAAGCGCAGCAACCGCTGTGGCCATCGTTCGAAGCCTTTTTGATTATTTTGATTACGCTTATACATATCAAGAATTGTTTGAGCTTGTTTCCTTAAGTGAGAAAATTGCTCATGGCAATCCTAGTGGTATCGATGCCGCAGCAACAAGCGGCGCTGATCCCTTATTTTTTACTAGAGGATTTCCGCCCACACATTTCTCGATGAATTTATCTAATGCCTACTTAGTAGTAGCTGATACGGGAATTAAAGGTCAAACACGTGAAGCAGTGAAAGACATTGCGCAGCTAGCTCAAAATAATCCCACAGCAATCGCTGAAACAATGAAACAATTAGGTTCTTTTACTAAAGAAGCGAAGCAGGCAATTTTACAAGATGATAAACAAAAATTAGGTCAGCTAATGACGTTAGCGCAAGAGCAACTCCAGCAATTAACCGTCAGCAACGATATGCTGGATCGACTAGTGGCTCTCTCTCTAGAACATGGCGCTCTAGGAGCAAAATTAACCGGCGGCGGTCGCGGTGGCTGTATGATTGCCTTAACAGATAATAAAAAGACCGCACAAACCATTGCACAGACTTTAGAAGAAAATGGAGCTGTTGCTACATGGATTCAATCATTAGAGGTGAAAAAGTAATGCTTTCAGGAAAAGCACGAGCGCATACAAATATTGCTCTGATTAAATATTGGGGAAAAGCCAATGAAGAATACATTTTACCAATGAATAGTAGTTTATCATTAACATTAGATGCCTTTTACACAGAAACAACTGTGACATTTGATGCCCATTATTCAGAAGATGTATTTATTTTAGATGGTACCTTGCAAAACGAAAAACAAACAAAAAAAGTCAAAGAATTTTTGAACCTTGTTCGTCAACAAGCCGATTGTACTTGGTTTGCAAAAGTGGAAAGTCAAAATTTTGTGCCTACTGCAGCTGGTTTGGCTTCTTCAGCGAGTGGTCTAGCTGCTTTAGCAGGGGCCTGTAACGTAGCCTTAGGATTAAATCTTTCAGCAAAAGACTTATCACGTTTAGCGCGACGTGGTTCAGGTTCTGCTTGTCGCAGCATTTTTGGTGGTTTTGCTCAATGGAACAAAGGCCACTCTGATGAAACTTCGTTTGCTGAAAATATTCCAGCCAATAATTGGGAAAACGAATTGGCCATGCTCTTTATCTTAATTAACGATGGCGAAAAAGATGTTTCCAGCCGTGATGGAATGAAACGAACAGTAGAAACTTCTAGCTTTTATCAAGGTTGGTTGGACAATGTGGAAAAAGATTTATCCCAAGTTCATGAAGCAATTAAAACAAAAGACTTCCCTCGTTTAGGAGAAATCATTGAAGCCAATGGGTTAAGGATGCATGGAACAACCTTAGGCGCTGTCCCTCCATTTACTTACTGGTCCCCAGGCAGCTTACAAGCGATGGCTTTAGTTCGCCAAGCACGGGCCAAAGGAATTCCTTGCTACTTTACAATGGATGCAGGTCCGAATGTCAAGGTCTTAGTCGAAAAGAAAAACTTAGAAGCATTAAAAACATTTTTAAGTGAACATTTTTCAAAAGAGCAGTTAGTCCCAGCTTTTGCTGGTCCCGGAATTGAATTGTTTGAAACGAAAGGAATGGATAAATAAGCATGATTGAAGTTACTACGCCAGGAAAGTTATTTATTGCAGGAGAATATGCCGTTGTTGAACCTGGCCACCCTGCCATTATCGTTGCTGTGGATCAATTCGTAACTGTAACTGTCGAAGAAACAACAGATGAAGGCAGTATTCAATCTGCACAATACAGCTCTTTACCTATTCGTTGGACACGCCGAAATGGTGAGCTCGTATTAGATATTCGCGAAAATCCCTTTCATTATGTTCTAGCGGCGATTCATCTAACTGAAAAATATGCGCAAGAGCAAAACAAAGAATTGTCATTTTATCATTTAAAAGTGACGAGTGAATTAGATAGTTCAAATGGACGAAAATATGGTCTTGGTTCAAGCGGTGCGGTAACCGTTGGAACTGTCAAAGCCTTGAATATTTTTTATGATTTAGGTTTGGAAAATGAGGAAATTTTCAAATTATCAGCATTAGCTCACTTAGCCGTTCAAGGAAATGGTTCTTGCGGAGATATCGCCGCCAGCTGTTACGGGGGCTGGATTGCCTTTTCAACCTTCGATCATGATTGGGTCAATCAAAAAGTAGCCACTGAAACATTAACTGATTTGTTAGCAATGGACTGGCCTGAATTAATGATTTTTCCGTTAAAAGTACCGAAACAACTACGTTTACTAATTGGTTGGACAGGTAGCCCTGCGTCCACTTCAGACTTAGTTGATCGAGTCCATCAATCAAAAGAAGAAAAACAAGCGGCTTATGAGCAGTTCTTAATGAAAAGTCGGCTTTGTGTCGAAACAATGATTAATGGCTTTAACACAGGAAAAATTTCTGTTATTCAAAAACAAATTACTAAAAATCGCCAATTGCTTGCCGAATTATCTTCACTGACTGGTGTGGTAATCGAAACAGAAGCCTTGAAAAATCTTTGTGATTTGGCTGAATCTTATACAGGAGCTGCGAAATCTTCTGGCGCTGGCGGGGGCGATTGTGGGATTGTAATTTTCCGCCAAAAATCTGGGATTTTACCATTAATGACTGCTTGGGAAAAAGACGGAATTACCCCACTGCCACTTCACGTCTATACCTATGGTCAAAAGGAGTGTAAGGAGAAGCATGAATCGAAAAGATGAACATCTATCATTAGCTAAAGCGTTCCACAAAGAAAAAAGTAATGACTTTGATCGTGTGCGTTTTGTTCACCAATCGTTTGCTGAATCCGCTGTTAACGAAGTGGATATTTCCACTTCGTTTCTTTCTTTTCAGCTTCCCCAACCTTTTTATGTCAATGCAATGACAGGTGGTAGTCAGCGTGCAAAAGAAATTAATCAGCAATTAGGCATTATTGCCAAAGAAACTGGCCTCTTAGTTGCGACAGGATCTGTCTCGGCAGCGTTAAAAGATGCTAGTTTATCGGATACGTATCAAATTATGCGAAAAGAAAACCCAGATGGACTCATTTTTGCCAATATTGGTGCAGGCTTGGGTGTGGAAGAAGCAAAGCGAGCGCTTGATTTATTTCAAGCGAATGCCTTACAAATCCATGTAAATGTGCCCCAAGAATTGGTCATGCCTGAAGGAGATCGTGATTTCACTAATTGGCTAACCAAGATTGAAGCTATCGTACAGGCCGTAGAAGTGCCTGTCATTGTCAAAGAGGTTGGCTTTGGCATGAGCCAAGAAACCTTAGAAAAACTCACCTCTATCGGCGTTCAAGCAGCGGATGTGAGCGGCCAAGGCGGAACGAGTTTTACACAAATTGAAAATGCCCGGCGGAAAAAACGAGAACTTTCTTTCTTAGATGATTGGGGGCAATCAACGGTCATCTCTCTTCTGGAATCACAAAATTGGCAAAAGAAACTAACTATTCTCGGCTCTGGCGGTGTGCGTAACTCTCTTGATATTGTCAAAGGACTCGCTTTAGGTGCCAAAAGCATGGGAGTTGCTGGGACTATCTTAGCTTCCCTTATGAGTAAAAATGGTTTAGAAAATACCTTAGTCCTTGTACAGCAATGGCAAGAAGAAGTGAAAATGCTTTATACTCTTTTAGGAAAAAAGACGACAGAAGAATTGACGAGTACCGCACTTATCCTCGATCCAGTTTTAGTTAATTGGTGTCATAACCGTGGTATCGACAGCACTGTTTTCGCAAAACGTTAAAGAGACCAGAACATTAATGTTCTGGTCTCTTTATTTGAGTTCTTTTATCCTACATAAGCATCTAAGATAATTTGTTTTAGTTCACTAATTAATGGTTCTTTCGGATTTGCAGTTGTACATTGGTCTTCATATGCAAGTTCTGCCATACGATCAACCGTTGTGTCTAATGTTTCTTGTGAGACACCTTGGGCTTTCAAGTTCATGTCAATTCCGACTGATTTACCTAAGTCTGCTACTGCTGTTGCTAAAGCTTCTACTAATTCTGCGGTAGTATTTCCTTTTAAGCCTAAGAATTTTGCAATATCTGCATAATCAGTATCGGCGCGGAAGTAATCATATTTAGGGAACATTGCGTGTTTTGATGGATCTTTCGCATTGTAACGAATAATATGTGGTAATAAAATCGCATTTGTACGACCATGTGGAATGCCATATTCCCCACCAATTTTGTGAGCAATAGAGTGACAAATACCTAAGAATGCATTAGCAAATGCCATCCCTGCCATGGTTGATGCATTATGCATTTTTTCGCGAGATTCCATATCTGGACGTTTCACTGAATTTTCTAAATGATCGAAAACTAACTTGATTGCTTGTAAACTTAAACCACGTGTGTAATCTGAAGCCATCACGGAAACATAAGATTCAATAGCATGTGTTAAAACATCCATACCTGTATCTGCAGTGACTGAAGCTGGCACAGACATTACGAACTGTGGATCAACAATCGCTACATCTGGTGTTAACGCATAGTCTGCTAACGGATATTTCACGTGTGTTTCACTATCAGTAATAACGGCAAATGGTGTAACTTCTGAACCAGTTCCTGAAGTAGTTGGAATACAAACAAATTGTGTTTTTTCTGGTTTGGCAATTTTATATGTCCGTTTGCGGATATCTAAGAATTTTTGTTTTGCACCAAAGAACTCTGTATCTGGGTGTTCATAGAACATCCACATGCCTTTCGCCGCGTCCATTGCAGAACCGCCACCCAAGGCAATCACTGTATCTGGTTGGAAATCAACCATCATTTTGGTACCTGCATAAACAGTATTTGTTGATGGGTTTGGTTCAACATCAGAAAATACTTCGATTTTCACATCATTTTTACGTTTTTGTAGCTCTTTACGTACGATATCTGCATAGCCAAATTGAACCATACCTGGGTCACAAACTAACATGACACGTTCAACATTTTCCATTTTTTGTAGATATTGTAAAGAATTTTTTTCAAAGAAAATTTTTGGAGGTAATTTAAACCATTGCATATTATTTCTCCGTTTCGCTACCGTTTTAATATTAATTAAGTTAATGGCTGATACGTTTTTAGAAACAGAGTTTTTCCCGTATGAACCACAACCAAGTGTTAAGGATGGAATCATTTCGTTATAAATGTTACCGATACCGCCTTCTGCTGATGGAGTATTCACTAAAATACGACAAGCTTTCATACGTAAACCAAAAGCAACTTGTAACTCTTCATCTTCTGTATGAATTACTGCTGTATGTCCTAAACCACCTAAGTTTAACATCGCTTCACATAGTTCAAAAGCATGCTCTGCATTGTTTGATTTCATCATTGCTAAAACTGGCGATAATTTTTCTCTTGATAATGGATATTCTGGACCTGCACCTTCTAATTCAGCGACTAAAATTTTTGTGCCTTTTGGTACGCTAATTCCTGCTAATTCAGCAATTTTTTCTGCAGAGTTACCGACAATCGCTGGATTTACTGCGTATTTGCCTTCATTCATCACTGCATCTTCTAGTTTTTGTAATTCATTCGGTTTCACGAAGTAAACATTGTGTGCTTCAAACTCAGCTTTGACAGAAGCATAAATTTCTTTATCCACAATGACCGCTTGCTCAGAAGCACAAATCATTCCATTATCAAATGATTTTGAAACAATTAAATCATTAACCGCACGTTTTACTTTAGCCGTTTTTTCAATATAAGCTGGTACGTTCCCAGGACCAACGCCTAGTGCTGGTTTACCTGTTGAGTACGCAGATTTTACCATGCCTGCGCCACCAGTTGCTAAAACAATGGCAATCCCTGGATGATTCATCAAAGCAGATGTTGCATCAATCGATGGTTGTTCAATCCATTGAATACAATTTTCTGGTGCACCTGCTGCAATCGCCGCATCCCGTACAATACGTGCCGCTTCTGCCGAACATTTTTGTGCGCTAGGATGGAAAGCAAAAACAATTGGATTTCTTGTTTTTAAGGCAATTAGTGATTTAAAAATAGTTGTTGACGTTGGGTTTGTTGTTGGTGTGACCCCACATACCACGCCAACTGGCTCAGCAATTTCCATTAAACCGGTTTGTTCGTCTTTGTTAATTACACCCACTGTTTTATCATGTTTAATATTATTCCAAATGTATTCAGATGCATACATATTTTTGATTGCTTTATCTTCATAGATTCCACGGCCAGTTTCTTCGACAGCCATTTTTGCTAAAGGCATATGTTGGTCTAACGCCGCCATCGCCATTTGATGGACAATGTGATCTACTTGTTCTTGTGTAAAATCTTCCATTGCTTTTAAAGCGACATTCGCTTTTGTTGCTAATTCATCAATCATTGATGAAACATCAACCGTTTCTGTCTTTTCTTTTTTTACTGTTTTAACCATGTTCATCCTCCTAAGAGTTTCATTTTAAAAAAACTTTGTTAACTATTTCACATTCACATCATACAACATAAAACGAATCTTGTAAATAGTTTTTGTGATATTTTTCACAACTATTTATAATTTTTTTTATCTCAAAAAAAAAGACCTATTCTTTTTTCTAGAATAAGTCTTCAATATCATGCCAGTCCCTTAAAGGATTTTTTGATGTCTGTGCCAATAATTGTTGATAGTCAAAAAATTCATTTGGCTTAACCTTCTGAATGTCTTTACGACAGTCTTTGACAGATAAATGGGTTTGTTTTTTCCAACGATAGGTGAGTAAATAAGTCAATAAATCTTCTTCGTTGATGGAAGAATAACCTAGTTCACGAAAATTTTGGCACTTCTTTTTAATACTTTTATTGAGCATTTTTTGTTGTAACCAACTTAATTTTTCCTTTGTCATGGGCTCTTCTCCTTCCAACCAAGCGAAAGATTGCTCACTTTTTAACTATCTTCCAACACTATAAAAAGGAACCTTTTTTGTAAACTTAATAGTTAAAAAGGACTTAGGACGTAAGTCCAAATGACCTACCTTCCTAGTCCTACATTTTAAGATAAACGACACGAGCGGAATAGGAATTATCTCTTCTTATTGGCTTTCTCGTGTGACTACTGGTCACAGTTTCGCCTTTGAAAAGCCTGTTCCGCTCTCTCTAACCATTAAATGAATTAGTTGAACCGTTTAGTCTTTCTTTTCTTTTGAAGGATCTGATGTTTCAGGAACTTCAGTTACTTCTTCTGTGACTGTCTCTTCAACTTCTGTGACTGGTACACTAGTTACTGCTGAATCATTTGTAACAGCAGTTCCAGGTGTTACAGTTCGAATTGCTGCACGGTCAAATTCTAAGACAATACCTTCGCAATCGATTAAAACTGTTTTTTCGTTGATTTCACTTAAAACACCATGTAAACCACCAATTGTGACAACACTATCGCCAGTTTTCATTGCGTTTAGTTGTTTTTGACGTTCTTGTTGTTGTTTCTTTTGAGAACGTGTCATGAAAAACATCATTCCTCCTAAAAGGACTAATGTAAAAATCATTGTAAATCCGCCACCCATTTGTTTCACCTCACTCTGCATTATTCACACTACTAACTGTATCAAAAAAATGCTTGAAGAACTAGTTTTTTCCTCTAATTTTTAGAAACTTTTTGCATTCGCTTTATTAAAGCCATATTCTTCAAAAAACGCTTGTCGGAATTCTAATAAATTGTCGTCCATAATTGCTTGACGGACATTTTTCATTAAGTCTAACAAGAAGTATAAATTATGATACGATGTTAAACGGATTCCGAATGTTTCATCACATTTAATCAAATGACGAATATAGGCCCGCGTATAATTACGACAAACATAACAATCACATTTTTCATCAAGCGGACGAAAATCTCTTGCATATTGGGCATTTTTAACAACCAAGCGACCTTGTGAAGTCATACAAGTACCATTGCGCGCAATACGTGTTGGTAGCACACAATCAAACATGTCAATCCCACGAATCACTCCATCAATTAATGAATCAGGGGCACCCACACCCATTAAGTAACGTGGTTTATTTTCAGGAATTAACGGTGTCGTAAAGTCTAAGACTCGGTTCATTTCTTCCTTAGACTCACCAACAGATAAGCCACCAATCGAATAGCCAGGAAAATCCATACTCACTAAATCTTTAGCACTTTGACGACGTAAATCTTCAAATCCCGCACCTTGAACAATACCGAATAATCCCTGTCTATCAGGATTCGCATGGGCTTTTAAGCCACGCTCAGCCCAACGAGAAGTCCGTTCAATCGAACGTTTGACATACTCATAGCTTTCATCAAATGGTGGACATTCATCAAAGCTCATCATAATATCTGATCCTAATTTATTTTGAATATTGATCGCTTTTTCTGGAGAAAGGAACATTTTTGAACCATTTAAATGATTTCTAAAATGCACACCTTCTTCTTCGATTTTCCGCATATCACTTAATGAGAAGACTTGGAAGCCACCTGAATCAGTTAAAATAGGTTGATCCCAGTTCATAAATTTGTGTAAACCGCCTGCTTCTTCGACTAAATCTTCACCTGGGCGTAACCATAAATGGTAAGTATTACTTAAAATAACACCGGCACCCATTTCTTTTAATTCTTCTGGTGACATTGTTTTAACTGTCGCAAGTGTACCTACCGGCATAAACATTGGTGTTGGAAATGTGCCGTGAGGAGTAATTAATTCACCTAAACGCGCACCTGTGTGTTTATCTTTTTTGATTAAACGATAACGAATGGCTGGTTCCGTCATTCATTTCCCTACTTTCTACTATAATTTGTCCTCCCATCATCATACTTTTTTTTTATTGAATTTGCAAGGATTTCTCAAGGTTTCTTTTTTCAAAAAAGGATCCTTAAAAAACATCAACTAGTTCAAATAATTCAAATGAGCTAGTTGCTGTTTGGCACTTATTTTGTCGCTGTATATTTTTCTAAATCTTGCATCGCTGTTTTCACAATTTCAGGGGTAATTTTTTGTTTCATATAATGAATCGTTTCGCCTTCTATACAAGCACGTTCTGCTACTTCTTGATACTCGGCTTCAGTTAAGTCCATCTCCATTTCTTTTAAAGAAATAGGCAAACCTAGTTGGTGATAGAAAGGAATTAATTCATCGATTTCTTGCCATTTCTCTTCAATGGCTAATTGAACAAACACACCATACGCCACTTTGTTTCCATGCAATTGTTGATGGCTAGCTGGCAGCAAAGTTAGTGCATCATGAATGGAATGGGCACCCGCTGTCCGACCATAATCATCGCCAAAGCCACCCACCATTCCACCAATAATTAAATTCGTTTCGATGACATCAATAAACGATTGATTTAATTGCTGCTCTTCCATCGCTTTTAAAGCATTGATACTTTCATTTAACAAAATATCGCGACATTTTTCCGCGGCAAAATGAGAAACTTGAATAGGTAACACTTGGACATCTAACTGCGAAATAATCGCATCTGCTTCGTACCATTTAGCTAATGTATCCCCAATACCTGCCACCATTAAGGACCGAGGCGAATGCAATAACACTCTTGGTTCTACCAACACCAAAGCGTTTGCTTGCGGAAAAACGTCATACCGTTCCATTGCTCCATCTTCTCGATACATTACACTCAATGGCGTGCACGGCGCACAAGTAGCTGCTAAAGTGGGCAAAATAATTACCGGTAACGCCATTTTGTGTGCTAAGGCTTTGCCCAAGTCGGCCACTTTTCCTCCACCAACAGCGACGATGGCCTCTAAATGATTGTCCAGCACTTGCGCTTCTAACTCTTGCACACGTTGATCTGTACAAACACCTCCATAGTTTTCAAAAACAGCTGTTACTTTTTGAAACGTCGGAAAATACGGTTTTGCCGCTTGCCATGACTCAGTCCCGTGTAAAATGAATACACGATGAATATTTCTGCATAATAGTTGTCCTTCTAATAATTCCCACGAACCAATTTCGCAAAGATACTCTTGTGGTGTCCCTCTCACAATTAATGATTGTTCCATCTTGAAAATCCCCTTCATTTTTGACTTTTGAAAATTTTTTTGAAAAAGTTGTATTTTTTCAACTCTACTACTTTTCCTTTTACATATTCTATGATATGATAAACCACATCATAACACAATAAATTTTTATACATTTATTCGCTTTTTTTGAATATTTATAAAAATAATACAAAAAGGAGTTTACGCAAATGACCAAATGTAAAAAATGGCTACAGACGATTTTACCAATTTTATTCTTGTTGCTCTCATTATTACCTATTAAAGAAACTTTTGCAGCCGAAAACGATCCAGTCTATGACAAAATCATCCAAAAGGGAGAACTAGTTGTCGGCTTATCCGCAGACTATGCCCCTTATGAATTTCATGCAAAAGTAGATGGTGAAGATAAAATTGTCGGTTTTGATATTTCTATTGCTCAAAAAATTGCCGACGATTTAGGCGTTAAATTAAAAATCGAAGAACTAGGCTTTGATGCTCTGTTAGGGGCCTTAAAAACTGGCAAGATTGACATGGTCATCTCTGGCATGTCGCCAACGCCTGAACGATTAAAAGAAGTAGCTTTTTCTCAACCATATATGAACGTTCAACAAAGAGTCATTGTTCGGAAAGAAGACAAAGATAAATTTCATTCCACTAAAGATTTCGAAGGCGTTCGTGCAGGTGCCCAAAAGCAAACGACACAAGAAGAATTAATTAAAACCGAATTAACCGGTGCTGTCCCTACTTCTCTTCAAAAAATTCCAGATTTAATTATGAATCTAAAAAATAATAAATTAGATGCAGTCGTTATGGAAGAACCGGTTGGCGAAGCCTATGTTTCTCAAAATGAGGATTTAGCTTTTGCTGATGTTACCTTTGAAAAAGGCTCAAAAGATACTGCCGTTGCTTTTCCTAAAGATGCGCCCGTTTTGACGGAGAAAGTAAATGCCTCTATTAAACAAATTAATGATCAAAAATTAATGGACGGTTATAAAAAAGAAGCCAATCAATTAATGTTCCAAAAAGATCAAAGCTTTTTACAAAAGTATGGAAAGTTCTACCTTAACGGTGCGGGCTATACCATTTTCCTAGCTTTCATTGGTGTTTTGTTTGGTGCCATTTTAGGGGCATTACTTGCCTTAATGAAGTTAGCCAATTCCAAAATTTTACGTGGCATTGCCATTGCTTATATTGAATATGTTCGTGGCACTCCTTTGCTTGTTCAAATTTTTATTGTCTATTTCGGGACAGGCGTTCTTGGTTTAGACTTATCAAAAGTAGCAGCTGGTTGTATTGCTCTTTCTTTAAACAGTGGTGCATATGTAGCAGAAATTATTCGTGCTGGTATTCAGGCAGTTAATAAAGGACAATTGGAAGCTGCTCGTTCTTTGGGAATGAATCAAAACCAAGCAATGCGATACATCATTTTCCCACAAGCTATTAAAAATATTTTACCAGCGTTAGGCAATGAATTTGTTACAGTAATTAAAGAATCTTCCGTTGTTTCAGTCATTGGTGTTTCAGAACTAATTTTCCAAGCTGGCAACGTTCAAGGAGCAAGTTTTAAACCCTTCCTACCTTACTTAATTGTATCGTTGATTTATTTCGTCCTAACCTTTACTATCTCACGTCTATTAGGTGTTGCTGAAAGGAGAATGAGTACTAGTGATTAACATTAAAAACTTACAGAAAACATTCGGAAAAAATGAAGTACTTAAAGGAATTGACTTAGAAATTGAAGCTGGTGAAGTTGTCGTAATTATTGGCCCTTCTGGCAGTGGTAAAAGTACTTTTTTACGTTGCTTGAACTTATTAGAAACACCAACTGGTGGCAGCGTTGAATTTGAAGGAAAAAATTTATTAGATAAAAATACCAACATTGATCAACTTCGTCAAAAAATGGGAATGGTATTCCAAAATTTCAATCTTTTCCCGCATAAAAATGTCTTGGAAAACTTAACGATTAGTCCTGTTAAAGTAAAAAAAGAAGCCGCTGCCGAAGCCACAGAACATGCTCTTTCTTTACTAGAACAAGTTGGTTTATCAGATAAAAAAGAAAATTATCCCGCTCAACTTTCTGGTGGGCAACAACAACGGGTAGCGATTGCTCGTGCTTTAGCCATGCGCCCTGACGTGATGCTGTTCGATGAACCAACTTCTGCCTTAGACCCTGAAATGGTGGGTGAAGTGCTATCCGTTATGAAAAATTTAGCTATTGAAGGGATGACAATGGTAGTGGTTACCCACGAAATGGGCTTCGCAAAAGAAGTCGCGGACCGTGTCATTTTTATGGATGCAGGAATCATTCAAGAAGAAGGCACACCTGAAGAAATTTTTGATGCGCCACAAAACCCAAGAACACAAGATTTTCTAAGAAAAGTTTTATAAAAAGGAGCACCTGGTATGGATCGCAAGAATATCGCAACACGTTACCAACAACCTACTGAAAATTTACTCATGGATATTGCAACATTGGCGAAAAAGACCCCAAATTTAATCGATTTATCGATTGGTGACCCTGACTTAATTACCGATGAGCGGATTATCGAACAAGCAGCTAACGATGCCAAAAATGGGCATACAAAATATACCGCTTCTGATGGTAGCGAGGCATTCATTGAGGCGGTCATTCAGTTTTATCAGTCACATTATCAATTATCTTTTCAACCGAATCAAGTCCGGGCCACAGTTGGCGCTCTGCATGGAATGTACCTTGCCTTACAAGTGATTCTAAATCCTGGAGATGAAGTGATTATTCATGAACCTTACTTCTCTCCTTATAAAGACCAAGTTCTTTTAGCAGATGGCGTTCCGGTCTTTTTGCCAACCTATGAAGAAGATGGTTTCCAAATTGATGTAGCTCTTTTGAAAGAAAAAATCACGCCTAAAACCAAAGCGATTATTCTTAATTCACCGAATAACCCGACAGGCGCTGTTTTCTCTGAAGAAACTTTCAGAGAAATTGCACAGGTAGCGATTGAACACAACTTATACATTCTTTCAGATGAAGTTTATGAAGCCTTTTGTTTCCAAGAAACGTTTACTCCCATGGCTACGTTTGCTCCAGAAAATACTATCACTTTTGGTAGCTTTTCAAAAGCCTTTGCAATGACTGGTTGGCGTATTGGTTATATGATTGCCCCAGACTATATTAACGAAGTAGCCAAATTAATTAATGAAGGCGTTACGTATTCTGCGCCTACGTTGTCACAGCAAGCAGGAATCTATGCGTTACAACATTTTGACGAATTTGTAGACCCAATCGTTGAAGTGTTCCAAACACGTTTAGAGTATGTGGCCCAACGAGTAGCAAAGATCCCTTTCCTTTCGCTTCATCCAGTCAAAGGAAGTATTTACGCCTTCATTAACATTCAAAAAACCGGACTAACTTCCGTCCCTTTTGTGGAAAAGCTTTTAAAAGAGACACAGGTATTAGTGATTCCTGGAAAAGCATTTGGTGAAACAACGGGCGATGAGTACATTCGCTTAGCCGCAACACAAAATTTAGATTTATTAAAGGAAGCGTTCGATCGAATTGAAAGAATGACCTTTGAATAAAAAAGCTTCTGCATTAGCTAATAATCATAGCTAATGCAGAAGCTTTTTAGATTTCTTCTATCAATTCAATCGCTTGCCCACCAACATGCGGTGGAATCGACATAGTCATCGGTGGCAAGCCCACGACTGTGAAACGGACTTTGGTTCCTTTTTTCAAGTGAGACAGTGGGATACTTTCCTCTAACTGTTCAACAAGTATGTTTAAAATTACCCCATGAGAAAATAAGGGAACAATGGATTCTGGATCACTTTCTGCTTGGATATTTTCTAAATGTAATCGCATTGACAATGGCTGCGTCTCATTTAACACACCAGCCTCTGCTAATTTCCCTGTAAAAACAGCAATTTTTTCAGTCATTTGTTTGCCTCCTTTTTAAACATCATATTGAAGAGAATTAATTCCATCCCCTAAAAATTCTGAAGCGTTGTTAAATTCGGCAGGATCATATTTGGTATAGGAAACTTGTAATGTCAAAGTAATATTCCTTAAGGTTTCAGAATGGGCAAATTTCTCTTGAGCTTGTTGTTTGAATTCTTTTCTAGTGGTGTATCCGTCATCCCCATCGCGGAAAATTAATAACGCCCAAGTCGGCGGTGTGCCGTCGATAAAGTATGGTAAGAAGCGATCATCCGTTGTCTCTTTAATCGCCGCTGTCACGATTTGTAGCAATTCATTCTTTTGTTCAGGACTTAATAAGTTACGAATACTTTCCCAATAGGCCACTCGGATCACGACTAAATATAACGGCGCTTCATAACGTGTAGAAATGTCAGAAAATAAATCGAATCCTTCTTCATACATTTTTGCTGTTCTTAAATTAGTTACTGCATCTAACGCATTTAACCGTGAAGTTTCTTTACGTAAGCGAATATTTTCTTCTTCAATCGTACGAATTTGATAAGTCACTGCATAGATTGTTAAACAGTAGAGCGGCGGCATGATTAGCCAAAATAATGAGCCATAGCTAAACAAATCATGATAGACATACTGATATACAACATAGGTCAATTGTAGAAAAATAAATATAAGCGAAAATGTTAACCCCGCTGTAATTCCTACAAAATAGGTAACAATAATTAAGATAACTGAAATTAATAGACAACTTAAGTCCACAAAGAAATCATTCGTTCCTAAGGCCATAAAGATGGTTGTGCCGACAACCAAAACAATTCCTACCAACAAAGTTAAATCCAAAAGCAAGGTCACTCGTTTTTGATTCACTCTATTCCCCACCTTTCAAATTCTTCTTCACGATGAAGAACGCACTTAATCCAATAATGGTCATACCAATTAAGAAGACAAATAGATAAATCATTAATTTATGATTATTGACAATTCGTTTACCTAATGATTCGTTGCTAACGTTGCTTACACGTTTTTTGAAACGATAATCATAGCGACGATAGTTCGGATCGACCACAATGGCATCTCCTTTGTACATAGAAGTATTCTTCTCTGTGTTCACTTGTGTAGAGGCTAAAAAGACACCTTGTGATTTAGCTCCTGTTAAGATTAACGCCGCGGCTTTCGCATTATATGGAGAAAACATTAACTGCGCCGTACCGATTTGTTTACCATAATCTTTTTCGATACTCAGTTTCTCGTTTGAAACAAAACGTGTGAAGTCCTTATCATAATGGAAATATAACTGATCGTTTAACTTACGAATCATCGGATTATCCTTAGGCGTACCAAAAATAATCAAGTTATGATTTTCTAATGCCGCATTTTTAGGCGCTTTTTTATAATACGTAATCTCACCGACATTACTTTCGGCATAATTACCAATTAAGTTAAATAAATTGGTCAACACTTTAAAATAGTTGTCGTCCATTTTTTCTGGTAATAAAATCGCTAAATCAGCAAAAGAACGGCTTCTGATAAAAATGTTCGGATAGTTGTTAAATAATATGTCATTCAGTTCTTCTGTTTGAATAAACGCATTCGAATTATTTTCAATAAAGGCCCATGGAGTCTGACCATTTCGCAAAACTTCTGGTGATTTAACATTCAAATCAAAAGCAACTTTTAAAACAAAACTATCAGCAATTTCTAAGTTCTTTGGAAATTCGAGATTTAATTCATCACCGTTCGCACGAGCAGCGGTTAATTTCTTGCTGCCAATTGGTTTATCATTGGCATAGACCGTCACTAAAGAAGAATCAAAATCTAAGTTTTCAGCGTATTTAAAATGTAAATGCACGCGACTTCCATTGGCATTGTTTCGATCCACTGGTAAATTGACAAAGTACGTTTGTTCTTGGTGATAGGCCCCTTCTAGTTTGTCCCCCGTTGAGGTTAATGGATAATTTCCATCAAATTCTAAAGTTGAACTAAACGTATCGGTATTCTCATCAACTGTTGTCTCTTCTTTATCTGTTTGGGTCATTAATTCATAATTGGCTAAATAACGTCCCGCACGAACAAGTAAGTCCTCATCTTTAGAAGTAGCTACTAAAACATGCTTATCTGGTTGATTGAAAAATTTTAAGACAGCCTGGTCCTCCACGCGTTTGCTATCAATTTGACTTTTATACTGATCTGGTAATTTATCATAGCTGGCAATAATCAACTGATAGGGTGCTGACTGTTCTTTGTTCAAAGAAGCCATTGGCAACAATTCTTCTGAGGTAGTAATCAAACGAGCAGCACCAGCTAACGCATGGGTCGCTGCAGCTAATTCTTTTTCCGATGCATTTTCTGGTGTCAAAATAACACTGTGTTTATTCGCAATCGTGTCTGCTCCCACAAAATGATTATAAAAAGAATGAATCGTATTCTCTGGTAATTGTAAATCGTATTGGAAGTTTACGTTAGATCCTTCATACATCGTTAACCAATTTGCTGGAGTTTCAATTAAATTATACATGTCGTTTCCTGCCTGATTAATAATTTGGCCTTCAACAGTCAATGTATTTGTCTCTTTAATCAGTTCCAAAGGGATTTCAATCGTCTTTTGTTGAATACCAGTCGTATTTTCAGGACGCCAAGAATAAAACTTCACACCATTAACTGCCACAGTTAAATCTGAGGTCTGATTATTTTTTAATTGTGTGATTTGGTAGGTCATATTGAATGATGCTTTTTTTACGTCCCAATAATCAATTTTTGTAAAATACATGGTGCTACGGACAGAAGTACCTGTTAAAGAGATTGTTTTATTTTGAAAAGGTTGTGTAAAGGTATGGTTGTCTTGTTCTTTGTTTTCGGCGTATACGGTCGGACTTGCGACACCAATCAGAATTGCCAGAAAGAACAACCCTATTAAAGTGACTGTTTTTTGTTTCATTGCACGTTTCCTCCTTATTTAAATCGTTCAGTTTTGTACCATTTTGTTTGTGTTTGTTTATGAAAAACATTTTCTTTAATATACATCACCATGCCATAAGCGGCGACTACTAGCCACATCTGACTGTATGTAATATACATCAAGGCAATAATTAAGATATTCTCTAAAGTCATTTCGCCTTTTTCGGTCGTAATACTGACAAAAGTACTGAAAATAAATAACAAAATCGCTAACAACCATAAGGAATTGCTAAATCCTTGCAGGGTCGTTGTTAAGTAACCAGACATTGATAAAACTAACATGATGTCTGACAAAACGAGCGATGTCATTAAGAGAAAATAAATGGACAAGAAATATAAAATATCAAAACGGATCCGACTCGCTTTAGGATTAAACAATAATTTAGCATTTTTAACAATGACATAAATATTGCCTTTGACCCATCGCGTCCGTTGTCGGAACCAAACTGACAAAGTTTGTGGCTCTTGCTCCCACGTCACTGCTTTTGGTTGAAACTTAATTTTATAGCCCATCATATAGATGCGGAAACTGATTTCTGTATCTTCGGCTAACGCTTTGTCATCCCAGCCGCCAATGGCTTCAATAATACTACGACGAACAATGAAATTTGTGCCAGGAATCGTGCATAACTTAAATAATTGAAAACGACCGGCTTGTGCCATCCATTGAAAGGCCAGTGTCTCGATATTAATAAAGCGTGTCAACAAGCTTGCATTGCGATTTCTCGTTCTAAATTTACCAATAACCGCGCCGTATTCCTCACTAGCGATTAACTCTCCAACTAAATAACGGAGTGCATTCGGTTCAGGTGTATTGTCCGCATCATAAATGGCAATCACGTCCCCCTTGGCTTGCTTGAAACCAATGTTTAAGGCATTAGACTTACCTTTCCCACCTGTTATATTGTCTGTATTAATAATCTGCAAATTTCGATTAACCGCCTTTTTTTGGACGTTAGCTAAAAGCTCAGCACTATTATCACTTGAGTTGTCATTAATCACAATAATTTCATAGCGATCTTGCGGATAATTAAAATTCAATAACGCTTCAACTGTCCGCACAATGACAATTCCTTCATTATGGGCCGGCACCATAATTGAAACAAACGGCGCGTCTTCGTCCTCTACAGGTGGTGGTGCGACAGGATCTGTTTTTAAATAATA
Source organism: Enterococcus sp. DIV1328a (assembly GCF_050536905.1). Classification (NCBI taxonomy): domain Bacteria; kingdom Bacillati; phylum Bacillota; class Bacilli; order Lactobacillales; family Enterococcaceae; genus Enterococcus; species Enterococcus sp. DIV1328a. The sequence continues at coordinate 661,281 of NZ_CP172912.1, read as the reverse complement.
AACATAGCCAAAAATAACTAAGAGAATATTTACAATTAGTAGACTCCAAATAATGATAGTTGCTGTTAACATTACAATGTCAGCAATGGTCATTTGTCTTCCTCCTTATTAATATATTTCGACCGATAATTCTTTCGTCCAATCATAAACAAAATAATCAGGATGATTAAAGTCAGTGTCACAACGCCAATCAAAATATTGTTTGTGATACTGAAAAAGAATGAAAATAACCCTGTAAATCGTTGTTTTTCAACTGTTGAGCCCCCTGTATCAGCCAAACCATTGACAATTTGATTGTTTAAGAAGAACCGATTATTCCGAAATTCGATTTTCTGCGTTTGTGTTTGAACAGTGAAATGTTGATCCGCTTCTGAAACACTAAACACTATTGGTGCTTCCTTGACTTCTTGAATTAGATGATCCACTTCTTTTTTAGAATTTGGAAATGAAAAACTAATGGTGGTCGGCATTGGAAATCGATAGTCATTCGGATTATCTTTATCCGTCCATTCAATCCCCGATAAATAATCATACGGTAAATCAAACAAAGCATTCTTATAAGTGATTGATTCTCCCGTTTGGTTCCGATAAAAAACGCGTTCAATCGGCGGATTTTCTCTTAGAATCACTGTATCACTAATTGCTAGACCATCCTCTTGGTATTGAAGGTCTTGATTCCAGTATCCTGGAGCAGAAATGCCTACTGGATAGACATGTCTGTCGACCAATAAACTAATCTGCTGCTCCATCAATTGTTTCAAGGCACGTTGGTCATTTAAATCAACATTGTTAACGACCGGTGTTTCTAAGAAAATAACCCCCGTCGAAGCAAACGCACGTAACGCATTCGTAAATAGTTTATAAGGTAAAATCGTATTGTTTTGTGAAACGCTCGTACTGGATAAAATATAAGGATACGTGGTTTTAACTAATTCTTCTTGCAAATAGGTTGCCACAGACATATCTCTTAACGGGTTAAAATCAGAAATCGTCAAAAACGGCCGTGACATTTTTTCACTTTCCAGCCATTGACTAATTACGTCCAAGCTTTCTAAAAAAACAGCGCCTTTGCGTTCAAACATTGGGAGAAAAGCATGCCCATTCTCAATTACACCAAATGGATATTCTTCTGGTGCTAATTCTTGTGTTTTTAATCGACCAACTGTCTGACCTTGCGTATTTTCCAGCACAACTGATTGATCTTGAAAAGGCAATACTTGAGAAAAGCGGTTTTTTTCATCTTCTAACCGATATTGACGATGACTTAATTCTTTCCATGTACCGCTAAAATATTGTTTTTCATCGTCACGCATGTTTCGACCAATGTGTAATTGTTTACCTTTAAAATGAACTCGATCTGCTAGAAAATCAGAGGCAATAACGCCGGCTTGTTCAGGCCAATTCACCATAGAAATCAAACTGTCATAGCCATCATTTAGCAATTCGCCAGGTACATAATCTGATACCGCCACACTCTGAACTTCTACTCCAAAACTCGTCAACACTCGTTGTAAAGCATCCACATCATTTTCTTTTTTTCCAGCAATATTCAAGCTGTCATAGACAAGTAAGACATGTTTACTTGGTGCAGCCAGCGCCGGTTTAGCAAAGCCGCAAAAAACGAAAAAGAGTAAGAAACACACCCAGCCAATAAGATATTGTTTATTTTTCAATTCCCTCTACCTCCCCAATGACTTGTGGTGTTGTATCTTGCCACATTCGTTTACCAATAATATCAGAAACAATTTGTAACAAGAGAAAATCTAAAAATACTGAGACTAAAAACAAATGACGTACTAAGTCACTATCCCCATCAATAATAATTGTTGAAATGAAAACAACTAATAAATTTAGATAAATTCCTGTCATTAAAAAGAAGCGAAAAACTAATCTGGGTTCGTTTCTCTTGAGTCCTCTGTATAAACCAACGCCATATAAACCAAACAGAATCACGCCTAATAATAGATAGAAAGCAAAGTTTTTAGGAAAAAAACTGGCTTTAATACGGTTATACACCATAAAAAATTTAGATTGTTCCAGCGGTGCACGCCCCGTCGTTTTCTCAAAATTCCCCACATTATTAGGCTTTACTAAGTAAACATTTGGGACCGCTGAATTCAGTCCTTGCCATAATTCAGATGGATAATTTAAATAATTCAATAACACCCATCCAAAACTCGTTTTATCAAAAAAATCTTTTTTCATTTGTTCAGAAGTTGGTGATACAGGACTGTATTCTTCAAAGTAGGAACGTCCCTTTTGCAACCCATATTGCGGGTTGATTCCGCCCTCTGACATCCGTTTATCCGGAACCTTACTATCCTTCATTACACCGCGCGTCATGCTGTGGTAGACATCACGTTCATAGATATCGTTAGGAACGATAAAAGCTGCTAACGTTGTAAAACCAATCAACGCAATTAAAAAGGCCGTCATTGACAATCGTTGGTAACGTTGTGACAAGTAGACAAAAAATCCTAATCCAGCAATAATTACGCCAATAATCAGCAAATATTCTTGGCGTGTTGTCCCTATTAAAAGTACTACTGCTTGTGCCAAGATAACCAAAACTATTCTTCTGAGCCAAGTTCGTGGTTTCGTCACCCGATAAAAATAGACTGAAAATGCTAAGACACTCACAGAAAGTAAAAAACTCGTCGCTTCTGTATAAAAGGAATTAAAATAAATCGTATAGGAGGTATCCCCCAAGATGAAAATAACCAACAAGGAGATAAGATAACTTTTTTTCAAAGATACGCCTTCGGTTAAGCCTCGTACCAGAATATAAATTGACACTAAAAAACAACTAAGATAAACGAAACCTAAGAAACGAATATCGAAAAGTGTTTGACTATAAAAAAGTTTATTAAGCCAAATGGCAATGGTGATGAAAAATTGTTGAGTGGAAACAAAGTGCGTCGTTGTTTCATTAAAATAACGCATAATTGAAAAGTCCTTAACAAAATAGGCCACATTGTCGTAGCTATCACCATTGACACGATAAAGACTATTTGAATTTAACACACGAAAATACTCGCCATTATCTCCCAAGCCATTAATCGGATAAACGAATAACAAAATGCTTGTCACTAACCCAATCCCTAAAACGGCCAAAAGACTTGGAGAAATATAACGACTCAACCATTCAAAAGCCGAGTTCATGTGTTTTTTGATCTTTTCCATGCTTTCACCTCATCTAGAAATCATAGGCCAAAAGAGCCATTAAGTTATTATAGGAATAGACTTGTTTCGTAACTTTATCACCAAATCCTCCATAAATCGGACTGCTTGAATCCATAATTTGAAAATTATTAAGTACTGTAATTGCCGCACGATACAACTCTTTGTCATTTTCGGCAACACCAATTAAAGCCGCTATCGCATAACTAGCTGCAGATTGATTTTTATCCACGGGCGATCCATTTAAATCATACGAGTTAAAAAGCGTTCCTTGCTGAACTTGTTTTCGCACAAAATCAATACTAGTCTGCTTCGCCATACCCACTTCACTTAAATGGACAATCGTTAATAAAGATTCAATAATATTAAGTGTTCCGTTGTTTTCGTATTTATTTGTTTGATGATTAAACTTCGTTTGATAAAGAGGTAAATCATCAGAAATATAGCCATCGTCTATTAATTGGTAATGATACTGCAAGTAGTCTGCTGAAATCCCAAATTCTTTGTATAGATAACCCAGCGTAATTAAGTCAATATAAAACAAAGAAGTTTCTGAAGACTGTTGTTTTGATTTACTATCGTAAAAATCAATTAGAATATTATCTTTCATAGAGGTTTCCATAAAACTCTTGCCTAATTTTTTAATTTCTTGATCATACTGATCTGTTTTAAAATGCCCCCCTGCTTCAATTAATGAACGAATGATCCGTAAATCATCAATCGAGGCATTGACATTGTATTTATTGCCTTGCTCGTCAATTCGGTAACTAAATTGGACGCCGTCATAAAAGGTGTCTTTCGTCTGCTTGTAAAAATTATCAAAACGTCCCTGCGTATCAAAAGCTAAATTACGCAAATATAGACCCGAAGACTCACTTAGCAACTCATGTCCTGTGGCGACATCTTTGCGTTCAGCATCTGGTAAATAATTGGTTAAAAAACCGCCGTCTGTTTTGAGCCGGGTTTCAATAAAAAATTTCAACAAATCTTTGCGTTCAGCGGTTTCTTTTGTGTGAAATTCATGTTTTGTTAAAAAATGTTGTTTGTCTGTCGACATTAAGCGTTGAATTTTTGGATTCACTTTTTCCACCTCTACTTTATAGGATTTTTCTCTAAACAAAAGAAAATATCCTCCCAGAAGCACCACGAATACCCCAATAAAAATCCAAAGTTTTCTCTTCATTGTTACGCCTCTTTTCCTCACTTCTTTATTGTCAGTGTACACAAAAGTACTTGTTTTTGCGAAACTTACGCTACCTCTTCAAGCGCAAGAAAAAAAGCAATCCATAAAAATAAAAGGATTGCTTTAACCGTTTCGTCGATCATTTCCTGTCATCGTAATCTCTTTTGACAGATAACGCACACGTTCCATAATTCGTCTGGCTTTTAGCGGCTCTTGTTCTCCTCGTTGCGTCACGGTTAAATGCTCTTCTAAAGCTTTTAAATCTAGATTGGAAGAGAAAAAAGTAACTAATTGTTCTTGCATTCGGTATTGCAAGATTACGCTTAAAACGTCGTCACGAATCCAACTAGTCATGGATTCCGCACCAATGTCATCAATCATTAATATAGGGGATTTTTTTACTGCATCGAGCTTTTCACCAACTTGATCGCGACCAATGGCTTGCTTCATTTCTACTGTAAATGTTGGAAAATGAACAATTGTCGTAGTAAATCCACGTTCTGCTAAAGCATTAGCCATCGCACCTAATAAGAAAGATTTTCCTACACCGAAGGGGCCTTGTAAATAGAGCCCTTTATGAAATTCTTTTGGTGTCGCAGGATATTCTCTTAAAAATTGCATTGCTTCTGCTAACGCTTTGGCTCGACCTTGAGAAGATGGATCGAAATCTCGTAAATTTGCTTCTCGGACATCTTTTGGCATGTCCATTGCCCTTACTCGATTACGAATTTCTTCTTCCTTCTGACGAGCGATTAAATCAGCCGTTGGGACATACGTTACATCAATGTAATGAAAATTCAACATTAATCTTGGCTCATAGCCTGGAGCAATCATTGCCGGATCGTTTAATTGAAATTTCTTTTTTTCTTGAACAAATTCATACAGCTTAGCATAACTTTTACGAATATCTTCATCGGTTAAACGCTCTCGGTTTGCTTGTATAAAGGCTTGAACATCTTGATCTTTCAATACTTCGTTAACCAGCTCTTCATATCGTTCATTGATGTCACGCTTCTGGATAATTTTTGACATTTCTTTTCCTACGTCTTCCATCATTGGTCACCTCCTTGGTTTAAAAATTCTTGAATTTGTCGATCTAACTCGGCTTGTTCTTCTGGGGAAAGTTTTGTTTCATCGTTTGGCTGATCGGCCCATTCTGGCAATCTCTCTTGTCGAACAGTTTGGCGTTTCCCTGAATAATTTTGTTGTCGCTGTTTTTGTTTGGTTTGGCTTTGTTTTGCCAATTCTCTGACATGTTCAATTGCTTTTTCTGGTGAATGAATGCCACTTTGTCCCCATTCATTCGCAATTCGATTCACATACTCCGCTTTTAAAGTCGGTTGTTGTTGAATGTTGTAAACATAGTTAATCAAAATATTAATCACACTAGTCGGTAAGCCTGATTTGGCAACCAAATATTTCACTAATGAACGTTCTTGTGGTGTCGTATAGCCGCCTCGACTATTTTTTAAAGCTTCTAAATATTGAATAGGCGGATTCTTTTCACTATCCATAATCATTTGAATATCCAGTTCAGAAAAACCATTCATTTTTAATGCGTTATATCGATACGTTTGTTGCTCTTCCACCGTCAATTGTACTTGCTTGTTTGTCACTATGTTTGTTGGTTGTGGTTTTTTATCAGGATCAAACGCTTGATGAATCGTTCGCACTAATTCCTTAGGCAAAATTCGACTTGTATAATAGTCAAATGATTTCGAAGCAAAGTCTACCATATCTAACTCATTGATGCCATATAATTGATGAAAAACATAGACTTCTTCTTGAAAACTAGCCTCATCTTCAGGCAATTGTAAACCTAAGCGGTGCAAACCTTCCACAAAATAGTGCCAATCAAAAGAATCTGTTGATACAGAAATTTTCTTCGCTTTTTCTTGTTGAGAAAAAGTTTCTTGAATCGTTGTCAATCGGTTCGCTTCGGAAACAATTTGTTCTTCTTTAAAGGCATAAACCTCTTGAAAGCTAGCGGAAACATTTTGATAGCCCTCTGTTTTGGTAGGATGCGGTTGGAACTTTTGCACTAATTGATCAAATTTCCGTTGTCCAACCCGATTAAATAACACTAAAGCTAACACTTCATCTTTAAAAAAACGAGCGGCTGTTTCAGGTGCTTTTAAATAATATAAATAACAATCTCCTAATTCCCGATCTGTTTTTTTATACGTTTCTAGCAACCCAATGCCTTCTAATTTGTAGCAAGCTTCTTCTAATTGTTGACAACTCAAGTCCAGCAAACTAATTAAATCTGCATGAAACAGCGAGCCATTCTCCTCTGAATCTGTTGTTTCAGATAACAAAAGCCAATATAAACTAAACGCATTGGCGCCGACAATTGGTTGATATAAAAAGGTTAAAACCTCTTTCTCTTGATCAGAAAGCGGTGAATCAATAACCGCTTGAAAAATATTTTTTGGTTGGATTCTTTGCCGATTTCCTTTCAAAGAAAGACCTCCTTTTTAATTTTCTGAGTCAGGAGAAGAAGATTTTGCTTTGTCGACAATGTCCTGTAACTCTTTCAAAAACACGCTCATATCTTTGAATTGTCGATAAACACTCGCAAAGCGGATGTAGGCAATTTCATCTAGATTGACTAAATCTTCCATCACATATTCACCGATAAGCGTTGTAGAGACTTCATTTTCCCCTAAACTACGCACTCGATTTTCAACATTATCGACAATTTGAACCATTTGTTCCATAGCAACAGGTCTTTTTTCCGCAGAGCGAATGAGCCCACGCAAAATTTTATCACGATTAAATTCTTCACGATCCCCATTTTTCTTGATTACAAGTAATGGCGCCGCTTCAATTCTTTCAAATGTAGTGAACCGATAACTGCAATTTTCACATTCACGACGACGGCGAATTGCACGTCCATCATCTGCTTGACGGCTATCAATAACACGGGAATTATTATGATGACATCTTGGACAACGCATAACGTTCACCTCTTCTATTCTGTATAATTTTTGTTGCCTATATTATAACATGAAATTGCGCTATTACTAGGTCTTTAGAACTGGTTCTTAGTTGAATCTTTGCCATTCTTTAATAAAAACAAAGACTTTCACTGTTTTTTCTGAAATTTTCAAAACATTTTACGCCATTTAAAAAATATTCACTTCTTTCCAGTTTGTTTCTCTAGCCACTTCTTCACTTGCTGTTCCGTTTCTTCTCTAGTTCCTTGGTTATCAAACACGATATCTGCTCGTTCTTTTTTCATTTCAATCGGCCATTGGCTAGCAATTCGTTGTTGCGCTTCTTCTTCTGTTAATTGGTTTCGGGCCATCAGACGCTCTTTTTGAATCTTTTCTGGTACATATACCACAGCAACTTGATCCATGATCGCCTCATAATGAGCTTCATAAAGCAGAGGAATATCAACAATAACCAGGGCGGCTTTCTTTTTAGCTTCTTCAATTTGACGTAAAATTTCTTTTCTTAAAAAAGGTTTCAGCGTTTCATTTAACAGCTCTCTTTTTTGAGGACTAGCGAAAATTAATTGTCCTAACTTTTTCCGATCCAATTCACCAGTTGTTAATACTATTTCTGGTCCGAAAGTTTCAACGATTGCGGCTAAGGCTGGTTGCCCTTTTGCAACAATTTCTCGGGCGATAATGTCGCCGTCAACAATTGGATAACCCGCTTTTTTAAAAAGAGCAACAACCGTACTTTTACCTGTCGCAATCCCTCCTGTAATGCCTAAAACTTTTGTCATTTCAATCGACGACCTTTCAATTGTTGGCATTGTGGACAATAATGCGTACCACGTTGTGCCACTTTTGTTTTAACAATTGGCGTACCACAACGATTGCAAGGTAAGCCTGTTTGCCCATAGACATTCAACGCTACTTGAAAAGTCCCTGCTTCTCCTAACGCGTTTAGATAGGTGCGGATGGTGGTTCCACCTGCTTCAACAGCGCGTGCCAAGACGTCAATGATTGCTTGATACAACGTAGCAACTTCCGCAGGTTTTAAGGAATCTGCTGGTTGTTCTGGATGGATTTGCGCTTGCCAAAGTGCTTCATCTACATAAATATTCCCCAAGCCCGTCACTAGCTTTTGATCTAACAGCAATGGCTTAATTGCTTTATGATGCTTTTTCAAGCCTTGTTGAAAAGTAGCTAATTGGAAAACGTCTGGTGTTGGCTCTGGGCCCAAAGCTAAAATCCCTTTATATTGATGACCTTGATTCTTAGGAACCAATGTCATACGGCCAAATTTCCGTACATCTAAATAACGTAATTGCGTGCCATCTGTAAAAGTAAACATTACATGGGTATGTTTGGCAATTTCATCATCAGCCTGATGAAACTCATATTTTCCTTCCATCCGTAAGTGAGAAATCATATCATTATCAGACAATTTAAAAATCAGAAATTTTCCTCTTCGCTCAATCCCTTCAATCGTTTGACCAGCTAATTGACCTTGAAATACATCAACTTCTGGTGATTCAATAATTCTTGGCCAAAAAACAATGACTTCTTGAATGGTTTTTCCTACAACAAGTTTTTCAAGTCCTTTTCGCACTGTTTCTACTTCTGGTAATTCTGGCATTATTTTTGCTCCTTTATATAAAGAGGTCTGAACGCTTAGATATCAACGTCCAGATCCTACTTATCCTTATTTTATTCATCGTTCTTAATGGGTAAGCTATTATTTTGCTTCATACCATGTTTTTCCCCAACTGCTATCGGTGATAAGTGGCACATGTAAGGAAACTGCGTGCTCCATCACTTCTTTGACGAGTTGATTTAATTGTTCTAATTCTGATTCTGGTACTTCAAAAACTAATTCATCGTGCACTTGTAATAACATTGTCGCTTGTAATTTTTCTTCTTTTAAACGACGCGCCATTTCAATCATCGCAATTTTTAAAATATCTGCGGCACTTCCCTGAATCGGTGTATTAATCGCTGTACGTTCAGCGAACGAACGTAGATTAAAGTTTCTTGAATTAATATCACTTAAATAACGACGGCGATGATACAATGTTTCCACATAGCCTTTGTCTTTGGCATCGCGGACTATCTCTTCCATATACTGCTTCACGCCTGGATATTTTTCAAAATAGGTGTCAATATATTGTTGTGCTTGCTTCCTAGTAATGCCTAAGTTTTGGGACAAGCCATAATCACTGATACCATAGACAATTCCAAAATTCACTGCTTTAGCTTGACGACGCATGTTAGGTGTGACATCTTCTGCTTTTTCAACACCGAAAACTCGCATTGCAGTGCTGGCATGGATATCTTGTCCTTCCACAAACGCTTCTTTTAAATGCTCATCATTAGAAATATGTGCGAGCACACGTAACTCAATTTGAGAGTAATCAGAAGAGAAAATCAACCAATTATCCTCTCTTGGTACGAAGGCTTCTCTAATTTTTCGGCCTTCTTCTAAACGGATAGGAATGTTTTGTAAATTGGGATCTACTGAGCTTAATCGTCCTGTTTGTGTCAGTGTTTGTACATACCGAGTATGAATTTTATTATCTGGCTGAATTACTTTTAAGAGTCCTTCAACATAGGTCGATTGAATTTTGGCAATTTGACGATAAGTTAAAATATCTGCTACAATTGGTGCTTGTTCTTTTAGTTGTTCTAAAACATCCACCGCTGTTGAATAACCAGTTTTCGTCTTTTTGATCACAGGTAAGCCCATTTTTTCAAATAAAATAACGCCTAATTGTTTAGGTGAATTCAAATTAAATTCTTCGCCAGCTTCTGCATAGATTTTTTCTTCGATTTCTTTCAAGCGTTCTGAAAATTCTACTTGCATTTCTTTTAAGCGCGTGGCATCAACACGGATCCCAGTTATTTCCATATCGCCTAAAATACGAGAAAGTGGTAATTCCATTTTATAGAATAAATCAGCTTGATTCTTTTCTGTTAATTCGCTATCTAATTTGCTTGTTAAAAATTGAATTGCTTTAATCTTACGTGCTAAATGACCAAAGAAAACTTCTTCGTCCTCTGGCAAGCCTTTTTTGGCCCCTTTTCCATAAATCGCTTCATCAGATTGAATCGCATCATATCCGTAATGTTGTGCTACACCTTCAATATCAGCGTTATTGTCATTGGTATCAAGTAAATAAGCAGCCAATAAAACATCAAAGGCAATCCCTGTCATTTTTCCTACATAGCGATTTAGTGCAACGTACGTCCGTTTTGCATCGTAGACATTTTTTTTACGTGTCTCATCCATCAACCAATCGATAAATGGCTGACTTTCAAAAACAGCTAAATTATTCGTGGTATAAATCTTCTTGTTGTTGCCCCAAGCAAGGCCGACAATCGGTGACGTATGATAGTTATCTTCCATCATCTCAACATAAAGAGCCATATCGTCTGTAAACATTTCATTGGTTAACTGATCTTCAACTACTTCAAATAAAATATCTTCCATTTCAACAGGTTCTTCTGTAATGTCCAACTTAGCTAAAAATTGTTTAAAATCCATTTCTTTATAAAAAGGAACCAATTTTTCTAAGTTTTTCCCTTCATATGCCAAGTCTTCCACATTGACTTCGACTGGTGCATTGACTTCAATTGTCGCTAAGCGTTTAGAAAGAAAGGCTTGCTCTTTATCATTAATCAAGTTTTCTTTCATTTTGCTTTTTTTCATTTCATCGATATTCTCATAAACCCCTTCAACTGAGCCATATTGTTTTAACAGCTTAATCGCAGTTTTCTCACCGATTTTCGTTACACCTGGAATGTTATCCGACGTGTCGCCAGCCAACCCTTTCATATCAATAATTTGCTTAGGCGTTAACCCATCATATTTTTCAGCAATATGCTCAGGCGTATATGATTCAATATCGCTAACTCCTTTAACAGTGATATCTACTTTGACAGTGTCCGTCGCTAATTGCGTCAAATCTCGGTCCCCTGATAACACAACAACATCAAATTCATCTTTATCAACTTTGTTGGCTAATGTACCAATAATATCATCTGCTTCATAGTTAGGTAGTTCATAATATTTTACGCCTAAACCTTCTAAAAGTTCACGAATATACGGCATTTGTTCTTTAAATTCCCCCGGTGTTTTTGAACGTCCGGCTTTATATTCTGAATAAAATTCTGTTCTGAATGTGGTTTTCCCTGCATCAAAAGCGACTAAAACATGAGTAGGCATTTCTTTTTGCATTACATTTTCAAACATATTGTTAAACGCATAAATAGCATTTGTATGCAAGCCGTTCTTATTTTTGAATCGTTCTAATGAGTTATGTAGCGCAAAAAATGCACGAAAGGCTACACTGTTTCCATCAACGAGTAATAATTTTTTTTTGGTCATTTTTTTCCCCTCATCTTTAGCAAACTAGTTTCCTTTCTATTTTAACAAAAAACTACAGAATTTGCAGTAGACGGCGATTGCAGAATGAAAGAAAAAGGTATTTGACATAGTTCCTTAGTGACAACTATATCAAATACCAAAATCAATCAGCAATACAGGCTGGATCTTCACAAGTATGAAAATCTTTTTACGGCAAAACATTTCCCGCTGCACGATAAATATCGTACCAATCTTCGCGACTAATCACAATGTCTGCTGCTTTAGCAATTTCTTCAATTCTACCAAGATTCATACTTCCTGCGATGACCTGCATATTAGCAGGGTGGCGCAGAATCCAGCTGCTGGCTAAACCAGTTGGCGTTGTTTGATATTTTTCAGCCAATTCGCTTAATTTTTGATTTAACTCAGGGAATTTTTCATTTCCAATAAAGACACCTTCAAAATAACCATATTGGTACGGTGACCATGCTTGAATAGTCATTTGTTTCAACCGTGAATAATCTAAAATACCATGATCATAATCAATGCTTCCTGATATTTCCATATTTGTTTGTAAGCCTTGATCCACCATGCCAGTATGCTTGATGCCAAATTGTAATTGATTGGCTAATAATGGTTGTTTAACAGCTGTTTTTAAAAGTTCAATTTGTCCTGGCGTTTGGTTACTTACACCAAAATAGCGAACTTTCCCTTGTTTTTCTAATAAATGAAAAGCCTCAGCTACTTCTTCTGGTTCCACTAAAGTATCTGGACGATGCAATAATAATGCATCGACTGAATCTACACCTAAACGCTGTAAACTCCCTTCGACCGCTTCTAAAATATGAGCTTTTGAAAAGTCAAAAAAGCCTTGACGAATCCCACATTTTGTTTGTATAAAAATATCTTCACGACGAATGGTACTTTCTTTTAAGGCCTTACCAAAAATGGTTTCGCAGTCGCCGCCACCATAAATGTCGGCGTGATCAAAAAATGTAATGCCATGATCATAAGCAGTTTCAATTACCTGTTGAGGATTTTCAGCACCATTTAAGCGCATACATCCTAAGATAACCGAAGAAACTGTTTCGTCACTTGTACCAAATTGCAGTTGTTTCATTTTAATATCCTCCTCATCCATTCCTCTTACTTCTTCATTTTAACACTATTTAGACAAAATTGGACTTCTTACGATAGATTCGCTTCGACTTTTTCAAAAAAAGCAGGAGATAATTCCTCTGGCAAATAAACAACTGTCTCAGAAGAAAGCGCTACGTTCATCTGAAACAAATGATTGACAATTAAGAGATGTGCTTGGTGAAGTTGATGCGTTGGTTTTCCATGAATAATTGTAATATTCTTTTTTTCACTGAAATAGCTTTTTATAGATTGTCCCAACGCTTGTTCCTTTTCTGGAGGAAAGTCCGTCAATAGGCAAATAATATATTTTTTTTCATATAAAATCGGGTTAAATAAATCTAGGATGTGATAAAAATAGCAACTCGTCAATTCCCGTTCTTTTACTGAAGTAAAGACTGGATATAGGCGCTTTAAAAGCCTAATTAGTTTTTGTAATCTGTGCCAAGTTTGATGATAACGTACAGCGAGTGTTTGTTCCTGTTTATGAGCTGGCAACCATGCTTGTCCGTCTAATAAACTATTCATATGCGTACTTAAAAATCGACATAAATGAATTTCTTGATAATTAAAATGATGTTGTGTAAAATTTCTCCTAATTTCTTTCATAATAAAAATAGCTGTTTTTAAGCATAAACTTTCTATTTTCATTTGCTCATGAATAAAATACTTTCGCGCTCTCTTGCCAAAACAACCACCAAAATGTGCTTCAAGAATCACAAATAACGCTTTTTGTTCTTTAAGAGACATAAAAGAAGTGCTCAACACTTCCAGACGAAATAAATAAAAAAAAGCACTTGTTTGTTGAAATAAATTAGCATTTGGCACTGAAATTTCATGCCCGCCTCTATATCGTTTCTCCCAAATATAAATTAGCCAACTAAGATGATTCTGTTGTGCTACATTTAAATCCAACTCAAAAAAGGTAATGATTTTCCGAGTCATTTCTCTGTTTTCTTCCAGACAGCTTTCTTGAAAAAACAAATAAAAACAAAGGATTAACTGTCGAATTTGCCATTCATTGCCAGTTAAATCGTAATGTTTTTGACGTACAATAATATCAAAATTAACTAGCCAACGTCGAATATTAGAAAGTTTCTTCCGAAGAGTTGATTCCTGTAATCCCAATACCTGGGTCAATTGCGCATAATTGATTCGCTCTTCAATTAGACAACGTAAAATATAAAATTCGGGAATAAAATAACAAAATTTTTGTCTAAATCGAGCCAAGCCACAAACGCATAATTCACGATATTTTACAATTCCTTTGGTCGTTGTATAAATCTTACAAAGCCCTTCTATCTTATACGTTTCCTGCTTTTTTTCAAAACGTTGAATGTAACAATGGATGGTTTTGTCGCTCACCTTTAGTTTTTCTGCAGCCATCAAAACAGAAAATGTCTGCTCTTGTTGCAGTAAATCCAACAATTCCAACATATTTTTATGTTCAAAAGACAATAATTCCTTGAAATCCATATATCGTCCCCTTTCACTCCCTTGTTATAAGAATACGTCAAATAAGGCAAAAATTTTTTTAAGAAGAAAAAAATAGAGAACAAAAAGTATTGATTACTTTCCGCTCTCTACAATTATATCGAATTATTTTTTTGAAATATGCAGTGTCATAGCATTTGCTGCTACAATAATTGTACTTAATGACATCAAGACAGCACCTACAGCTGGATTTAAAACAATCCCAATTGGTGCAAGAACCCCAGCCGCTAAAGGAATGGCGACAATATTGTACCCAGCTCCCCACCAAAGATTTTGGATCATTTTACGTCGTGTTTGTTTGGCTAAATCTAAGAACCTTAAAATATCTTTAGGATCACTATCCGTCAGTACAACATCTGCCGAATCAATCGCTACATCTGTACCAGCGCCTATCGCAATGCCGATTGAAGCACGGGCTAAACTTGGTGCATCGTTAATACCGTCTCCTACCATCATGACCTGATGCCCCTCAGTAAGATACTGTTGCACAATTTTTTCTTTATCTTCTGGTAAGAGCTCTGCGTAGTATTCCTTCATTCCTAAATAATTAGCAACTGCACTGGCAGCTGTTTGATTATCCCCTGTTAACATGACTGGCGTAATTCCTTGCGCTTGTAACTCTGCAATAAATGTTTTAGCTTCTGGTTTGACTTTATCTCCTAAAGCAAGCAGTGCGACTAATTGACCAGCGATGATTAAATAGCTCAAGGTATTTCCTTGCTCTTGATAGTTTGTTTTAATTGTTTCATCGAAGGTTAACTGTAACCGTGCAACTTCTTTTTCATTGACTATTTTGACTTCTTGGTTTTGAACAGTAGCAACCAGTCCTACGCCTGATAAAGCTTGCAGATTATGGGCTTCATAAGGTTGAACGGCTTGTTTATTTAAATAGTTCATGATTCCAATTGCCAACGGATGATTTGCATTTTTTTCCAATGCCCCAATATATTTAAGTGCTTCTTCTCTAGTAAACTGCTTACTCATTAATTCTAAGCCAGTAACTGTAAATTGTCCTTCTGTTAAAGTTCCAGTTTTATCCAGCAACACATATTCAACCTTATTGGCTTGTTCTAATGCATTCCGATTTTTTAAAAGTAAGCCATTTTTAGCAGCAATGGAGGTACTTCTAGCAATCACTAAAGGAATTGCTAAGCCTAACGCATGGGGACAGGCAATAATAAAAACTGTAACCATTCGTTCAAATGCTAGAGACAAATCTTTCGTTACGAGTAACCAACCGATAAATGCTAACACACCTACGAATAAGGCAATATAGAATAACCACTTGGCTACACGGTCTGAAATGGATTCTAGTTTTGATTTTTCCGACTGCGCTTGTTTAACCATCTCCATAACTTTTGACAGGTAACTATTTTCACCCGTGCCAGTTACCGAAATTTCAATCATTCCGTTGCCATTGACAGCTCCACCAATCACGGAGTCGCCAATGTTTTTTTCTACTGTTTTTGATTCCCCTGTAACCATCGATTCGTCGACTGTTGTGCTTCCTTTCAAAATTTTACCGTCTGTCGGAATTTTATCTCCCGAACGAACAATCAAGCGATCGCCTTCTTGAACATCTTGCAAAGGAATTTCTTCTTCCCCATGTTCAGTCATTCGCTTGACTGTGTCAGGCAACAGTTCAGCCATTTTTTTCAAGGCATCACCAGCATTAGAAATAGCATTCATTTCAATCCAATGGCCTAAAAGCATAATAACAATCAGAGTGGCTAATTCCCAGAAAAAGTCCATCACGTGGGCCTGATTCGTAAAATGATTCATGTAAAACGCATATAGGCTGTAAAAATATGATACCGAAATCCCCATCGCAATTAACGTCATCATTGCTGGACTCTTTTGCTGTAATTCCATTTTAGCGCCACTTAAAAATGGTTGTCCACCATAAAAAAATAGCACAGTTGCTAAAATTAAGACCAACCAATCAGAACCTGGAAAAGTAAATTGAAAAGGTAATTGAAAACCCATCATTGGTGAAAGAACAATAATCGGAATAGCTAAAATCAATGACAGCCAGAATTTTTGTTTAAAATTCCCCATATGCATTGAATGGTCCATTCCCTTCATTCCTTCATGTTGGTGTGACATAGCCATTTGTTCATGCGCCATATCATGATTCATGTGATTCATTTTATCGTGGGACATTGTTGGCTGTTTTTCCTGATGTTGTTCATGATTATGTTTTGCTGACATATGATCCCTTCTCTTCTTAAGTATTTTCATCTTAAGCATAGCACAAGATGAAAATTGTTAGAAATAATTACTTTTTTTAGTTTAGAAAAAAAAAGAGCCGAATTTTGCGTATGTATATTTTAAGAACACCTTATCCTCATATTTATTACAAAAGGAGTGTTTCAATGAAAATTACTACAAAGCAAGTCGGGGCGCGCATGCGTGAAGCTCGAAAAAAGAAGAAGTACACTTTACGTTATTTAGCCAATAAAATTGGTCTATCTAGTGGAAGTACAATTAGTAACTGGGAATTAGGTTTGAATTTACCCAATAAACGATACTTAAAAAAAATCGCTAAAGCCTGTGACACAACAGTAGATTGGCTACTTTATGGTGATTTCGATCGATTTGTGCGCCAGCTATTAAAAGAAAATTTTCAAAATAAACAACTACTAAAACCACCTTTTTTTACTCAGTTGATGGTACGTTTATCTGAAGAACAGCTATCCTATCACGATTCATTAAAAATTATGATTCAAGCGCAAAAGTTACAGCAGTCCTTTTATGCTTTTCCTTTAACAGTAGAAGCCCCCTCTCATTCCCAAGAGAGTATTTCTATTTATGAACCAACAACTGCAGAAGAACAGTCTGACCAATCTTATTATCATCCGTTTATTTTGTCAGAACTCCATGAATTATTTACACATTCTCAAAATCCAGAATTGGATTATTCTCTGATTATCGCTTTTCTTCCTTTGTTAAAAGTAGATCAATTAACTGAACCTCAAAAAGAAGTCTTACTGGCCATCTTTAAGCGGATGAATTCCTTTAAAGACCAAACACTTTTAAATGAATTCTTTGTGGAATTACAGTATTTACTCTGATTCTACAAAAAAGATTGAGCCATGTATCTCAAGGACTTAGGCTCAATCTTTTAGTTAAATTTCTTCTATTTATGAACGATTCTTTCGTTCGACTAAGTGCGTTTTCCGTTGTGGGCCAATGATTAAAGGAACGGATTCATATTTGACTTCACTGTATTCCAAGCCAAACCAACTTTCAGGAGAGGTAGTTAAGTTTTTGATAGCTAATTTTGCCTGCATAATTTGTCGATCCCATTTTTTCAGTTCAGAAACGTTAGATAATTCTTCTTGAATTAATACAAATTGGAAATCGCCAACTTCTCTCCCTGGCGTTAATGAATAACGTTGTGGCTGTTTTGGCAAGCGGCCTGTTTTCATCAAGTCATGAACAATTTGTCTTAAATATACATTCACTTCTTGAGAAATATGGAAGCCTAAATATAGCTGAACTTGCACAATAAAATCAGTTCCTAGCATGTCAACAGAATACTCTTGAGTAAAGGGTTCATCTGTTACCTGAACATTAACAAACCAATAAACGTTCGCTCGTTTTGGTTGTTTGTCCAAAATCGAATAAATAATATTACGATTAATTTCGCCGTCCACTCGATCGGAGGTTAAAAAGACCACGTTGGTTTGATACATAGGTACAGATGTATCTTCTTTCAAAGCTTTAAGTTGTGGTACATATTTTTCCAACGACACTTGTTCCGCCGTCGCTTCCTTAATCTCGTTGCCGCGTTCCCAAATAATCATGATGCATAACAAGAAGACTGCCATTCCCACAGCAACATATCCACCATGGAAAAACTTCGCAGCACTTGAAAAGAAAAAGACAACTTCAATGGCAGCAAAGAACAAGGAAATTAGATACGCAGACCAAGCTGGAATTTTATCCAAAAGATAAAACAACAATAAAATGGTTGTCATTAACATCGTAATCGTAATCGATAGACCATACGCAGCTTCCATGTGTGTCGATGTTCTAAAAGCCAGCACGATTGCTGAACAAGCTAACCACAAAATTAAATTTACCGCTGGAATATACATTTGACCGATATTGCTCCCAGGATAAATAATTTTAAGTCTTGGTAATAACTTCAATTTAATCGCTTCAGAAACTAAAGTATACGAACCTGATATTAACGCTTGCGAAGCAATCACTGCGGCGATTGTTGCAAAAACAACGCCAAATACAAGAATACCTCGTGGAATCATTTGGAAAAATGGGTTAATTTCAGCTAATGCCTGCATTTCAGGGTTTTCTTTGACCGTTAATAACCACGCAGCTTGCCCTAAATAATTAAGAATCAAACAAATCTTAATATACGGCCAGCTAATGCGGATATTCATTTTTCCTACATGCCCTAAATCAGAATATAAAGCTTCAGCACCAGTTGTAGCCAAGAAAATATTCCCTAAAATAAATAGACCTAATTTATTTTCTGGACTGACTAGTAATTGCAAAGCATAATATGGATTTAATGCACGAATAACCGTCCAATCTTGGCTAAAATTCATTAAACCAATGATGCCTAAAAAAGTAAACCACAAGAACATAATCGGCCCAAAAGCTTTCCCGACCAATTCTGTTCCAAATCGTTGAACAGAAAAAAGAATTAAAATAATCGTCAACGTAATAACCACTATAATCGTTTGGTCATTGCCAAAACGTTCAAAAAATGCTGGAATCCCCCGTAAGCCTTCAATCGCTGTCGTCACTGTCACAGCTGGGGTCAAAACGCCATCAGCCAGTAAAGCGGCGCCGCCAATCATTGCGGGAATAATCAAATACTTACTTTTTTTACGAACCAATGTATAAAGAGAGAAAATCCCACCTTCTCCATGGTTATCAGCATTTAAAGCAATAACAACATATTTAATCGTGGTTAAGATAGTCAATGTCCAAAAAATTAACGAGACCGAACCTAAAATAAACGATTCAGAAACCCGTGCCAAGCCACCATTATCTCCTACAATGGCTTTCATTACATATAAAGGGCTCGTTCCAATATCTCCATAGACAACGCCCATGGCAACTAAGATCCCTGCCATCGTAAATTTCCGACGATCAAACCCCTCTGCTTTGTGTAACACAATACTTTCCTCCTACAAAAGAAATGACTTCGTTTAGTTTAACCAACAGCTCCATAAAAACTTTTAAAACTCTTTATTATATAACGTTTTATATATCTTTTTCATTAGTCAAAAAGCGCTTTTTGACTAACGATGCTACTCACTATAATACGTTTTAAATCGTTTAGCAAGTCTTTTTATTAGAGAATGTTCATCTTAGATAAGAAACCCACCTATTTTGAAAAAAGGAAAATCAAAAATAAGTGGGGCAGCAGTCGAAACGACTGCTGCCCCACTTGCTAACTATTAAGATAATTTTCTGAACAAAGGTAGCTCCTTTTATTCCTGTTAAATTTAAATCACTTCTTCTTCCTCTTCAACTTCAGAGAAATGGAACTTAATCATTTCATTGACGAAAATTGGCACAAAGGATAGGAAAATTGCTAACATCCAATGATTTAAACTAATATGCACTAATCCAAATAGTTCTTGTGTGAATGGTAATAAAGCAATGGTTGTGGTAATTAGTAATGCTAAAACGACCATTTCAAAGAGCGACTTGTTGCTTGATAATTTTACACGGAAAACAGAGTTCGCACTACGAACATTAAAGACATGTAAGATAGAGGAATAAGCTAAGATTAAAAATGCCACTGTTTGTCCAACTTCATAGCTGTTTGAAACATAGGCTGAAACACCTGGTACAAAGGCACCTAGGTAAAAACCAAACAAAGTAATGACTGTGAACACTGCTGCATTAATCCCAATCTTTTGCCATAAGCCTCGTGCAAAAATCCCTTCGTTTTTAGGGATTGGTGCCTCATCCATAATTCCTTTTTCCGCTGGTTCTTTTCCTAATGCAAAACCAGGTAACCCATCTGCGACCACGTTAACAAACAACAGTTGAACTGCAGTAAATGGCGCACCCCAACCAAGTAACATGGCAATTAAAACAATAAAAATCTCAGAAATATTACAGCTTAATAAGAAGTTAATGGCTTTACGAATATTTCGGTACACGGCACGTCCTTGTGCAACCGCATCAACAATAGTTGCAAAGTTATCGTCCGTCAAAATCATATCTGAAGCGCCTTGGGCCACATCTGTTCCAGTAATCCCCATTGCGCAACCGACATCACTAGCTTTCAAGGCTGGCGCATCATTCACGCCATCTCCGGTCATTGCTACAACAGCGCCAGAACGTTGCCATGATTGAACAATTCGAATTTTATCTTCAGGGGTTACACGTGCATAAACGGATAAATCTTTAACACGTTTATCTAATTCTTCATCACTCATTTTTTTCAGTTCTGAACCAGATAAGGCTTCACTTTTATCTTTTAAAATTCCTAATTCTTTAGCAATTGCACTGGCTGTTACCACGTGATCACCAGTAATCATGACTGTTTTAATTCCAGCTTTTTTCGCACGAGCAATGGCGCCCTTACTTTCTGGACGTGGTGGATCAATCATGCCAATTAAGCCTAACAAGCGAAGATTTTTTTCTAAAGCCTCTGATGTAATTTCCTTGGGTGGTTCATCATATACGGCATAACCGACAGCAATAACTCGTAACGCTCGTTTTCCGAAACGATCATTAACAATAGCCGCTTGATCGACATCTCCGAAACCAAAACGTGGTAGTAACACATCAAAGGCTCCTTTAGTAATTGAGATGTACTTTTTCCCCCATTGATGGACCGTAGTCATCATTTTTCGTTCTGAATCAAAGGGAATTTCACCAATACGAGGATATTTTTCTTCAAGTTCTTCTTTAGTATGATAATTTTCTTCGACAGCACGAACAATTGCCGCTTCTGTCGGATTCCCTGTAACAGTTAGTTCATCGCCTTCTTTTTCCACAATGACATCTGTACATAAAGCAGCCATTTTCAATACTTCCATGGCTTCATCGGTCATGGCATCTTCCGTATCCGTTACTTCATCACCACGATGCCATACTCGGCGGACGCGCATTTTATTTTGTGTCAGTGTTCCTGTCTTATCAGAACAGATAACATTCGCAGTTCCTAGCGTTTCTACTGCTGGCAATCGACGAATAATCGCATGTTTCTTAGCCATTTTTTGAACACCATATGCTAAGGTTAACGTTACAATCACGGTTAGTGTTTCTGGTACAGCTGCCACCGCTAAGGAAACGGCTGTCATAAACATTTCAAGAAGCGGTTCTCCTTGCAGTTCACCAATAATGAAAACAATTGCTGCAGCCCCTAAAGCTAACAAACTAATACGTTTGCCTAATTGATTCAAGCGTTTTTGTAATGGTGTTTTTTGCTGATCGCTGTTATTCAGTAACCCAGCAATTTTACCCATTTCTGTATTCATTCCTGTTGCAGTTACTACTGCTCGTCCGCGGCCATTCACAACGGTACAGCCTTTGAAAATCATATTTATTTGATCTCCTAAGCCATCATCGTCATGCCCCACGTATGTAGGATCTTTTTCAACAGGTTCACTTTCACCTGTTAGTGCTGACTCTTCTACGCGCATTTGAGAAGCTTGAATAAGTCGTGCATCGGCTGTAATCATTGAACCAGCTTCAAGAACTAGAACATCTCCTACTACTAGTTCTTCAGCATCGACTTCGATTACCTTGCCATCTCGTAAGACTGCACTACTTTGCTTGTTCATGTCTTGTAAAGCCGCCAGAGATTTTTCAGCATTTCCTTCTTGAACAATGGCCAAAACAGCATTGATAATCACAATTGCAATAATTAAGATTCCTTCAAAATATTCGCCATGTTCTGTTACGATTGCTGTATAAAACGAAATTGCCGCAGCAACTAATAAAATAATCGTCGTAAAATCAGATAAACTGTGAATGAATTTCTTTAACACAGAATCCTTCTTAGCCTCTTCAAATTGATTGCGGCCATTTTCTTTCAGCCGTTGTTGGGCCTCTTGTTGTGTTAAACCAGTTTCAGTATTGACTGAAACTTCTTTTGTGACAGTATCGACAGTTTGCTTGTAAGCTTCCATCCTATTCCCCCTCTAATTTTTTCTTCCTATATAATAGTGTCTCTATTAAATATAACATGATTTTTTTTGAACACGCAACTTTTTTCATCTTTGGCTTAGCGTTCTCTCATATGTCCAGAAAAAACTGGTATTTTCGTTGTTGCTACAGCAATGTTTCTATTTGATTATGGGAATTTTATGAAAAAAGAAACGAATTCAGCCAAAAAGCAATGGACATTTTTTTCATTTTGTCTGATAAAAAATAGTTTATTTCTATATATTCAACACAAAAACAACAAAAAATACAATGTTATTTAGTTCGCACAATTATTTATTTTACATGTTATAAAATAACCAGAAAAATATTATATTTAATCTTATTAATAAGTGTTATAACTTGCAAACGCTTCCAAAAGGTGCTATTCTTTAAGTGTAAGGAGGACATGCAAATCAATTGGTTGAAGATTTTCTCAGTAGATAAAAATCGGTAAACTCAAAGTTGTTAGAATTGCAAGATTCACCTGTAAACAATACGTGTAGAGTAATTGTTAGTGATAACTCGTATCGGAAAATAGGGAAAGGTTATAGAAGGATGGAGTTTCTATAAAGCATTTACCCTATCTGTTATCACCTAACGCAAGTTATCCACCATCCAAGCGTCGAAACTGTATGAAAACAAGGTTTTAGTTTCACCACATCACGTTCACCTTTTGCTTTACATGTATCGCGAAATGTAAACACTTATTCAACCAATTGATGTCTTCCCGTTAACAAGGCCGAGCTTAAATTTAAGCTCGGTTTTTTCTTTTAGGCAATAAAATATATTTGTATCAAATAATCATATGTGTTATATTCAAGGTGCACATTCTATTTTATCTTCTTTTAAAGGAGGGAATGCTATGCGAAAAAAGAAAAAATCTTCGTTTGAAAGTTCAATTCATGTTTATCGTGCTATGGCTCGTATGACCCAGCAAGATTTGGCCAATCGAGTCGGTGTCTCTCGACAAACAATTATTCAACTGGAACGAAACAAGTACAATCCTTCATTACTTCTTGCGCATGACATCGCGAACGTCTTTGGCGTAACCATTGATGATGTGTTCACCTTCAAAGAAACACTGAATGACGATGTAGAACAAGAAGCCTAAACAGTATAAGCTGTACTTAACAAGACAATTTTTCTGATTGTACTTGGAGTTGCCGAGGTACAACTTAGTACCGGCAATACGAAGAAAGCACTTCTTCGTATTGTTGTTTCAATAATTAATCTTTTCTTACATAAAAAAAGAACGGCGCAACCTTGGTTGCGTCGTTCTTTTTATTCTAAGATTGTCTACTAAGCATTTTTGCTCTAGTAGCGTTTTGGTTTCTAACTTTATTATTTACAGGGGAAGAAAAAATAAAGCACACCTTTACTGTGATTCCAAAAATCACGTGTTTATCATAATATATTTTTGTTTCAATCCCAAGTATTCTGCTCACAAAGTGTCGCTTATTTAATAAACATTGCATCGCCAAAACTAAAGAAACGATATTTTTCCTCAATTGCATGTTGGTAAGCAGCCAATGTTAAGTCTTTTCCTGCAAAGGCACTCACAAGCATCACTAACGTAGATTTTGGCAAATGAAAGTTCGTTGAAAAAGCCTCTACGACTTTAAATTGATACCCTGGTGTGATAAAAATATCGGTCCAGCCACTGTCAGCCTGGATTTCACCATTAAATTTTGTGCCAATTGTTTCCAACGTACGAATAGAAGTTGTTCCAACCGCAACAATCCGACCGCCTGCTTGGCGTACTTCATTTAGTTGCTTAGCCGCTTCTTCAGTTAAACGATAGAATTCGCTATGCATATGATGTTCTTCTATATTATCAACGCTCACGGGACGGAATGTTCCTAAACCGACATGTAAAGTTAAATAAACGAGATGAACACCTTTTGCTTTGATCTCTTCTAATAGTTCTTTTGTAAAATGCAAACCCGCTGTTGGTGCTGCAGCTGAACCATTTTCTTCAGCATAAACCGTTTGATAACGATCTGGGTCATCTAGACGTTCTTTGATATATGGCGGCAATGGCATTTCTCCTAACGATTCTAAAATTTCTAAGAAAATACCATCATATTTAAATTCAATGATTCGACCACCATGTTCCAACTCTTCTTTAACCACCGCTTTTAGGCGACCATCGCCAAATTGAATTTCCGTGCCGACTTTTGCACGTTTCGCGGGTTTAATCAAGGTTTCCCATGTATCGCCTTCTGTATTTGTTAAAAGTAAAACTTCCAAATGACCGCCTGTTTCAGGTTTTTCTCCATATAAACGGGCCGGCAGTACCCGGGTATTATTCATGACTAATGCATCCCCAGGCTGTAATTCATCAAGAATATCATGGAAATGTTTATCCTCCATGTCCCCTGTTTCTTTATTTACAACTAATAATCGTGAACTAGCGCGATCTTTTAGTGGGGTTTGAGCAATTAATTCTTCTGGTAAATCAAAATCAAAATCTTCTGTACTTAGCATTTCCGTCACTCTTTCTACTAGTTTTTATCTTGGTTATTCTAACACTTTTTCTTGTTTCTGGCTATGTCAGCCTTCTGAATCAAACTAAATAGTTGTCAAAAAATGTCAGAAGCACTATACTTACTTTAAGTAAGTATACATAGTTATTTAGAGGAGGAACTCAAAATGCATGCTCAATTTCATCATGTTTCACTATTAGCGCGTCATGGTCAAGAAAACCAATCATTCTATACAAAATTGTTAGGCTTACGCTTTGTCAAAAATACCGTAAATCAAGACAACAATCGCATGCCTCATTATTTTTATGGCGATTATCAAGGCACGCCGGGAAGCTTAGTAACTTTTTTTATCGTGCCCTTATTAGGCAACCGCTATGAAGAAAAAAATTATTTAGCCACGATTGGCTTAAAAATTCCCCAAAATAGCCTTTCCTTTTGGGAACAACGTTTAACAGAAAACAAAATTCCATTTAACAAAAAAGAAAAGAGCCTACATTTCAGTGATCCAGATGATACGCATATTATCCTGACAGAAGTTCCTGAAAATCCATTAAAAGAAACACTCGTTGTTTCTAACGACATTCCAGCAGCGGTTCAAATTATCGGTTTGGCCTCTACAGAATTTCATGTACCAGATTCTGAAAAAACCTTGGCCTTTTTTGAAACATTTCTTGGTTGGCAAGCAGTTGGCAATACGATTATTTTGAGTGAGACGGAAAGCTTTTCTGTTCATCAAACAACGTCGGATAAAACAAGCCGAATGGGGCGTGGCAGTATGGATCATATTGCTTTTTCTGTGGCTGATGATGAAGCATTACAAGAACTACACACGCGCGCTTTAGCACAAGGCTGGGAAATTGAAATGTATGTAAGTCGTGGATATTTTAAAAGTTTATACATTCGTGAACCAGGCGGGAATCGGGTTGAATTTGCTACTTTGACTCCTGGCTTTACATTGGATGAGCCTCTGGAACATTTAGGAGAAACATTGGCTTTACCGCCTTTTTTAGAACCAAAACGGACTGCAATCGAAGCCAACCTCTACAAAGACATGTAACCAACGCTTTAGAAAACAACGGAAGACGGACGTAATAATCGGTGACAAAATTACGTCCGTCTCTCTTCCCCTATGTTTGAATGTTTGAACAAGAGAATAAAAAATGACCTTCAGATTTTTCTGAACGTCATTGCACATTCCATAAAAAGCATCCTTCGTTCTTCCACTTCTTACTTCTTAAAAAAACTGGTAATTTTTTCAAAAATTCAGTAAAATAAAAGTGATCAATGGTTTCCATTGATTGAACGGGCAACTTGATGGTCCACTTGCACAGGTGACTATTCAAGGCTTCGTGATTTAGTTGCCGCTAAATCATGAAGCGCCTTTTTTTATTTTATTCCCTTGTTCTCTTTCCATTCTAATGAAAAACTCAGCTCCCGTCAACTTGCTACAAAGGACACTTTTCTTTGTTATAGCGGCTTTTCTTCCTTCTCAGAATACTCTTTTTAACATCTTGTTTCGTTCAGATAACTTTTACTAAACAATAGTTATCTTTTCTTTTTTTTAGAACGAATTAAAAAAAATTTACCGCCTTCTTTTTCCCATTAAAAATAGATTACATTTGTCGAAATCGCATTTTTATAGCATACTAGTAATAAGATACATTTTCAAAATATTTAGTTGAGGTGAGTAAGTTGATAGAATTTCAGCATGTATCAAAATTTTATAAAGGCGGAAAAGTCGCCGTTGATGACATTAATTTGTCTTTCGATAAAGGTGAATTTATCTGCTTCATCGGAACAAGTGGTAGTGGAAAAACAACATCAATGCGGATGCTTAACCGCATGACCGACCCTTCAAAAGGAAAAATTTTAATTGATGGCCAAGATATTCAAAAAATCAATCCTGTAGAGCTACGTCGCCAAATTGGCTATGTCATTCAAAATATCGGCTTGATGCCTCACATGACCATTCGTGAAAATATCGTTTTAGTGCCTAAATTATTAAAAGTACCTGTGGAAGAACGCAATAAGATAGCCGAAAAAATGATTGATTTGGTTGAGTTACCACGAGAAATGTTGGACCGCTATCCCAATGAACTTTCTGGCGGACAACAACAAAGAATCGGCGTTGTGCGGGCTTTAGCTGCCAATCAAGATATTATTCTAATGGATGAACCTTTTGGTGCTTTAGATCCTATCACCCGTGATTCATTACAAGATTTAGTGAAAGATTTGCAAGAACGTTTAGGAAAAACGATTGTCTTTGTTACCCATGATATGGATGAAGCGTTGAAATTAGCAAATAAAATTGCCATTATGAGCGAAGGCAAAGTAATTCAATTTGACACACCAGATAATATTTTACGTCATCCAGCCAATGAATTTGTAGAAGAACTCATCGGAGAAGATCGCTTATTACAAGCCAAACCTGATTTCACCACAGTGGATGAAGTCATGTTAAATTCAGCCATTACTATCACGCCGGAAAAATCTTTACAAGAAGCGATTAAATTGATGCGTGAAAAACGGGTTGATACCTTATTAGTTGTTGATAATTCCCATGTGCTTAAAGGCTTTATCGATGTTGAAACATTAGACCAGCAACGGGGCAAAGCTTCTAGTGTTGGTGATATCTTGAATAAAGATGTCTTCTTTGTTCAAAAAACCGCTCTTTTACGTGATGCTTTACAAAGAATCTTAAAACGTGGCTTAAAATATGTGCCAGTCGTTGATGAACAAAAACGAGTGGTGGGCATCTTAACACGTGCTTCCCTTGTTGACATTGTTTATGATGTTATCTGGGGCGATGAAACAACGATTAGTGAAGCTGTAGAAGCAAAACAAAGCGAGTCCGAAACTGATAAAGAGGAGGCGTAAGCAATGAGTAGCTTCTTTCAAGAATATGGATCAGAAATGATTTCAAAAAGTATTGAACATATTTATATTTCATTCTTTGCACTTTTATTAGGGGTCGCTATCGCTGTGCCCGTTGGCGTTTGGTTAACACGTTTGCCCAAAGTAGCCAATATTGTCATTGGTTTAACAAGTGCCTTACAAACGGTTCCTTCGTTGGCTTTATTAGCTTTGATGATTCCAATTTTTGGTGTCGGCAAAACACCCGCTATTATCGCGCTATTCATCTATTCCCTTCTACCTATTTTAAGAAACACGTATATCGGAATGAAAAATGTCGATGAAAATTACCGAGATGTTGCTAAAGGCATGGGCATGACCAATTTACAGTCTATTTTTAGTGTTGAATTACCCATTGCCATGCCAACAATTATGGCCGGCATTCGTTTAGCTGCTGTCTATGTCATTGCTTGGGCTACACTGGCTTCTTATATTGGTGCAGGTGGTCTTGGTGATATGATTTTCAGTGGATTAAATAACTATCAGCCAGAATTAATCTTTGGCGGGACTATTCCAGTAACTATTTTAGCACTTTTAGCAGATGTTCTTCTTGGATTATTAGAAAATCGTTTAACGCCAAAAGCTTTAAGGGAGGGCGAATAATGATGAAAAAGAAACTCAAGTTAAGCTTACTCTTCTTAAGCAGTTTACTTTTATTGGCAGGTTGTTCTTTACCTGGTCTCGCTTCAACTTCTGATGATAACACTGTTGCCATTACAGGTGGGATTACTTCAGAAGCGCAGATTTTAGGGAGCATTGTAGCGGATATGGTTGAGCATTACACAGATAAAAAAACAAATGTGATTAACAACTTAGCCACTACTACCATCAATCACCAAGCAATGTTAAACGGAGATGCCTCAATTTCTGCAGCTCGTTATACTGGTACTGACGTGACTACTACGCTGGGCTTACCAGCGGAAAAAGATCCTAAAAAAGCGTTTAACCTAGTTCAATCAGAATTTGAAAAACGTTATCAACAAACTTGGTTCCCTTCATATGGGTTTGAAAATACTTATGTATTCTTAGTTACAAAAGAAACGGCTGATAAATACAATTTAAAAACAGTCAGTGATTTAGGGAAAGTCGCAGACAAATTAGTTGCTGGTGTCGATACTGCGTGGATCACACGTGAAGGCGACGGTTATGAAGGCTTTAAAAAGGAATACAACTTCCAATTTAAATCTATTTTACCAATGCAAATTGGCTTGGTGTACGATGCAGTCAACGCTGGAAAAATGGACGTTATCTTAGGTTACTCAACAGATGGCCGGATTGGTAGTTACGATTTAGTCATGTTAAAAGATGACAAGCGCTTTTTCCCGCCTTATGATGCCGCTCCTGTGGTTAGTGACAAATTATTAAAAGAAACGCCGGAAATTAAAGATGTCTTAAATCGCTTAGATGGTAAAATTTCTACCAAAAAAATGCAAGAATTGAACTATCAAGCAGATAATGATTTAATTGAACCTGCGGTCGTAGCCGAACGTTTCTTAAAAGAAAATAACTATTTTGAGGGGGAGTAACAGATGAATAATATGAATTTATTCCAACAATTTATCTACTATTTCCAACAAAATGGCGGCTACGTCTTTCAACAATTTTTACGTCACTTTTTAATTTCGATTTATGGCGTAATCTTTGCTGCAATTGTCGGTATTCCTATCGGGATTATGATTTCACGTAAACGTAGCTTAGCCAACTGGATTATCCGTTTAGCGAACATTATCCAAACAGTACCAGCTTTGGCAATGCTTTCGATTTTAATGTTGGGAATGGGCTTAGGCGTCAACACGGTGGTTGTAACGGTCTTCCTTTATTCTCTCCTACCAATCATCAAAAATACGTACACTGGCATGATTCAAGTGGATCGCAATATTTTAGATGTTGGTAAAGGAATGGGTATGACAAAAGTACAACTTCTTTATATGGTCGAGTTACCTTTATCTGTGTCAGTAATCATGGCAGGTATTCGAAATGCGTTAGTCGTCGCAATCGGAATTACTGCGATTGGTGCTTTCGTTGGAGCTGGTGGTTTAGGGGATATTATTATTCGTGGAACCAATGCCACAGATGGTGCTTCTATCATTTTAGTCGGTGCCTTACCAACGGCCTTTATGGCGATTATCACAGATTGGGTTCTAGGGATTATTGAACGTCGTTTAGACCCAGCTAGCAAACATTCCAATTAATAAAAAATAAAGAGCAGATCCAACATTGTTTCTTTTCAATGGGATCTGTTTTTTTATCTAGGAGATTAATAATGTCTAACTATACTATTATCGATTTAAACCAACAACCACACTTAATTCCGTCAGCTGCTCAATGGTTTAGCCAAAAGTGGCAAATCCCCGCTGAAGCGTATCAAGCAAGTATGCAGGAAATGCTAACTAGTGAAAATCACGTACCACATTGGTGGGTCTGCTTGAATAAACAGCAGGACATCGTTGCAGGCGTGGGCGTAATTGATAATGACTTCCACAATCGTGCAGACCTTACGCCAAACCTTTGTGCATTGTATGTCGAACCAACATTTCGTCACCAAGGCTTAGCAGGAATTCTTTTAACAACAGTTGGTGATTTTCTTGCTAATTCTGGATTTAAAAAGCTTTATTTGCTCACAGACCATACTACTTTTTATGAAAGATATGACTGGGAATTTTTGACAATGGTAACCACTGAAGAGCAGTCTTGCGCTAGAATTTATCAAAAACAATTACGTCAATAAAAAAATCTGCCATCAAAAGATGGCAGATTTTTTTATTTATTTTTTCAAGTGATAACTATAGGTAGCCACAATAATATTTTCCCGCCACGCTAAACGAATCCGCAAACGTAAACTTGTTTGGTTATGCAAAATATTTTGCCAACGTTTATTTGGTACAAATTGTGGTACTAAAACCGTTGTACTGTAGTTATGCTTCGTGGCATTTTTACTAACCAAATCAACATAACGTAAGATAGGGTTTTGCAGTGAGCGATACGAAGAATGGACAATTGATAGACGAACGTCCGGGAAGTGTTTTTTAAACTCTTCCTGGATTTCTTTTTCCTTCTCAACGTTTTCATCCATTGAGACATGCATGGCAACAACATAATCACCAATGGAACGCGCATAGTTCAAGGCGCCGACATTTGCCTTGGTTACGTTCCCTACTAAAACAATAACTGTATTCCCGTCAAACTCATGTAACTGTGCCCCGTCTTCTAAACGTAGCTGTTCCGCCACATTTTTATAGTGAGTATTGACCCGATAAAATGCATAAATCAACACTGGCATAATAATAAAGAACGGCCAGATGTCCCCTAATCGATAAATAAACAAAATGGCGATAATCGCGAAAGAGATAAAGGCGCCGACAATGTTAGCAATTGATTTTGGCAACCAATTTTTAGTTTCTTTTCGCCATTTTACAACCATCCCCGATTGAGACAAAGCAAACGGAATAAACACACCAATTGAATACAATGGGATTAAACGTTCTGTGGAACCTTGGAAAATCAATAATAAAACAATGGAACCAGCAGCTAAAGTTAAAATACCATTTGAATAGCCTAAACGGTCGCCACGATCCATATACATATGCGGCATAAACTTATCTTTGGCTAAGTTATAAGCCAAAACTGGAAAGGCTGAGAATCCTGTGTTAGCGGCAACCGCTAAAATTAAGGCTGTCGCAAACTGTAATAAATAATATAAAATATTTTGACCAAAGACCGCTTTCCCAATTTGTGAAAGAACTGTCACTTCTTCTTTTGGCACAATCCCATACCAATAGTTAATAAATGTAATCCCCACGAAGAAGAACCCTAAAATCGTTGCCATTAACGCTAACGTCCCAGCAGCATTTTTTGCTCGTGGTTTCTTAAAGAATGGCACTGCATTACTGATTGCTTCAACCCCTGTTAAGGAAGAAGAACCAGATGAAAACGCCCGTAAAACTAAGGCAATAGAAATTCCTGGAACCACGGCTCCTGGTAAAGCTGTCGCATTCAATGGCTGTGCGCCAGTCACAATTTTAAATAGCCCAACAACAATCAGTAAGGTAATAATTGCGATAAAACTATACACTGGCAACATTAAGAACGAAGCAGATTCTCGCAGGCCTCTCAAGTTCATTAAGGTAATCAATATCACAATCCCAATAGAAATTGCTACTTGATGACCATATAACGCTGGAATCGCCGATATAATCGCCTCTGCGCCCGCTGAAACTGAAACGGCTACTGTTAGCATATAATCGACTAACAACGAACCACCAGCCAATAAACCGGCATTTCTGCCGAGGTTTTCACTACTAACAACGTATGCGCCGCCGCCATGCGGATACGCATGAATAATTTGTCGGTACGACAATGTTAAAGAAATAAGTAAAATAATAACAAATGCAGCAATTGGCAATGAATACCAAATCGCAGCCGCCGACAAAGTAACCAGAACCACCACTATTTGTTCTGTACCATACGCAATGGATGAAAGTGCATCAGAAGATAACAACGCAAGCGCTGCAAATCTGCTTAATTTATGTTCATCATTTTCGGCTGATTTCAATGGTTTCCCAATGAACAGTCGTTTTAAATCCGCCATTTTTTTCTACTCCTTTTCTCTAGAGTGACCCGCTCACTTTTTTCATTATTTTTTATCAAACAAATCCATATGCTACGCTTCTCACAATGAAAAGTCAATTGATTTTTGTTACTGAAAAAGATAAAAAAATCACCATCTTTTTTTAATCAGACACTCATTTAAAGTCCCCCGCTTCCTTTATCTTATCAAGAGAATCCAGATAACAAAAGGATTTGCATTCTCTATACAAAAAAGCGAGAGCTAAAAGTCTATTTGACCTTTTGGCTCTCGCTTGAAAACTTAGTTAATTATTCCCTTTTATTGTAACAAGTACGTATGATCGAAGGTAATTTCCACTTTATAACGACCAATTTTTTCATAAACTTGCCGCTGAATTTCCACACCCAGTTCAAATTCAGATAATTTTGATTCTGTAGGCAAAACCAAGTCGAACAAAATCTTCGGCTCTTCGCCATGGGTAACTAAGCGGATATCATGGACTTTTAAAGACGCGTCAAAAGAACGAATAATCTTTTTGATTGTTTGATGAACAAATTGTTGTGTTGGGTCATACAAATTCACTGGATCAATATGACAAACAAGGTTAACATCCAATTCTTCTTTAAACTTCGCTTCAATCGCATCGATTGTCTGATGGGCTTTATTTAAATCCCAGCGATCATCAATTTCAATGTGAACAGACGCAAACGTTTGGCTAGGACCATAATTATGAATCAGTAAATCGTGATACCCTACAATTGTTTCCATTTTTGATAAGACATTCTTCATTTCATCAATTTCTGTTTGGCTCGGACGCATGCCCATCAACTCATTAATAAATTCGCGAATTAACTGCAAGCCACTATAAATAATATATGCAGCAATTAAAAAACCAATATATCCATCAATTCGCAAACCAGTGACGCCTTCAATAAATGCAGAAACCAAAACAGCTAATGTAGTATAAACATCATTAAAGCTATCCTTAGCAGAAGCAACTAATGCTTGAGAATCAATTTTTGCTGATACTTTTTTGTAAAACAGCCCTTGCCAAATTTTAATCCCAATTGATAAAGCTAAAACAGCAAATAAAATGGGTGTCACCTTGATTGATTCTGGATGCAGGATGCGATCAACGGAGGTCGTTAGAAACTCAAACCCAATAAACGTAATCACTAATGATACAAGCATTCCACTAATATATTCAAAACGTTCATGGCCATAGGGATGTTCTTTATCTGCTGGCTTACCAGCAATATAAAAACCGACTAATGTTAAAACAGATGAAATAGTATCGGACAAACTATTAATGGCATCTGCCATGATTGAAACACTACCTGAAAGCAAGCCAATCATAAATTTACTAACGAATAAAAATAAATTAGAAACAAGCCCAATCCGCCCGGCAAAAGCACCGAATGCTGTTCGTTTTTCCAATTTACGACGTTCAATTTTTTTCTCATATCGTTGAAGCAATGCTTGAATCATTTTACAACCCCTACCCACTTTTTATTTCTTAAAAAAATACTATAAAACCTTTTTATGTATTTGTACACAAAAAACCTCACTTTCTGAGGGAGATTTTATTATTTAGCATTGCCAAAAAGTCAAAAGCAAGAGCCCCCAAAACTTCTTTGTTAGGGTTGCCTTGAAAATAAAGAAAAACAAAAAGCTGAAAACGCTAGAGACGTTTTCAGCTTTTTGTTTTTTAATGGAATAAATGGCTCTTTTGTGCTAAAGCCGCAAATTTTTTCGATCTGTGTTCCAGATGTGGATAAAGAATTGCGCCGCCAATACTAAAGACGACTGAAATCCCCACCATAATCCAAATTGCAAACCAAGCATTTGGCCAGTAAATGCCTCCTGCTGATTCCCTTAGCAAGTTCACGGCATGCGTAAACGGCAAGAACGGATTAATCATTTGGAAGAATTTACCTGAGACTTGAATTGGGTAGTTCCCACCCCCACCAGAGATGGATAGTACCAAGATTATTATCGCAATTCCTTTCCCTACATTGCCAAAGAGAGCAACGAGCACATAAACCATTATCATAAACGTAATGGCAATCAATACCGCAAACCAGACGCTATACGCTGGATTACGAACATCTACGCCTAACGCAAAATAATTACCTAAGGTTACAATCAGTGCTTGACCAATCCCCATGACAATGAAGGTAAACATCCGTGCTGAAAATTGTTCCCGTTTAGAGAAGCGTTTTTTATCTTTTCCTTCGAGATAAACATCCGTTGTCGCAACACTTGAGAATAACACAGCGCCAACCCATAAACACAAAGCTGTATAGAATGGCGTACTTGCCGAACCATTATTAGCAATCGGATAAACAGCATGTTCTTTGACTTCAACTGGTTGTGTAAAGAAGTCACTTTCTTTATTGGCATCTAATTTTAGTAATTTAAGAATTTCGCCTAAGTCAACTTCTTTTTCACCTTTACGGATTGCATTCGCTGCTTTGTGTAATCCTGTTTTGATATTTGGCCAATCATTAATAATCAGCTCGTTGGCTTTGTCTAAGGCCGCTTCAACATCTGGCATTTTCTCATTGACTGTTTTCAAGGTATTCGTTAAATCTTTTCGGATACCTGGATAGTCATTTTGCATAAAGGCTGCCGCTTTGCTGACTTTGTCTTGAATGACTGGTAAATCATTTTTATACAAATCAGCACCACGATTAATGCCATTGACAATGGTTTCCATATTGCCATTCAACATCGTATTCGCATCATGAATTTCTTGTTTAATTGCCGGCATTTCGGCTTGATATTTTTCTAATAAAGAAATCGCATTAGTGACCGTTTGACTTGTTGAGCTCAATAATCCTTCAAAGTCAATTTGTTGCGCTTTGTTTAGTTGACCTTGAGCGTTTTGGATGGTAGCAATTAATTTACTTGTGACTGTATTAACAGTGTTACTAATTTCATCTGCTTTAATTGCTCCAGCTATCCCAGCAATATTTTTCGCTGCTGCATCAATTTCGTCTAGCAATTTCTTTGCACTTTGTAAATCATTATTCTGTACATAGTTATTTAGTTCATTTAATCGATTACTAAAATCTCCTAATAAAGTACTTAAATTAGTAAGTTGACGAATAGTCTCATCTAAGTCATGATTACCGGCATTTTCTTGAATCTTTTGCATAAATTCTATAAGATTACTAATTGCTTGCTGTTGCCGTTGGATATTAGTTGTGAAATCTTGTACTACTTCATTAATATGTTGTTTTTCTTCTGGCGTTAACTGTCCATCATCTAACGCTTGACGAATAGTCGCGACTACAGAAGTTGTTGTTGTAGCGACTTGCTGGATAGATTTCAAAGTCACTTCAACGCTATTCGTAATGCTTGGTAACGCCTCTTGCAATTTATTGGCGCCATCTAATGTGACATTCCCTAAATCATTGGCTTGATCACCTAGTTTACGAATATCTGGTAACGCCGTTTGGACTTGTTGAATGATTTCTAATCCTTGTTTTGCTTCTTGGATTCCTTCGCTCATTGTTTGTTCCACAGAGGCAAAGTCTTCATCAATCATAGCAATTTGTCGGCCAGCGTTTTGAATTTCTGGAATTTTGTCTTGTAACGTCAAAATAACACTAGCTTGTTCTTTGATGCTTGGCATTTTGCCATTTAGCTCAACAATCTTCTCTCCTAAAGCATCAACTTCAGGTAAATATTTCATCGCATCGTTGGCTTTCGCTAATTTTTCTTTTAGCTCAGGCATCTTACCATGTAAGTCTGTGACTTGTTTTGCGTACGTATCAATGGTTCCAATGTTGGCATCTGTATCTAAAATCATGCTCTTAACTTTTTGAATGCTAACCATGTTTTTATCAATATCATAGCCAATATCATTGAATGTTTTGATTAACGTACTACTTGCCGTTTTGATGAATTCTTCCGAAATTTGTGACTGAATGGAAGAAGCGCCTTTTGACGTAATTTTCGGCGCAATTGCATTAATTTTTTCGTTAATTGAGTATTCAATTTTAGGTTTATTGATATCACCAGAAGTAAAACTTAGCAAATCTTTGGAAAAATCTTTAGGTAAATAAATCCCGGCAAAATATTTTCCTGATTGGACTCCTTTGTCTAATTCCTTTTTCGAATCAACAAAACGCCAACCCAATTGCTTGTTTTTCTTCAAGTTTTTCAAGACTTCATCACCAATATTGACCGATTTATCTTGAAAAGTTGCTGTTTGGTCATCACTATAGACCGCTATTGGTAACTCTCCTGTATTTGAATACGGATCCCATAGTGCTTTAATGTTAAACCATGCATATAATGATGGAATAATCATTAAGGCAACAATCAAAAATGTTGCTACTGGGTTTTTAAAAATTCTTTTCCAATCTAAAATAAATAGTTCCCATGTATTTTTTATATGTTTCATAAAATCACCTGCTTTTTTTTGTGCCTGAATAACTTTAGCATAAAATACAAGAGAATAACAAACAAAAGCTTGAATGTTACGACACATTTTTAAAATGTCGTAAGTTCAAGCTAAGATTGTTTATTTCATATTTTTAGAAAATTCCGAAACGACTTGTTTAACTTCATCAATGGCTTCTGGTTTTAAATAAGCCAAAAGTTTTGGTGCTTTTGTCATCAAGTACATTTTATCTAATTTGCCTGTTTGTTGGCGTTCAAACATTTCTGCAAGTAGCGCTTGCATTTTTTCTTTTTTATCTTCTTTTGTTCGATCTAGTATGAACGTTAAGAATTGTTCTTGTCCTTCTTTCATTCCCTATCCCTCCTTACAAACAGATTCTTTTCTATTATAAAACTTCTTTTTTAGAAAGGATAGTCTTTTTTTTAGGATCTATGATTTTGTGTACAGACTTAGCATGTCTTTTTTGGCGGATAAAGGTAAGCCGAGTCCCTCTTTTAAATAGCCCTCTACCGAACCAAATTCTTTTTCAATCGCCTGTAAAGCGGTCGCTAAGTACTCTTTTTTCACATAAAGCAGCGTTTCTAATTGTTGAATTTCTGCTGGAGGCGTTCCATTTGCTTGATATTGCGCAATAATTTGCTCGTTAGCGGTTTTTCTTTGCTCGTTCGTCTTTAAATAATCTTCTAAAATATATGAATGTTCCACACCTAAAGCACTTAATATCAAGGCTGCACCGATTCCTGTTCGATCTTTTCCTGCGAAACAATGAAATAAAATAGCTTCCTGTGGATAACTTAAAAAGTTTTCAAAAAATGTTTGGTAACCTTTGCGGCCCGAATTGGAAAGAACCATCTCTTTATAAGCCATGTCCATTGCTGCATCGGGTGAACCAACCGTTTTAAGCATTCCTTCTAATGAAGCGGTCTGTGCCTGAATATCGGCCAAAATATCTATATGTAAATAGTTGGTTCCTTGAATTGAATCATCTGGTCGTTCTTGCGTTTCTGCTGCACTTCTAAAATCATAGATTCGTTTAATTTGATAGTCCTCTACCAGTTTCTGTTGATCCGCTTGTGCAACATTGACGAGTTCACCACTCCGAAAAAAATGCCCTGTCTTGACAACTGTACCTTGTTGCGTTGGAAATCCTCCAATATCTCTAAAATTCACTACGCTGTTCATATTCTGTCGCTCCTTCATTTTAATTATTTTGTTGTCATTTAAATACTTTGTTTTTTCTTTTTATTTCTTTTTCTCAATGATAATAAAAAACACTTCAAAAAACAATCTTTTTATCAGTTGTTTATTGCCATTTTATCATAGATGCAGTATTCTTAAAAGAGAGGTGAGCAACGATGTTAAAACGAGATTTTTTAGAAAAACCGTATGATTATATGAATGATATTCTATTGTTCCTATATAATAATAAAGGCCAAGCGACACGAAATGAATTAGTAGATTTTTTCAATATTAGTTTACCAACATTGAATGAATATCTTTCTTTTTTAGAACAATTTTTGAAAGAAGAGCAACTCCAAGAAAGCCTCACCATGACTGTACTAGGTGATACCCTTTATCTAAATAAAGCGCCAACCTTTTCCATGAAAGCAATGATCATGTTGTTCTTGAATAAATCTATTAAGTTTCACATGGTTCAGCAACTCTTTCATAAAAATAAAATAAATGGCGGGTATTTTCAACAGAATTATGCCATCAGCTCTGCTACCTATTATCGAAAAATTGTTGAATTAAATGACTTACTCAATGAGTTTAATTTATGTATCAAACGAGGAAAACTTATCGGCGAAGAAAAACAAATTCGCTTTTTCTTTTTTAATTTTTTCTGGTTTATCTTTGAAGAAAAAACAGATTTAGAAAAAGAACTGGCCAATCAATACCTAGGATTAATCGAGATATTACAAGAAATCCCCAGAATTACCTTTGACCATACAGAAATTCTCCAAATTAAACTTTGGATGAAAATTTCTTTTCGTCGCATGGTTTTAGAACCCCTGCCAACGATTAGTCCACATGATGTCCAACTCGATCGACCTTTATTTGAAGAAATTAAATTATCTATACATACATATATGAAAAGAATCGACCGTCCATATACAATCAATGAAGCCTATATGTTTTATGACTTTTTTTGTTCCATGCATAATTATTCTGCGAATGCTGCTTTCGCCTTTCGTTTAGCAAAACAACAACGAATTGAAAAAACGTATCTTAACGAAATGAACCGGGTCATTTTAACGTACCTTAAAGCACGTGGTTATTTATCCCATTACGTGCTGCCTATTCGGCTACTTTATATTGAAAATTTACTTTTCCAATTACATGCGCAACTCTACTATTTTTCAGGATTTATTTTACCCTTTGATTATTGGACGATTCAGTCACTTTTGAAAGTCTTACGTCATCCTTTTAGTGAAAGTGAAGTTTACGAATTAGTGGAAATCGCTACAACGAACTTTGCCACAGAAGCCACTATTTCTAAATACCAAAATCAATTTACTGAAATTAATTATACGCTTATTTTGAATCACATTGCTGAATTAAATGAAAAAAAATAACGATTGGTGTTTATCACTCACTGAGCAGTGCCTATAGCGAGTTGGTAGCACAAAAAATACAACAGAGTATCGCTGGAAAATATCCGCTGAAAATTGAGCCTTACAACGCAGAAAACCATTATGATTTGCTTTTAATGAATACCAATAATGAACAGCTCGTTGCCCAGTATGACCATTACTATATTTTTTCGGATATTAGTAATCGTTATGACCTGCAATCAATTGAAAAAATCATTCAATTGTTATTGGGCAAATAATCTCTAAAAAGAAAAGCTTAAGTGCCCTACTCTTAAATGGCTGACTTAAGCTTTTTATTTTACTTTCCCTATTTCCTTAAACGGCGCCATTTTAAACACCACGATTCCTTCAATCGCTTGTATCTCGACAAAGCCGAACGTACGACTATCACTTGAATGCGTACGATTGTCCCCTAAGACAAAGTAATGACCAGCTGGAATCTTCTGAAACAGGCGAAGTTGGGCTGCCGCTTCTTCTGATAAGTCAAAACGACTGGCATTCTCAGGCAGTGCCTCATTATCACTTGCTGTAGGTCCTTCCGAAAGATAAAGTTTTGTCTCGTTTACCCAAATTTGATCACCAGGAACCCCGATAATTCGCTTGACGTACGTACCTGTGCTAGCCAACGGTGCTTTAAATGCAATCACATCGTACCTTGTTACTTGCTTCGTCCGTTGTACTAAGACTCGTTCCCCTGCGTTAAGTGTCGGCTTCATGGATTGCCCAGCAATTGGGTAGCTAGATGTCTTTAACACAAAAAAGAACACAAAAATGGCGAAAAGAATAGCTGGCATAAAAAATTTAACGACTTGGATGCGTTGTTTCTTTTGGTAGGCTTGCCGCTTTTTTTTAATCTCTTCAGCAGTCATTTTTCTTTTCGGTCCTCTTATTGATTGATGGTTATCTGTTTGCTCAAGCAAATATTCCGTTGCTTTGTTAGTCTTTTGCTTTTTTAGCTGATATGTCGCAGGCAACTTTTGCTTCAAGAAGGCGCGCTTAATGTGGCGAATTGTTCGCATAACGGGCTTTATCCATTCTTTCATCGTTTTCTTAAAAGGAAAAGCTTCTTAAATAAACTTTTCCTTTCTTGCTCCTTTTTTCTATTTAACTAATTGCGTTCCTTTTTTAATATAGCTACTACGTAACTGGTTTTCCTTCATAAACTGATTCAATGGTTTCTGCGCATCTTGTGCCAGCTCCCAAATACTTTGATTTACTTCTACAAGATATTCGCTCTTCTCTGTTACTATGTTTTTCCTGATAAGCGGTTGCCTTAGCGACTGCTCTTCCTTTGAGACAGCAGCAGCCTGTAATCGTTCTGCAGAGCCACTTAGTGTAACAGCTAAAAAAAGGACCCCAAGACAATGTAGTTTCCTTGCTCCCGTTAACTTTTTACTGACCATTTTATTAATAGTTATCTTGTTCAAGACGTGTCAGTTTAGTTAAGCGTTCCTCTAATTCGCGATAAATCTCAAGTACTTCTACTTTTGATGCTTCGACTTCATTCGAAATACTTTTCGCTCGATTACCAATATTTAACATTTCTAATTCTGCAGAATTGATTAGGTGTTTTGCTTCTACTTTCGCTTCATTAACAATCCGATTGGCTTCTTTTTTGGCAGAAACCATCACTTCGCCAATTTCTTGTTGCGATTTTAAAGCCTCTTCTTGTAATTGCTGATTTTTCATTAATAAATCGTTAATTTGCTGTTTTGCGCGTAGCAGTTCTGTTAACTGCTCACTACTCGGTTCAATATTTTTTGAAACGGCTTGTAGTGTCTTCAATTCTTTTTGAACTTGTTCTAAATTGTCTTCTTTGGCCTCTACTTCTTTTCTTAGAGCAGCTAATTCTCCTTGGTAAACTTGCTTTTCAGCAAGATGTTTGTCATTGACACCTTGTAGTCGACCTAGTTTTACTTCTGCTTCATTTTTTTGTTGTAAACTATTTTGAAGCTCATTCTTTAGCTCCTCCATGCGCTGTTTCACAATCACTTCTTGTTGGGCAGCCTCTTGTAAGGCTTGTTTTTCGGCTTCTACTTTTTGTAATTGTACAGTTAGTTTTTCAATTTGTTCCTGCAATGCTTGTTGAGTCGTTGTACTTTCTTCTAATTCTGTCGTTAACGTTTCTACTTGCTTTTCCATTCCTGTAATATCCCCTTTTTTCTCCAACTTTCCTTTTTCTTCTGCTAACTGGTTGTGTAATGTCTGGATATGTTGTTGCTGTTCAGCCGATTCTTTTTCTAATTCTGCCACTTGCTGCGTTAATTCACTTTCTAAACGTTCCATTTGATTATGTACAGTGGTTAATTGTTTTTCTGCATTTTGCAGATTTGTTTGAAGAGCAGTAGCCTCTGTCGTGGTTTCACTGTTCGTTTCCAGTTGCTCTTCCAATTCAAAAATTTCATGTTCTTTTTGATTTAGTGTTTCAAGTAATGCCTGATTTTTTTCTTCTAATGCTTGTTTTTCCGTTTCTTGTTGGTTCTTTAATTGCTCATTTTCTTCTTGAAGTTTTTTAAAGGCTGTTTCTTTTTTCTGATAGTAGGCGAGCCTTTCTCTTAACGTCGCCATTTCTTTTTCCTGTTGTTCTGGTTTGATTCCGCTAATTATTTTTTCTGGTTCGAATCCTGGCTGAAAAAAGACTTCTTTTTCAAGCGTATCATCCGAAATATCTTTAATTTTTTTGATTAAACGTCTTTTTGTCATATATATGTCCTTTCTCTCGTCCTTTTAACTAATCACGACAGGCTCCAAATTTGTTTCAAGTGTCTCACGAGCATACGTATCAATGGATTTGACAAGGGTTTGCTCTTGATCTCGATAAGTAAAATTAAAATCAATCATGGTAATTTCTTTAACTGAATTCAACGCTGCAATAAGTGCTACAATATTGTCTTGGCCTGTTTGAAATTCATGGTAACTTAAGCCAACTGAAAAAACAGACAGTGTCAAGGTTTGTGTTTTTTCACTTCTAATCATTGTGATACTCGTCTCTCCGAGGTAAGGACGCCATTCACGCGCTAATTGTAATTCATAATTCGTCAAGACAGCGGCCGATTCTGCCGAAACAGCTTGCTTCCAGGGAAACTGATTTAAGGCTGTTTTTTTAATCGCTTGTTTTTTTATTTTGTCACCTTGAGTAGCTTGGCCCTGTGCCAAACGCTCGATCCGTTGTTCCATGCGGATATTTCGTTGATTTAATTGATAATATGTATAAACAATTCCTAACAATAATACGCTAAGTAGACAAACACTAAACAATAAATAAATCATTAAACGACTATTTTTCTGATACTTATAGAAATTTATTTTCCTCTTTAATATCCGGTCCTCTGAATCCAGTTTTTCGACAAGTAATCGCAAATACAATTGATAGCTTACAAATAAAAATAAGCAACTACTCATTAAAAGTACAACAATCATCATACAAATATAATCTCCTTTATGTCATCGCTCGACAATCAAAACTTGTAAAATCACCTGTTACGCTCTTTAAAAACTCTATATAGTATTGATTGTAACATTCCGTTTGAGCCTTGCCAACAACTTTATTTAAAATAAGATGATAAAAATTTGAATTTTATATTTATATTTTAATTTTTTAAATACAAAACAAAAAAACAAGAGAGATGCCACTTGGCTATCTCTCTCGCTTTTACTCAAACTATGTTTAACGAACCGAACTAGATCAGTCGCTTTTAAAAAAATCCAATTAGTCTTTGTTGATTTCATAGTAGCTATCGTTCTTTATGTAGCTGAATTTGCTTTTGCTGGGGCTGAATCGCTACTAAGTCCAACACTGATGCCTAAGGCACGATCAACTTCTTCCATAATATCAAGTCTCAAATGACAAACTTTTTCTTTCAAGCGACCCTTATCGATTGTTCGAATCTGCTCTAAAAGAATCACTGAATCTTTTTCAATGCCCGTTTCATCAGAATTAATCCCGATATGTGTTGGCAATTTTGGCTTTGCCATTTTGGCTGTGATCGCCGCAACGATAATCGTTGGGCTAAAATGATTACCTAAGTTATTTTGGACAACAAGGACAGGTCTGACGCCACCTTGTTCCGAGCCCACTACTGGGGAAAGGTCTGCAAAATAAATATCTCCGCGTTTGACCATAGTGGAACCTCCTATCTAGTTATATTCTCTGGGGATTCTTTGTGAGAAAGTACATGCAACTTCATAATGAATGGTTTCTAATTTTTCGGCTACCATTTGTAACGTATTTTCTTCATTGCCATCTTTTCCAACTAATGTAACGACTGAGCCGACAGGAACTTCTTCTGCTAAACGAATCATACATTGATCCATACACACTCGTCCGACGATTTCGCAACGCTTACCATTCACGAGCACTGTAAATCCTTGGAGATGACGCAACCAGCCATCTGCATAGCCGATTGGCACTGTCCCAATCCATTCTTCAGCTTCAGTTACGTAGGTTTCGCCATAGCCAATCCCTTCACCAGTCGCTAAGCGTTTTACATGGATGAGTTCACTGGTCAACCGTAAGGCCGGCTTTAACGCATAGCTTGGGGCCAGCTTATTACCTGAAGGGTTCAATCCATACATGGCTACTCCATAGCGAATCATGTTTCCTGGCACATCAGGATGCCATAACGCTGTCGCACTATTGCTAACATGGACATACCGTGGTAACTCTTCTAAAACTGCTAGAACAGCCTTAAAACGCCCTGCTTGTTTTTCAAAATAGCTTGTATCGATTTCATCAGCTGTTGAAAAATGAGTAAAAATCCCTTCCCATAAAAATTCTTTGTGGGATTGAACAAACCGCACTGCTTGCTTAGTCTCTTCTGGGGTTAAAAAGCCAATCCGTCCCATGCCAGTATCGACTTTTAAGTGAACACGTAATGGCGTGTTACTCTCAGGCGTTAGTTGTTGAAGAGCAGCTTCTAACCATTCTTGTGTAGCTACCGTTACAGATAAATCATATTGAATCAACAAAGGCACATAAGCTAAGTCTACCACACTCAAAATTAAAATGGGGTCCTGAACACCTGCTTCTCTCAATTCAATTGCTTCATCCAATAAGGCGACACAAAAACCTGTCGCGCCACCTTTTTTCGCCGCTTTAGCGGATTCCACGGCGCCATGCCCATAGCCGTTCGCTTTCACAACCGCAAATAAAGCAGTTCCTTCTGGCAAACGTTGACATTCATTTTGGACATTTTCAGTAATTGCTTGCGTATCGATATGTAACCGTGTAGGACGATGCCATCCAACGACCATTGTACATCCTTCTTTCTTCGTTGCTTCTATTATTCGCTTTCTAAAACAATTTGTGCAATCGCCAT
This sequence comes from Enterococcus sp. DIV1328a, assembly GCF_050536905.1. Taxonomy (NCBI): domain Bacteria; kingdom Bacillati; phylum Bacillota; class Bacilli; order Lactobacillales; family Enterococcaceae; genus Enterococcus; species Enterococcus sp. DIV1328a. The sequence continues at coordinate 616,545 of NZ_CP172912.1, read as the reverse complement.
AGTATCTGTGTGCGTAATCGAGACAAACACTTTACCATTATGGGGCGAGTTTGCTACGTACGGTGCACCTGTTTTTTCAGTCAGTACCTCAATATCTTGTAAACCAACCTTGCCAATCCCTGTGCCCCATGCTTTAGAAAACGCTTCTTTACAAGCAAAACGACCAGCTAAAAATTCTATTTGACGTTTTGTAGATAACTTTTCAAAAAGGGTCAATTCGTTAGGTGTTAAAACCCGTTGAATAAACGATCCTTGTTTTTCAACAATCGGTTTTATCCGACTTAATTCTACTGCGTCAATACCAATTCCCTTTATCATTTTCCGCCTTACTTCCTATTTAATATAGTTACTCCGAATTACCTTTCATTTTAACAAAATTTCAAAATTTTTCCACTGATTCGCTAAAAAAATAAAGAATGTTTTACAAGATCCTCACACAAATTGAAGTACCATACGTTTTCTTCCTATTTACATTTTTATAAAATTTTTCTGAATTTTTATAAAAGTAAGACAACAACTAAGAAGTATCGGAAAAAAATCAGGAAACTAAGCGGATGTTCTAATATTTTATAGCAAATTTTGGCTACTTATGGGAGAATAAAAAGAAAAAGGAGAAAAACGTATGACTTTAACTTCTCGGCAAAAAAAGTTACTTCGTTGCGCCCTGTTTATTTTTACTTTGTTGCTCTACATATTTCCAATCTTCTTTAAAAATCCCAGCCTATTTTTTCTCTTGCAACTGGTTTGGATTATAACCATTCATTTGCTACAACAAAAACTGAAACTCTTCAATCTAACTTCCTCGTTGAAAACTTGGATAATTTTGGCGTTTTTCTTTTTCTATATCATTTTGATGCCTTTTTTACTTTTTTTAAGTTTTTCTATTTAACGATTATCTACCAAAAAAGAGCGAGTGTTCCGTTCATAGACGGAACACTCGCTCTTTTGATTATTTAGCGTTTTCGCGAATGACGAAACCACGTTTTTTATCGTTATGACGTTTGCCGCCACGTTGATCTTTATTTTTGCGGTCGCTATTTTTGTAATTACGGTCGCCATCTTTATGGTTTTTGTTGCCACGATAGCTGCCACCTTTACCATTGCCACCACGGTTGCGATTACGGTTGTTCCCACCGCCACCACCACGGCCATTTTTGTTAAAGCCTTTTTTATTTGAAGGCAATGGACGTTCTGGGGTAATTTTTACAGGAACCGCATCTGCTGGATCTTTCGCTACTGTTTTTAATAATAACGCAGCTAAGTCTGTCGCTGAATATTTTTCTAATAACGCTTCAGCAGATTCTAGATATTTGTCTAAACCATTTTCTTCTAGATCACTTTCGATGGTTTCAACAGCTGCACTTAATTGTCCTTTAAATGCTTCTTTTTCGGTTGGTGGACGTAATGGTGTCATCCGTTTTTTCGTTAGGTTTTCGATGACATGTAAGTAACCCATTTCGTTTGGTGTTACAAACGTCACAGACATACCGCCTTTACCAGCACGACCTGTCCGACCAATACGGTGAACATAACTTTCTGGATCTTGTGGAATATCGTAGTTATAGACATGGGTGACACCTGAAATATCTAACCCACGTGCTGCTACATCTGTTGCCACTAAGATATCTAAGTTACCATTTTTGAATGAACGTAAAACGCTCATCCGTTTTTGTTGTGATAGGTCGCCATGGATGCCTTCTGCTTTGTAACCACGCGCTTCTAACCCGCGGGCAAGTTCATCAACACGGCGTTTTGTCCGACCAAAGACAATGGTCAATTCTGGGGTTTGCACGTCTAGTAAACGTGTCATAATGTCAAATTTTTCAAAGTCTTTTGAACGTACATAATATTGATCAATTAAATCAGCCGTCATTTCTTTGGCTTTAATCTTCACATGTTCTGGTTGTTTCATGAATTTCACGCCAATATTCTTGATTGCTGGCGGCATAGTTGCTGAAAATAGAAGTGTTTGACGTTGTTCTGGCACTTGTGAGATGATTTTTTCAATGTCTTCCAAGAAGCCCATATTTAACATTTCATCTGCTTCGTCTAAAACTAATGTTTCAACAGTTTCTAATTTCAAGGTACGACGGTTAATATGGTCTAGTAAACGTCCTGGTGTACCTACAACGATATGTGGACGATCTTTTAGTCCACGGATTTGGCGACCGATATCAGCCCCACCGTAAACGGCTTGGACGCGAATCTTTTTATCGCGGCCTAAACGGAATAACTCTTCTTGTGTTTGGATAGCCAACTCACGGGTTGGTGCAATGACTAATCCTTGAATAACGCGGTTGTCTGCGTCAATTTTGTTAAGCATTGGTAAGCCAAAAGCAGCGGTTTTCCCTGTTCCTGTTTGTGCTTGTCCGATTACGTCTTTTCCTGCTAACGCTAACGGAATTGTTTCTGATTGAATAGGGGTTGCTTCCTCGAAGCCTGCGCGTTCTACCGCTGATAATAATTCTGGCGCTAAACCAAGTTCTTTAAATTTCAAATGATATCCTCCTAGATTTTGTTTCGGAAAGAACGATTTCTTCCTAGTTTCAGGTGTCTTCACTTTCAGTTGTTAAAAAGAAATCCATTATAGTGTGCCAACTATTTCTTCTTTCCTGATTTCACCGAAAAATTCACCTTATGGCATTAGAAAAGCCAAACGTGGTCGTTCAGCTTCACATTTATTATTAAACATAGAAATAGATCTATTTTATTTACTACGATTCAATTTTTCTCGTCATCTTCCGGCAATAGGTCATTCTATCATAGAATCCCATTTTCAGCAAGTTTTATGAAACTTATTTACTTTTCCAAAAGTGCATCGATGACTTCACGAAGTCCCATCCCGTTACTTCCCTTTAAAACCACCATGTCTTCTGGCTGTAAAACTTTTTTGACAGCTTCAATCAACTCATTTTTTTCTTCTTTTTTAAAAGAATGAATGTTAGCTGGTGCATAGGTTTCTTGCAATTTATCAGCTAAATAAGCCATTTCAGAACCATATAAAAAGACTTCTTCAATCGCATCTGGGGCTAAATGCTGCGCCATTGCTTGATGCATGGCAGCAGAATCAGGACCTAATTCCAGCATGTCTCCTAAAACAGCAATTCGTTTTCCTACTTTGGACATTTTGCTAAAACTGTCCAGAACAAGACCCATAGCTGTCGGATTGGCATTGTACACGTCACTTAAAATTTCGGCACCATTCGCTGCTTTCAGCCATTCTGTCCGATTCTTTGTTAGTTCCGCTGTAGCCAACCCTTTTTGAATCTCACTATCCGTTAATTGGAAATACCGACCAATGCCAATTGCGATTAATGCATTGGTGACATTATAGGTTCCTGGCACTGGAATCGTAAACGTCATTTGTGTATCACTGATTTTGAATGAGGTTTGCTCTTTGGCTTCATTTGTGACGATTCCTTGAAGTTGACTTTCCTGGCTAAAACCAAAAGTAATCACTTGTTGCGTGACTTTTTCCACCAATGGTTCTAGCAAAGGTTCATCGCTTGGCACAAATAAACTACCGTCTTTGGCTAAACCATCTACGATTTCCATTTTTGCTTGTGCAATGCCTGCTCGTGAGCCTAAATTTTCCACATGGGCTTCGCCAATCATTGTGATGGCGGCAACTTCTGGCTGAGCCAGATTGGAAAGGAAAGAAATTTCCTGAGCGTGATCCATACCCATTTCTAAAATCAGTTTTTCTGTTTCATCAGGCATGTGTAAAATAGTATAGGGTAAGCCAATTTGATTATTGTAATTGCCTTGCGTTTTGTAAGTCACAAACTTTTCAGATAACACAGCAGCAATTAAATCTTTAGTGGTGGTTTTTCCATTACTGCCAGTCACAGCGATGACATTCGGTTGCATTTTATTTAAATAATAGGTAGCTAATTTTTGCATAGCAACCAGTGGATCAGTAACATGCAAAACAGGCAATTGTTGCGGTGCATCGACTAAATCCTGTCCCCAAAAAGCGGCTTGACAGCCATTAGCCATGGCACTCTCAATAAAACGATGACCATCATTTTCACCTTGTAAAGGAACAAAGAGATTTCCTTTCACAATTTTACGACTATCAAATTCAATGCCTGTTAAAGGAAAATCAGGCCATTGTTGCCAATCATTACTGGCTTCAACCGCTTGCGCTACTTCCCAGAAGGTTAATTTCATTATGTTTTGCTCCTCTGACACAGGGACTGGGACATGCCAAAGTCTTGTCATGTCCCAGTCTTGTGTGATTTTTTCTTCTTAGTTATTATAAAATTCTTGGCGTTGTTTAAAACGATTCAAAGCTAACTGAATCAATTCCTCAATTAAATCACTGTATTTCAAGCCCATATTTTCCCATAGTAAAGGATACATACTAAAGTCAGTAAAACCAGGCATGGTGTTCAATTCATTCAGGAATAATTCGTTTTTGCTTGTTAAGAAGAAATCACAGCGACTTAAGCCACTTCCATCTAACATAATATACGCTTTTTTAGCGTATTCTTGTGCTTGATGGGCTACTTCTTCTGGAACATGCGCTGGGATTTGCATTTCAATCGTGTTATTGATGTATTTTGCATCATAATCATAGAAAGCGACATCTTTCACCACTTCACCAGGTAAAGTCGTACGGACATCTTCATTTCCTAAAATGGCTACTTCAATTTCACGTGCTTCAATCCCTTGTTCAACAATTGCTCGGGCATCATAACGGAAAGCTTCTTCCAATGCTTCTTGCAATTCTTCACGATTTTCCGCTTTGCTAATTCCGACACTAGAACCCATATTGGCAGGTTTAACAAAGACCGGATAAATTAAAGAACCTTCACATTTCTCAAAGACTTCTTTTGGATTTCCTTTCCAATCACTTCTTAAAACTGGCACGAATGGTACTTGTGGAATGCCAACAGTTTGTAAAAGATATTTCGTCATGATTTTGTCCATTGCGTTAGCACTAGCTAAGACACCTGCGCCTACATAAGGCATATTAATGGTTTCCATGAATCCTTGAATTGTTCCATCTTCACCATTTGGCCCATGTAAAACAGGGAAAACAATCGCTTCTTCTTCATAAATTTCCGAAGGACTGATTCGTTTTCCTGAAAATTCGCCTGTTTCTTCAGGTGTTTGTGCCCAAGTTAAATGTAAAACTTCTTTATTTTGTGGTCGTTCAGATAAGAGAGGGCCTTTTACCCATTGACCATCTTTACTAATAAAGACTAACTGTACTTGATAATATTTATAATAGATTGCATTTAAAACGGAATATGCAGACAAAACAGACACATCGTGCTCTTCACTTCTGCCGCCATACAACAAAATAATCTTCAAATGCTTGTCCTCCTAGTTTCTTTCCTGTCTTTTAGAAAAAATTATTTTTCAAATTATCCTTACTTATTTTAGCATAAAACCCAGTTTCATAATAGAAGCAAATTTAGTGAAGGCAAAATTCTTTGCTTGCCTTTTCCTTGCTAAAGACTCCGTTCCACCAGCTCAATAAGTGCTTGTTTAAACGTTGTTCTATCTTTGTCTGTAAAAGGTTTAGGTCCTTTCGTTCGGCCACCTTTTCGCCGAATTTGGCCACTAAAATAGCGTTGTTCTAACAAGCCATCAATATTTTCTTTCGTATATTGATAACCCAGTTGATGTAAAACTGACACTCCCTTTGGCAAAACCAAGGAAGCTAAGCCATAATCTTGTGTAATTAAAAGATCCCCTTTTTTTATTAACTGCACAATTTTAAAATCAGCAGCATCCGCTCCTTTATCAACATACACAAAAGAGACATTTTCTGGATAATCTTTTAAGGAATAATGATCTACACTAGTAACAATCACCACATCCAAAGCTTTCTCTACAGCGACTTCAATAACCGTCTCTTTCACAGGTGAACCATCGCCATCGACAAAAATTTTCATTCATTTCCCTCGATTCTTCCTTGCTCTAACCATTTGGGATGACGTTGAAAGTAGTGTTGTAATTCGTCAAAAACGACTTCTTTAACCACTTCATATAACTCTGTATTTCTTAAAATGGTTTTCGTTGCATCCGTGTAGCGGGGCTTTGGTATCGTAATGGCTAAAACAAAATCAAATTCTGCTAAAAAACTATCTGCTGTCACAGATAATGAGTAATGTTGCTCCTCTAAAAATTGATTGAAGGCGGCCACTACGCCATCAAGAAAGCCCTCATAGTGGGTTCCACCAAGACTGGGATAATGCCCATTAACAAATGTTTTTTGCACTTGCGGCGCATGATTTTTACTCAAAATAAATTGAACAAGGGCCAATTCTGTTTGCTTGGCTTGAATAATCGGTGCGGCTTTTCTAGTTAATGGGTTATCTTTTTCAAATAAATAATTACTTAAACCTTTAGGGTAATAACAAAGATTTTTTTGTTCCTCTTCTTGTGTTAAGAGAATCTTTAAGCCTGGATTCAACATGGCAATCTGTTGACATTGTTGTAAAACACGCATATAAGAAAGTGATTCTGTACCAAAAATTTGCGTATCTGGCCAAAATAAGACTTCAATTCGTTCCTGGGTTTCTTCAATAGGTAATAATAATCGTTTTTTCAATTGCCCTTGATGATAAATAAAAATAGTCCGCTGTTTTTCTTGATCGATACTGATTCCTACTTGTTTTGAGAAGGCTTGTAAAACAGATAAATACAGAAAAGGTGGTTCTAAATCGACTTGCTTTTGTTCAAAAACAAGCGGTCGTGTGGAAGATACCTGAAAAGAGATTTGTTGACGCGATAACTGTATAGCAATTTTCCCTTGATTCTTTTCAATGAAAAACTCTAATAAACCGTTAATTGTCTGAACAAGTAAATTCTCTAAGCCGACTAAGCCAGTCGTTCCAATGAACGCTTCTGGTCGTTTTTGAATCCGTTCAATAAATTCATCATTTTCTAAAACTGTTAAAAGATGTGCAACACTCATCCTGCTGCCTCCTTTGCAATCTGTTTCTTTTAATTATAATGAAAAAAAGACCAGAAGAAAAGCCACACACGACTTTTCTTCTGGTTTTCTTCTTTAACGAATTAAATCAATATTCGGATGCTCAAGAACGTGATTCACTTGTTTGACCGTTGTCAAAGGAATATCTCCTTGAATCGTATGTGCAAGGACCCCATTGACTGTGGCAAAGGTAACTGCCTTTTCTAACGACCAATTTTGGCTATAGCCATATAAAATCCCCGCCGCATAAGCATCACCAGCACCAATTCGATCAAGATTAAGAAGCGGTCTTTTTTCACTCTGTTGGTACTCATTTTGGGTATATAAATACCCACTTAAGTAGTTTTGATTTTGGGAATGACTTCTCGTTGTCCCAGCAAACCATTCCAAATTGTATTGAGACATGAAACGCTGAATCAGTTCAGTTTCTTGTGCCTCACCTTCTAAATCTTCTCGCGGAATGAAACCCAATAGCTCGACCAAATCACGTCGACTGCCAAAAACAATATCACAATAAGGTAAAATGCGTTCGTACTGTTGACGCATAAAGAGTGCGCTATTTGCTGTATTCAAACTAGGTCGATAATTAAAGTCAAAACAAACTTTCTTTTGATAGGCATGCGCCTTTTGAGCAAGTATCAAAGCAGCATCACGAGTTTTTTCAGTTAAACTTAACGAAATACCACAAATATGCACCATATCTACTTCCGCTAAAAAGGCCTCAAAATCGTAGTCCTTCGCCTCGCTGATGCCAAAAGCACTCTGATGGCGATTTTGATAAGTTACTTGTGTGGGGCGGATTCCATAACCCATTTCTGCAAAAAAACTACCAATATGATCGCCCTTTTCTCCTACCCATTGATCTGAAATTCCTAACTTCCTTAGCGCTGCTTTGCCAGCTTCACCAAGACGATTGGTAGGTAATTTCGTAATCAATGCTGTTTCTAGTTGAAAATGAGCCAAATTTGCTAAGAGATTTACGCCAGTCCCTACAAAGTTCATTCTTAACTGCTCTGTTTGTTCTAACATTAGATACTCTGGCGGAGTGAAACGAAGCATGACTTCACCAAACGCAGCAATTTTCATCTTTGCCACCTACTTATTCAATGTGTTTTTCATCATGGTTAGTAACGTTTTCACGTCTTCTGTTCTAGTGTCCCCTGTTTCTTGATCGATAATTGAGCTGTAGACATGAGGAATGATTTTTTTAACGCCGGCATCCACCGCAATCTGAACAATTTCTTCAAAGTTTTCTAAATCAATGCCTCCTGTTGGCTCTAAATAAAAGTCATACTTGGCACAAGCTGCTGCTACTGCTTGGTATTCTTCTTTGTGAGCCAAGCCTTTCATCGGGAAATATTTAATGGAACTGCCCCCCATGTCTTTCAACAATTTGATGGCGGTTTCGATAGGCACTTCCGCCGCTGGCGCACCAGAGCTTAACGGACCTGTCGCAATGTTGACATAGCCAACTTTGCCTGTGGGTGAAACCAAGCCATTAATCACTGTTTCGTCTTGACGAAGTAAGGCCCGCGAAGCGCCGACACCTGTGAAGACTTGGTTCACGTGTTGCGGTTGTAGAACTTCTGATAAGCGAGCCACCATTTGACTTTGATTAGGATCGCCAGCCCCCAAGCCGACAGATAAAGCGTTGTTGGTTGCTGCTTGGTATTTTTTCATATCGTCAATGGCTGCTTCATCGGTTTCATAGTTTTTTGAAAGGACGCCTAACACAACATGCCCTTCTGCTGCTTCATAACAGGCTTGGGCATTTTCTACTGAATTGGCTAAGACGTTTAAACAAATGCGTTCTTCTAAATAATTAGGTTTTAATGACATGGCTTATTTCTCCTTTGTGTCCATAATTTCTTGTAATCGTTGCACGATTTTGTTCATTTCTTCTTGATTGACAGAACGAATGTCAAACTCAATGATGCCATTGTTTGCTTGATATTCTCGCGTATAAATGGCTGGACTTTCTGCTTTTAACGCTTGGATGACTTCCTTGGCGGTTTTTCTGCCGTCCACTTTGACACTGGCGCGATAAATGTCTCGTCCGGCGCCATCTTGGACGATTTTGGCGGTTAAATCTGATAAGTTGTTGATGGCTTCAACAAACGGTTTTAAGCGCTCTTGCATCGAAGCCCCTGATTCACTGCCATGTGCCAAGTATTCTTCCACTGCTTGCGTAAAGCCTAGGATATTGTCTTTGCCAATTTTCATTGCTCGACCAATGCCTTTGCCTTGTAGGCGCACCCAGTCAATGTATTCTTTTTTCCCGACCACTAAACCAGCACTTGGCCCTTCAATGGCTTTGGCGCCGCTGTAAATCACCAAATCAGCACCTGCTTCGGTGTATTTGAAAAGATCTTCTTCTGCTGCCGCGTCAACAATTAGCGGCACCTTGTGGCGTTGCGCCACTTTAGCCGCTTCGGCCACCGTCAGCATACTTTTTTGCACGGTATGATGGCTTTTGATGTATAGAATGGCCGCTGTTTTTTCAGAAATCATCATTTCCACGTGTTCTGGACTACACATGTTGGCGTAGCCAGCTTCCACCACTTGGCCGCCGCCTTGCGCTACCATAACTTCTACAGGCGTGCCGTAGTCCACGTTGTGCCCTTTAGGTAAAACAATCTCTCGCTGTTCAATTTTTTCTGAATAGGGATGATACGCGTGGTACAAGCTGCCTTTTCCAATCAAGGCAGCCACCGATTGGGCAATCCCCGCCGAAGCCGAGGAAACGATTTGGGCATCTTCTACCTTCAACAAGTTAGCTAAAAAGGCCCCTGTTTGCACACTAAGTTCACTCATTTCAAAGAAATGTTCGCCGCCGAATCGTTGAGCCGCGAGGACTGCCTCCGAAACTTTGGAGACACCTAGAATGGTCATTTTGCCAGAAGCATTAATGACTTCTTTTAAGTGGAATTTTTCGTAACTAATTGTCATAGATTTGTCCTCCAATAATTGTTTTGATTGGGCGAATTTGCTCTTTGGCTACTCGTGTCAATCCATTAGAATCAGTCAATGTTTTTTCTTCTGCTTGAATCGTGAAAATCGTTAAATCAGCATCTTTACCTATTTCCAACGTGCCTTTTTGCGTTAAATGGAAATTCTCAGCAGGAGCCTTGGTTACCTTTTCAATAATTTCTGGCCAATCATAGCCGACCACACGGAGTTTTTCCATCGTTGTGGCTAAATCATAAACAGGACCATTTTCTCGGTTACGGATGTAGATATCTGTGCTAATTGATGCAGCTTTCATTCCCTCGCGCAACGCTGTTTCAGCTACGTGAAAATTGAAACTATCCGTACCATGCCCGATATCAAATACGACTCCTTTGTTGTACGCTTGCCAAGCGAAATCTTTTATTTTATCCGTTGCTTGGTCTAAGATGCCATTTTCTTTCCCATTAAAACAATGGGTTAGGACATCCCCTTTTTCCATCAAGGCTAAAATTTCATCTAAATGAGGCGGTGCTGATCCAATGTGAACCATTAAGGGAATTTCTTGGTTCTCTTGCTGAATCTGTTTGGCCAATTCTAAAGGCGTAATGCCGTTATCGCCAATAACGGTCCTACTCATACGGGCTTTAATCCCTACAACAAAATCTGGTAATTCTTGAATCGCTTTTTTGACTAAACTCGCTTGTACTTTACTTAAATCTGCGAGTTCGTCCTGAGCAACGATGCCCCATTTAGAAATATTGACTAATCCAAAAACATTTGTTTTTGCTTGCTGCGCTAAGTCATAAAATTCATGAATGTTTTCAGCACCTGTTGTCCCAGCATCAATCACTGTCGTAACACCCTTTTTGACCCCAATTTCATCTGGATAATCATAATAAAGAGCCATTTTTTCAAAACAATGAACGTGATCATCTATCCAGCCTGCGGATACATAAGTACCTGGTTCTAAGTGGATAGTTTCTTTTGCAGAACCTGAAATAGTTGCTGCAACAGCAGCTATTTTTTCCTCTTTAATTGCAATTTCAACAGGCATACCATCTACTGTCTGTCCATTTTTTATAAGTAAATCGTAGTCCATATTCTTCCCTACTTTTCTATAAATCTAAATTTTGTCCAAGGCTTAATGAATTCTAATAATACAAGTTCTTCTTCTATAATACGCCCTACTCGATTTTTGCGTGAGTCTTGATGTGGTTCTAAAACGACTTGTAATTCATTTTTGTATTTTCCAAATGCATCATTTCCCACAACAACATCTCCAGGTTGTAGCATTGCTTGATTATCATGTGGGGGATTAGCTTCATTTTTATATTTTTTACGCACTTCTGTGGAACGAATCATCTGCTGAGTGATATCTCCACGGCGAAAATGTTGATTTTTTGTTACGATTTCTTTTTCAATTTCAGAAGTCGCTTCTTCAAAAACAATGGTCAATTCTGTTTGATAACGATTCAACTGACCCAATGCTTTTAATTCTTCGTTGGAAGCATAAGCATTTCCAATAACAACATCATCAATTAAATTTGTTGCAAATAAATGTTTAGCTTGAACAGTGACTGGCAACTGTCTATGCATTTCTAAAGTAGGTAGCCCATCATTCACATCCCAAGGACCAATTTCACCTACCTGTGATGAAATAAAAGCAGCTGTCCGAATACCTTCCTTTTTAAAACGGATGCTACATTTTTCAAAGAAATCATACGGCAATGCAGTTCCCGCTTGTGGATAAAAGTTATGACAACCATATAAGAAAGGTCGATTCGCTTCATACGTCAAAATGTTATCAAGATAAGCGACATCATTACTCATATTCAACTCAATAGCCACGCCGAATGGATTAAACGTCAACATGGCTTCTTTATTTCCATCAAACCCTGTATCCAACCGAATCCCATCAGCTCCTAATTCGCTGAAAAAAGTCAAATCATCATATGAAATTTCCAATTCATCAAAGATACTTGGAACGACATCTAAAATTGTTTCAAATCCTAAATTTTTCGCATAACTAATTAATTCTTTAAATTTTTTCTGAACCGCTTCTTTGCCATCGGTCACTTCTAACATACTCATAAAAATTCGAGTAAACCCACATTCGCTGGCTTTTTTTAAATACGCTTTATCTTGATTGATATCACTATGATCTGGATAAACTGATACACCTAATGCTCTTTTCATCTTCGTTCTCACACTCCGCTATTTTCAAATTTATTTCGAAATTTCCAAGCAATCACCGAGCTACACAAGATTGTTGTAGAGCCAACGAGCAATACTGGTTGATTTAGAAATCCGCCAATTATCATGGAAAGAGTAATACAAACTGCCGTAAAAACCAACGTCTTTACCAAACCAAATTGATAAACAACAGTAGGCAACTGCCCTTTTTCTATAATAATTTGACTAACGATAAAAAAGAAAATGAACCAAATAATCATCTTATACGCTCCTGACTTTCTTCTCTGACTTAGAAGGGGCAGGATATTCATATCAGAACACCCGCCCTAACATTTTTTAATTTTTTGCTGCTTGTTCAGCTGCTAATTCTTCTGCTTCTTTATCCAATTGTTGTTTTTCATAAACTTTGAAAAATGGATAGTAGATAGCCATTGTAATTAAGAAGTTAACAATCACTAATACTGCAGCCGAGAAACTCCAATTGGTACTCATCCAAGCAGCAATTGGTGCTGGAATTGCAAACGCTAAGCGTGCAGCCATCATCGGAATTATATTAGCGACTGTTAAGAAATAAGATAACGTTGTGGTAATTAACGGTGCCACGATAAACGGAATACCTAAAATAGGATTCATTACGATCGGCGTTCCGAAAATAACTGGTTCATTAATATTAAACAAGCCTGGTAAGAACGATAAACGGCCAAGACTTTTCAGATACGTTGATTTAGAAAACATCATTAAAACAACTAAAGAAAGCGTAGTTCCAGCGCCACCAATCCAGATAAACCATTGTAAAAACTGTTCTGTAAAAATATTAGGTAACTGATGAACGTTTGCACCATTGGTAAAAGCTTCAAGATTTTCTGCAATCGACATATCCCAGAAAGGACGAATAACTGGGCCCATAATCGCTGGACCATGAATCCCTAAAACCCAGAAGAAACAGATTAAGAAGACTGTTAGTAAGCCGCCAAATAAACTGTTACCAGCAAGGATACCTTTAAGTGGCATTAATAACGTACTCAAGAAACCATTCAAATCAAAACCAATTACGTGGCGAATAACCCAGAATAATAAAAGAATAACTGCTCCTGGAATTAATGCAATAAATGAATTTGACACTTCAGGCGGTACGCCATCTGGCATCTTAATCATAATATCTTTTTCAATAAAGAAGCGATAAATTTCAACAGATAACAGCGCTGTTACAATCGCACCAAATAAAGAAGCTGAACCTAAATTTGCTAAATTAATATAGCGCCCTGCTGTAATGACGTTGTCAACATCTTCAAAGACACGTGTTGGTGGTGCCGCTGTTACTAAAAAGGCCATTAATGCTAAAATTCCACACGTCAAAGAGTCAAGCTTATAACTTTTGGCCAATGATGAAGCAATCCCAAATGTTGCATAAAGTGCAAGTAACCCCATCGTATAGCGGGAAGGAATATCTAAAATTGCTTGATAAGGTTCAATCAATTTTGTGTATGCCTCAATTGGAATATTTTGAAAAATTGTAAAGAATGAGCCCACAATTGTTAAAGGCATCGTTGCAATTAATCCTTTTCTAATCGCTGTCATATGGCGTTGCGAACCAAATTTATTCGCAATCGGCATTAACTTAACTTCCATCCACTGTACAAAACCATTCATTTGTTAATTCCTCCGTTCAACTAATAAAAATAATAATTATTTCGCATTTATAATAACATAGTAACATTATAATGTAAACGCTTATTCTTATTCGTGACAGAGAAAGTGCAAAACAAAAGGCTTTTTCTTATTATAAAGAAACCGGGAATATTGCACCAAAAATCATTGCGCCTAAAATTGCGCCCCCAGCAATTGGTTTTTTCCAAATGTAAAAACCTAAAGCTCCTAATGTGGCACCAATCCCAATAGGAATCGAAGCACCCGCCGCACTCAAAATAATTAACGGGCCTAAGAAACGTCCTGAGGCATTACCAGCACCCATCATCACATCCGCACCAAAAGTGGAATTTCCTTGATTGATAGTAAATTTCCGAATCAACACAATTACGCCGCCAACTGCTAACCCTAGTATCGCACCCGTTAAAAGGGCTAAGCCAAAGTTTTCTACAGGCGCTTTAATTCCCATGCTGAGGAAAATTGCAGGTACGCCAATTCCAATCCCCGTTAAAATTGAGCCACCTAAATCTAAAATCCCGACTAAAGAACCTTCTAAAATTCGTGCAAACAGGAAACTTGCACCAAATGCTGCGGCAGCGCCATAAGAACCACCATCTAAACCAGCTTTTAGCATCGCAACAATTGAAACTTCATTAAAGGCGCCCACACCATAAACTACATACATATGTGTTCCTGCAAAAATTGCCGCTGACATAATCCCGACTAAAATCGGAAAGCCCCAATCAGCATACCAAAAACTTTTGCCTTTTAAACCTTCTTGAATTTCTTGTTCTTGTTGTGCCCACTCATTTTTTTCTTGCTGTTCCATCTATGAGACCTCCTTTTTTCTATTTAACGGTGAAGACATTGTGTAAATTATTTAACCATTGAGGAATAGACAAGCGGAAACTTTCGATCATTTCTAAGTCGAACCCTCGGAAGAAGCCACTTAAAATAAATAATAAGATAATGGCACCAAGCATGCCGCGTGTCATTCGGGTCCACCCTAAATCATCGACACCTTTACCGATTAAGATCCCTAATACAACTCCTGGGACAGCATTGCCCATGACTAATTGAGATAATCCGCCAAATAACGTTCCCCAGAAACCCGTCCGTTTTCCTGCATCTAAAGCCGCTAGCCAGAATAAAACGGGCATCACAGTATTGATTAAAATCGTTGCTGCAGGTACCAACACCGCAACTGCTGTTACTTGTAGCGATTCTGGAATTGCTGCAGCTGTACTATTTAAGAAAGCCACAGTCGCCATTCCTACAAAGGCCCCGACAATCCCCATTTTTTTGGGATTATGCATCGTTTTAGTGACATCTTTATCCTTTACCAATAAAATTGCTGCAGCCCAGTTAGGCACAATCCGGTGGGTCACATCTTGTGTAAAGGCCCCTGCTCCCACGGCCGAAGCCCAAGCATTAAAGAAAAAACCTAAACCAAAAGAAAAGTGTGATGCTGGATCTCCTTGTGCCGCGTTCATTTCTCCTAATGTTCTAAATGCCCCTAACCCTTGCGTTTGTGGTGCATGAAACATCCGAGCAGCGCCTGCGCCAGCTGCAAAACCTAGTAAACCACCAATAAGCAATGACTTCAGCAAAATGATTACAAATTCCATTCCTTCTTCCTCCCTTTATACGCCTCTTTTTGAAAGAAACGGAACTACTACTGCGTTCGGTTCTTTAATTGTTTCCGTTAAAAAATCAACTTCTTCGACTGCAATGGCTTGGATTTCCACTTCTACAGCTAGTTCGACATGATAAATCACTCTCTTTCTAGGAAAGAAGAAGAACAGAAATTTTTCTGTATAAACTTGTTCTTTTGCCTGACGAATAGTTACTTCTTTCGGTTCAATCCGGATGAGGACCTCTGTTGTTTCTTTTAATACTTTTTTTGAAACATCATTCAATGCACTTGCAAAAGCTTCATTCTTCTTATTACCTTTTCCAGAAACAATCACGGTTTGTGTTGACCGTTTTGTGGCATCCATAATTACCGCTCCTTTCTAAGTTACTACTTTCTATGCTCCGTGTTTCTTAATAAATGCTTCAGTTACTCGTTTACCAAGTTCTTCCTGATCCATAAAACCAAATCCAAGAACAGTTTTCCCATCGTTAATTGCTGTTACCCCTTCTTCGATTGATCGCATGCCATGTCTTTCGGGATACCCGTATTTAGTAGCAGCCGTTAACGCCCCTGCACCACCACTGCCACAGAAAGAAATGCCTAAATCAGCCTTTTCTTGTTGCATCACATCTCCTAAACGCATATCAGCGCCCATTCCTGGAACAACAACCGCGCGACCACCGGCTTGCTCCACTCCTTTTGCAACATTTTGTCCTTTTCCTAAACGATCTGCGATAACTACTGTAATCATAACTTTTCCTCCTATTAATTGTTTTGTTTAGCAACTTCAAAATGAACAGCTAAAACATACCATTCATCTTCTGATAACTGACCAATTGCTTCTGTTGTTTCTTGTGCAATTTTCAACGTTTCTGGTGTTAGTTCCGTAAATAACGTCCGATCAACACCAGCTAATGTCGTTCCTTCTCTTGAACGATTCAGCATCTCATTGAGATGGTTAATCAAAATCGTCCACTGTAATTCCGTTGGTTCAATTTGTGCTT
Source organism: Enterococcus sp. DIV1328a (assembly GCF_050536905.1). Classification (NCBI taxonomy): domain Bacteria; kingdom Bacillati; phylum Bacillota; class Bacilli; order Lactobacillales; family Enterococcaceae; genus Enterococcus; species Enterococcus sp. DIV1328a. The sequence goes on along the minus strand of NZ_CP172912.1, from coordinate 600,164 downwards.
CTGCTAATCGCGCACTGGTTTGTTTGATAATCGATTGTAGCTTTTCTGGTTCAGCACTTTGTCGAATGATCTCCTGTGCTTCCATTGCTAGTTCCATCCTCTTCCTCCTTTGGTTGTTCTAAATAATTAAGTAATGCTGAAATTTCAGCATGATTGACAGGTAACTCATTTTTAGCAAATAAACATTCAATTTGCCGAATTTCTTCTTGCCGTTCATGAGATACTTCTCTATTACAAGGAATCTCTTCGTATTGTTTATTAAACGTAATTCGATGTGTCATTAATAAAACGTGAAGTAAAAAGGCTTCTTGATATTCGCTCAGTAACTTTGTTTGAAACATTCGTTTTAACTCTTCATAAATAATATACGCTTTTACTAATAAATCTTGGCTTTGTATCCGTTCATTTTTTTCAATTACATCAGATTTCGTGGAGCGAGCGGTACCTTTTCCTTGACGTTTCCCTAATAAAATTTTATCGACCTCTTCCCGAATCAAACTTAAGTCTGTGTCCGTCAACAATGGACTAACTTTAATAAATGGGTATGTCATTTCTTCAATTGGGAAAATACTCAATACCAAATCGGGCTTTTCTGCTTGAATCACTTCAGTTGCATTTAAAACAGAAGCAAACCCCGCGAGTTCAACGTTTGGTACTTCCTCTAAAATTTTTTGTTCAATTAAACTGGTCACACCTAAGCCCGTCGAGCAAACATACACAATCCTAACAACTTTAGCTTCCTGCTGTTGTCGTTCCTGAGCTGCCAAAAAATGCAACGCAATATATGCGCAGAAAGAATCGTTGACTAACAAAACAGAACGTTGAATTAATTGTTTACAGGCACTTTGAATAGCTAAAAATAACGCTGGGTGTTTTCCTTTGATTTCTTCAGAAAACGGATTGTATTCATTAATAAATAAATGTTTCTTTGTAAAACGTAAGGACAGGTGTGCAAACAAGTTCGTAAATAATTGGCGATCATTTACAAAAGGATAATTCAGCTCTTTTGAAACGCTTTCAATCACTTGCTTTGTTAATTGAACCATATCTTGCCGTTGATGGGTTCCGAATAAATCACTATAAATATAAAAATATTCATCCGCTAATAAAGGCAAGTCATACCGTTCAAACACCTCTTGTAAAAGTAAAAGTGGTACTTCGTTCCGTTGTTCAAAGCGTGTTTTTTGCGATAACACTCGGTAAGTCCCAATTGTATGCGCCATCTGCATACGTGCTGCGGCAATTGCCACTCTCAACGTAATAGATAATATTTCGGCATAATCAAATTGATTTTGATCGAGTGGATTAATTAAATTTCGCATTTTTTTCAATGCACTACGATAACAACCTTGAAACAATGTCCCTGACCCAAATTTAATTTTAGGGATTTTTTCAGCCCCTTTTGTCTTTGTCACATAGTTCATAATTTGGTAAATATCGTATTCTGTAAGTTCTTTTTGAGTGATAAATTCCATCAGTAAGCGTACATTGCTTTCTTCACCACTGATTGTAAACCCTTGCCGCGCTTGGCGAATTAAGGTTAAATCATATGCTTGCAGCAACCGTTCGACCTGTTCCAAATCACTGACAATTGTGTTTCGACTCACTAATAATTCATCTGCTAGCTGCTGTGCCGTTAAGTACCCTTTGACTGACAATAACTGAAAAATCAATACATTGACTCGTCTTTTTTGATCAGGATAGGTTTCAAATCGATCGACATCGATAATTTCATTTTTTAACAGTAAGCGTTTAGAGTCAGGTAAATCTAGCCAGATTCCCTTATTTCGTTTTGAATAAAGTGTCTCATCGTGCTGTTCAAACCAAGCACGAATATCTTCTAAATCATACTTAATTGTTCGAACGCTGACAGTAAAGTTCTCAGCTAATTCTTGCGTGGTAATACTCCCTTCCAAATCCAAAAGCATCAATAAAATATTTATCGCTCTTTTGGACAACAACACGGTCATGCCTTGTCACCTCTTTTCTTTTCCCTTTACACTTAAAACTATAGCGTTATTTTATCTGTTCCACAACACAAAAAAGTTGCACTTATAAAAGTGCAACACTTCTCTTTTCATACAAAAAAAATCCCTTAACAGTAGTAACTGTTAAGGGATACCACACTATTTATTTGCATAAATAGACAGAAACCTTCTCCACAAAAGTATTCTGTCCGACACGTTACAAATCCGGTAACTGATAGCCGTACTATCTGGTGTCGTTGTGTTTGACAATCACTAGCCGTCAAAACGGAATAGCCGAAGCTATCTGATTGAGTCAACTCGTCGCATAAGACACACTTTAACACAGAATAGTTTGGATAGCAAGTGATGGTAATTATTCGTTATCAAACCATTCTTGATAAAAACTTTCAACAATTTTAACGGTTGCTATCGTTAATTCCTTCGTCATTACGGGGCTAGTTAACTTTTTGTCTTGTAAACATTGATTCACATGATTGATTTCATAGGTAAATTCACTAGTGAATTGTTCAGACCATTTGACAGTGTTGCCTTGAGCATCTGTATAATAAGCACAATCTGTTTTCCAGAAATTAGGAATAACGATTTGCCCTTTTGTACCACAAATGGTCATTTCACTAGGTATCTTTAAACCAACATTAATAAAAATATTGCCCAGCGTCCCTTCAGCAAATTTCAAAGCTAAATTACATTGACTATCCGTCGCCCCTTGCTGATATGTTGCGGTTCCCGTAACCGCTTGAATCTCTTTCCCTAATACGTATTGTAAGTATTGTAATGGATAACTTCCTGAGCCATGAAGCGCTCCACCACCCGCTTCTCTCGAGTAAAACCAGGGAATATGGTCCACATTGGGATAGGCAGTAACTGACTGAACCCATAAAATCTCTCCCAATCTCCCTTCTTGAATTGTCGCCTTTACTTTTTGGGTAATTGGTAAAAAGACAGACTTCTGAGCTTCCATTAGAAAAACCCCTTGCTCCTGTGCGATTGCGAAGAGTTCTTCTGCTTCAGCAGCATTTAATGTAAATGGTTTTTCCAGTAGGACGGGTTTTCCTTGTGATAACGCAAGCTTAGCTGCTGAGTAATGTCCTTGATTGTAGGTGGGAATATAAATAATATCAATTGTTTCATCCTTACATAACTCTTCATAACTGCCATAAGCCACCGGAATCGCTAATTCTTTAGCCATTTTTTGAGCATTCTCTAAACGCCTTGATGCAATCCCGCGCACTTCAGCTTGCGCGCTTTCTCGAAGCCCTGCTACAAATCTTGGGACAATTTGGGCAGTACTCATAATTCCATAACGAATTTTATCCATGTGATCGCCTCCTCTTTCACTATACGAGAAAAACGAATATTTGGAAACCATTTCAACAAAAAAAAGAAACCGTTTCCCCAAAACGATTTCTTTATATGTAAATTAACGGATACCAACGCTAACTTTTAAAGCTTGATTGACCTGTTCCATCTCTTCACGAGAAAGTTGACAAACCTTGTGTAGCATTCGTTCTTTATCCAATGTTCGAATTTGTTCTAACAAAATAAGTGATGGCGTCCTGCACTCGTTATGGGGAATTTCGATGAGGACTTGCGTTGGTTGCAGCCGCTTGCTTACGTTACGGGTAATCGGTGCAACAATCAACGTTGGACTAAATAAGTTACCTTTGTTATTTTGAATAATCAGGACAGGTCGAATCCCACCTTGTTCAGAACCAACAACTGGTGAGAGATTCGCATAAAAAACCTCACCTCTTTTTATCATTCAGATTCCCTTCCCTCCTTTTCCTTTAAAAAATTATAGCATATTGTTTCTTGCAATATTTTCAACTTTTTAGCTATCCCTTAAAATATTTGATAAAACCACCCTTTAAAAGTCAAAAAAAGCTTAAACAGTCGACTCTGATATAGAGACGGCTATTTAAGCTAACTATTACATTTTTGTTAAAATACTATCCACTTTTGTATTAATTAAATCAATAGCGACGTGGTTTTCGCCACCTTCTGGCACAATGATATCTGCATAACGTTTCGTAGGTTCAATAAATTGGTGATACATGGGCTTGACGACTGTCAAATATTGTTCAATCACAGAATCCAACGTACGGCCACGTTCTTCCATATCACGCTTGATTCGACGAATAATACGGATGTCATCATCTGTATCCACATACACTTTAATATCCATTAAATCCCTTAAGCGGTGATCTTCTAAAATTAAAATCCCTTCAAGAATAATTACTTCTTTCGGTTCTTGGATCACCGTTTCTGTACTTCTTGTATGCGCAACGTAGTCATAAACTGGCTTTTCAATGGCTTGATAATTTAACAGTTGTTCAACATGTTGAATCAATAAATCTGTATCAAACGCAAAAGGATGATCATAATTGGTATTTAAACGTTCTTCAAAACTCAAATGGCTCTGATCTTTATAATAAGAATCCTGTTCTAACATCATAATTGAATGATCGGGAAAATTATTAAAAATCGCACGGCTAACACTGGTTTTTCCGCTTCCTGATCCGCCAGTAACACCAATGATAATTGGCTGACTATCTTTCATGTATAAACCTCTTTCTTTTCAAAAACTTCATTGTCTTTTACTATTATAATGAAAACTCTGAAGAATGCCAGACCTTTTCCAAGACTTTTCATGTGATTTTTATCTTCTTATGAAAAATCTGCCCACACTTCTTTCAATTACAGTATACTTATCAATAAAAGGAGAATCCTACCTATGATTAAAAAAGTCAAAAAAGAAGCACTTACAACGGCGCATTACGCTCTTCTTTATGAGGCAGATCCCTCAAAAAAAATGGTGGCAGATTACATTACCCGCGGGATTTGCTTTGACTATCAGACTGAAGAACTTCAAGGAATTTTAGTCCTGTTGCCGACTCACCCACGGACATTGGAAATCGTAAACATCGCTGTCTCAGAAGACAGCCGCGGGCGGGGCATCGGGCAAGAATTATTACATTTTGCCATTGATTTTGCCAAAAAAGAAAAGTATGATTACTTGGAGATTGGGACTGGGAGCACAGGCTTTCAACAGCTATATCTCTACCAAAAAGTCGGTTTTCGAATGACACATATTGAACCAGATTTTTTTATCCATCATTATGATGAGCCTATTATAGAAAACGGCTTGCCTTTAAAGGATATGGTTCGCTTACGGTTACATTTAAGTTAAAAAAACAACATTTCCTGTACAGGAAATGTTGTTTTTTAATGCCCAAGAATTGGTAACAACTCATCTAGCTGTTGAATCGTATAATTGGGTTGAATTGTTGGTGTTGCTGGAGCGGAGGTCGGATTGAGCCAAACAGTTTGAATTTTTGCTTGTTGGCCTCCTTGAATATCTGAATGCAAAGAATCGCCAATAATCATTGTTTTTTCTCGACTAAAATTAGGAATCCGTTCAAAAACAAAATCAAAATACTCTTTCATTGGTTTTTGATAACCCACCTCTTCTGAAACAAAAATATCTTTAAAATAAGGCATTAATTTCGAATCTTCCAATCGACGATACTGTGTTTTTGCCACTCCATTTGTCACAATATATAAATCATAATGGGGTGCTAATTTTTCCAAGATACGTTGACTATTGCCAAGCAAGTCATGTCCTTGACTTAAATATTCTCGGTAGTTTTCTCCCATTTTAACGCTATCAACTTCTCGATTAAACGCGTCAAATAATAAACCAAACCGTGTATCAAGGAGAACATCTTTTGTTATTTTTCCTTCTTCAAATGAACGCCATAATCCTTGATTAATTCGGTGGTATGTTGACTCGACTTCAGATGTAAATGGTACATTTTCTTCTTCAAATAAGGCATGGAGCGCCTTCTTTTCAGCCAATTTAAAATCTAACAATGTATCATCAACATCAAAAAGCAATGTTTTCATTTCCGTTCCTCTTCTCTTTTCAAATTACTCGGTAACGCTTTGCTTGTTTGTTGTTTTTCAATAAAAAAATAAGGCAATAGCAATTGTAACTCTTCTCTTGTTAATGAACGATAAGCACCTAAAGGTAATTGCGGATCTAGCCGCAACGGCCCCATAGTTTGACGTTTTAAAGCAGTCACTTTTTTCCCCACAGATAAAAACATTTTTTTCACTTGGTGAAATTTTCCTTCTTGAATAGTCAGGAAAACATGACTCTCCGTTTCAGTCGCTGCAAGAACAGTTATTTTTGCTGGCTTACATTGAATGCCTCCTTGCAAAACAATCCCATCTTTAAATTTAGCACAATCTTCTGCAGAGACCAAACCATTGACTTTCACTTCATAACATTTCGCTACTTCTTTATTTGGCCGAATTAATTGATACCCTAATTGTCCATTATCTGTTAATAGAAGTAACCCTTCCGTATCGCCATCGAGTCTGCCCACTGGATAAAGACCAGGGCGTCTGTCTTGTGGTGCAATCAAATCAATGACTGTTTTTTTAGATGCATCTGAGACAGCACTAACCACACCTTTTGGCTTATTCAACATGTAGTACACATGGGTCTTATGCGAAATTAATTGTCCTTTTACTTTAATCATTTGTAATTGCGCATCGACATTTTGGCTTTCATTTAAAGTCACGATGCCATCCACAGTGACCTGCTTGCCTTTAATTAATCGTTTCACCGTTTTGCGTGATCCAAACTGAAGTTCTTCTAGTAATTTATCTAATCGCATTGTTCCGCTCCATTCTGGTATTAGTATAGTGGAATCCGTTAAAGATGAAAAGTGGAAAAAGGTAATTCCTTGACGTATAAAAATATAAGTGTTACGGTTAATAAGTAAAGTAAATAAAGGTTTCTCAAAAACAGCGTAATGACCTGGGAGAGAACAACGATAACAATGAACCATTCCCATGAGTGTTGCCTGGCAATATTTGTGGGGATTTTTTGATTATTGTTAGCATTTTTCTAGACAAGAACAACTGAAAAAAGAGTTTCTTTTTTCCATTATGTTTTGTTTCTGAGTTTAACCAAATCACTCATTATTTCAAGGAGGAATTAGGTTATGTCAGTACAATTAGAAGTTAAAGAAAGAGCTATCCGTCCACGTTCACTAAGAAATCAGCTACGTCACGAAGGGAAAGTACCTGCCATTGTTTACGGTTACCAAATTGAAAGTACACCAATCTATTTTGAAGAAAAAGACTTATCAAAAATTTTACGCGAACATGGTGCTAACACCGTTATTAAAATGACAGTTGATGGAAAAAACATCAACACATTAATGTCGAAAGCACAATTAGATACCTTTACTGGTCAAATGCTTCATGTTGAATTCTTATCTGTAAATATGAAAGAAACAACAGAAGTCGAAGCAGAAGTTCAATTAATTGGTGAATCTGCAGGTGTGAAAGCTGGGGGTACCTTAGCTCAAAACTTGTACACTGTTTTAGTGGCAGCCACACCAGATAAATTGCCAGAATCAATTGAAGTAGATATTACAAACTTAGAAATTGGTGATGCTCTTACAATCGCTGATTTACCTGAACACAAAGACTATGAAATTTTAACTGATCCAGAAGAACAACTAGTTGCTATTGTTGAAGCACAAACTGCTCCTGAAGAAGAAGAAGGAACAGCTGCTGAAACGACTGAACCAGAATTAGCCGAATAAAGAGTACACTTTTGTTCAGCTGATTCTCTTAAGTTTTAGAAATGGGATGTACGTTGAAACAACGTACGTCCCATTTTCTTTTTACTGCATGTCTTGATTTCTTCACATAAATGATGACACCTGCAAAGCTAGGAAGCTACAGAGGAATATTAAATTTTTGCTAATCTACGCAATATTTTCAAACGAAACAATTTCTTTTTTTAAAATTTGCAGTATACTAAAAGTAAGTAAACAAAAAGGAGGTCATCCATATGTTTGAACGTTTTGATAGTGACCGTAGCCGCTATGCTTCATTAGGTGTTGTTTCCAGCTTACCTAGTGGCTTAATTGATAGTATTTGGTTGATTATTGACTTAAATCTAAAAGGGGTTATCCCTTTAAACGACTTACTTCACTTTGATTTGTTGAACAATAATGGCAAAGTGACTGTCCATTTTTCTCAAGAAAATAGTTCAGTAGAAATGGCCATCGACTTACCATTTAGTTATTCTACGGCATATCCGTCGCGAATTTTTGCTTTTGATGATGGCCATCGTGAAACGATTTTATTACCTGCAGAAATGTTAGAATCTTAAATAATTTCAACAAAGTAGCCTCAAATTCCGATTAAAACTGGAATTTGAGGCTACTTTAATTTCTTTTAGTTATTCTACAATAATTTGTTTACTACTTCCTGCAGCATTTTCAAAATTAATAGTAAAGGTTTCTGTTGCATCATCATAAGTGATTCCGTCACTTTGACTAATTACTCTGCTGTAATCTTTTGGTATTTTTAAAGTCAGTGTCTTAGTTGTTTGTGTGGGATCAGAGAAAGTATACGTTTTTTGGTGTTGTTGTGTCTTTCTCATTAAAGAAATAGCTTTATTTGAGGTAATCCCTGCTATTGTACCGCCAGTTTCTGACCAAATGTTAACCCCAAGATAGCCTTCTTCTTCTTGCTTAACTGCTTGAATTTCTTCTGTATTTGAGAGAACTTCTACTGTTTTTTTGGCAGCATATGTTTTTAAATCAGTTTCATCGATTCCTGGTAAAACTACATAAGCATAATGCTCGTTCGTTGGGTGTTGACCATGTTGAATCGTAAATGTTCGATAATCACCTACATATTCTTTATCACTTGGAAATGCTTCATTAATTGCTTTATAGGTTCCTTTTCTAGTTTCACTTTTAACATTTACCGTTGTTTCTTCTGGAAAATAATAACCCATATTAGCATTGGAATGATCCGACTTTAGTAATAACCATTGTTTTTTACTCGTTTCATTTTTCTCATGAATCTCCCCAATATTTGATAGCACTTGATACTGATAGGCATCATTTAACAAACGATTATCAACAACTGTCTCAATCGAAGCTTCTGTATCCCCTTTAATTCCTGCGCCTAATGCGATAATTTGCCCATTTAATACAAACCAAGATTTTTTAGCTTGTAGGTTCATAGGTAAAAGTTTCCCATTATTTTTGGTCCCGTCTTTATTAAGAGCCATCCCTACTACTGCCTGATTTTCTGACGTTACTCCACCAACCCATTGCTCTTTCGATGTGATTGTTGTAAATGCTGAAACTTCATCTGCCAAAGAAATGGTATCTACAGTTGTTCCTGGTAGTCGATAGGGATCTACAGTTGGCCAATAGCTGGAATTAAATTGAACCTCGTCATCATTATATACGTACATCATTCCGTCACCAGTGTGCCAGCCACGTTTATTTTCTTTATTCCCTGCTTCAAAAGATGCAGTGCGCTTTGAATACAAGCCTAGCCCAAACATATAACTAGGTGTGCGTTGGACAAATCGATCCATCGAAGCATAAAGTTTCGTGCCTGTAAAAGGAAGTTGCCCTCCCGTAATTTCTGGATTAGTTAAAAGTTGCATAGTCATCTGTAAATCATTAAAATCACGAGCATTTGTCAAATAATAATCTGGGTTCTCCTTCATCCAATATTTAACGGCTTCTTGAAATTTCTTTTGATAATTATTAGGAGCAAATTTAGCCACAATTAATAAATTATACATGGTAGTTGAGCCATAGCCTGTTTTTCCAACTGCTGGGGCTCTTGAGATGGAACGGCCATTCACAGTTGGTAGCATTTCACCTTTATAAATCAAAGGAAGAAAGGCACGATCAACATTTTCAACAAATTCTGTCACAAGAGTTGCATCCATTTGAAAAGATGAATCTGCTGTAATGGCCAAAATTTGTCCAACCCCTTTCACCAAAACATTGCCATACGAACCTGTATAAGGAATGTTATTGTGCTGGATAAAAGAACCATCTTGGTAAAAACCATCACCTTTTGTGACTAATTTAAATACATCGACGATACTACTGGATGCTTGGTTAATTTTCCCGCTATCCTTTTGTAAAATTCCTAACCCCAAAACAGTTAAAGCTAAGTCCGTGCGGTTCGCTCCTGATGTCACAAAATTTGGGATAAAAGCTAAATCCACAAACGTTCCTTGTGGTTTTGTATACAACTGTTTAAACGGATCTGGGACATAACTGCTCAGCGCATTTGTATAGATTTGTTGCTTTTCTGGAGAAACTTTATCCTCTAAAATCATTAGAATATTAAGAAACTTCTGTGGCACACCAATTTGCCAGTCCCACCAATTTCCGTGGTACTTTTTCCCATCATACCCTTTTTGCGTTACCATAAAATCTAAGCCATCAATAATGGTTGCTGCCAATTTGTCATCTTGGTAAAGCGTACTCCCCTTCGTTCCATAGGCTAACGCTAATTTTTGCAATTTGGTAAATTGAGTCGTTAAATCAGCCGATGGCGTATTGCCAGGCTCTAGTGGCCATAAATAGCTGCGGTTCGGCTCTTTATTCATCGTTTGATCGAGTTCTGTTGCTTCATTGGAGATTTTTTGGACGTAGTCTACAAGCGCTTGGTTAGTTGAATCATATTCTTTTGAAACAAGCTGATTTCGCCATTTTTCTTTTAATTCTCGGTATTCTGCAGATGAATCGATAACAGGAATGCTACCAACGGAGCCACTTTTCATAGAAATGATATTCAGCTTTGATAGATTACCAAATAGTCTAATTCCTATAGCGCCCGTCCAGTCATCATTAATGGACGTACCATCAGGATAATGAACCTCTTCATTTTCATAAAATAATTGATCATTCAGGAATGTTTGAATTTTTTTCCCGTCATAGCGAACCAGCAGTTTATATTGTTGGCCACTTAGTAATGTTGGTCCCGGAATATTAGTTAGCCATTTACCGCCTGGTTGTCCTAATTGCCAGCGGCCGTCACGATTATAAGCAAAAGATTGCCATTGACTCGTCTTTTGTTTATCTCCGCGAAAAACCAATCCGAAGTTACTTTGTCCTTCATATAAAAAGGTTAGTTCAAGATCTCCTGAAGATTGTTCGCGTGCATCAAGATTGATAGAGACAGATTCGAGGTTTGTCCCTTGCTTCGTGTTTGCGATCCATAAACCAGTAGAATCATTCTTTTTTTCTGCTGTTCCCACCAAATCTTGCCAATGCCCAACTTGATTGGGGAAATCTGAAATGTAAGAGGGTTGCTCAATCGTTTGGCTTGCTTCGTTTTCTTCTGCAAAAGTAAGGGTGGTTCCCATAAATCCACTCGTCAAAGCAGTAAACAGTCCGACCAGCATTACCCATATTTTCCTGTTTTTCATTCTTTCTCCTCCTAAAAAATTATCGTAAAACGCTTACATCCGAATTAGAGAAAAAGAGTGAAGAAAAATACTTTCTACACTCTCCGACTCTCTGAAAATCACTTAATATACTTTTTACGCCAAAATACCAAAGGCACTCAAAACAATCGATAAAATTAAAATAATCCAAATCACTCGTGTGGAATTTAATTTCTTTTGACCTAACATCCAATAAGTTAAAAGAACAAGTAAGATTGGAACTAAGGAAGGTAAAATTGCATCTAACGTATCTTGAATAACTAATTCGACCCCGTTCTTTTTATAAACAAAAGGAACTGTCGCCTTGATAACTGAAGGAATTAAGGCACCAATCACAGTCACACCAAGAACAGTTGCTGCATTCGTAAAGGCAGATAACTTGTCTTTTAAGGTCGTCACTAGTTTGACCCCTTGCTTATAACCAAGTGGTAAGAGCGCGGCCCGACCAAACAATAGTGCAATATTTGCAATAATCCAAATAACACAGCCAACCACCGAACCATTTTGAGCCAGTGTCCCTGCAACAGAGCCGAAAATCGTCCCCCAAATAACGTGGAATAAAGAGTCTCCAACGCCTGCCAAAGAACCCATCAGAGCTGTTTTTAGCGCAATAATTGTTTCTTTCGCTTTATAGCCATCTTGCTCTTCAATCGCAACATCAATCCCCATAATTAAATTCCCAAAAATAGCATTGGTGTTAAAAAATTGATTGTGTGTGCGCATCATATCTTGAAATTGTGCTTCATCATGACCATAGAATTTTTTTAAAACAGGTAAGATGCCGTATAAATATCCTGAACTCATCATACGTTCATAGTTCCAGTTTAATTGGCTTCCTAAAATATAACGCCAGCTAATTGCATTTAATTCTTTTTTTGTCAGTTTATGCTTACTCATCGCCGTCATATCCTCCTTCAAAATCACCATTTCCTGTTGTTGCTTGTGTCGTGCTTTTTGCCCCATCACGTTTAAATACAAGCATCGCTGCTACCATCCCAACTATCGAAACACCTAACATTGGAACTTTTAAATAAGCCGCTAAGAAAAAGCCTAATAGTAAATAGGGGATATATTGCTTCGTTGGCAAGTAACGTAATAAAATCCCTACACCGACAACAGGTAATACTCCTCCAGCTGTTTTTAAGCCCGTCATTAGCCATTCTGGCATGTTATCGGTAATCGTTGTTACTACAGCATCCCCCGCTAATAACATTAATAAAATCGGAATGGCACGAGACAGTCCCCATAGAACAGAACCAGATAAAACTAAACGTGGAATCCGTTTTACTTGCATCTTATCAATCGCTTTATCGACACTATGAAGTAAAAAGACATTACAAAAACGGGCCACTACATCTAGTTGCAACATCAACAGAGAAACAGGAACAGCTAAACCAATGCCATACTCCGCTCCTTTTCCAGAGATTACAGCGAAAGCGGTTCCTAAAACAGCCCCTGTGAAATAATCAGGTACCGATGCTCCACCAAAAGCAGCAATTCCTAAACGCATTAATTGAAGAGTGCCGCCAACCATTAAACCAGTTTTTAAATCTCCCATAATCATTCCAGAAATCATTCCAGCAATAGCTGGTTGCGTCAACGTATTTGAAATAAGTGAGTCATTAATAGCAATAAACGCATAAATAGTAATTAAAATAATTTGATACGCTGCTAAATGCATTGAAATTTCCTCCTAAATTTAAAAATATTCTTTCTTAGTCTGACAGTTTTAGCCGCGTAATTTTTTCATAAAATCAACGACTGGATCGTTTGGAACTAATTGGGCTGTCACAGTGACGCCTTTTGAAGCGATTGTTTCAAAAATTTGTTCTTCTTCTGGTAAAACTTGAATACTTTTTGTTACTTCGCGTGCTCCTTCTTTGTAACTCATATTCCCAACATTTACAGTTTTGATAGGTCCTTGCGCTTCGATAAAGCGGAGCACATCTTTCGGATTTTTAAATAATAAAAATAAACGCTGTTTACCATATTTTCCTGATTGAATATTTTTAGCGGCAGCCTCTACTCCAAGAACAGATAAACGCATCGAAGAAGGCGCTGCCATTCTCAAAGATGATTTTTGTAAAGGATCTGTAGCCGCCTCATCATTGGCTACAATTATTCGCTGTGTACTAAGACTTGTCGACCAAATTCCCGCTACTTGTCCATGAATTAACCGTTCATCGATCCGTGTGTTTACAATATTTTCTTTTCCAGCATATTGACTATAGTTACTTAATTCTTTTTCTTTGCTGGCTTCTGAAATCTCTTGTTCTGCTTGATTCATTCCAGCCTTTACATCAACAATATTTTCTTGTGCTAAACAAACTAATTCTTTAATCGAAGCCTGTTGATTAACCACTGCTTCAATCACAACAGAGAGCGTCATCCCTGCAATAATTTCCACTCCGTCAACGTTCAAATAATTCTTAGTTGCCACGTTACATGGCGTTCCTCCTAGTAAATCAGCAATAATCAGTGTCGTACCGTTAAGGGCTTTCATTTTTTCATTTAGCTCTTTCTCAAATTGAAGATTGTCGCTATCTGGTCGTAATGAGACTGTATGCACGTGTTCTTGCCGACCAACGATCATTTCTAAGCTAACTTTGACGCCTTCAGCCATGCTACCATGACTAATTAGTACAATGTTTTCCACGAATTTCCCTCCCTAGATGTAGGCGATCCTACTTAACATGTTATGTTCTCTACGAACTTACTATAACACATACTAAGTTATCCGTAAACCTAATATCTTAATATATTGAATTTATTTTTTTGAATTCTTTAAATAAAAATTGTCTTTCCTCTTTTTCAAAGTGTTTGCTAAAGGCTAGTTAACATGTTATGCTTAATTCATTCGATTACTAGAATGGAGGCAATCGCATGTTACCTAAATATGAACAAATTAAACAAGACCTTTTACGTGAAATAAAAAATCATACCTTTATTCCTGGTGATAAATTTTATTCTGAAGCCGATATTAAACGAAAATATGCTGTTAGTTCTATCACAGCTGTCAAAGCACTGAATGAGCTAACCAGTGCAGGTTACTTGTATCGTATCCAAGGAAAAGGGACCTTTGTTTCGAAATCAAAAGTTTCTCAAAATGTAAAATTTTCTGATATCGAGTTGCATTCTTTAGACTCTGAAAAAGTTAAAGTCCTTTCAATTGAAGAAGAAAATCAAGCCGAAATTTTAAAGGAATTAGGCTTACCAGCTAACGCTTCTTATTATAGAATCAAGCGTGTACGCTATTCTGAAGATACACCCTTTCTCGTACATATCACACATCTTCCCAAAAAGCTTGTTAAAGAGCCGCTCTCAAAGGACCTCACAGCTTATGCAAGTGTGTATGAACGAGTCCGTAAAGATTTTTCAGTAGACCTCTTCTCGTTGGCTTCTGTAGAAACAAATGAAATTGTCTTTCCCGAAGATGCTGAGTTATTGAATTTACTTCAATTAAGTTTTCGTGAACCCGCTGTTAAACAAGTTAAACATTCCTATCTCGCAGATGGTAGTGTTGCTGAATATATTATTAGTTATAAACATTGGAAATATTTCAAAACCAAAATAGAAGTAGAAGCCGAATAAATTTCAGCTTCTACTTCTATTTTTTTAATCTATGATTACTTGATTCGTAAATTTCAAGTACTCAATTTCAATTCCCTCTGTTTCAAAAATTACTACTTCATTTTGTCCTTGCTGTAAAAATTCTTTGGGACAATACAGCGAATGAATGGGGCCTATTTCCCAATAACGACCTAGATGATGACCATTGACCACAACGAATCCTTTGCCGTAGCCTCGACAGTCAATATACGTGTCTGCTAGCTGTTCTAATTCAAATGTTACTTGATAAAATGAAGGCTGCAATGGATTTTTTCCAGCTGTGTAATCAATCTTGGCTAATTGCTCTTGTGAAAAAGTTAAGGGATAGTGTTGATAGCCTTGATGAAAATGAATGTCTTGCATCACTCCACCTCGAATTCCTTTACTTTGTGTCGGATTATTTAATTTAAAGCCATAATTAACGCGACCTAAATTTTCCACTAAGATATCTAACGCAAGTGTGTCTTTTTCAGTTTGTCCTGAAACGAGTAGCTCTTCTCCCACTGTCTCTTGATATTGGGTAGCAGCTAAATCTCCATCTACATAAATGTGTAAACGATCACTGGCCTCGACCACTTTTAGTTTATTTTCATGATGATAATTTTTTAAATCAAACGAATAAAGCAAGTAGCCATAGCCTGAGCCAGCTTCTTCCATACTTAATGGATACGCGGTGGTCTTCGGTGTCATCATTTGATCTTTTACTGCGAATAAGGATACGCTAGCAGTTACTGGAAAGCTTCCTAAATTCCCCAGTTTTTTCGTGCGTGGTTGTGCTTGCCAAACTTCTGGACATGCTTCTTTAATTGCTTTTTGAACAGCATAATATTTTTCTGTTGGTTCTCCTGCTTCTGTTAATAAAGCATCATAATCATAGCTAGTGACTTGAGGTAAATCTTTTGCACCTCGCGCCGAACACCCATTATAAAAGCCGAAATTTGTTCCTCCATGAAACATATAGAGATTTAAAGAACCCACTGCCAGCATATCTTTTACTTCCTTCGCCAAGTCGGTACCTTCTCGCTGAATCACTGGTTCACCCCAACGATTGAACCACCCATCCCAGTATTCCATGCACATCAACGGCCATTTTTTACCATGACGAGTCATAAATTTTTTCAAAACGGCAGCATTTTCTTTCGAATGACTACCAAAATTTCCTGTCACAAAAACATCCTCTTCAATTAACGTCCCCGCATACAGAACCTCTTCCCAAGCGCCATCAGATGTAAAAAGAGGAACCTCAATCCCCAGTTCTTCCATTATCTGCTTGGTTTGTCGCAAGTACGCTTTCTCCATGCCATAGGACCCATATTCATTTTCAACCTGCATCATGATCACTGGTCCACCTTGTGTTATCTGCAGTGGTGCTAGTTTAGGCAATAATACTTGAAAATAGTTACGAACTTTAGTCATAAAAATAGGATCTGTCGAACGTAATCGCACGCCTTTTTCTTTCAAAAGCCATGCTGGTAAGCCACCAAACTCCCATTCTGCACAAATATAAGCCGAAGGACGCAGAATAACTAGTAAATTCAGTTTTTCTGCCACGCGGACAAATGCTTCAATGTTTTTCATTCCTTCAAAATCGTATACGCCTTCTTCTGGTTCATGAATATTCCAAGGAATGTAGGTTTCTACTGTATTAGCCCCTAAAGCTTTCAGATTATAGAGGCTATCTTCCCATTGTCTAGGTGTCATTCGAAAGTAATGAATCGCCCCGCTAATAATTTTTATTGGTTGTCCATTTAATAAAAAGTCTTCTTTAATCTCAAACGTTTGCATCATTTTTCCCCTTTACCAGTATCTTTGCCATGATGGTTTTGCTAAACGCATTAAGGCTTCCATGTAAAAATAATCGCCCCATAAGTTGGGTTCATCAATCCCTTTTCCTTCTGCATGTGCGTAAACACCATGGAGTAGCAGTCCTTCATTTTCGGAATCATTTTGCGTACGATAATATTCTCCTAATTGATAAATCATTCCTTTGGCAAGCTCTTTTGCTTGAGGAAAAGCCTGTAGTTTGTCTGCTTCCAATAAACCACATGTCGCAATTGCCAGTGCCGAGCTATCTTTGTCAGATGGCATTTGGTCATTAAAATCAAAATCCCAATAGGGAATTAAATCTGCTGGCAAATGAGCTAGAAAAACCTCCACTATTTGTGGATACATTTCTGGAAATGGTTGGGAATGGAGAAATGTTTCGTTTAGGGGAATCCCTAAAATTGCCCAACTTTGGCCTCGTGCCCAAATGGAAGTATCACTATGTCCTTGATGCGTAGCTCCATGTTTTGGTTTGCCTGTTTCTGGATCAAAATAATAGGTATGATAAGTTGTCGCATCGGATTTAATCACCGTTTTCATTAACGTATGATAGTGACGTGAGGCGATTTCCTCATAAACCCTATTTCCAGATAATTTAGTTGCTTCAAATAAAAGCGGTAAATTCATTAATGAGTCGATAATTAATCGATATTCTTTGGGATCACCATAATGGCCCCACGCTTGGATGAAGGAGCCATTTTCTTGGAATCGTGCTGACAATACTTCAGCGGCAGCTAGCACTTCTTGTTTACAGCGCTCATCACCGGTAATTTTATACCCAGCACCCGCCGATAGACTATATAAAAAACCAATGTCATGGTGGTCCAAAACAAAATGCTCCTCTAATCGTTGTTGAAAGCTGTCAATATTTTCCATTGCCAGTAAACGAAATTTTTCTTGGTGAGACCACTCATATGCCAGCCAAAGCATGCCTGTCCAAAAGCCATTGGTCCAATCATCGTTAGCTTTGAGACGATATCGACCATTCGTAGCACAAGCTGAAGGAAACTGTGTTCCGAAACGCTGCATATTTTTAGCAATTTTTGAAACGCATTCATTTAATTGCGTTTGAATCCATTCATCTGTGACATTTTCTCCTAGAGAGATCAGTCTTTGTTTATTTTCTTGACTACACATCTCCATCACTCCTTAACTTGTTAACATATTAACTTATTGTATTATAACGTAAAAGAAAATAAAAAGCGACCTTTCTTGATTATTTCTCTTAAAAACAAGAGCGTGGGACAAAAATCACTTTGGATTTTTGCTCCACGCTCAAAAACTGATAAACGGAGGGAACAGAACCAACTCCTTCGGAAATAAGCCGAAATTCTCCAAAAATCAAAGATCAATTTTCGGAAATTTCTTCTTATTTCTCGGAGCTAAACGGTTCTGTCCCGACCTCTTGTTATTTATTCCGACCGAATACTTCAATTTGGGTCAACGCTGGAAACGGAGAAGAGTCCAGCGCTTTTCGTAAGCATTTTAATGTCAAAGTTTGTGTTGTTTTCATTGGGAACTTTATTTCTTGAAAATAGGCGGTATTCGTTGTGGCAACTACTCGTTCCTCTCCATCTGAAAAGGCTAAAGTGACTTCCTCCCAATAGCTATCATGTGGGTAATCCGCCCGAAATAACAAGCGGATCCAGTCCGTTTCTACAGGCCTGCCAAAGTCAATCGTTAACTGTGCCTCCTTTTGTTGGTTAATTCCCCAAGAAGCAAATGGATACGAGCCATGAGAAAGGTTACCAAACTTAGAATCAATAGCATTTTTCGCAAAGAAAACAGCATCGTCTCTCGTTTCAACGTTTGCATACGCATGAGGATAGGCTCCTGAATATTCTTTTTGGTCATGTGTATTCATAGAAAGATTTTGATAATTGTCTTTTTCAAACGTGTGCGCTTGTCGAACCATTATTTGGTGCCTTGCTGAATGAAAGGCCGTCTCAACAAAAGCTTTTCGAGCAGATTCTTCTAATGGAATTTGATATTCCCAAACTTTTTCTTTCAAATAAATCAATGAAGGAGCCAAAGTTTCATCTAATTGAACCATCAAATAAGGGGTAGCCCCTGTATAAGTCACTACAATTTTATCGCCAACTTGATAAAGGTACTGTTTAATTGCTAATACCGCTAACGTGTCTCCCTCCGCCACGAATGGCGCTTCTGGCTTCTCGTGATCGATTCGGCCAGTAATAATCTGATTGTCTTTATTTTTCAATTCGATTTTTATCATTTTTTATTCCTCCCTTGTCACACCACCTACCAAACAAATCAGGCGATGCGTTCCTATTGGTAGCTCTTTTTGCAAATAAGGTAAACTTGTTCTTGGGAAAAACAACGATGTATTGGGTTCAGGTTGAAGAATACCTGCGTGGTCATACCCTTCAATTGCAATTATTTGCGAACACAATTCTCCTGAATCGACTCTAGCCCACTCTTTACCAAGTTCTTTTTCTGAAAATTTTCCAAGTAACGGTAGACTGAATCCTCCTTCGCGCACTTTTAATGGAACCGATGTCACTATTTCATGTACTCTAACATGCCATTCCCCAAAAGGATAAATGGTTGTTTCAATTTCTACTTCTTGAAAAGGTAGCCATTTATAATAAACTTGCTCCTCTGTTAAATAAAAATCATGAACTTTCCCTTTAACACGAAAATATTCACCATCACGAGAAACAGCCAATACGTTATCAAAAGCTCCCTCCTCATAACACGCGCCAGCTTTGGGAACGCTAAAACCAAAGCGGCTAGAATAGACAAATTTACTATATTTAGCCGCGGCATGCGCTTGATTTTCAAGCCATAGTCCTGCAGGATAGCCGAGGACATGTGTTTTCATTTTAGGATGGATTAATAACATGTTTCCCTTTTCTATCAAACGCTTTTCTTCTCGTTTTATCGCCAACGGTTCAGCACGCCAAAACGGATGGTCTTGATCCACAGCGAGCAACAAAAATGTTTTAAAGGCCCAATACGGAGAGCCTGGTGCGTTATAACCTTCTGCCATTACTAAATTTTCGTAATGATAGCCAATGGACAACCGACCATCATAAGTGAAAATAGCCTGTTGCATCCAACAGTGTAAATGTTTTGCTAACAGCGTTTTTATTTGTCCCCAAGGTAAAGCCTCTACTTCTGCAAATATCAAAGCTGCGAAAAATGCTCCTTGAGCAAACCGATACGTTTGACTACGTCCGTAAGGTAACGCTTCGCCCTCCTCATCAAAATAGTACAGATAGTCCTGAGCAAACATAACGGCTCGTTCTGTAAAACGTTTCGCACGAATAGGATCTCTTTCTCGCATAAATTTGACATAAATCAAACTATAATAATGAAAAGCAAACGAAATATAATAATCTCTTTGCGTAGTTTTACCATCCATATACCAACCATCACCTAAATACATGCGTTCAATCAACGCCAATTCTTCCTCTAGTTCCGCTTGGTTAATCACTTGTCCACATCCCTCGAGTGCCAAACGAATGAGCACTTTGAAAAACGTCCAATTATTTTTAGGAATTTTACACCCAAGTGCTTTATTTAACCAAACCATGATATTTTCTTGCTGTTTCTCAGAAAAACAGGACCAAAAATATGTCTTATGAAGCAATAAAGTTAAAGATAATGCTGCTGCTTCCACAATATATTGATCATAATCAACAATATCGCCCCAATAATCTGGGGATGACGGATCAGTTCCTGCGATTAATTTTTCCACATAAGCATCTCTTAAAACATCATCTTTACAAGCAACCCAATACGGTCCAATTCCCCATAATGGTCGAATGAGCGCTTCCATTTCAGCATGTTGCTGATCATAGACAGCACCACTGGACCCAAAATTCACGCCAGGTTTTTCTGATGTTAAAATAGCCGTTTTTAAAGGTGTCATGATTGTTTCAAAAGCTTCCAAATATGCTTCTCTGGTCAAAAAAAGATTACTTTTTAACGATTCCATGCTTTTCGCCCCCATTAGTTTAATTCAAAGAATAACAAGGGCACTTATTTTTTTCAACTATCGTTTAATGAATAAAATGGCGTATTATGAGAGCAGAATTTCACTCACCTTGAACTTAACATATTAATTTTTTCTTTATTTTTGTTGAGCCTTGAGCTATTCACTTTATCCAACAAAACTTCCTTTATCAAAAATGAATAATAAATGAAAAATAAGCAGTCTAACGCAGGAAATTCTCATAATAAATATTTTAAAAAAAAGAGTCTATGACAAAAATCCAAAGAGATTTTTGTCATAGACTTAAAATATGAGAGAAAAGACATCAAAAGTAATGGTCTGATTAACCTTCACAAGTTTTATGATGCTTTTCAAGATATCATTTTGATACAATTTTACGCCTTGCGGTTTACAATAAAAGAGTAAATAGCGATACAGATAATCGCTCCTAGCAACGCTGAGATAATTGGAAAACCTCCGATGACTGGTCCTAAAGAAGGCAACAAGAGTGATGCTACCCAACTTCCTAAAAAGCCCACGATAATATTTCCAATAATGCCACCTGGCACGTCTTTTCCTAAAATTGCGCCAGCAATTGCGCCAATAATTCCTCCGACAATTAATGCCCATAGAAAGCTAAACATTTGAAAAACCTACCTTTCATAGTTGATTTTTTTAGTTAATTTTCCTACTTTAAGGATAAAACAGAAAGCAGACTTTTTCAAAAGATAGGACTTTTCAGAAGTCAATTTATTCTTCTACATAAGCTAAACGATAGGATACTGTGCGACCAAAAGAAAATACTTGCAAACCTTGTAGGCGATCTGATTTCAAGTAACCAATGGCTCCTTGGAATAGTGGTAAAACACCAGCATCTTTTTCAATTAATGTTTTTTCTAAACTTAGTAATTCATTCCAGCGTTTTTCAGGTTCATTAGCGTAATCTTTTCTAACTTTTTGGAGACCTGCATCATACGCTGAATCGTTATAACCAGAAGTATTTAAGCCACTTTTTGAGTCATAAAATTCTAAAAAATTAATGGGATCAGCATAGTCAGGTGTCCATGTTCCAAAGGCTAAATCGTAATTACCTGCTGTTTGTAAATCCAAACGATTTTGCAAAGGCAATGATTTTAATTTGATTGTTAAACCTGGTAAATTTTGTTGCAATTGCCCTTGAACAAATTCAATGGTTTTCTTGGCAATCGCTGAGTCCGCTGAGATTAGTTCCAATTCAATTTTATCTTTGCCCAACTCTTCTTTCGCTTTGGTCCAGTTAGCTTGGGCTTCTTTAATATTATATGGTAATAAATCACCATTTTCTTTGCGGAAATCTTCACCTGTGTCTGGATTTTTTGCAAAATTAGCTGGTACAAAACCATTTAAATCTGTCGAGCCATCTCCTAAAATTTCTTTTGCAAAAGTTTCTTTGTCAATCGCTTGTAAAAAAGCTTTTCGAACATGTTCGTTGCCAGTAATTTCACGGCGATGATTTGGGCTTAAATAACCCACCATGGCTTTAGGCACAAAATGCGCTTGTTTTGACTCTTTATACTGAAGTGCATAAGTATCTGCTAAAACAGTGTAATCTAAGTCGCCATTATCAAAAAGATTGGCTCCTGTGCCAATTTCTTTCACTACTTGAACATCAATTTCATTCAATTTTACGTGTTCTTTATCCCAATAATGATCATTCTTCTTCAATTTCCAAGTTTCGGAATTGCCATCCCAACCTGAAATTACAAACGGTCCATTGCCAACAAAATTATCTGCAGAAGTCCCATAGGCAGTACCTTTTTCTTTGGCAAAGGCTTCATTTTTAGGCATAAAAGGTGTTCCAACTAAGACTTGGGCTAAATAAGGAATTGGATTTTCCAATGTTAGTTCTAGTGTCTGGTCATCGATTGCTTTGACACCAAATTCTTCCATCGTGGCTTGTCCTTCCCGCACCGCACGCCCATTTTTAAAAATATCCATTTGATTACTGCTACTTGAACCATACGCTGGATCGACCACGTTTCTAAACGCAACTACAAAATCCCCTGCTTTAACTGGATCCCCGTTTGTCCATTTTGCTTCTCGTAACTTGAATGTATAGACTAACCCGTCTTCACTAACTTGTGGCTCTGCTTTCGCCATAGCTAGCTCAGGATCTCCGTTTTTATCTTGTCGATACAAGCCTTCAAATACTTGACCAATCATATCGGAACTATAGACATCTGTATAATGAGCGCTGTCTAATGTCGAGAGTTCACCACCAGATGCGACGTTAATTTTCTGTGTAGCTGGTTCATTCGAGGTCGTTTTCGAACCGCCACTTCCACATGCTGCTAAAACCAAGCCCAGTGCAACAAGTCCGATTAACCACTTTTTCTGTTTCATACCAAAACTCCTCCTTCTGTTCAAACAACTTACCTACATTTTACATGATTTTCCATACATTTGTCCTTTTTCAGCACTTACTTTTTGAAAGAAAAATATTTTTTTAAGAATAAGAGTTGACAGATATTTTTTCTGGTGGTACAGTATTGAAAAACAGAGAACAGAAGAGTAACTGTTTCCTTTAGTGAAGAGAGTCTTTGGTTGGTGGAAAAAGACGTAAAGAAACAGCGAACCACATCTGGGAGTTGACTTTTTGAACCCTTAGTAGGAAAGTCCGGGACCACTCGTTAACAGGCGAAGTTATGAACTTCATAAGGTTCGTGTTGCGAAACACGAATAAACTAAGGTGGAACCACGATAATTGATTATTCGTCCTTTGGCTATTCAGCCAAAGGACTTTTTTGTTTTTTTAGATGCGCTTTTCAACCTGAGAGAGTGCCTCAACTGCTCAAGTCTGTTGTCCTCTTTTCCATATGCTTAATGGGATAATCTAGAAAAGCAACAGGTTTTCTGTTCCGTTCGAACAATTTCATACTTACAATCAAAGCTTAGGACATAGTAATTTAGCTCTTCCTTTACAGAGACTTTTTCATTGGCTGAAAGAAAAAGATGGATTCTTCTTTACTCACACCTAAAAGATGTTTTTCTGAATCCTTTAGTAAGAAAAACCGGTGACTCTATCGTTAACAGAGAGTAGTTGTCAACGCAACTACATAAGGCTTATCTTGTGAAAGATAAGTAAATTGAGGTGGCACCACGAATGCGATTCGTCCTCTTGGCTCACAGCCAAGAGGCTTTTTTGTTTTTTAATAAAAATTGTTGGAGGAAAAAATGATGGATTATATTTTAGAAATTTTACCTGCTTTAGTTAGCGGAGCTGGCATGACACTGAAAGTCTTTTTCTTTACGCTCCTTGGCTCGATTCCACTGGGGATTATCATTGCCTTTATTTTACAAAGTTCGTTTAAACCTTTACGTTACTTAATTAACCTCTACATTTGGTTAATGCGCGGCACTCCGCTATTGTTACAATTAATTTTTGTTTTTTACGGCTTACCATTAATTGGTATTGTCTTTGAACGTTATGATGCGGCCTTATTCGCATTTATTTTAAATTATGCTGCGTACTTTGCTGAAATTTTCCGCGGGGGGATTCAAGCAATTCCCCAAGGTCAATATGAAGCTGCTAAGGTTTTACGTTTAACACGTTTTCAAACAGTCACGCGGATTATTTTGCCACAAGTTGTTAAAATCGTGCTGCCTTCCGTAGGAAATGAAATTATCAATTTGGTCAAGGATACTTCTCTTATTTATGTTCTTGGCTTAGGCGATCTTTTACGTGCTGGTAAAATTGCGATGAGCCGCGATGTTACATTAGTGCCATTAGCTTTAGTGGGAGTGATTTATTTACTCTTTACGGCAATTTTGACTGTTGCTTCTAAGAAAATTGAAAAATTCTATCAATATTATAAATAGGAGGACTCTACCATGTTAACTATTAAAAATTTAACCAAACATTTTGACAACCGGACCATTATTGATCACTTAAATTTAGAAATTCTAGAGGGTAAAATTTTAACGATTGTTGGTCCTTCAGGCGGCGGAAAAACCACTTTACTTCGTTGTTTAGCTGGTTTAGAAACCATTGATTCTGGTGAGCTTTTGTTGGATGGTGTTCCTTTCAATCCTGCTGAAATGGACAATGCCGATCAAGTGGTTGGGGTCGTTTTCCAGGATTTCCAACTTTTCCCTCACTTATCAGTTTTAGAAAACATTACCTTAGCACCTACATTAGTACTAAAAGAAGAAAAAGCAAAAAGTCAGCAAGAAGCTTTAGAATTACTGGAAAAATTGGGCTTGGCTGGTAAAGAAAAACTCTATCCATATCAACTTTCCGGTGGACAAAAACAACGAGTTGCACTTGCTCGTGCCTTAGCAATGAAGCCAAAAGTTCTTGGGTACGATGAACCAACGAGCGCGCTAGATCCAGCTTTACGTCAACAAGTGGAAGAAGTTATTTTAGATTTACGGAAACAAGGCATGACACAGATTGTCGTGACCCACGATATGGCTTTCGCTGAAAAAATTGCAGACAATCTTTTGACGGTTGCCCCCGTCCAATAGAAAGGAGTTTATGATGAAAAAGAAATATTCTTTAGCCTTGCTGGTTATCTGTTGTAGTTTACTCCTATTTGCAGGTTGTGGTAAAAGAAAAAGCAACGAAGATCAATGGACACGGATTAACGAAGAAAAACGGATTATTATTGGCTTAGATGACTCCTTTGTGCCCATGGGTTTTCAAGATAAATCAGGCCAAATTGTCGGCTTTGATGTCGACTTAGCCAAAGCGGTTTTTAAACTTTATGGCATTTCCGTTGACTTCCAACCGATTGATTGGTCTATGAAAGAAACAGAATTACAAAATCAAACCATTGATCTTATTTGGAATGGCTACACTAAAACGAGCGAACGGGCCGAAAAAGTTCAATTCACACAACCTTACATGACGAACGACCAAGTACTTGTTTCTTTAAAAGAAAAAAACATTGCAACAGCGAGCGACATGCAAGGTAAAATTTTAGGGGTTCAAAATGGCTCTTCTGGCTATGATGGCTTCGAAAGTCAGCCTGACGTTTTGAAAAAATTTGTTAAAGACCAAACGCCTATTTTATATGACGGCTTTAATGAAGCTTTCTTAGATTTAAAATCTGGCCGAATTGATGGGCTCCTAATTGATCGCGTCTACGCCAACTACTATCTTTCCCACGAAGATAATTTAAAAAACTATACTATTTCTCATGTCGGCTATGACAATGAAGATTTTGCTGTGGGCGTCCGCAAATCAGACAATCAATTAGTCCAAAAAATCAATACTGCCTTTGAAACGTTACGAAAAGATGGCACCCTTAGTAAAATTTCTCAAAAATGGTTTGGAGAGGACGTTACAAATAACACAAAAATAAACTAAATAACGAATAAAAAGGTGTACTGCTGACTTAGTACACCTTTTTATTTGAATCAAATTCTTAGCAAATTCTAACTTATGAAGAACTTTTATTTTTGCTACACTAGTAAAAGTCGAGAGAATTTGTCCTTTTCTGCCTAGAACAATCATTACTCTCAATAAATGAAAGGAGAAAAAAATGCCTACTAATAAAAAAGAAGGAATGCTTTTTACTACGTTAATGTGCTTTCTGATGGTTTTCGGAATGAGCACCTATAATTTATTATTGCATGGAGAATTTTCATTGTACGCCTTATCAAAAGGTTTGCTTCCTGGATTTATCGTTGCTTTTATTTTAGACGTTTTCATCGTTGGTGTCTTAGCTAAGAAAATCGCTTTTTCTTTACCCTTTAATAAAGAAAAACGGCTATTACTTATTCTGACCATTTCGAGTCTCATGATTATCGGCATGGTGACTTGTATGTCTTTATTTGGCTTATTAATGGAAGGCCAGACGTTGTCACTAAGTGCGTATTTCCAAGCTTGGGGCCTGAACTTTATTGTTGCCCTTCCTTATCAATTGCTGATTGTCGGTCCCTTTTCACGTATGATCTTAACCAATTACCAACAACGACAAACTTAGAAAATAGATTTCTTATCTAAGTTTTAACAGTTGCCTAAAAAAAAGTTAACCTTTTTGATTTATCTTAGTGATAGTTCATTAAAGGAGGAACTGAAGTTGAAAAAATATCGTATTAGCTTATTTCTTGGCTTGATTAGTCTTTTATTATTTATGATCTCTATTTTAGTTGGATCAACATTATCTAGCGATGGACTTTTAAAAGAACCCGCCTTTTTCTGTACGCCGCTTGGTTACTTTTTTCTCTTCATCGCCTTGCTTTCGGTTATAACAATCACATGTAAAGAACATATGAATCAAAAAGGTAAAACAAAACAACCTTAAAAAGAGCCTGACGTTTTGATACGTCCGGCTCTTTTTTTAATAAAAACATATAACTTAATTTGCAACAATATTTACTAATTTATCTGGAACAGCAATCACTTTGCGCACTGTTTTTCCTTCAATAAATTCTTTAACAGCTTCATGGTTCATTGCAATTTGTTCTAATTCTTCTTTGCTTAACCCACGAGCGACATTTTGTTTGCCACGTAATTTTCCGTTCACTTGGAAAACTACTTCCACTTCATCTTCTACTAAGGCTGCTTCATCATAGGTTGGCCAAGGGACATAAGTTAAACTTTCCTCGTTACCTAAAATTTGCCATAGTTCTTCACCAATATGTGGCGCGATTGGCGCAAGTAATTGGACAAATCCTTCCACATATTCATAAGGTAAGGCATCCACTTTATTGGCTTCATTCACAAAAACCATTAATTGAGAAATCGCTGTATTAAAGTGCAAGTTTGCCATATCTTCTGTCACTTTTTTAACCGTTTGATGATAAACTTTCGTTAAACGGCCATCATTAATTGTGGTAATTCGGTCACGCATTTTGCCTTCTTCATCAACAATCAGACGCCAAACGCGATCTAAGAATTTACGACTTCCTTCTAAGCCTTTTTCATTCCAAGCAATGGAAGCATCTAATGGGCCCATGAACATTTCATAAAGACGTAACGTATCCGCACCATATTTAGCCACCACATCATCGGGATTTACAACATTGCCACGTGATTTAGACATTTTTTCGTTGTTTTCTCCTAAAATCATACCTTGGTTGTATAATTTTTGGAAAGGTTCTTTGGTAGGAACCACACCAATATCATATAAGAATTTATGCCAAAAACGAGCATAAAGTAAATGCAACACCGCATGTTCGGCACCACCAATATAGATATCAACTGGTAACCAACGTTTTAATTTTTCAAAATCAGCAATTTCATTTTTATTATGAGGATCAATGAATCGTAAGTAATACCAAGAGCTTCCAGCCCATTGTGGCATAGTATTCGTTTCACGTTTTCCCTTCATACCAGTTTCAGGGTCGACGACATTGACCCATTCATCAATGTTTGCTAATGGCGATTCCCCAGTTCCACTTGGGCGAATATCCGATGTTACTGGTAAACGTAGAGGTAACTCAGATTCAGGAACCGTTGTGGTTGTTCCATCTTCCCAATGGATCACAGGAATTGGTTCACCCCAGTAGCGTTGACGAGAGAATAACCAGTCACGTAAACGATAAGATACTTCTTTTTTCCCTACGTGATTTTCTTCTAGCCACTCATTCATTTTAGCGATGGCTTCTGCTTTGTTTAATCCATTTAAGAAATCAGAATTGATATGCGGTCCATCCCCTGTATAGGCTTCTGTTGTAATGTCGCCACCTGCGATTACTGGTAGGATATCAATGCCAAATGTTTTCGCAAATTCGTAATCCCGTTCATCATGCGCTGGGACCGCCATGATTGCGCCTGTGCCATAGCTTGCTAAAACATAATCGCCAATCCAAATTGGAATTTCTTGGCCATTGACCGGGTTTATAGCATACGCACCTGTGAAAACACCTGTTTTTTCTTTTGCTAAATCCGTTCTATTTAGATCAGATTTTTTTGAGGTTTCTTCAATATATGCTTCTACAGCTGCTGTTTGTTCAGGTGTCGTAATTTTTTTCACTAGTTCTAGTTCAGGAGCTAGAACAGTATAGGTTGCACCGAACAAGGTATCAGGACGGGTTGTAAACACCGTGAAACTTTCTTCTGTACCAGCGACTTTAAAGGTCACATTGGCTCCTTCAGAACGTCCAATCCAATTTCGTTGCATATCTTTAATACTTTCTGGCCAATCAACAAGCTCTAAATCTTCTAATAAGCGATCTGCATAAGCAGTAATTTTCAGCATCCATTGACGCATTGGTCGGCGAACCACATCATAACCACCACGTTCACTTTTTCCATCAATGACTTCTTCATTTGAAATAACAGTTCCTAGTTCAGGTACCCAGTTAACCGCAACTTCTGCTTCATAAGCTAACCCTTTTTCATATAATTTTGTAAATATCCATTGTGTCCATTTGTAATATTCAGGATCAGTGGTATTAATTTCGCGATTCCAATCATAGCTGAATCCTAGTGAATTAATTTGGCGACGGAATGTTTCGATATTTTTCTTAGTAAATTCAGCTGGGTCATTTCCTGTGTCTAACGCATATTGTTCTGCTGGCAAACCAAACGCATCCCAGCCCATTGGATGCAACACATTATAGCCTTGCGCACGTTTCATACGTGAAAGAATATCGGTTGCTGTATAGCCTTCCGGGTGACCTACGTGTAAGCCTTGTCCAGATGGATAGGGAAACATATCTAGTGCATAAAATTTTTCTTTATTTGGGTCGTCCAATGTATTGAAACAATTGTTCTTAGCCCAATATTTTTGCCATTTTTTCTCAATCTCTTTGTGATTGTAGCTCATGTTATTCCTCCTAGTAATATAAAATTTTTCATTCTTAAAATTTGCCACCTGCAGCCATTGTCACTATTCTGACTTAAACTAGCCACTTAGTGATAAAAAAAAAGTCCTATAGGAAAAATTCCTATAGGACGTGAACATACAAATGCAACGTGGTACCACCTAAATTCGTCAAAGAAACGGTCAGTCACCGTCACCTTAACCTCAAACGTCTTAACGATCGTCACCGACTTTTCCTACTTGGTTTGTTCAAAAAAGTAACTTAAAGGCGAGTTCAAAAGCTTCTGTACGTATTTCCACCAGCCATACGCTCTCTATCACATGGTTCTTTCTACTATTCCTTCTCATTGTTTTTTTCTATTATAAGACTCATGTTACCAAAGATAGCTATTTTTTTCAATCTTAAATTAACCAACTTTTAAAGTTTGACCAATATAAATTGTATCCCCGCTTAAGCCATTTAATTGTTTGATTTTTTGGATGCTGATTCCGTATTGCATTGATAAGCCCCAAAGTGAATCACCGCTTTTAACTGTATGGCGTTTGCCTGATGCACTATTTGTTGAAGAAGCATTGCCACCTGCAGAAGCGCCTTTTTTCACGATGATTGTTTGACCAGCAAAAATTAAATCGCCTTTGATCCCGTTCCATGAACGTAGATTAGCAACACTCACGCCAAACTGTGCAGAAATTTTATTCAGCGTATCACCTGATTTAATCGTGTAGGATGTTGTCGCACCGCCACCATTATTCGTAGGCTTGTTCGTATTCGTTGAACCTGAGTTGGCACCTTTTTTCACGATAATCTTTTGACCAGCAAAAATCAAACTACCGCTGATGTTATTCCAGGCTTGTAAGTTAGCCACACTAACACCGAATTGTGCAGAAATTTTGTTCAAAGTATCCCCTGATTTAATCGTGTAGTACGTATTCGTTCCTGATTGATTATTGTTAGAACCACCATTGCTTGAGCCGCCGGTGTTACCTGAATTACCTTTTTTCACAATAATTTTTTGACCAGCGAAGATTAAATCGCCAGAGATGCCGTTCCATGAACGTAAATTAGCAACGCTCACACCATATTGCGCGGCAATTTTGTTCAAGGTATCGCCTGATTTAATTGTGTAATACGTATTCGTTCCTGATTGATTATTGTTAGAACCACCGCTGCCTGAGCCACCAGTGTTACCTGAAGCACCTTTTTTCACGATGAGCTTTTGACCAACGAAAATTAAATCGCCAGAGATGCCATTCCATGAGCGTAAATTAGCAACGCTCACGCCATATTGCGCGGCAATTTTATTCAAGGTATCCCCTGATTTTACAGTATAGTACGTGTTCGTTCCTGATTGATTATTGTTAGAACCACCGTTGCCTGAGCCACCAGTGTTACCTGAAGCACCTTTTTTCACGATGAGCTTTTGACCAACGAAAATTAAATCGCCAGAGATGCCATTCCATGAGCGTAAATTAGCAACGCTCACACCATATTGCGCGGCAATTTTATTCAAGGTATCTCCTGATTTTACAGTATAGTACGTGTTCGTTCCTGATTGATTGTTCGAGCCGCCTGTTCCTGGATTAACTGTTCCGCCCCCAGTATTTCCACCAGAAGATGGTGTATCATATTGAGTTAAGTTATATGCGGTAATGACATTATTTAATTTAGCATTGTAGCTAGGATCTGTCGCATAACGACCTGTTAACCAAGCAGTTGCATCGCGATACGAGCTTGTATTGCTTTTCCAAGCCCCAGCATAATAGTAAACGCCCGCTTGGAAAGAAGTTGTTTTTAGCACGTGCGCATTATCTTGGAATGATTCCATGTAAGAAGGATATTTACGGAAAGGTTCTTTTTTCACTAGCCATTTGCCGTTTAAATATTCCCATGTATCCATATAGACAGATTGTCCATTGTAGCTGCCTTTAATCCCAAATAAGTTATAGTTTGGTGCCTTAGATAGCGTACTTGCTCCCCAACCACTTTCAACGATTGCTTGAGCCATCATCACTGATGCATATAAATCATTGGCTTGCGCAATAGGTTGTGCACAACGTGCTAACTCGGCAATAAATTCTGAAGGACTTTGCGTCGGTGATAACGCTGAAAAAGTTTGCGCAGAAGCTACTCTAGCTTCTGGTACTTTTACTTCATCATCGGGTGTAACCGCAGGCGCTGCTTCAGACTCGGTTGCTGAAGGAGCTACTGGCGTAATTTCTGCTACTGAAGAATCAGTCGTTCCTGATTCCACAGGTGTAGTTGAATCAGCTGTTGGTTGCTCGGTACTTGGTGTTGTTGGTGTTTCTTTTGATGATTCAGTTGTCGATTCAGTCGTTGTTGACGAATCCGTTGTCGGTTGTTCCGTAGTTCCTGGCGTAGTTTCTGTTGTTGGTGTCTCTACTAAGCCAGTTTCCGTAGTAGGTGCTTGGGCAACTTCCGCATTTGTTGGCTGCTCTTCTGTTGCCTCAGCAGTCACTGGTAGTAACGCAACGGGCGTTCCTACAGATGAAACAATTAACGCCGAGCTGAATAAAGTAGTGCTCTTCTTCCATTGTACTGGCGTTTTCTTTCTTTGTTGTGCTTTCCTTCTTTCGATACGTGACATTGATTCTTTCTTCATTGATACGTCCCCAACTTTCCTTTTTTAACTTATATGTAAATGTAATTTTTTAGTTTTGTTATTATAACAAGTATACCTTTTTTTCTGGCGAATTAAAAACACTTCAACAAAATTTCATATTACTGTAACTAGATTGTAAAGAAGTAATGTTTTTTAACATGGATTTCCTCTCTTGTTACTACTCGGAAAAAAACTGCGACTTTAGTTGTAGACGCTTCTTTACCTTAGTCTGATTTTTTTAATTCCTCTTGTTATTCGCTCAAAAAGAAATTATAGTTTAAGATGAGAAATGAATCGTGTAGAAAGAGGGAGCGGAATGAATAAAGAACATTTTATTATTGAGCTGAAAATTTATTTAAAAGCATTAAATCCAAAAGATCAAGCTATTATTCTTGCGAAATACAAGGCGTTATTTGATGCTCGTGTTGCGGAAGGCGAAACAGAAGAACAAGTGGCAAAATCATTGGGGAAACCACGGGTTATCGCAGAAGAAATTTTAAAAGAACAAGGCATCGAATTGACGGAACGAAAAATTGAAAATAATGGCTGGCAAGAAATTCCAGCGGCTACACCTGCTTATGATCATCCCTATGAAGAAGAATCTGAATTTTACTATGATAATGATTCTCCATACTATCAACGACCACAGCATCGGCCACTAACCCGATTTTTCCAAGTGCTTGGTATTTTCTGTTTAAATTTTTTCTTCATGTTTTGGGTTATTTTAGGGATTGCCTTAATGTACGTCGGTTGTGGTATTGCCGGAGCTGCAACTTTATTTTCACCAATTTATGGTATTTATAGTGTTATTACCCAAGCAAATGCCGCTTCCTTTTTCCAATTATCTATGAGTCTCTTTTTATTTGGTGCATCAATCATTGGTTGGTTACTGTTTCTACCAATTTTAAAATTTTCAGCACATGTCTTTAAGCGTTATTTCCAATGGAACATTGCTGTTTTACGAGGTGATATCTAATGAAAAAAACAACAGGGATTCTCTTATCCATTGCTGTCTTAGCGATGCTAATTGGTGGATCTGGCGCCGTCTATTATTACAAGCAAGCGGAAAAATCAGTCACACCGCTAAAAGAAAGTTATACACTAAAAAATAAACAAGCAGGCGAAGAACTTCACTTATCCTTAAAAGGCAAAGGCCCTTATACCATTTATAAAACTGATAGTAACAACATGGGATTACGATCACCGAATAATGCCTTTTATTCAAAAGCTGAAGGCACCTTAGATGTCAAAGAAGAAAAAAATAAAATAACAGCAACCATCAATACCACTCGTACACAAAACCAACCCGAATTGTCATTCTTTAATATTGGTATTTTTAGTGACTTCACACCGAACGTGAGTGTCCAGATTCCTAATAATGTGAAAAAGTTAGTGATTGATGGCTCAACCCATTCACAAGTTTCATTGAATGCTTTTAACGTAGACGAATTAACAACTAATCTACCAAATTCTTATGTTAGTCTATCGGGTGTTAAAGCCAAAAAAATGACGCTTAACTCTTCAGATGGTATCTACCTTTCAGCGGATACTTCCGCTAAAAAAGCAACAGTTGAAACCACTGACGGCGATATAACGTTGGATTCAGCCTATTTCGATGAAATCAAAAATACTACTATTTCTGGTGATATTCGAGTGCAAAATGCTCGTGGAAACATCCAAGCAACAACGACAGATGGCGATATTAGCGTCTATGATTTCAAAGGAGAAGCTAACTTTTCAAGTGAAAATGGTGATTTTTCTTTAGACATGCCTGCTGTGCCTAAAAAATTAACTGTCGCTCTTGTCCATGGAGATATTTATGTAAATTCTGGAGAAATTTTGCGTAACATTTCAATCAAAGGGGAATCAAAATTAGGCGATGTTCAACTTTTAAACAAAGAGCGAACATCTTATAAGAATGGTCGTGCGAATACAGAGTTTAACCTTTCTAGCGAATTCGGCGATATTACCGTTGATACTCCTGACGACGATAATCAATAAACATGGCCATTAAAAAAGTTCTGGCAGCACAATCTCTCATTGTGGTGCCAGAACTTTTTTAATATCTGTATCCCCTCCAATCAGGCAATGAAATTATCTTTTAATTTTTTACCCTTTTGATGGTATAATACGGATTGTTGCGATTAAATTTTGAAAGGATTTTTTATGAAAAACAAACTTTATTATCAATTTGCAGGTAGTTGTTTTCTTTTAGTATTTATGTTTTTAGGCTATGTTGTTCGTTTTTATCCAACCTGGCTCAAAGGCTTTGATCAAACGATTACTTCTTTTGTTCGTCGTCCTTTTCCACAGCTAAATAACTTTTTTATTTGGTACACCAAATTTGCCAATTCATTGACGATTATCATCTTAGCGATCGTTGTCATTGCTCTATTTATTGTTTGGAAATATTATGCTGAAGCATTATGGCTCTTTATTAATACTGCCTTAATTGCTGGCGTAGGTAATTCTTTATTAAAATTATTCTTTATGCGCCAACGTCCTACTTTGGAGCATTTAGTAACTGAACATACGTATAGTTTTCCTAGCGGACATGCTGTAGGAAGTACCTTGTTCTACGGCACTATTTTATTGATTCTGCCAATTTTCATTAAGAATAAAACGGTCCGCCTTTGTGTGCAAATTTTACTAGGTATTGGGATTTTCATGATTGGGGTTAGTCGAATCTATTTAGGTGTCCATTTCCCTAGCGATATCTTAGGTGGTTTTTGTCTTGGTTTAGCTTGGTTGTTATTAAGTTACCCTATTTATTTAGAAAAATGCTTTGTTTGGCGATTTCAAAGCAAACAACGCTAGAAAGAAGTCTTGATTATGCAAATTTTTCCTTATTCAGATGATCCAAATAAACGCTATCACACTTGGAACTATGCACTTCGTCAACAGTTTGGTGAAAAGATTTTTAAAGTGCCAATTGATGGTGGCTTTGATTGCCCCAATCGTGATGGGACGGTTGCCAAAGGTGGTTGTACGTTCTGTAGTGTTTCTGGCTCAGGCGACATGATTGTTGCACCTAGCGATCCCCTGCCGCTTCAATTTCAAAAAGAAATCCAATTGATGCATCAAAAATGGCCAACTGTCGATCAATACATTGTTTACTTCCAAAATTTCACCAATACACATGCGCCAGTTGACGTTATTCGTCATCGGTTTGAACAAGTAGTCAATGAAAAAGGCGTCGTTGGTTTATCCATTGGTACCCGTCCTGATTGTTTGCCTGATGAGGTGGTGAACTATTTAGCCGAATTAAATGAACGCTTTTATTTATGGGTAGAGTTGGGTTTGCAAACCACATTTGAGGAAACTAGCGCTGCCATTAATCGCGCTCATGATTATCAAACATATCTAGATGGCGTGGCTAAATTACGGAAACACGGGATTCGGGTCTGTACACATTTAATTAACGGGCTACCTGGTGAAACACCTGCCATGATGCGCGAAAATGTGCGGCGAACTATTCAGGATTCAGATATCCAAGGGATTAAACTGCATTTACTTCATTTAATGACAAATACCAAAATGATGCGAGATTATAATGAAGGACGCTTACAATTGATGAGCAAAGAAGCCTATGTTTCAGTGATTTGTGATCAGTTAGAAATGATTCCACCCGAAATTGTTATTCATCGCTTAACAGGCGATGCCCCCTTTGAAACAATTATCGGACCGATGTGGAGCTTGAAAAAATGGGAAGTCCTCAATGCGATTGATGCGGAAATGAAACGCCGCAACAGTTATCAAGGAAAATATACTGTCATTTCAGGAAAGGAAGTTTTCAATTAATGCTACAAACAGCCCTACATTTTAGTCACCAACTTTTAAAAGAAGTGGTGGAACCTGGCGACTTCGTCATTGATGCAACAATGGGAAATGGTCATGATACAGCATTCTTAGCAGAGCTGGTTGGCCCTTCTGGTGAAGTTTTCGCCTTTGATATCCAAAAAGAAGCGTTGATCAATACAGAACAAAAGTTAACAGAACTTAATTTACTCCCACAAACTACGTTATTTCCATTAGGACATGAACATCTTCATGCTGTCCTAGATGAAGAAACAGAAATCACTGCCGCTATTTTTAACTTAGGCTATTTACCTAAAAGTAATAAGGAAATTATTACAAAACCCGCTACGACTAAACAGGCGTTAGATGGGTTACTGCCTCATTTGGTAAAAGGAAGTCGCATTATTTTAGTCGTTTATTATGGCCACGAAGGTGGTTCAGAGGAACTTGATTTGGTCACGAATTACACGCAAGCCTTACCACAAGATGTATACAGTGTCTTACGTTATGAGTTTATCAATCAAAAAAATCAGCCACCTGTTCTTTTCTGTATTGAAAAGAAATAAGAGAACATGGTCGGATTGTCTCTAGCAATCCGACCATGTTCTCTTTTATTTGTTTTGTTACTCTGTCAATTCACCATCACGAATACGAACCACTCGATCACAGTATTTCAACAAACGCTCATCATGTGTCACCATGATAATTCCTTTATCTTTCTCTTTAGCCTCTTTCGCTAGTAATTGGACAACATCAAACGCCTTTTCTGTATCTAAACTAGCCGTAGGTTCATCTGCCAAAATTACGTCTGGCTCATGATACAATGCACACGCAATGGCTACCCGTTGTCTTTCCCCACCAGAGAGATCACGAGGATAACTATTTCGTAATTCTTTTAACCCCAACGTCTCTAACAATTGCTCTTTTAATTCCCTATTTTTACGTGACTTATCAACTTTTTCAATTAAGTGAAATTGATCTTCCACTGTTAAAAATGGCACCAAATTAGAGCTTTGTAAAATAAAGCCGATTTTTTGAAAACGTTGCGCCAAACGTTGCTTTTTCGTTAACTTATTTAGTGATTGCCCGCCAACAATGACTTCACCACTTGTCGGTGCCTGTAAGCCAGCTGCAATCGTTAAAAAGGTACTTTTACCAGAACCAGAAGGACCAATTACTGCGACAAATTCACCTGGCTGAACCGCAAAAGATAATTCTTTTAACGCGATCACTTCTGTATGTTTTTCACCATATTTTTTATAAATATTTTTCATTTCTAAAACATTTGCCATGTCTCTAACCTCCAATCGCGATTAACGGATCAATTTTAGCAATCGTTCGAATTGAAAATGCCCCGCCAATTAATGCAGATAAAATCAATAGTACACTAAACAAAATCATGCGTGGTCCATTAGTTGCATAAGGCATCGCTTCTGGTAAAAAGAGCACGGTAATTCCCGTTAAAGCAAGACCAATCGCCACTCCTAGAACAGCCAATAAAGCGGTTTGTAGCATGACTGCCTTTGCTAAGAAACTAGTCGGCACCCCTTGAACTTTTAAGACACCGAACATTGCTGTTTTCTGTAAAGTCATCACAAAGATAAAAATACCGATAATGAACGCTGCAATCACAATCAAGAAATAAATCATGCCATCCAAGGTCAAGTTTTGAGCGCTGTATCCTGGCAGTTTTTCAATAAAATCTGAAATTGAAAGAACTTGGCTGTCTTTATTAGTCGTTTTAACTTCCGTGTTGTCCTTGCTGCGAACAATGAAACCATTAACCATTTTGGCCATTGCTGGATTGTCACCATATTTAATTGACCGCCAAGTATCCAGAGAAGTGTAAATAACCGGCACAATGTTATAGCTACTTTTAGAAATAAAGCCGACAATTTCTAATTGCTCATCATATTTCCCTGCAGTTAATTTGTCGCCAATTTTAAATCCTTGATTTTTCAATGTTTCTGAAGCAATCACTTGATTTTTATCAGTAAATGCGTTTCCTTCAATCACTTTTGGCATTAAAAAACTTTCTTTTTCAATCCCAAATAAGCTAACATTCGTTAATTCAGCCTTTTTGTCATCTGCTGGGCGGATGGCTAACGACTGTTGACCAATCGGTGCAATTTTGCCTCCTGAAATCGTTTCTTTCACGTTCTCATCTAACACTGATACATTTAAATTACTATTGGCCTCTTTTGATAAAACCACTTGATTCGCTTGCCATTGATCTACCGCTAAACGATTTCCTTGAGCTAAACCGTTCGCTAAACCTGACAAAATAAAAATTAACCAAGCAATCAAGACCATTACTAAGACTACAAGGACGTACCGTCCTTTTGAATACTTCATTTCATTAAATCCTAAAAACATGAATGGTTCACCTCTTTCTTCTTTTCGAAATAAACTATATCACTTATCAATCGATAAATCAATAATTATTTATCGATTGATAAGTGAATTTTACAAAAAAATAGAGAAGTCTGTTTTTCAACAGGGCTTCTCTATTTTTTATTTGTGACTTTTCAGAACGCCATGTAGCATAAATTGAATAAATTTTTTGACATCGTCATCCACTGTTTTTCGCTGGTACGTTTTTTCAATACTTAATAATGCACTAACGTTATATAAAATAAACCGAGTTGCATCATCTACACTGATGCCCTCTTGTAAGCAATTGGTTTCAGGTTCACTTTCAAAAATAGCCGCAATATTATTGATATAGGTTTTTTTGAAAATTTGATACAGCGTACGATTGTAATCAGGGCTCATTTCTTGAAACATGTCGTTCAACATTAAGAAAAGATTGGTCGGATGTTCATCTAACAAAACTTTGATTAATTGATAAAGTTTTTCTTCTACTGATGCATTTCCAGAAACAATTGGGACTAATTCTTCCTGAACACGGGACGTTAATTCTTCAATCACAGCTAAATACAGTTCTTTTTTATTTTTAAAATGGTGATAGAGATTCGGTTGGGTAATGTTCGCTTTTAAAGCAATTTCACGAGTGGAGGTATTTTTGAACCCCTTTGTCATGAATAATTCAGAAGCGACAGACAAAATAATTTGCCGTGTACGTTCTAAATCAGCTTTGCGTTTATTTGGCTTTTCCATGGTTTTCTCGCCCCCTGCTGCTTTTTATTTTAGCATATTCTCCGGCAAGAAACGAGAGACCTTTATACAAAAAACGAAAAATATACAATCAATGTGCCTGCTATTTGGAGAAGAATCGCGCAATAATACCACCGCTGCAAATGTGTCAACCAGCCTTTTTCGCCCCCAAGATAAATCAACCACTGCATTCCAGATAAAAAACTATTAGCCAACAACCAAAAAAGTAGTGCCGATTTTATCCATCGATTCTCTCTGAATACACTCAGTACAAACAAAGGATTTAGCACCAAAAACGTGCGCCGTAATTGCCGTACATTCCTCATTTTTCCATTGATATTTCTCCTTTTTCTATTTAGCATAGCAAAAAGAGCCTGGGACAAAAATCACTTTGAATTTTTGTTCCAGGCTTAAAAATTGATAAACGGCGGGAACAGAAGCAACTCCTTCGGAAATAAGTCAAAATTCTCCAAAAATTATAGAACAATTTTCGGAAATTCCTTCTTATTTCTCGGAGTTAAACACTTCTGTCCCGACCTCTTTCAACTTATTCAAAAACAAATTGATTTTTATAAAGTTCCGCATAGAATCCATCTTGTTCAACTAGTTCATGGTGGTTGCCTTCTTCAATGACTTCACCGTCTCGTAAAACAATAATCCGATCCGCATTTAGAATCGTTTTCAAACGATGGGCAATCACAAAACTGGTGCGCCCTTTAATTGCTTCGTCCATCGCTTTTTGGATTTTAGCTTCTGTTACTGTATCAACATTACTTGTTGCTTCATCCAAAATTAATAATTCTGGATTGGTAATAATCGTTCGTGCAATACTTACTAATTGCTTTTGTCCCGTACTGAAAAGGTTATTCTCTTCCGTAATCTCAGTATCGTAGCCTTGCTCAAGATTTACAATAAATTCATGGATATTCGCTTGTTTCGCTGCTTGAACAATTTCTTCATCCGTGGCCTCTGGCTTACCAAAAGCAATATTCTCACGAATTGTTCCTGAAAATAGAACGGACTCTTGCAAAACAATGCCTACATGTGAACGCAAGCTATCTAAATCCATTTCACGAATGTCCACACCATCAAACGTCACGGCGCCTTCATTCACATCATAAAAGCGATTCATTAAATTCATAATCGTTGTTTTTCCTGAGCCTGTCGGTCCGACTAAAGCGACCATTTCACCTTTATCCACATGAATAGAAACATCTTTCAACACAGGCGTTTCTGGATTATAGCCAAAAACAACATGATTTAAAGCCACAGCTTTGTTAATCTCTTCTAATTTTTCGCCATTTTCGGGACGAATTTCATCTGGTTCATCAAACATCTCATTTAAACGACGAGCGCCTGTAACAGCTAATTGAATCATGCTATAACCTGAAGAAATTTGCATCAATGGTTGATAATATTGTTGAGAATATTGGACAAACATAACGACTAAACCTAACGCAGCGGCACGATCAACAGAGCCATTGATTGCTAACCAACCACCAAAGAAAATAACAATTGCCGTATTGACTAATGACATTCCTTGCATCATTGGGAAAAGTAATCCTGAATACACTTGACCTTTATACGTAGCTGCACGGACTTTTTCATTTTGCTCTAAAAAGCCGTCAATGGTTTCTTCTTGTAAGCCATTAGTGATAATCACACGTTGCCCACTAATTTTTTCATCCATATAGCCATTTAATTTACCCACTTCATCTTGTTGTAAATCGACATATTTACGCGCCTTGCTAATCACAAAGACCGCAATTAAAATCGCAATCGGCGTAGAAGCAATTGTGGCCCATGCCAGTTCCACATTTTGACGGAACATCATGATTAAGACACCAACCAATAAGGCAATATTGGTTAATACTTGTAGCAACGCTTGGTTTAAACTGTTTTGGATGTTGTCTAAGTCACTAGTAAAACGACTTAAAATTTCACCATCTTGATGAGAATCAAAGAAACGAATCGTCAATTTTTCTAATTTATTAAACAAACCAATCCGCATGCGGTTTGTCGATTTTCCCACGACTTGTGTAAAGAGAATACTATAAATGAAACTAGCGGCACTAGTTAAGACATAAAAAATGAGCAGTTTCCAAATGACAGAAACGAACGCACTTTTATCGTCTTTTCCTTGCATCACATTAACCGCATATTTCGCTAATTCCTGAATAGCTTCCCCAACGAATTGCGGCGCTTTGACTTGTAAATAAGTCGCTGCGAAAATTGCTAAGAAAATAAAGAGGAAAGAAACTTTGTAACGTTTTAAATAATGATAGAAAAATTTACTAGCTTTTATTAAATCAGTCATTAAGCTTCCTCCTTTCCTTTTTGAGTTTCGTAAATTTCTTGATACACGGGGTTCGTAGCTGCTAATTCTTCATGCGTGCCTTCCCCGACTAAACGTCCATTATCCAATACTAAAATACGATCTGCATGGACAACAGAAGAAATTTTTTGGGCAATAACGATCGTGGTAGTCTCTTTTAACTCTTTATCCAACGCTTCTCGGACTAACCGCTCCGAACGAGCATCCAACGCGCTGGTACTATCATCTAAAATCAAAATTTTAGGCTCACCAATCACACCTCTTGTAATTGATAACCGTTGTTTTTGTCCACCAGAAAAGTTATTACTCCGTTCTTCGACGGGTGCATCATAACCTTCTGCTAATTTTTCAATAAATTCCTTGGCTTGGGCGATGCCTGAAGCCCGTTCCATGTCCGCTTCAGAAGCGTCACGTTTACCATGGCGTAGATTTTGCGCAATCGTTCCAGAGAACAGGATTGCTTTTTGCAACACAAAGGAAACTGTTTTTCGTAAACTGTGTTCGTTCACTTCTCGTAAATCGACACCACCA
Organism: Enterococcus sp. DIV1328a; assembly: GCF_050536905.1. NCBI lineage: Bacteria > Bacillati > Bacillota > Bacilli > Lactobacillales > Enterococcaceae > Enterococcus > Enterococcus sp. DIV1328a. The sequence goes on along the minus strand of NZ_CP172912.1, from coordinate 558,323 downwards.
ACTTCAATCTTTCCTTCTGTCGGATCAAACAAACGTGGAATTAATTGTGCCAATGTAGATTTACCAGCGCCAGTTGCGCCCACAATCCCAATCATTTCACCTGGCTGAATAGAGAAAGTGATGTCTTTCAAGGTATCTTCTTCATCCCCAGGATAACGGAAAGATACGTGATCAAACTCAACACTACCAATTAACTCTTGTTCTGGGACTTTTTTGTAGGTAACATCTGGTTCTGTTTCCATCACTTCTTTAATCCGCTTAATGGAAACAGCGGCACGAGAAGTCATCATCATCATCATTCCGCCGATAATAATCGCCATCATGATTTGCATTAAATAGTTCATAAAGGAAGCGACACCACCGATTAAAGTTGGATCGTCCTTGACTAAGTTACTCACAAAGAAAATCGAGCCTACAACGGCTAAGTTCGCCACCAACATAAACGCTGGAATCATCACAGCAAATAAGCTACCTACGATTAAGTTATGGGTGGTTAATTCTTCACTCACTTTTGTAAAACGTGACAATTGATTTTTTTCTTGAACAAATGATTTGACGACACGAATGCCTAACAAATTTTCTTTTGCGATACCATTAATCTTATCAATCAAGTTTTGAATAATCATGAAATGCTTGCCCATTTGCGAAAAGGACAGCATAGAAATCAAAATAACTGCGATGACAAGTGCAACAATCACCCACCATAGTTGTGGCAAGGTTAGCATCGCTAAAATAAAACTCCCGATAAATAAAAAAGGAATTCTAAAAAGTGTCTGCAACGCAATCATAATGACATTTTGAATTTGAGTAACGTCATTTGTTAAACGAACAACTAAGTTACCTGCTGAAAATTTTTCGATATTGCCAAATGAAAAAGTTTGGATTTTGCGGAAAGTTGCTTCACGAATGTCAGCACTGACACCTTGGGCAACTTTGGCAGAAAAAATTGTATTAATAACCCCTGCAACGAGTCCTAATCCTGCAATGGCAATTAATTGAATCCCTAAGTTTTTCATTTTGTCGCTATCGTCATTCATAATTGCTTCCAACACTTGTTGTAACAATTTTGGTTGCCAAAGTGCTGAGACAACCATTACGATCACCGCCAACAAGGCAATAACTACCGAGCCTTTGTATTTTTTGGCGTGTTGAATAATAAGGTCCATCTTATCCCTACTTTCTTAAAATAGTTCCCTGCTTCTTCAGTGTTGGTCTGCGAATTCTTCCCCATTACAAAAAAATCAATTTGCTCATTGACTTCACCAATTTAACACTGTAAAATAAGGCCGATTCATAATTTACCATTTTTAGTGGTAAAATACAAGCGAACAAGTTAATTTTTCACAAGTTTTTCCTATCATAAAGTGTACCTTCTTTTTGATAAACTTACGAAGATAACGTTTAATAGGAGCTAAAATCATGGAACCGAAATTATCAAAAGACACGATTATTGCAGCCGCATTTTCTTTGTTAGAAAAAAGTCCTACTTTAGAACAACTTTCTATGCGTAAAGTCGCCAAACAGCTTGGTGTACAGGCGCCCGCAATTTATTGGTATTTTAAAAATAAGCAAGCCTTACTTCAAAGTATGGCTGAAGCGATTGAAGAGCACTTTCAAGAACCTGCATTATGTGGTGAATGGTATTCTGACTTACTGGCCTTCATGGAAAACTATTATGATCTCTATCAACAATTTCCCTGTGCCGTAGCCATCGAAATCCAAACCGTCCCTGCCTATCCCCAACGATTACGCCATTTGAATCAAATGATGGGCATTTTAAGAGAAGCAGGTTTTTCACCAGAAATGACTCATTTAGCAGTAACGTCTTTACAACATCTTTTATTTGGGATGATTATGGACGCAACGGAGGAAAAACAGCTCGTTTCGCAAGTGTTGAACGGAGATGACTATTTAAAAGAACAAGTGCTGCACATGAAACAATATGTCTCCGACAATGAGTTAACGTACATGGAGGAAAGCATTCAATTTCGACACTCCATCCACCAAAAATCCGCCTTTATTCAAGCCGTTAAAACCTACTTAGATGGGTTGCAAGCAGACAACACATCTTCATCTAAATAAAAAAAGCCCTTGGTCCGTCAGTCATTTCGACTGACGGACCAAGGGTTAACTTTTAAAATAAATCTTGAAAACTACTTTCTCTATTTTGGTATTGGTAGCCAAGCCAAGGCTTTTTGAATCCATTCATCCCAGAACACCCAGTCATGTTCTCCTGGTCCAGTTTCAAAAGTGTAACTTGCCTGTGCCTGTTCCAACGCTTGAGCCATCTGTTGATTAGCAGAAAGTAACATATCTTGCTCCCCACAACAAAGGTAAAATTGGGGCATTTCTGTTTGGCTTTCTACTAATTGTTGTAGTAAATACAGCGGATCGTGAATAGAACCTTCAATTTGATCTAACGGGCCAAAAATACCTTCCCAATAGCTTCGCTTACGGACTTTTAATAATTCCCCAAAACTAGTGGATGATAAACTGACTGCCCCAGACAAAGAAGCAACGGCTGCAAAAGATTCTGGTTTCGCTAATCCTAATTTCAAGGCGCCATAACCACCCATTGACAAACCAGCGGCAAAGGTTTTTTCTCGTTTTGTACTTAACTGTGGAAAGAGTTGATGACAAATTATCGGTAATTCTTCTGAGATAAACGTCCAATAGTTCATATCGTATTGTGTGTCCGTATACCAAGCTAAATCCGTGGACGGCATAATGACAGCAATCCCCAAATCAGTGACATACCGCTCAATAGAGGTTCTGCGAGCCCAGACACTGTGATTCCCTCCCATCCCATGTAATAAATACAACACGGGAATATCTGTTAATGCTGCTTGGGTACTTGTGCCCACTTTTTTTACCGTTTCTTGTGGTAAAATTACGTTCACATTCACTTCCATTTCCAATACATTTGAATAAATATTTGCTTGTAAAAAGGCCATCTACTTTTCCCTCCAATACTCTTTCTATTAGTGTACCACTAAACCTTCGCTCGTTGCGCTTTTGCGAAAATATTTAACAAAAGAGCAACAACAACTAAGCCCGCACCCACTAAGTAAACATTATGCAGACCTGCATAGAGGATACCGCGTAATGGTTTTAACAACGCAGCTGGAATTAAATTTGCAGTATGTGGATTCACTAATTGATTCATGACATCTGCATCGACGTTTAACGCGCTCGCTTCCAATTTCGCAAACATTCCTGCATTTAAAATCACACCAAAAATTGACACCATCACAGTCTGCCCAATTGTACGCACCAACGTATTAAACGATGTTGCAACCCCCATTTTTTCAGGCTCCACTGTACTTTGTGCTGTCACCGTAGTCGTTGTGATAGTAATCCCAAAACCAACTCCTAAGACAGAAGACACTACAAAGAAAAGCCAAAACGGAACGGCCATTGGCATTACCACTAAAAAGATGGCCCCGACTAATAGAATCGATAACCCAATCGTTAAGACTTTTTTCATAGCATATTTTTCCATAAAGCTACTTGCTATAAATGATCCAGCCATCCAAAGTAACGACATAGGCGCTAAAACTAAGCCACCAATTCCTGCACTTTTTCCTAAGACACCTTGCATCCACATCGGAATGTAGACATCAATCCCCATTAAGAAACCGCTAATAAGCGCTGCAATAAGATTTACTAAAACAAACGTTGGTTGATTAAATAAATGCAAATCAATCACTGGGTCTTGCGCGCGTTTTTCTATCATCACAAACGCTACAAAAAAGAGCACACTCAAACTCAAACAACCAAATGTTACTAATGTAAAACCATTATCGCTAATCATTTGAAAACCTAGCAATAACGTTAGCAGAACGGCCATCAAAGTAACGCTGCCCAAAATATCCATTGGCATCTTGGTCCGTTCCCGCTTTGGTTCAACTAAGAAAATACTAATCAAGCCCAATAAAACAAGTCCAATAGGAACATTAATGAAGAAAATCCAATGCCAACCGACTGTATCTACAATAAAACCACCTGCTAACGGACCAAAAATACTAGCAATTCCCCAGGCGGCACTGTTTAAACCTAAAATTTTCGCTCGCTTGTCCAATGTATACATGTCGGCAATAATGGTTAACGCAACTGGTAAAATTGCGCCTGCCCCCACACCTTGAATTGCGCGGGCAATAATTAAAGTCAACATATCTTGGGCAAAGCCACACAACGAGGAGCCCAAAATAAAAATAATAATGCCAATCATGAAGACAGGTTTACGACCAATTTTATCCGCAAGTTTCCCATAAATCGGTGTTAACATCGCATTCGTTAATAAATAAATTGAAAATACCCAGTTCATAATTTCCATGCCATGTAACGAGCCGACAATCGTTGGCATCGCAGTAGACACAATGGTCCCTTCAATGGCTGTCATAAATGTTGCCACAAAAACACTCACCGTGACTAACTTAACATTTGTTTCTTTTGCCATTTGTTCACATCCTTTTCTATTCAATTGTCAATTTTCTAAATTGCTCCATAGCTATTCTATACAAAAAAGAACAAAATGTCTTAAAAAAATGCTTTTTCATAAAAAAATTATTCCCAAAAAACAAGAAGTCAGCCAAGTATTGGCTGACTTCTTATTTTTTTATTTAATTATTCAGCTAAACTAGCTTTTAACGCTTCAACTTTATCTGTTTGTTCCCAAGGTAAATCAATATCTGTTCGACCAAAATGACCATAAGCCGCAGTTTGTTTATAAATTGGGCGACGTAAATCTAGCATTTCAATAATACCTGCTGGACGTAAATCAAAGTTTTTACGAACTGCTTCGATTAATTTACTTTCTGGAAGAGCACTCGTACCAAACGTATTAATAGAAATAGACACTGGTTGCGCCACACCAATTGCATAAGCTAATTGGACTTCTACTTTTTTCGCCAAACCAGCAGCAACAATGTTTTTCGCGATATAACGCGCAGCATAACTAGCAGAGCGGTCAACTTTGGTTGCATCTTTTCCAGAAAAAGCGCCGCCGCCATGACGAGCATAACCGCCATAAGTATCAACGATAATTTTACGACCAGTTAAGCCGGCATCTCCTTGAGGGCCACCGATTACAAAGCGACCAGTTGGGTTGATAAAGTATTTTGTTTCATCATCTAAAAGTTCATGAGGAATCACCTCATTGATTACTTGTTCTTTAATGTCTTTTTCGATTTGTTCTAAGGTTGTTTCATCATCATGTTGTGTACTGATGACGATCGTATCCACACGTTGTGGTTGACCTTGATCATCATATTCCACTGTTACTTGAGATTTTGCATCAGGACGTAAGTAAGGTAAGACTTTTTCCTTCCGCAATTCTGCTAAACGGCGAACCAAACGATGACTTAACGCAATCGGTAATGGCATTAATTCTGGTGTTTCGTCAACGGCAAAACCAAACATTAAGCCTTGGTCACCAGCGCCAATATCGTCTTTTTCATCTTGATCACGCACTTCTAAGGCTGCGTCAACCCCTTGAGCGATATCAGGTGATTGCTCATCGATTGCTACAAGAACTGCGACAGTCTCTCCATCAAATCCATATTTTGCTCGTGTATAACCAATATCTTTCACAGTTTGACGAACAATTTTTTGGATATCTACATAAGCTGTTGTAGAAATTTCTCCAAATACTAGGACTAAACCAGTTGTTACGGATGTTTCACATGCCACGCGGGCCATCGGATCTTTCTCCAAAATCGCATCTAAAATTGCATCACTGACTTGGTCAGCTACCTTATCTGGATGTCCTTCTGAAACGGATTCTGATGTAAATAAATGTCTTTCTGTCATAATGTTATTCCCCCTAAATAGTTTCGGTTACAAGGCATCTTTAGTAAGTAACGACAATTACTTGCTAAATCCTTTCGGGAACTTGTAACAAAAACAGTATACCAGATATCTAAAAAAAAAGCTTAGGTTTTCAAGAAAATCATTAAATTACCTATATTTGCTTTTCCTATAACAAAAAACTTCCAGCCCCTTTCATCTGAGCTGGAAGTTTCTTGCTACTGTAAAATTTTCTCTGCTATAAAGTGTGTATATTGCTCGCCACCTGCCACATTTGGATGAACTCGGTCATCATAAAACCAATCATCATGGGCGTTACTATAATTAAACCAGTCAATGACCGTTAAGTTATCGTATTTTTTGTCCATTTGACTAAGTAAACTATTCACTTGATTTTGCCATCTTCTAGTTGGGACGCGAACATTAATCCAATAAACTTTTCGATTACCTAACGCTTTCATAAATTCATCAAATTGTGCCTCTGTAAAAGGACCATTTGTACCTAAACTCACTAAAACAGTATCTTTGAGCATTTTCTTTTTGTCTAGTTCACCAATTAGTGAAATGCTACTATACAATTGACGGCCCACTTCCCCATCGATAATCATTTTAGGGAAAATATCTTGTAACCCGCTAGCACCATCTAGAATAACAGAATCACCAATAGTTGTGATTTCTAAATTCTGCGCTTTTTTTACTTGCTCTGGTGTGAGTTGTGTGGGTAGAACGTCTTGGCTTTCACTCGGTTTTGTACTACTTTCTGTGGACGTGCTACTATTTTTCGTGCCACTTTCTTGGACTTCTTTTTTACGTTCTTCAATTTTTTGCTGATTTTTCGCAATATTTTTTTCTAGTTGCTCTTGTTGCGCACTTTTAGCGTTTGCTGGAGCCACAATTAAACCGAATACTGCAATCACGCTAATCACTGTCATAAAGGCCATTGTCCCTTTTTCACGAAGGTCCCACGGTTTCCGTAAGAATTCAGTGAATTGAGTCCAGACATCCTTATAAGACAATCGTGTCAGTGGATGTTCGATAAAACGATATGACAATTCGCTCACTACTAAAATTAATGCTATTTCAACCAATGAATGTAGAAAAACATGGTCCGATAAGGTCTTAATTTTGGCCTCATAAAAAATCATGATTGGGAATTGATACAAGTAAATGCCATAACTCCGTTTACCTATCCACGTAAAGACTGGATTCGTTAACCAACGATTCATATCTGCCCCTGGATGTGCAGTGACGGCCACTAAGACAGTGGCTGCCAAACTAATTAAAAACATGCCGCCGTAATAAACAAAATTTGTATGATCTGATAATGTTAAAAAGGCTAATACTAAAAGAACTAAGGCACTTAAACCAGCACCATTTAAGATTTTTTTAGAGGCTTCTGGAATTTCTTCTTTCAAACGTGTGCTTGGCCAAACATACGCCAATGCACTACCTAGTAAAATAGAAAAAACACGTGTGTCTGTTCCATAATAGACACGTGTAGGATCTGCGCCAGGAACATATAAAACGGCCATCAGCGTCACCGAAATTAAGGCGCCGATTAAAACTAAACTGAAAATTCGACCGCGCTTACGAACAAAGCGTTCCAGAAGAATAAAAAGTAATGGCCAAATTAAATAATTTTGCGCTTCAACTGCCAATGACCAAATATGTACAAATGGCGATTGTGTCGCAAATCCATCAAAATAAGAAAACCCTTTAAAAATTTGCCACCAGTTGTTGTAATAAAAAACACTACTAGCGACAACGCTGCGAATATTGTTTAATAAATCCTGCTGAAAGAGTGTAATATAACTAACTGCACTTAAAAGCATCACAATTAATGCTGGATACAGCCGTTTCATCCTTCGCACATAAAATCCTTTTAAATCAATGGTCTGATTTTCTGCCCATTCTTGCCGCAACAAGTCGTTAATAAGATAACCTGAAACAACAAAGAAAATCGGAACACCTAAGTAGCCACCTCGCATGACTTGGGGAAAAAGGTGATACAAAATCACGCCAATTACAGCGATCGTCCGAATGCCATCAAAACCTGTAATATAGCGTTTTTTCTTGCTATTTGCTGTCTGATTCATTTGTGCTTTCCAACTTTTCTATAAAATTATTCTTTTCCTTTATTTAAAGAAGCAAGTAACTTTAATATACGTTTTTTCCTAGGAAATGGCAAGCAAACTTTGCCTCCTTTAGGCTTTTTTTACAATTCAAAAAACCAACATTTTTTAAATCACAAAAAAACAACCAAAGCTTATGAAAATCACTCATAAGCTTTGGTTGTTTACTCATATCGTTTTCGTTTAGATGAAGATGGAATCCCTAAGGCTTCACGATACTTTGCCACCGTTCGCCGGGATATTTCCATGCCTGAATCTTTTAATCGCTCGACTAATTTTTGATCAGATAACGGTTTACTTTTTACTTCTTCATCAATTAATTTTTGTAGTTGCTTTTTAACCATCGTTGTTGAGACATCCTCGCCATCTTCTTCTGATGAAAGAATACTTGTGGAGAAGAATGAGCGCAATTCAAAGACACCAAACGTGGTTTCTAGATATTTTCCATTAACCGCACGACTAACTGTCGATTCATGAATAGACAAAGCATCCGCAATTTCTTTTAAAGTCATTGGTTTTAATGGCCGATCTGCTTCTAAAAAGAAGGCTTCTTGACGGCGCACAATTTCTTGCCCTACACGTAAAATTGTATCCCCCCGCTGATTCACTGCGCGCTCTAACCATTCAAATTCGTTTTTCTTATCCTTAATATATTCTTGGACTTCTTTGTCGTCAGTCTCTTGCATTCGTTTGAAATAATTTTCTTGAAAATTTAATGTCGGTCGACCAGCTTTGTTGGAAATCACCACTATTCGATCTTCCTTGATTCGGACAGTTAAATCTGGTCGAATATACAATTCCTCGGTCGCATCAAAAATATTCCCTGGCGCTGGCGATAACGTTTGTATATAATCAAAAATCAATTGAATTTCTGCTAATTCAATCCCAAATTTTTTAGCTAACGGGCCCCATTTACGACTCACTAAGGCATCAAACTCTTCCTCCAATAAAATATACGCTAAATTAGGCGCGGTATCGTCTCGTTCTGTTTGTAGCATCAAACATTCTTGTAAATTGCGTGCCCCCACACCTGCTGGATCTAGCTGTTGTAACAAAGTTAATGCATCTAGCATTTGAATGGCGCTTGCTTCGGTTTTCTCTGCCGCTTCTTCTAACGAAATCGTTAAATAACCATTCACGTCTATATATTCTACTAAAAACAATACCAATGTTCGCAAGTATGTATCGCGGTAATTCAAATGAATTTGATCAATTAAAGACTCAAATAATGATAAATGATAGTCTGGAATTTGATTCATATAATTATTTTCTTCGTCTTGGTTGGTGTAAGAACGACTAGTTATCGGAAAATCTGTGGTGTACTGCGTGTCTACTTGTAAATCAATTAATGGATTCTCTAGTGCTTTCGCTTCAACAAAGGCAGCCAGTTCTTCCGTATTAAATTGTAAAATTTGAATGGATTGTTGAAGCTGTTGGGTCATGGCCAACTTCTGGACTTGTTTTTGTTGTTGGGACATTCGTTGCTCAAATTTCATTATTTTCGTCCTCCCTCTTGTAATTTTTGTCAATATCAGCTAAACTAGTATTCGTGCCGCGCCCTTAGTGTAGTGGATATCACGTAAGATTCCGGTTCTTGAGACGGGGGTTCGATTCCCTCAGGGCGCGTTATTTAAATATGTTGATTTATCAACGTTTCTGGACACTCTTTATTCATCTAAAGAGTGTTTTTTTCTTGTTTAGGAATGATTTTTCTATCCGTAGTTTTTTCAAATGTTGCTTGTGGCAAGCTCAATCGCACTTAACGCGACAACATTTGTTCTGATTCAGCTACAAATCCAATAAGGTTAAAATTCCTCCGTTCCTATTGTAACGCATAACGTTTCCTTTTTCTATCTGCTAAACAAAGTATTACGACAAGCAAACACCTGCTTCTCTCTTAAAGATCCCTTTCTGATTATATAGTAAATTGCTTTTAATTTGTTAATTATTTTACCTAAAACTTGATACCCTAATTAAATAAAGAACCTAGGGCAAAAATCACTTTGGATTTTTGTCCCAGGCTTAAAACCTGATAATTGGCGGGAACAGAACCTTTCAGCTCCGACCTCTAAAATACTTAATTAGAAATATGCTACCCGCAATCACACCAATTATGATTACTAGCCAAAATAATCCACTTACAAGTAACAGCTCAGTTAAGGTCGTCTTCAGATTCTCCTCCTTTAAATGGCCTCTGCTTTGTTTTGCTATGTAATTAATGGCGAGATCAGACAACAGCTATCAAAAAAAACGGACCAACACGTGGTCCGTTTTCATTCATTATTAAGCTTTTACGATGTTCGTTGCTTGTAAGCCGCGTGGACCTTCTTCAGTATCAAAAGTTACTGCTTGGCCTTCGTCTAAAGTTTTAAATCCATCTGATTGAATAGCTGAAAAATGTGCAAATACATCATTGCCATCTTCACCTGTAATAAATCCAAAACCTTTGTCTGCGTTAAACCATTTTACTGTACCGTTGTTCATATATATTTCCTCCTAGTGCATAAAAATATGCAAGTTATTGCAAAAAATGTTGAGTGGCAAAAGGAGAAGTATAGTTTTTAAATATATAACTCAAATTACTTATCAAAATTGATTACTTAATTACTATAACATATTTATTAGAAATAAACAATGCCCACGACTTTTCCTTGGACTTTCTAAAATAATCAAAGATGCGCTTGACAAAGCCCTAGCAAAAAACACTCCTATTCTTTCTATTTCCAGTTAGTTTTGTTTAACTTTAAATAATCGCTACGCGCCAAATAATCAAATAGCGGAGCTAATCCTGGTGAAAAATTTACTTCCTCAAACCGCTTAATAAATTGTACGCCTTTAATTTTATTTGGTTCGTTCAGCGTAACTTTTCCTTGGGCTTGTTTGGCAAAATAAAAATGTCCTTGCCAAACGATTGAATCAAAAACGAGTGGTCCAGTAAAAATTTCTTCAAGTTCAGTAATTTCCACTGCTAACTCTTCTTTCATTTCACGAATCGCACATTCCAGCGCTGATTCACCAAGTTCTTGTTTTCCGCCAGGGAAATTCCATGTGTCTGGCCGATCTTTTAAGATAAGAATTTCATCAGATTGATTTTTAAGAAGTACTCGCGAAAATTCTTTTTTCATTTCGTTTAACCCTCTTCTTCATTTTTTATTGAGAAGCCACACTTGGTAGCATAAAAATATAATGCAAAATACGATCCGCGTACGATGGATTTTTTTCAAAGTCATTGACTTCTTCATTGACTAACTCCAAATCATCGGTAATCACTCCAGCAACGTCCATAAAGAGCATTTTACTTAATACCTCTGAGTCATTAACTGTCCAAGCATAAACTGCTTTTTTCTGTTGGTCAGCTTTTAAAATGAAGGTATCGTTCAACGTGGTAGCTTCCATTGTATACAAATCAGCTTGTGTTTCTGGAAAAGTGAAATTATAGGGCAAAATAAAACTAACTTTTACTTTTGATTTGGCTTTTTTAAACGCTTTGATCACATTGTAGTCGAGAGATTGAACCTGATGGTTATTCTTTATCAAAGGACGTTCATATTTTTCAATAAAGTTAGAAAGCGCACCTTGACTATCTTGTTTAGACGTTTTAATTTCTACTAGTAATTTTTGTTTGGCTTGGTTTGCCTTCGCTAAATAATCATCAAAACTGGCAATTGGTGCTTCTTGGCCATTTTCTTTAACGGTCATTTTTGTTAATTCAGCCAACGTAAACTCTTGCGGCGTGCCATCAACGCCGGCGAGTTCTTGAAGGTTGGCATCATGCATCACAACAAATTGATGGTCTTTGGTTTCTTGAACATCAATTTCAATATAATCTGGTTTAAATTTAATGGTTCTTTCCATAGCAGGAATGGTATTTTGTACGCCATTACTATTGGTGACCCCTCGATGCGAAATAATCAAAGGTTTTGATTCTAATAGCCCTGTTAAGTAAACAGCGTTGAAAATTATATAGCCGCCAAAAATGGTGAATAGTCCTAGGCCCATTCCGATAGTCACTAATTTATTACGTTTCGTTTCTTTGTCAAAGGCAACTTTTGTCGTCGTTTCTGCTTGAACATTTAATTGTGTATATAAGAAATTAATCAGTAATACTGAAAGCCAAGCATTAGAGACAAACTGTAAAAATTGGACAACGGTTAAATTTAAAATACCACCTAGTAAGCTAATGGTATCGCTCAAGGTATCTAACTTCAACTGTAGAAGATAAAGTAACACATAAATAACATACGTTGAAACAAATACCGCGATCGTCACAAATGCAATATTACGAATAATGAACCATAATCGTTTGTTTGTCATTGACCAACTAGCCTTAACTGCCTCGCCCGCTTTTTTTCTCTCCAGAATCATTAATGGAAGCGTGTAAATGAAACGAATAGCTAAATACCAGACTAATAACCCAAAGGCCAGTAACCCAACCAAGTAAGGAATTCGTTGGGACAAAAATTCAACAATAAAATCTGGAATCACAAATTTCGTCAATAGATTACTTTGGAAAATCAGGTTACCAAAAGGGACAATGACAACAAAATAACCGAAAAAGAATAACCACGAACGGGCACCTTGCTTTTTAAGAACCTTAAAAGATGCCTTGGTAACTCCTTTAAAATGAAAGCGATGGTCTTGCCGTATTTGAAAAATCCCTAATAATAAAAAGGTAAACTGATAAAAAACTGCACCTAAAAAAAGTAACAACAAGAGAATTAATAACACCAGAGCAAGCGGCTTTTCTAACAATAAATTCAGGTTATTAAACGAAAGATAAGGAATACCTTGAGTTTTTAGTGCGTTGGAAGTAGCCCAACTAAAAGCCCCACCCACCAATAATAATAAGACATTTAAAGTAAAAAATAACCATAAATACTGCAAGATGTCTTTAAAAAATTGCCTTGTTCCATTTTTAAATGTTTGCCAAGCAGACATACAAACTCCTCCATTCTAAAAGTATCTGATTAAAGTTCTTCCATACGAATCCTAAATAAAACAACGGCAATCCAAATTGAAATAAATGATGGCAAAATAACAATAATGATTGCGACTGGCTCATTAATAGTTCCTTTTAACGTATTTTTTACTTCTGAAGAAACAATAAACTGATCAAAAATCACTTGATAAATAGTAACATAAATCAATACCCATTGAATATAATATTCAATTATTTTCATTAAAGCGATGGGTAAAACAATTTTTTTCGTCGTTAAATTCAATAAAAAATATAATAAAAGACTCGTACTGATGATAACGACTATCCCTAAAAGAAATAACGACTCTAACTGCTCTCCTATTACGTTTGCAACGCCTATTGTTAATAATAAATACATAGCTACCGAAATTAAGATGCTCACACTTAGCATAACAGAAAACAAAAGTAATGCCTTAAGAAAAAGCCACTTATCAACTCTTTTATTTCCAATCAATAAACCTAAAAGAATCACCGACAAAAGTAAAATCAATTCAATCATTCGTTCCTCCTTCCAAAACAAATGAAAACAAATTCATATGTTCGCGTTTATTTTATCAAACCAAAATGGATTTGTAAAATATTTCACATGTTATTTAATAAACGACTATTACTAGAAAAAAGACAAGCCAAGTTTCCTTTATTTAGGAAACTTGGCTTGTCTTTTTATTCTTTTTACTTCGTTATTTTTTGATAGTTTGCGAATAATTGATTCGCATCTCCTTCTCCATCAATTTTCTTGAGATGGCCGTTATCTATTTTAAACATAGATGGCACATGTAAAACTTTATTTTCTCGGATAAATGTTGACCATTCCTTCATGGTCTCTTTGTTGGTTAATTCTACATAGTAAACCTGTTTAGGTGCTTGTAATAGTTTCTCGAAATCCTGACAATCTGAACAGTTTTTCTTTTTTAAAACAACATAAAATGTTTCGCCAGAGTGTTTTTTTTCTTGATACTCATTGAAACTTAATTCCTTTTTATGCGGAATAAATGTAAAACCTACCAACAAACTAAGTAACAAAATTAACAGACTGAACGAAATTTTTTTATTCATGTTTTTTCTTCCTTTTTAGTTTGTCTAATTTTTTCTTTTTTTATTTTTTGTTATACCAAAGCTAATAGCCACTATAAGGATAATTAAACCTGCGATCATGTAAAATGGATTTACTGTTGTATTAGTCATTGGTAAATGAATTCCTTTACTTGCTGATTTCCCAAAATTGACTGGGTTCGTTGGTGCTTGATGATTTGTAGGCGTCAACGGTTTTTTCGGTTTTAGCGGTTGTTTAGGTTCAGGTTTTTTTGGATCTTCTGGCGTTGGTGCAGGCGGTGTTACGGTTGGCTTGTTGGAATGCAACACGTCCCCTTCGTTGCCAAAGTTTAAGTCCGCTTGGTTGGGAATGCCGCCTTGTTCAATATAAGGTGCTAATTCTTCATCGGTTGCGCCGTCTTTAATTTTAGTGGTAATAGTCATTGTGTATGTATGACCAGCTAAGTAAGAGTAGCTGTCATCTTTTTTGTTCATTTCAAAAGTTACTTTGTTATTTTCTTGTGTTACTGTGCCGTTAGCTGTAACATCTTTGCCATTTTCATCTGTGACTTTCACGTCTGTGATGTCTAACACTTTATTAATGTCATCCACCATGCTAGCTTGGGTCCAAGTGCTTGTTTCGTTACCGAAAGCTGTTTTGACGTTCCATTTAAATTCTTGGTCGCGGTTGGTTAAATCTAAATGTTCTTGACCTTCTACGTCTTTAGTGATGTTTGGATCTACAGGTGGCGGTGTTACGGTTGGTTTGTTGGAATGTAACACGTCACCTTCATTGCCAAAGTTTAAGTCGGCTTGGTTGGGAATGCCACCTTGTTCAATATAAGGTGCTAATTCTTCATCGGTTGCGCCGTCTTTAATTTTAGTGGTAATAGTCATTGTGTATGTATGACCAGCTAAGTAAGAGTAGCTGTCATCTTTTTTGTTCATAGTAAAGGTTACTTTGTTATTTTCTTGTGTTACTGTGCCGTTAGCTGTAACATCTTTACCATTTTCATCAGTGATAACGACTTTTTGGATATCTAATAATTGGTTGACGTTATCCACTAAACTAGCTTGGGTCCAAGTGCTTGTTTCGTTACCAAAGGCTGTTTTAACATTCCATTTAAATTCTTGGTCACGGTTGGTTAAATCTAAATGTTCTTGGCCTTCGATATCTTTTGTAATCGTTGGATCTTCTGGCGTTGGTGCAGGCGGTGTTACGGTTGGCTTGTTGGAATGTAACACGTCCCCTTCGTTGCCAAAGTTCAAGTCCGCTTGGTTGGGAATCCCGCCTTGTTCAATATAAGGCGCTAATTCTTCGTCCGTTGCATCAGCTTTAATTTTAGTGGTGATAGTCATTGTATACGTATGACCACTTAAATAGTCATAGCTGTCATCTTTTTTGTTCATTTCAAAAGTTACTTTGTTATTTTCTTGTGTTACTGTGCCGTTAGCTGTAACATCTTTGCCATTTTCATCTGTGACTTTCACGTCTGTGATGTCTAACACTTTATTAATGTCATCCACCATGCTGGCTTGGGTCCAAGTGCTTGTTTCGTTACCGAAAGCTGTTTTGACGTTCCATTTAAATTCTTGATCGCGGTTGGTTAAATCTAAATGTTCTTGACCTTCTACGTCTTTAGTGATGTTTGGATCTACTGGCGGCGGTGTCACTGTTGGCTTGTTGGAATGCAACACGTCCCCTTCGTTACCAAAGTTCAAGTCAGCTTGGTTGGGAATCCCGCCTTGTTCAATATAAGGCGCTAATTCTTCGTCCGTTGCGTCAGCTTTAATTTTAGTGGTGATAGTCATTGTATACGTATGACCACTTAAATAGTCATAGCTGTCTGCTTGTTTGTTCATTTCAAAAGTTACTTTGTTATTTTCTTGTGTTACTTTGCCGTTAGCTGTAACATCTTTACCATTTTCATCTGTGACAACGACTTTTTGGATATCTAATAATTGGTTAATATCATCTACTAAACTGGCTTGTTGCCAAGTACTTGTTTCGTTACCAAAGGCTGTTTTGACATGCCAATCGAAACTATCTTCACGATTGGTTAAATCTAAGTGCTCTTGATTTTCGATATCTTTTGTAATCGTTGGATCTTCTGGCGTCACGTCACACGCATGCGCATTGTCATTTTTAGGAATCGTCGCTTCTGGAAATTCCTTAGCAATTGTTCCTTGATTCATTGTCCCACTACTTACAAGGGTTGCTGCATCAATCGCTGTATTTTCTTTGACTTCGTAGTGAATCGTGATGTTTCCTACGTAACCTTCTGTACTAGTTGCTGAAATGGTTTGTCCGTTAATTTGAACAGGCACATCATTTCCAGCATCGTCCGTAGCGGTCGCCGATTGAATGTCAAATTGATTGGCAATCGTTAATGAAGCTGTTGCTGGTGTCGATTGCGCCAGACGATCTTTGACAATTTGTTTTAATTGGGTTGTAAAATCATCAATAGATTGGCTTGTAATAAAATCTTCTGGTGTGCTAGATCCTTGTTGCAACTCTTGTTTTACAAAAGGACCCACTTCTGTTTTATATTTATCAAAATATGAATTTACTGAACTTAAAGATTCAACACTTTCCCAATACGCATTAATCATTTCATAGCCTTGGTTAGTAATTTCTTGGTTTAACGCTAAAACTTCTGCTGCTGCACCTTGATAGTCATTACTATACTCAACAGAAACTTGAAAAGGATGTCTTGGATCTGGATATTCATTGATTGAATCATTGGTGTTGGTTTTATGCAAGTAACCATCTAAACGTGTATTAGCGACCCCATCTGTCACTAATAAGAAATATGTTTTTCGATTCGTTAAATCTCCGTGTGTTTGATTGTACGTATCTAAAGCAAGTTTCAATCCTGAGGCAGTTGGTGTACCACCATACGTCCGAACATCTCCAAAGCCAGAAACAAATTGGCTTTTATCATGGGTTAATTGAGTATCAACACGCACATTCATATCATAATCAGCTGAATTAATTTTTACTTTTCCATCAGGAAATATAAATTGTTTTCCGCCACGATACGAAGCCAGCATCACGCGGTCTTGATCAGATAAACCTTGAACCACTTCATCAATCGCTTGTCTTACATGTGGAAAATTATCTGAAAAACTACCACTGGCATCTTCAACAACCACTAAATCAACCGGTTCCGTTTCACCCGCTTGAACTGGGAAAGTAGCTTGTCCCTCCAATATCCGTTTACAATCAGCTAGACTGTCGTCTTTCACTTTCACCGTATTGGTCATTCCTTCTGTATCTCCTGCTTTAACCACTCCTTCGGCTAAAGCCATTGTGGGACTGAAATTTCCCACAACTGTTCCAGCGACAATCACCATTGTCGATAATAATTTCGTTGCTTTCTTAAACATTTTAATCCTCCCTATTTTCTTTCGCTAGTGTTTGGGACACTTGCTTCTCTTTACTTCAACTACAGCTCCTTAAATCTTTCATCAAGTCGATGTGTCCCCTTGTTTTTGTGACACATCTCTTACTCAATTTCTGATTCTATCACCTTTATAGGCTAAAACTTGGCAGTATTCGGCTCTTGAAAACGTAAAATTTGTCTTTTAAAAATTAATGAAAAGACTATCCACTGACAAAGTTGGTTTTCACTTACTTTTTGACACCTGATTCCTTTTAAAAGTCTTTTTTTACACAAAAAAAGTAAAAGAACCTTTACAGTCCTTTTACTTAATTGTTAGATGCTATTCATAATTTTCTTAGTTTTGTTCTATAAGCTAAATAGTTTAGCCCGTTTATTTCAACAATATTTGACGTTAGTCAGCCGTTTCGTTATAGTTAAAGAAAAGGCTTTTTGGTAGGAGTGAATACGATGAATGAGTGGCCCCATCAGTTAATGACGCTTTTAACCCCACTTTTTGAGCTATGTATTTTAGGACTGAATGTTTTTTCGATTATTGTTTTAGTTTGGGGTGTTTGTTTAGCAGGAAAAGACTTCATTAAAAGTGAACGACAAAATCAAAGCCGCTTTACCTTAACCAAAATGAATACGTTCATCAAAAACTTCCTTGGCAGCTACATTCTGTTAAGTTTAGAAATTTTAATTGCTGCTGATATTATTGAATCCATTGTCAAACCAACTTTTCAAGATATTTTGAAATTGGCAACCTTGGTGATCATCCGTACAGTTATTTCTTATTTCTTACATAAAGAAATTGAAGACACTATGACCGATATGGAACAACAAGAAAAAGAACCAGATACCCCAAAAAATTAGCGGGTACGCTGGTTCTTTTTTTATTTAATCGCTTTAAAATAATGAAGTGGTTCGTTAGACAAACGCTGCATTTTACGTTTTTTATCTTCAATAATTGCTAAAATCTCGTCTGAAAAATTTTCTAAAATAACACGGCCGCCTTTATAGGTGTGACCACCCATTTCAGCAACTTCGCTGGCCGTCAAAATGACTTTACGATGCGCAATTTTTTTGAAAAATTCTTCAATTAAGTACGTCGGTAAGTAAAAATTATTTTGAGCAGAAAATGATTCCAAATAAATAAAATCATCGATGCTGATGAAACAATCATCCATCGATAAGTATTCAATTGATCTGTCTATATATAATTCACGCTTTTGTAAAATTTCTTTGACTTTTTTATTTAATAAATTCAATGATTCAATTTCTTTAACCAAATGTTCTAGTTCACGATAACGTACTTCTTTTCGCTCTTTGTAAGATGAATGTAAGGCGGCACTTGCTGTGACTATTAGCGCACCGACGATTACACCTACCATTCCGGCGATAAAAACAAACATATTTTTCCCCTCGCTCTTTTCTAATTTTCCATTTTAGTATAACATAATCCAAAAGTTTCGGATAAAAAATGATACAAAATTTTTCAAGCGACTTCGTTGACCTTTGTTGACCAAAGAGGTATACTTTTCATAGGCATTCAAAGTGCTTTGTGATAGAATGACTTTAAAAGTTTCTTTATATAGGAGGATTTACTTATGAATTTAATTCCAACAGTTATTGAACAATCATCTCGCGGTGAACGTGCTTATGACATTTATTCTCGTTTATTAAAAGACCGCATCATTATGCTAAGCGGCCCTATCGATGATAACGTGGCAAACTCAGTGATTGCACAGTTATTATTCTTAGATGCCCAAGATTCAGAAAAAGACATTTACTTGTACATTAACTCTCCTGGTGGTAGCGTTTCTGCAGGTTTAGCGATTTTCGATACCATGAATTTCGTTAAAGCGGATGTCCAAACGATCGTATTAGGAATGGCGGCTTCTATGGGTAGCTTCTTATTAACAGCTGGTCAAAAAGGCAAACGTTTCGCTTTACCAAATGCGGAAATCATGATTCACCAACCACTTGGTGGCGCTCAAGGGCAAGCAACAGAAATTGAAATTGCTGCTCGTCACATTTTAGACACTCGTCAACGTTTAAATTCAATTTTAGCTGAACGAACTGGCCAACCAATTGAAGTGATTGAACGTGATACCGATCGTGATAACTATATGACTGCCGAACAAGCAAAAGAATATGGTTTAATCGATGAAGTAATGGAAAATAGTAGCGCCTTAAATTAAAAATAAAAAATGGAAACAGCGACGGTCGCTGTTTCCATTTTTTTATTTTTCAATGTATCCTCGTAATTCTTCTTCAGTGACACTTTCGTCAAAGATATGCTCACCAATGATGATCGTTGGTACAAATTGAATGTGCGCCGCATTGGCTTCAGCAATCACGGCGGAAACAAGCGTTGCATCTGTTTGTTCTTTTAAGCCCAGATTTTTTTCAGCATACGTCGCTACTTCTTCTAAGGTTAAGTTTCCCCATTCATCTTGCGTAGCAAACATTTTATGCAATGCTGACAGTGCTTGTTCAGGCGCTGAATAGTCAATGTAGTGATGCATCACATTGCCGCGTTGTAAACTTTCTTTTTCTTTATCAAACAGCTTAATGATACGTTCAACTTTACCACTTTTGACAAATTGTGCTAACAGTTCCTCAGACTCTTCAAACCATTTTCTGCAATAAGGACAGCGAACATTGATAAATTCTATCATTTTGACAGGGGCATTGCGCTCACCAATATGAAGCCCTGTTTCTGTGTTAACTTTTGTTGCATCAATTACTGAAATATCCATAAAAAACCTCATCCTTTCAAACCTTTATTTCTCTTTTAGTATACCGTTTTTCAATAAAAAAATCATAAGACACGAATTCAAATTTTCTGAATTCGTGCCTCTGTTCACTTTTTTAACGATTAATCGAACGAGCCATTCTAGCAACAGTATGTCTTTTCCCACGTATCGCATCAGAAAGCTCTTTAATATTTTCAATACCAACTAAGCCCATATTGGCATCGCCAATATGTTGAATATCTACGCCTAAAATTTTATTTCTAATGCCGATTGCTTGGATAACTTCAGGTTGAGCACTTTCTTGTGAAGTTCCAATGGCACTCATAACTAATTTTCCTTTTGAATGTGCAAAATCCACAACTTCTTTGACTTGTTGATCATCAATGCCCCAAACCGTGCCGACTGCTGGGACTAAGACAATATCAGCGCCCGCTTCAATAAATTGTTCAGCTGATTTTAAACTGACCACTGGTTCATCTACGCCTGAACTGTGCATTTTTCCGGCAATAATGATGCCATCAAAATGTTTTTTGGCTAAGGCCACGTTCTCAGCAATCAAGTCGTTGGTCACGCCAGTTCCTGGATTACCTGTCAATAAGATAAAATCCAAACCCAGTTCATTGGCTTTTTTGAAAGTAGCTGCTGATGCTTTTCTACCTGGTTCAATCGAAACTCTCGTTGAAGCTAAGTCTAAATTTTCATCAACAGGTTCGACATTCATGCCAATCGGTAAACCGACTAGTTCTTTCAAACGATGAACAACCTCATCATTAGGGACACATGTTTCCGCAGTATATTGCCCTTCATAAGCGGCTACTACAATCGGTTGATTAACATCGAAAACATTCAATAAAATCATGTCTGCGCCATATGCTTTTGACATTTCCGCACAAGTGATATCACCTGCTACGGATGGATGAACTACCACATTTTCCGATAAAATTACGCGCCCTTCGCTCGCTTTAATACTCTGAAACAGCTCTTCTTTTGACATCCGTTTGATTTCTGATGCATTTGCACTAATTAATCGTTGAACCATTTTGACCCCTCCAATAGTTTTTAATCTTTTAGTTAAAAACAGCAATAAGTAATCGCTTGCATTTTATTACATGCAACATTCGTGCCAACGTCGTTTCTTTAAACCACAGGTCAACACTACATTTCAGTGCTACACACTTTTTGCACACTTTAATTTTTTTTACACGCTTAAAGAAAAAGTGAAGGATAGCACTTCAAACGGAAATGTTATTCTTCACTTCTGGAGCAGAAAAGTTACGCACTTTTTTCTCGTAATTTTTCTGCAAATTCATTAATTTTTCGAATACGATGATTAATACCTGACTTAGAAATAGCTCCTGAAGGAATCATTTCCCCTAGTTCTTTGAGACTAACTTCCGGATACTCTAACCGTAATTCTGCGATTTCCTGAAGTTTCTCCGGTAATGACGTCAGCCCTACTGTACTTTCAATAAATTGAATATTTTCAATTTGTTTTGAAGCCGCATCAATAGTTTTATTTAAATTCGCTGTTTCGCAATTCACTAAACGATTTACTGAATTCCGCATATCACGGACAATCCGGACATCTTCAAATTTCAACATAGAGTTCGTGGCACCAATTAACGTTAAAAAGTCGGCAATTTTTTCAGCACCTTTTAAATAACAAATATATCCATTTCGGCGTCCCAATGTTCGAGCGTTTAAGTCATAGTAATTCAACATCTTACAAATATCATTATTGTGTTCTTCATAAATTGAAAAAATTTCTAAATGATAGCGACTTGTTTCCGGATTATTAACTGAGCCAGAAGCCATAAAGGCCCCGCGTAAATAGGAACGCATTTTTTGCGCGTTACCCATGATTTCATTTGACACATTGCCATTAAAAACGACCCCATCCATAATATCCAAATCAGCTAGAATTTTTTGTGTATCTTGTTTTAGACGCACAATGTAAACATTATTTTTCTTTAGTTTCATTTTTTTACGAACTAATAATTCTGCTTGTGCATGGTAATGATCTTTCAGCAATGAATACATTCGACGAGCAATTGCAGCATTTTCCGTTTGTACATTCAAGACAAACTGTTGATTAACTAAGCTAAGTGAGCCGTTCATCCGAATTAATGCTGCTAATTCTGCTTTCGCGTGTTCTCGATGGACTTCTAAACCAGTTAACTCTTTTTTGACATCCGAGGCAAAAGACATCTAAGCTCCTCCTCTCTTGATTCTTTTGATTAATTAATATTTCGTTCCAAATACGATACGGAAAAGTTCTTCAACAACTTTTTCCCCATCATGAAAAACTCCGCCATCTCTTAATTCTAAAAAGTCTGTCGAAATGACTCGGCATCCTTCTTCACGTAATCCTTGAAAATCATGCTTTACTTGAACTAAATATTCATCATAAATTTCAGGATCCATGTAATTTTCTGGTACTTTTTCTGTGTTAACCAGTACTGTATCAACAAACTGCGCTTGTAGATGCTCGTTTAAGACACGAACATGATCGGCATCCGTAAAATGTTCCGTTTCCCCTTTTTGGGTCATGATGTTACAAATATAGACTACTTCGGCTGCCGTTTGTTTGATGGCTTCACCAATTTCTGTAATAACTAAATTAGGTAAAATACTTGTAAAAAGACTCCCTGGCCCTAACACGACCATGTCTGCTTCTTCAATTGCTTTGACGACTTTACGCGCAGCTCTTGGCTGTTCTTCTCCGTGTGTATTTGTTACAAACACATGGTCAATCGTCTTGCGATCCAGTGCAATTTTTGATTCTCCCACCGCCACTGAGCCATCCTTAAATACGGCATGTAACGTTAATGGCCGTTCTGATGATGGATAAATCCGTCCATCAACATGCATCATTTTTGAAAGCAATTGAATCGCTTCATACGTACTTCCTCTCATTTCTGAGACAGCAGCAATGATTAAATTACCGATTGCATGATTGGCAAAATGACTATCTGATTTATCAAAACGATATTGAAAAATATCTTCATATAATTGTGGCATATCTGACAATGCCACTAAAACATTTCTTAAATCTCCCGGAGGTGTCATGTTATTAATAGAGGAACGAAGCTCGCCACTACTACCGCCATCATCAGCGACCGTTACGACGGCAGTAATATCAACACTTTGATTTCTTAAACTTTTCAAAATTACTGGCAAGCCTGTTCCACCACCAACAACCACGATCTTCGGTTTACGAATTCGATAGGTTTTCATTAAGAGCGATTAACCGTTTCTTTTCTTTTTAAGCGGTCGCGGTGGGTAATATTTACATGGTAATCTTCCTCTTTTAATTCAGCACCAACACGTTCTGTCAATGCAACAGAGCGATGTTGTCCGCCAGTACAGCCAATTGCAATGGTGACGCTACTTTTACCTTCTTTTTTATATCCAGGTAAGACTGTTCGCAGTAAATCGATAAATTTGGTATAAAATTCATCTGTTTCTGGGAAGCCCATCACATAATCATAAACAGGTTGATCCATTCCAGTTAACGGTCGTAGTTCATCAATATAATGGGGGTTAGGTAAAAAGCGAACATCCATAACGATATCTGCATCAATCGGCAACCCATATTTAAAGCCGAAGGACACCATTTCCACTCGAAATTCGTGTGTCTCTCTCGTTGCTAGTTCTTTATTCAAACGTTCCCGCAATTGACGAGGGGACAAGTCCGTGGTGTCAATGACCAACTGAGCATCCGCCTTGATTTCTTCCAGCATTGCACGTTCTTTACGAATACCTTCTGTCACTAAACCATCCATCGCCATTGGATGCGCACGCCGGGTCTCTTTATAACGAGAAACCAACTCTTCATCGGTGGCATCTAAAAATAAAATCGTTGTATCAATAAAATTAGTATTTTCAAGTTCGACTAACATATCCTGAATTTCTCTAAAGAAGGTCCGTGAACGTAAATCGATCACTAACGCAATCTTGGTAACTTTTCCAGATTCTTTAATTAATTCCCAAAATTTTGGGATTAAGCTTGGTGGTAAATTGTCGATACAGAAATAGCCCATGTCTTCAAAGCTTTGAACAGCGACTGTTTTTCCAGCGCCACTCATTCCTGTAATAATAACCAGTTGTAAATTTTCTGGCATATTCAACACTCCCTTCACTTGCATCACTATATTATAACACCCCGGGCGTATCAAAGAAAGCTTTTCAATCATTCTTATAAAGATTTCTATTCTTTCATAGAAAAACAGCATTGACATTTTTGTCAATGCTGTTTTAATTGCTGAATTATACTATATAATTCTGTGTTATTTTAATACAAACTCAATTTCTGTTTTATCAGTAAAATTAGCTTCAAAATCAAATTGTTTTACTTGTTCATTCACGGCTAACTTTTTCGTAATGTGTTCTTTAATTTGTTCATTTGTAGCTGTTTTGATTGACAATCCATCTAAAAGAGTCATGATTTTGTCTTGTGCTGCCTTACCTTCTAATTCTAAATCAGCAAATTCATCTTCATACGTTGCTTCAATTGTTCCGTTCGATTTTATTTCATAGGTGAACTCAATTTCATTTTCATCGTATTCGATTTCTACGTCAATCTCTTGAAGACTGGCAACAGTCGGTGTCGGTGTGGTTAGTTCATTGTCTGCTGTTTCATGGTCCCCGCCAACTTCAGGAGTTACGGTTTCCCACTTAAAGGTACCAATTTTAGCTGTTGCTAGATATGGATTATTAATGGTAATGACTTTCAATTGAAGGTCTGAATGGTTGGCGATATCTGTTAAAATCCCCAGAGCCTGATATGTATTTTGTGTAAAACGTGTCGCAATATTTTGCGCATCAATTGTGGAATAGCCTAATGTTTCCCAGGTGATTTGTTGCTTTAATTCCTGATGAACGGCTTGTACTGTCGCCGGCTCCAATTGAATGCCCGTTGCTTCTTTTAAGTCTTTCTTGGTAAAACTCATTACTTTTTCATGGTCTGATTGTGAAATTAAAGTAGCTGCTTCCATTGTGTTACTATGTACAAAAGGTGTGATTCCGATAGCTAAGACCATTCCTGCTGTTAATAAACTTGTTGTTATTTTTTTGTTTTTCATTTAAGACTTCCCTTCGTGTTCATTGTTATTTTGTTAACAAACATAGTATATCTTTTAATTACACATTAAGTCAACATTTATTTTTAATTTTAATTAAAAAATATTTGTTATTTTATAATAAAAGAACCTTGTTTCCCATAAAAACAAGGTTCTTTATCTAATCATTAATGTTTATTTCAGAACACGTTTTAAATAATATCCTGTGTAACTGTCTTTGACTTTAGCAACTTCTTCTGGTGTTCCTGTCGCCACGATCGTCCCACCACCGTCGCCACCTTCTGGCCCTAGATCAATCACATGATCCGCAGATTTGATGACATCCAAGTTATGTTCAATCACTAAAACGGTATTGCCCGCTTCCACTAAACGCTCTAATACTAGAAGCAATCGCGCAATATCATCGGTATGCAAGCCTGTTGTTGGTTCATCCAGAATATAAAAGTTTTTCCCATTAGAATTTTTATGAAGTTCACTCGCTAGCTTCATCCGCTGTGCTTCTCCACCAGATAAAGTAGTTGCTGGCTGCCCCAATGTCACATAGCCTAAGCCTACATCCACAATTGTTTGCAATTTACGATGAATTTTAGGGATATGTTTGAAAAATTCTACGGCATCTTCCACCGTCATATCTAAAATATCAGAAATGTTTTTGCCTTTATAATGAACTTCTAACGTCTCAGAATTATAACGTTTGCCATGACAAACTTCGCAAGGCACATAGACATCAGGTAAAAAGTGCATTTCAATTTTGATGATACCATCCCCGCGACAAGCTTCACAACGGCCACCTTTGACGTTAAAACTAAAGCGGCCTTTTTTATAACCACGAACCTTGGCTTCATTTGTTTGGGCAAACAAATCGCGAATGTCATCAAAAACACTAGTATAAGTCGCTGGATTACTTCTTGGTGTTCGACCAATCGGACTTTGATCAATGTCAACAATCTTTTCAATGGCTTCATAACCAGTGATACTTTTGTGTTTCCCAGGTTTATTGGAATTACGATTTAATTTTTGGGCCAGCGCTTTTTTCAAAATTTGATTGACTAAAGTACTTTTCCCTGAACCTGAAACACCTGTGACAGCAACAAATTCACCTAGCGGAAATTCAACACTGACATTTTTTAAATTATTTTCACTGGCACCAGTGACTTTGATCGCTTTGCCATTGCCTTTGCGACGTTCTTTTGGCACAGGAATCACTTTTTTCCCAGAAAGATATTGTCCAGTCAATGAATGCGGATTTTTAGCAACCTCTTCCGGCGTACCAGCGGCTACAATTTCACCGCCCAGATGTCCAGCGCCAGGTCCCACATCAATCAAGTAATCCGAAGCCATCATTGTATCTTCATCATGTTCCACCACAATTAATGTATTGCCTAAGTCCCGCATTTTTTTCAATGAGTCAATCAAGCGGTCGTTATCTCGTTGATGCAAACCAATTGATGGTTCATCTAAAATGTAAAGGACGCCTGATAAGTTTGATCCAATTTGTGTTGCTAAGCGAATTCTTTGTGCTTCTCCGCCAGAAAGTGTACCAGCAGCTCGACTTAAGGTTAAGTAATCTAACCCGACATTTTTTAAGAAGGTTAACCGATCTTCGACTTCTTTTAAAATTGGCCGAGCAATCGTTGTTTCTTGTTCAGATAAAGACACACCTTCAAAAAATTGGACCGCATTTTTTATTGCTAATTCACTGACTTCACCAATGTGCGTGCCATTGATTTTTACAGCTAAAGCTTGCGGATTCAAACGATACCCATGACAGCTTCGACAAGTCAATTCTGTCATGTATAACCGCATTTGATCTCGTGTAAAATCGCTATTTGTTTCATGGTAACGTCGTTTAATATTTTTTAAAATCCCTTCAAATGGCACTTCCACATCACGAACACCACCAAAGTCATTTTCATAATGAAAATGAAAGTTTTTCTCGCCAGAACCATTTAAAATAATTTCTTGTTGCTCTGCAGGTAATTCTTCAAACGGCGTATCCATATCAATCCCAAAACTGGTGGCTGCTTGCTCCAACATTTGTGGATAATATTGGGAACTAATAGGGTTCCACGGAACAATGGCTCCTTCTCTCAAGGTTTTAGTGGGATCTGGAATCACTAAGTCTTTGTCCACTTCTAATTTAACACCTAAACCATCACAATCGGGACAAGCGCCAAATGGTGCATTAAATGAAAACAAGCGCGGCTCCAATTCACCGACTGTGAACCCACAATAAGGACAAGCATAATGTTCACTAAACAACATTTCTTCTTGACCAATCACATCAACAATTGCGTAACCTTCAGCTAAACGCAAAGCCGCTTCAAACGAATCAAACAAGCGAGAGCGAATGCCTTCTTTCACAACGATACGGTCAATCACAATCGCAATATCATGTTTTTTATTTTTTTCAAGTTCTGGTGCCTCACTAACATCATAGGTTTCACCATCCACCCGCATTCTGACATACCCTTCACGTTGGATCATTTCAAACACTTTTTTATGTTGGCCTTTTTTCTTGACCACAACAGGCGCCAAAATTTGAATTTTTGTTCGCTCTGGTAGCTCTAAGACTTTATCAACCATCTGTTCAACAGACTGACTGGTAATTTCAATATGATCGTTAGGACAAATTGGATGACCTACCCGAGCAAATAACAATCGTAAATAATCATTGATTTCTGTGACCGTCCCTACTGTTGAGCGTGGGTTCTTACTTGTCGTCTTTTGATCAATTGAAATAGCTGGACTTAAACCATCGATGCTGTCAACATCTGGTTTATCCATCTGTCCCAAAAATTGTCGCGCATAAGCAGAGAGACTCTCTACATAACGTCGTTGCCCTTCTGCGTAAAGCGTATCAAATGCTAATGAACTTTTACCAGAACCAGATAGTCCAGTTACAACAACCATTTTGTCACGAGGAATCGTGACATCAATATTTTTTAAGTTATGGGCGCGTGCACCATGAATCACAATTTTATCATTTGCCATATATGTTCTCCTTTTACTAAATCTCTTACGTCAAATCATTTCAAGTCATTCTATAGAGAAAAGATTAGTAAAAGATACGATGGTTCATCGTATCTTTTACTTAATCCGTTGGTTGACTTATTTGGCAGCTTTCAATTCAAGAATGGTATCTCGTAATGTGGCTGCAGTTTCGAAGTCTAATGCTTTGGCCGCATCTTTCATTTCTCTTTCAAGTTTCATTAATAAATCAGCTTTTTCTTGTCTTGATAAATCTTCATATGATTTATCCAATTGAACCACTGTTTCATCTTTATCAGCTGTTTTGGAAATAGAAATCAAATCACGAATTTCTTTAATAATTGTTTTTGGTTCAATGCCATGTTCTTCATTATATGCTTCTTGGATTGCCCGACGTCGTGCCGTTTCATCCATAGCTCGTTGCATCGAATCGGTGATTTTATCTGCATACATAATGACTTTTCCTTCGGCGTTCCGGGCAGCCCGTCCCATCGTTTGCACTAACGAGCGTTCACTACGTAAGAAGCCTTCTTTATCCGCATCTAGAATCGCAATTAAGGAAACTTCTGGCACATCGATTCCTTCACGTAATAAGTTAATACCTATTAGAATATCAAATTCGCCTAATCGTAAATCGCGAATGATCTCCGTTCTTTCCAGTGTTTTTATATCACTATGCAAATATTTAACTTTTAAGCCTAATTCTTTGAAATAGTCGGTTAAATCTTCGGCCATTTTCTTCGTTAAGGTTGTGACAAACACTCGCTGATCTTTTTCGATCCGTTCATGAATTTCGCCCACCAAGTCATCAATTTGACCCATAATTGGGCGGATTTCTACTTCTGGATCTAGTAAACCTGTTGGTCGAATGATTTGTTGAACAACCGTCTCTGTTTGTTCCATTTCATAAGGGCCTGGTGTTGCCGATACATAAACAATTTGGTTTACATGTTGTTCAAATTCTTCTAAACGAAGCGGTCGGTTATCAAGTGCACTTGGTAAACGGAAACCATAGTCCACTAACATTTGTTTCCGTGCTCGGTCGCCATTATACATTCCTCTAATTTGCGGCATTGTTACATGAGACTCATCGATTACAAGTAAGAAGTCATCTGGGAAAAAGTCCAACAGCGTATATGGCGGCTCCCCTTCTTGGCGACCATCCATATGTCGAGAGTAATTCTCAATCCCTGACGTATAGCCCATCTCTCTCATCATCTCAATATCATAGTTGGTTCGCTGTTCCAAACGTTGGGCTTCCAATAATTTGTTTTCACTGCGAAGCACTTTCAAACGTGCTTCTAATTCTTCTTGGATCTGCGATATGGCATGTTCCATATGTTCTTCGTTCGTCACAAAGTGTGTTGCCGGAAAAATAGCGACATGCTCTGTTTCGCCGACAATTTCACCAGTTAACGCATCTACTTCACGAATTCGATCAATTTCGTCTCCGAAAAATTCAACACGTAGCGCATGCTCATCCCGTGAAGCTGGGAATATCTCAACCACATCACCGCGGACACGAAAACGCCCCCGTTGAAAATCAATATCATTTCGTTCGAATTGAATATCGACTAAACTTTTTAGTAACTCATTACGATCCATTTCCATTCCCACACGTAATGAAACAACTTGTTGGCTGTATTCCCGCGGATCCCCTAAACCAAAAATACAAGAAACTGATGCTACCACGATGACATCGTTTCGTTCCAATAAAGAACTTGTCGCTGAATGGCGTAGTTTATCAATTTCATCATTAATACTGGAATCTTTTTCAATATATGTATCACTTGAGGGTACATATGCTTCTGGTTGATAATAATCATAGTAACTGACGAAATACTCGACCGCATTATCTGGGAAAAATTCTTTAAATTCCCCGTATAATTGTCCAGCTAGTGTTTTATTATGTGCAATCACTAATGTTGGTTTGTTCACTTCTTGAATCACATTAGAGATTGTAAATGTTTTACCTGTTCCGGTCGCTCCAAGTAAAATTTGAGCTTTTTCTCCACCTTTGACACCGTCAACTAGTTCAGCAATAGCGGCTGGCTGATCTCCGGCAGGCTCATATTTAGAAGCCAAATGAAAGGTATTGGAAGTTTCTCTTTCGATCATTTATAACTCCCCCTCAAAGTGTCTAATTTCTCTTAAATTATCGGCCCATTCTGGCAGAATGTCCACTTATTAGTTTAACATACCGAACATATTTTCGCCACTTTTGCTGTTTCGAACTTCAACTGATCTTAATCTTTTGTTCTTAATTTCTATGTCACATTTTATAACATGTAATGTAAGGAAATTAGAGTTTTTTTCTCTTTTTAGCGTTCAAATACTTGTCAGCTTCCTATTTCTTACTATATAATTGTTCAATATGCAAAACTAGGAGGTATTTTATGAAAAGGAAACACTTTTTACTTTCTTTCTTTGTGATGATGGTAACTCTGCTAACATTCATTAGTGGCACTTCAGCACATGCAGAAGGAAAGAAATATACAATTGGAACGGATTTAACATTCGCCCCTTTTGAATTCCAAGACTCAAAAGGAAAATACATTGGTATTGACGTTGATTTATTAGATGCGATTGCCAAAGATCAAGGTTTTGAAGTGGATTTAAAACCATTAGGCTTCGATAGTGCAGTCCAAGCGATTCAGTCTAAACAAATTGATGGCATGATTGCTGGAATGAGTATTACGGATGAGCGAAAAAAATCCTTTGATTTTTCAGATCCATACTTCGATAGCGGTTTACAATTAGCGGTAAAAAAAGGAAACGACAAAATTAAATCATATGATGATTTAAAAGGCAAAACGGTTGCGGCTAAAGTTGGAACTGAAAGTGCCAATTTCCTTGAAAAAAATAAAGAGAAATATGACTACACCATCAAAAATTTTGACGATGCAACGGGTCTTTATAAAGCCTTAGAAAACGGCGAAGCGGATGCAATCGTTGATGATTATCCTGTATTGGGCTACGCAGTGAAAAATGGTCAAAAATTACAATTAGTTGGCGATAAAGAAACAGGCAGTTCTTATGGTTTCGCAGTGAAAAAAGGTCAAAACCCTGAATTAATCAAAAAGTTCAACGCTGGTTTGAAAAATCTTAAAGACAATGGTACTTATGATAAAATTTTAAACAACTACTTAGCGACAGGCGATGAAACAAACACACAAGACGCTGGCGAACAGATGAAAAAAATCACTCCTAAAAAAGAGAAATATGTGATTGCTAGTGATTCTACATTTGCTCCGTTTGAGTTTCAAAATGCCCAAGGCGATTATGTCGGAATTGATGTAGATTTAGTCAAACGCGCAGCTGAATTGCAAGGTTTTACTGTTGAATTTAAATTTATTGGCTTTAGTTCTGCTGTCCAAGCTGTTGAATCTGGTCAAGCAGACGGGATGGTTGCAGGCATGACGATTACGGATGATCGTAAAAAAGCCTTCAACTTCTCTGTTCCTTACTTTGATAGCGGTATTCAAATTGCGGTCAAAAAAGGCAATGACAAAATTAAATCGTATGATGATTTAAAAGGCAAAAAAGTCGGTGTAAAAATTGGTACTGAAAGTGCTGATTTCTTAGAAAAAAATAAAAAGAAATATGATTACTCAATTAAGTATTTAGACACAACTGATGCATTATACAGTGCATTAGAAATTGGCGAAGTTGATGCCATGATGGATGATTATCCTGTCATTGGCTATGGGGTTGCGCAAAATCAACCACTAGCGACACCAATTCCTCGTGAAAAAGGTGGTTCTTACGGTTTTGCTGTCAAAAAAGGGCAAAATCCTGAACTACTTGAAATGTTTAACGAAGGCTTAAAAGAAATGAAACGTACAGGTGAATACGATAAAATTATCGGCACTTACGTGAAAGATGGCAACGAAGCCAAAGAAGAAACAGCTGACGAATCTACATTTGTTGGCTTCATGCAAAACAACTGGAAACAATTGTTACACGGTTTATGGATGACGATTCTATTAACGTTGATTTCCTTCGTACTTGCTTTAATTGTCGGCGTTATTTTTGGGCTATTCAGCGTTTCACCAATCAAAGCATTACGTGTACTTTCAACCATTTATGTTGATTTAATTCGCGGAATTCCTTTAATGGTCTTAGCGTTCTTCATCTATTTCGGATTACCTGGTGTGCTTGGCTTTAATATCCCGGTCTTCATTGCTGGGATTATCACATTAACTTTAAATGCCAGTGCCTATATTTCTGAAATTGTGCGCGGCGGAATCAAAGCTGTTCCAGTTGGCCAAATGGAAGCTTCAAGAAGTTTAGGTCTTTCCTATAATCGGACAATGCAAAAAATTATTTTACCACAAGCGATTCGCATTATGATTCCTTCATTCATTAACCAATTTGTTATTTCATTGAAAGATACAACTATCCTTTCAGCAATTGGCTTAATCGAACTACTACAAACAGGAAAAATTATTGTTGCTCGGACATTACAAAGTACAATGGTTTACTTCGTTATTGCGTTAATCTACTTAATTTTAATTACTAGCTTAACTAAATTAGCGAAAAACCTTGAAAAGAAGGTGAACTAATATGACTGAAAAAATCTTAGTTGAACATTTAGTAAAAAAATATGGTGACAACACGGTCTTAAACGACATTAATGTTTCTATTAACGAAGGCGACGTAGTCTGCGTCATCGGTCCTTCTGGTTCTGGTAAAAGTACTTTTTTACGTTGCTTGAATCAATTAGAAGAAGCTTCTAGCGGAGACATTATTATTGATGGTGCGAACTTGACAGATAAAAATACGGACATCAACCAAGTCCGTCAACATATCGGCATGGTTTTCCAACATTTCAATTTGTTTCCACATTTATCTATTTTAGAAAATATTGTTTTAGCACCAACCGATTTAGGTCGCTTGTCAAAAGACGAAGCGGAGAAAAAAGCGTTAGAACTTTTAGAACGTGTTGGGTTGGCAGATAAAAAAGATGCCTATCCAGATTCTTTATCTGGTGGTCAAAAACAACGTGTCGCAATTGCACGTGCGTTAGCGATGAATCCTGATATTATGCTTTTCGATGAGCCAACATCAGCTCTTGATCCAGAAATGGTTGGCGATGTTCTTGGTGTAATGAAAGATTTAGCAAAACAAGGAATGACAATGGTCATAGTTACTCACGAAATGGGCTTTGCAAAAGAAGTGGCTAACCGAGTAATGTTCATTGATGGCGGTAACTTCCTAGAAGATGGTTCGCCAGAGCAAGTCTTTGAAAATCCTCAAAACCCTCGAACAAAAGATTTCTTAGATAAAGTATTAAATATTTAAACAAAAGCACTTGGCGCGCGCTAGCGCCCAAGTGCTTTATTTTATGGTTAAATTGTTTCCGTGACAGAGACAGATTGAACGTGCCCTTTTTCTTTTAAGAGATGGTGCAAGTTGGAATGCCAGAAATCTTCTTTGCCTACATAAGAAATCTTTGCTGTCACTGCCTCTTGTTCGGATTCCAAAGTCAATTCTACTAAGCGCTCCCCTTTTTCTAAAGAAGCTTGAAGTTGTTCATGCAGTCGGCTTTCTTTAATCATGGGTTCCTTCATTTTTACGATAAGCTGCAATCGTTTTAAAGGAGTTTTTCGTTTAAAATGGGCCAGAGCTAATACTAGCAAAGTTGCCACGAGATTGATAAATGCAATGGTTAAAAAGCCCATCCCAATGACTAAACCAATAATAGTAACATTCCACATCATTACTGCTGTCGTTAACCCAGAAACTTTCCTTTCTCTAAAAACGATAATCCCCGCACCGAGAAAGCCTACACCACTAATCACTTGGGCGCCATATCGTGTAATATCCATAGAAATAATGGATGCCAAGGCGCTATTTTGTTTCACCACATCGACTAAAATATCCACCGATTGAATCTGTAAAATGGAAATCGTACAGGAGGCCAAACATAAAATGGCATTACTACTGATACCGAAGCCTTTTCTTTTAATACTTCTTTCTAACCCAATCAAAGCTCCAAAAACCACGGCTAGAGCCATCCGAATGACAACGTCGGTGAGAGAAAGTTCAATCATTTTTAAAGAATTCATCGCTTTCTCTCCTTTCTTGCAAATGACTATTTGACTTATTTTGTATTAACTAATAAACGCAAGCCATTAAAAATGACCACTAAGGTACTTCCTTCATGAATAAGTACGCTAAATGCGATATTCGCAATACCTAAAAAGTTCAAGATAATTAACGTTGCTACCACTAACATTGAAAAAATAATATTTTGCTGCACAATTTTATTCAAGCGTTTTGAGACACGGTGAGCATAGCCTAATTTAGAAAGATCATTTTTCATCACTACCACGTCTGCAACATCGATAGCAATGTCTGTACCATCCCCCATCGCCACTCCGATATCAGCATTCACTAAAGCGGGCGCATCGTTAATGCCATCACCAACCATCCCAGTCATTCCTACTTCGCGTTTTAATTGATCAACAATCGCTGATTTTTCCTCAGGTAAAACATTAGCAAAAACTTGGTCCACGCCTACTAAGCGACCAACTGCTTCACCCGTAAGTTTTGCATCTCCTGTAATCATTGTTGTTTCAATATTTTGTGACTTGAAATAGTGAATGGCGTTCATTGCTTCTTCATTAGGAACATCCATCAATGCCACCAAACCAATCACTTGTTCATTTTCGGCAAAGTACACTACCGTTTTGCCTTCACTCGCTAATTTCGTTGTTTGTTTCTCAATGATTGTTGGCACTTGTTCGAAACTAGATGGTTTACCAATTCTAAAAGTTGTGTCTGCAATGGTCGTTACTAAACCCACCCCGACAATATTTTCTACTTCTAAATTTAAAGCCGTTGTTTCTGCTTCAAAGCGATTAACAATCGCCGTCGCCAATGGATGATTGGATTTTTTCTCCATATTTGTTAAAACAGCTACTAATTCGTCTTGGCGAGCTTCTAAGCCATCAACAAAAAGATAATCTGTGACCTCAGGTTTGCCTTTTGTTAGTGTGCCTGTTTTATCAAAAGCGAGTGCTTTCACTTCAGCTAAATTTGATAAGAATGAGCCACCTTTAAACAAAACGCCTTGTTTCGCTAAATTGGAAATTCCTGATAAAGTTGCCGGAACGGCACTCGCTGCTAAAGCACAAGGGGAGGCAGCAATTAAGAAGACCAAGCCTCTGTAAAAACTTTCAGCCCAAGTCAATTGGAAAAGTAATGCGCCACCTAAAACAATTAGTGGAAAAACTGCTAAAACTAGTGTGACATATTTTGGTTCAAATCGTTTAATTTTGCTTGCAATTTCCGATTGATTTTCTTGTGATTGGTTCACGAGCTGTACGATTTTCGCAAAAACTGTTTCTGAACTATCTTTCGTTACTTCAACAACAATTGTGCCTGAACCGTTCATGGTACTACCAAAAACTGGGTCCCCACTATTTTTTTCTTTGGGAATACTTTCCCCATTAATAGATGATTCATCCACAGCGGTACTTCCTTCAATCACGACGCCATCTGTCGGAATTTGCGCACCATTGAGGACTTGCACGCGGTCACCAATCTTCAATTGTTCAACTGACACAGTTTGAATTGAGCCGTCGTCTGTTATCAGGCGAGCTTCTGTTGGATTTAAATTTAATAGTTTTGTAATTTCACGTTGACTTTTGCCTTGGGCATAATCTTCAAGGAAATGCGCCGCCGCAAAAATCAAAATCAACAATGCTGATTCTTCAAAACTTCCCATTAATGCTGAACCAACTGCAGCTAAGGTCATTAACAAATGAATATTAGGCGAAAACTTTCGATTGTTTTTCGTATCCCGATACGTATCTCCAAAGCCTTCCCCAATAATATGATAACCAGCTAAAATAGCAGCTAATGAGAAAAGAATATTTTTCATTAAGAGCATGTTCCCTAAAAATAAACCGATAAAGAAAAGAGCCAATCCTGTAAAAAAGAGAATAACTGGAACGTTTTTACCTTTTTCTTCATGTGTGTGTGCACCTGTCTGTTTTGACATTGTTATGCGCCTCCTCATTAATGTTTTTCTATTCATATGAATGTATATTCATATTATAAAACACTTGGGTGGTTTTGTAAAGACTTAAACACAAAGACAAGCGATGATTCTATTCGATAGGATCACCGCTTGTCTTTGTCGATTCTTTTTGTTGTTGATATTTTTCTTCTTGAATAGTCAATAATGATTGCGTTAAATTGACCCAATCAATCGAACGAGGTGGATCCAGCCAAACCATAACTTTACTCTGTTCTTCTTGATACAAGTTATTTAAATTGGTAATCACCACATCTGGTAAGGTATCTGATAACGGGTCAATAATTTCTACATTTAAATTCACATAGACGGATAAATTTTTTTTGATGAATTGGTTATACTCTTTTCCATAAGAAAAATCAATTAGGACCTTGGCTGGCTCTGCAATTAAATGAACCGGAACATGATTAATTAGCAACAATAGATAGTTAAAAAACAAACAGTGATTGGCTTTCGCAATTTTTTTATGTTTTGCTGTTAACCAACGAATATATTCAATTAAATAAAAATAAAATTCCGGATATGTTTGCTTAAAAAACTGTAAATCCATTTCAAAATCGTCAAACATATTAATCGGAAAGTAAATAACATTGAAATGAATAATTGCTAACCCTTCTTCTAGAGTATTCCTTGTTGACTCCTCTAAACAATTAAATGCTTTTTCAAAACTTCCAATGAAAACACGAGTTAGGCTTTCAATCGTAGGATCTTCGTGAATAACATATTTTTTCTCTAGTTTGCCATGCAAATACAAGAAAAAAACAATCGTATACGTTAATGATTTTGAGGCCAATGCCCATGCCACTTGCGATTTTTTTATTAGTTCCTCTGAAAATGTATTCAGTGCACGCGTATCGATCCCTTCCACCGCACGTCCTTCGTTGTTAATCATAATAGCTAAATAATGGAAAAAATTGCGTCGCTCATAGGTGGTGAAAGTATAGTTTAACTCAACAGACTGTAATACACGTTTCGCTTCATTATAGACTTTTACCGAATATAATTCGGAAATCGGTTGATTGGAAAGCGTGAACAATTTATACAAAAAAAATGAAATTGCTTTTTGATTGCCGACAATTTCCCGCTTACTAAAATAGATCTGATACTCCTTTAAGGCTTTTTTTAGCCGCTGTAAGGTACTATACGCCACAGAGGTGCTGACATGATTACATTCAGCAAACTTTGTCAAACTATAATTTCCTCTAAAGTAAGACAACACTAATTTAAAAGAGAGCGATTCTGTTAAGTATTTCGTGAGCAAAAGTTTACTTGAATAGTTTCCATCAATTTCAAGTGTAACATCTACATCAGAAACGACTAAAGTTAAGCTGTCGCTTAACTTTAGATTGTCAATATCTGCTTTTAATTTTTCTAATGTTTTTTTGACTAAAAAATTCGACATTGATAATTCTTCGCGAAGTGCAATAAAAGTACCTGATAGCGTGGGACTTTCTTCTAAATGCCTTAGCAAGGAATAACTTCGTTGATCTTCTTTATTTAAAAAAATTTCATAATTCATCATTTATCAGTTCTTTCTCCCATAAATAGCCGTTCCTACTAATTCCCGTATGAAATTCAAGTAAAAAGTGTTTTGCCCCTCCGTTCCAGCACCGCCTGTGCTATTTGGTACAATGGTGATATGGCTAGCATCAAATAATTCATCCGTGAAAAATACTTGATGCTGACTTTTCTTGGAAGAAGGCCTTTCTTCATTTGTTTTTGGATTATTGGTTGTCACTTCTTTTTTACTAACGTCTTCGCTACTTTCTTCCGCTTGCGTTTCGCTAGTAATAGTACTTTCATTTGTTTCTTCCATTTTTTCTGGTGTGCCAGTATTCTCAATCGGATAAATTTCTTCTGTTGGATTGGTCGGATTATAAATTGGATTCCGTTCTTCTGCTGCTTGCACAGTGGTTACTTGAAAAAACGAGAGTAACAATGTACTCCATAATAGTAAATGTTTGTATTTATCCATTTTTCTCACATATATTGCCAAATACTTTAGCTACATAACAAAACAAAAAATATAACTAGTAAAGTGGTATCAGACGATATTTAACAATACTCCTTCTTATTATTTCTTTTTTTGAGTTAGGTTTGTTGAATAAACTGCATGTTTGATAAGTAAAAACAAACAAAAACGTTGCCGATGATCAAATCAAAAATTAACTACTCTTTATATTTCTCTTTCGTTTTTTTCCTGTTTCTTTTTTCGCCAAATCAACCAGGCAATGATTAAAATCACTATCAATAATAGTAGTAAGCCAATCAGCAAATATAAATTTGAATGATTTTCTTTTAAGGTCACATCTTTTTCATTTAATTCTTTGGCAACTTCGCCATTAATTGTAAAGTCTTTTTCAAATTGCCATTGATTTCTAAAAGATATCGATTCATTGTTTATTGATTTTTTAAATGAGCCTGCAGCATCTTTATTCCCAACAACGGTCATAGACAAATGATAATCTCCTGGCTTAAGCGGTTGCCCTTTTAGCGCAATGGGAACAGAAAAATTGGTATTTGGTGCAATTTGCATGTTTGCTTTTTCCTCTTTATATAAAACTTCTTCATGCCCCTTTTTGGTAATCTCTGCCGAAAAGGCAACTTGGTTAATATATGTTTTTTGATCATTTTGTAGATTGACTAAAATCACATTTCTAGCATTAATCTGTCCTGGTGAGACTTTTTTCAAAAGTAAATTTGGCTCAACCTTTTTTTTGTTTTGTTGCATCAATAATGCGACGACATACGAATACTCATTTTTAATGGATAACCCCTGACTTTTATCGTCTTGACGTTTGCCTTCATCCGACATTTCTTCTTTAAAAGTGATACCACTAGCTAACACTCCATCAAAGGGTGTATTAGGCATTTTGACGTTAATAGAAACCGTTTGTTCACTTTTCGGTTTTAAACGAACTGAGCTAGGGTATTGAACATAGTCTTTTATATCAAACGCTAAACTTTGATCTTTTTTTCCCTTATTTTCACCATACTCCACGATTACATTTGAATTGGTAATGGCACTATTGATGGAAATACCTACCTTTACTTCTTTATCTGTATCATTGCGTAAGTTCACTTTCAACTCAGTTTCTTCATTTGGTGCTAGTAATAAATCAAAGTAAGTTTTTTCTTTATCTACTTGTTTTTCTGATGGAATAGGCGTAACCGCAAAATTAAATTCACTGGCAAAACCATTGCTAGGTACTAACGCTAAAAGAATTAGTAGTATCGGAAAAAAAAGAAATCGTTGTTTTTTTCTGTTCAAATTATTTACTCCTTTTCTATATGTAGTGAATAGCAGGTAACCATGTTCCCCGCTATTCTTCTTTTTAAAATTCGTTTAATTTCCTGGAGCGTCTGTCAACGTCCATGTTAATTTTGTGGCGTATTTTTCAGCGTATTTGGTTGTAGAACCTGGAACAGTTAACTCAA
The DNA here is from genome assembly GCF_050536905.1 of Enterococcus sp. DIV1328a. NCBI lineage: Bacteria > Bacillati > Bacillota > Bacilli > Lactobacillales > Enterococcaceae > Enterococcus > Enterococcus sp. DIV1328a. The sequence goes on along the minus strand of NZ_CP172912.1, from coordinate 518,671 downwards.
TACTTTTAGCAGCTGTAGTTGCATCTGTTCCCCAATCAAATAAATAAGTTCCTGCACCGTTTCCTTTTGCTGCACTCATTACATCTGATTGACTACCATCTGAATTCAACGTGATTGTGGCTGGGCCTGTTGGTTTACCTGAATCTGAAGCAGTCACTACATTTCCGTTTTTAAACGTGATAGCTGCCCCAGTCAATTCTTTACCAGAAGTTGATTTAAATTGTCCTTCTTGTTTCACTTTTAATGACCAGCCAGCTTCGGTTCCACGGTTATCTGTTACTTGGACATAGTTAGGCCCTTCTTTGACTTCATCGGTTGCGCCTACCGTCTTGTATTTTTGGGTAGCAGCAAAATAAGTCTGATCCTTCGACGTGATTTTTTGAACACCGAAGTCTAGACTTGACGCATAATCAATTGACAACGGACCGTTTGTTCCTGGATTAGGACCTTCAGGATCTGTTGGGTCAATAGGATCAACTGGATTAGTTGGATCCGTTGGGTCAACCGGATTAGTTGGATCTTCACTTGGTGTAAATTCTACGATACCATTAGATGTATAACTACCGCCATCTTCTGCAAAGGCTTGAGAAGTCATGCCTAAGCTCCCTAAAATAAATGTGGATAAACATACTGTTGTTACTTTTTTCATTTTCTTTTCTCCATTCTTTTCTTTAATTTCCTGGTACGTCTTCTAACGCCCAAGATAAACGAGCTTTAAATGTTCCAACTCTTTGATAAGCTACAGGAACATTGATTTGAATTCCTTGTTGTTTTGATTCATCAAGTAATGCTGTTAAATCTGTTTCACCTTTCTGATTACTTTCTAAAAGCGTAACTGCCTCATTTGTAATCTGAGAGCTTCCAACAGTTGAAACGAAAGAAAAAACATCTGGCATTACAATTGAATCATTTGTTAACGGTTGCGTTTGCTTTAGTTGCAAGCGCCAATTATTTGCGTTACGTTCATCCACGACTTTGAGTCCTTCGGTGGGATGCCCAAGTTTAATTAGTGGTTGATTACGTATCTTTTCCGTACCAAAAGTAATCTGTTTTGGTGCCTCTTTAAAATATAGTTCCCCTAAACGATAGTAAAAATAAATATCTTTTGTTTCCTCTGTCATTATTCCTTCCGTATTGCCCGAGTCTTTTGTAAAAACATAGCCAGAAATATCTAGGGGTTTTTCTTGATAGGGTGCACCAATTTTCCCTGTAACACTTTTAGGTGGGGCAATATCTTTACCTTCCGCGTCTTTATAAAAAACGGTTACTGTTTTTTCTGTTGGTTTAGGAATAGTAATCGTTACATTATTTGACTTTTGCAGTAAGGTTCCTTCTTCATAATAGTCAAAGTTCATAGTTAAAACTTTTTCGGGCGTATTATCTTGAAGGGTTGTTTTTAATTCAATCATCATGTCCTTCTTTAAAACTAGGTAGTCATTTAAAGCAATTGTTAAGTGATTCCCTGTTTGTGTCAGATCTTTGGCTGCTACCTTTTTACCATCAATCGTTAATGAATTTTCTTCATATGCTAATTCATCAGGTAAGTCAATGCTTACTTGCGGTTGACGATCTTCGATAAAGTCATTGTCAATATTCAATGTATTCCGTAGTATCACCTGATCATTTTTCACTGCTTCAACAGCTGAGCTAAACTCCTGACCGTTCACGCTAAGGGCTGCTTGTGACGTAACGTTGGTAGGAATTTGTGTCATTGCTAAAGCATTCTCTTGGTATTTGCCACCTGTGGAAGATGTAAAGCCCCAATAAACCGTTGTTGCGCCAAATTGTGCATTTAAATCTGAAACTACATACGTATTCGTGCCCACACCTTCTAAATCATATGTTAATGCTTTGGTTGCGGCATTCCAATGAACAGTCAACATGCGCCAGGTTCCATTAGATAGATAGGTTGGCGCAACAGTGACGCCTGAATGCTCCCCTGTATAGCTGTTGTTATTAGCTTTCGGAGTGACAAAAGCTAAATGCCCATTTCCCTTATCTTGTGAAATTTCTCGGTCCATTCGGTTGGAACTACCAGTATTTTTATAGGTATCAAACTCAATCGATAAGGCATTTCTAACATAAGGTTGACCAGCTTTCGTGGAGTATGCACCGATTCCCATCCCAGGTGAACCAATGACTTCTTGAGGCGTTGTGGACATTCTAGGATCATTCGTTAAGGTAAAGGTCATACCATCACCAGCATTTGCATACTCGTTTCCTAAATACAAATAACTTTTAAAGGTAAAATCCGACAATAAACTGATTGGTTTTTTTGACCAAATAGCTCCTTTTTGTGATTTAACAGCTGGGTTTAGTTGTAATAACTTCCCACCTTCTAAAATACTTGTTGCATTTCCAATTGGCTCTTGAAATACCTTGTCGATTGGAATGATATTAGGATCATCAGGCAATGAAGTAGCATATGGCGCAGCCAACATGCGCGGCTGTGGTTCAACTATCGCCGATTCCGTTACACTGTTATCGTCATCCTTTTGTTGTTTGCTAGGTTCTAAAGTAGCCGTTGATTGGTCTGTTTCTGCTGGATGATTATCGGTTGTTGTTGTCGTTTCTAGGGAAGGTTCTTGCTCTAATGTTTCCGAGTGAGAAGGAGCGCTAGTTGCCTGATCATTGGCCGATTCCTCCACTATTTCCCGATTGACTTCGTTGATATTTGTCGAAGGATTACTAATCGCTTCGCTAGTAATAGGCGCAAGGAGTAGTAAGAATAAACTACTTGCCAAAAAGACTAGGCTTTGTTTGTTTCGCATCTCTCTTCACCTCTACTTTTTAAATTCCTGGTACATCCGTCAACGTCCACAATAATTTTGTTTGATATTTCACGGCATCTTTAGGGGTTGACCCTGGTACTGATAGCGCGACATCTTTTGTAACATTAACATTGTGTACCGTATTGGTTTCATCGCGTTCTGCAACCACTTCTACTTTGCCCCAATAAGTAGCCCAAGTTCCCGCACCAGTTCCTTGCTTCGCAGCTGCCACTAGCGATGCGGTCCCTGGAACAAGGGCAATCTTATTTGTTGCCTCTGGTTTCACAACATTTTGCGCATTACTATTAACAGTCGGGTTAGTTAAAGAAATTTGCGCACCTGTCAACTGACTATTTAAAGTAGCCTTTGTTGCTTTAAATTGCTCCTTTTGCGTAACCGTTAAAGACCAACCACTATTGGTTCCTCTATTATCAGAAATTTGCACAAAATTTGGTGTATCTTTTTGATTTTCTTGATATTGCTGTGCTCTTGCAAAATATACTTGGTCTTTATTCGAAATACGATTTTTCCCAAAGACAAAACTTGAAGCATAATCAATAGACAGTGGTCCTTGGGTACCAGGATTGGGACCTTCTGGGTCTGTTGGATCAATTGGTTTGACTGGCTTTTCTGGATCGGGATTTTCTGGATCAACCGGCTCTGTCGGATCTACGTTCGGAATAAATTCTACTAAACCATTCGAACGATACTCTTTTGGCTCCTCTGCCTTCGCTTGTAAGGACCAACCAGCAACTGCAAATGTACTGCATAGAACGATTCCTGTGAATTGTTTTTTCATTGCTTTTCTCCTTTATTTAATTATTAACGGGAGTATCTTCTAATGCCCAAACTAACTTCGTTGAATATTGTTGTGCAAGCTTTACAGATTTTCCGGGAACGAATAATTGGACAGCTTCTTTATTTGTTGCTTCATTTGAACCAAAGCGATAAACCCAAGTCCCAACACCTGTTTCTTTTTTAGCGTTCATCGCTAGATTATTATTTACACCAGGTGTTAAGGAAATAGTACTACTGACTTCAGTAGGTTTATATTTTTCATCCACCATTGAGGCAGCTTCTGCCTTTGTAAACGTTAATTGAGCGCCGACTAGTTCCTCTCCAGTAGCTGTTTTAAATTGTTCAGGTTGGGAAAGCGTTAGTTTCCATCCTGCTAACGTTCCTCTTTTATCAGTTACTTGTACATAGGTTGGTTTTTTTGAACCATCTTTCATTTCATCTGGCGCAGCATAATACGTTTGATCTGCCGTAGAAATCTTTTGTGTACCAAATTTAAATTTTGACCCATAATCAATTGATAAGGCACCACCCGTTCCTGGCCCTGGAGGATCAATTGGGTCTACTGGATCAGTAGGATCGGGATTTTCTGGATCAACTGGCGGTGTGATTTCGTTATCGCCTGCTTCAAAAGTAATTGTGCCTTCCGTATTGTATTCTTTCGGAAAAGTTTCTGCTGCTGATGCGTTTATTGCTTGAAACCCTACGCCTAAAAGTATGGTTGCCGATGTAAGTAAAACAGTTTTTTTCATTAAATAAGCTCCTTCTCTCGTTTCATTTTATTAATTAAATAAATGACTACCCCCAACAAACTAACTCCTATCAAGGAATACAGTGGATTTTCAGACTCGCCTGTTTTAGGTAAAACTGCTTGTCCAGAAGCAGCTAAATTGTTTCTTCCCTGTTCTTCTGATTGTTGGGTATACGCTACGTCATTTGACTCTTTTTCATTCTCATAAACGTAGGTACCATAGAAGCTCGCTTGACCATTTGATTCATAATTATTTTCTTCAGCCATAACGCTTTTTGTTTGCAACCCAATGATCAATAGCCCTAAACATACCAAACTAAACCTTTTTATGATTTTCATCTGAATTCCTCCTTCCCCATTTTCAACATTGACTGGCCCAGCCAATAAACATTATATAAAAGAAATATTTATTAGATTTTTTTATTTTTTTCAGACGCTTTTAAAAAATAAAATGGTTTCAGCTAAGAAAGCTTTAAAATCAATACTTTTAAAGACAAAAAAATAAACAAAAAAACTTCAAAAAATAATTTTCGAAGTTTTTTTTGTTTATTTTTTTATTATTTTTATACTTCAACCGCTTCTAACAAAGCTAAACGTTCAGCAACTTCTGCTTCTGTTAAATTATATTTTTTTACATAACGGTTGGCAGGATGCTGGCTACATTCTAATGAGCAGCCGCCTAAATGTTTATATTCATTTTCTTCTGAAGTTAAGATTTGACGATTACATTCTGGGTTTGCACAGTTAATGTAGCGTTCGCAAGGTGTCCCATCAAACCAGTCTTTCCCAATAACTTTTTTATCAACATGATTAATTTCGACACTGATTCGGTCATCAAAGACATACATTTTGCCGTCCCAAAGTTCGCCACGTGTTTCTGGATTTTTTCCATAGTTGGCGATACCACCATGCAATTGAGCAACATCTTCAAATCCTTCTTTTAATAACCAGCCAGAAAATTTTTCACAGCGAATCCCGCCAGTACAATAGGTAACAATTTTTTTATCCATAAATTGTTCTTTGTTCTCGCGAATCCATTGTGGTAACTCACGGAAGCTACGGATATCTGGGCGCACGGCACCACGGAAATGACCTAAATCATATTCATAATCGTTACGAGCATCGATTACAACAGTGTCTTCGTCTAGTAAGGCTTCTTTAAATTCTGCAGGTTCCAAATATTTCCCCGTCGTTTCTAATGGATCAACGTCTTCTTCTAAGTTCAACGCCACTAATTCAGAACGTGGGCGAACAAACATTTTGCGGAACGCCATTTCTTCTGCTGGATCAATTTTAAAGAATGTATCCTTAAAGCGCTCATCTGCTTGCATTGCTTCCATGTACTTTTCTGTTTCTTCGACAGTACCAGATAACGTTCCGTTAATCCCTTCTGTCGCTACTAAAATACGGCCTTTTAAATTTAATGATTTGCAAAAAGCTAGATGCTCTTTCGCAAAAGCTTCTGGATCTTCAATTGTTGTATATTTGTAATAAAGTAATACTTGGTATTTCATCTTGTTTTCCCCTTTTGTATAAAGTCATTCTATCCCATTATACGGTGAATAAAAAAGGGAAAGCGATTATTTTGCTTGTGTATTTACACACAATAAAAAAAGCCTGATAAACGGCGGGAACAGAACCAACACTACGCGTTGCTCCGATCTCAACAACTTCTAAGGTGTTTTCTCGACATGCGTCTCGTCACAGTACAGCCTTCAAAAGAGCTACAGCTCTAAGAGTTGCGATGTTTCACTGTGAAGCATGAACAGATGAAATCATCGTACCTACTTGGTGAAGGTCCTTCGGAAATAAGCCGAAATTGACTTTCTCACACAAGTGTTCGGTGTATCTTAATCCTTCCAAGTGTTGAGAATCACGAAGAACGTAGTGATTCGATGATGAACAATACCTACTTGGTCTCCAAAAATTAAAGAGCACCGGGTAGGTATCATGCAACATCAACTCGTACCTCGTTGTGTTTTATGACAATTTTCGGAAATTTCTTCTTATTGCTGAGAAACACTATTTGCAAAGCAAATAGATGTTGAACAGTACCTACTTGGTTCTCGGAGCTAAACGGTTCTGTCCTGACCTCTTCTATATACTACTCCTTTTCAGAAGTCGCGGCGAGTTGTTCTTGCAATTCACCTAAAAGTTCAATTTGAATATTTTGGATTTTTACCAAATTTTCTAGTTGATTATTGATAATATAATCCATTTTCTCATGTAATAAATTAATTTCTACTTCTGCTTTTAAGTTAATTTTATAATCATTATTCGCTTGTTCTCTATCACGGGCTTCTTGTCTGTTTTGACTCATCATAATAATCGGTGCTTGGATAGCTGCTAAACAAGATAAGGCGAGATTTAGCAAAATATAAGGATATTTGTCAAATGGTTGTCCCAATAAAGTGGTAGAGTTAATCACGATCCAAGCAATCAACACGAAGCAAAAGAAGCCAATAAACACCCAGCTACCGCCAAATTTAGCAATGGTATCCGCTGCTCGTTGGCCAAAGGTTAATTTCTTTTCCATCTTTTCATTCATATTATTGGAAATCAGCTTATCTTCTTTGATATGTTGAACCACCAATTCATTCAGTTGTTGGATTTTTTCAGAATCATTTGCGACCAATTGTTTCATGTAATCCAAACGATAATTAAGTAACTCCGCCAATGTAATCATCGATTCAGCTGTCAATTGTGGATTGTTTTGGAGAATAAAAGCTTGCGTTTCCTGTTCTATATCTTGAAGATAAATGTTTTTTTCCGTTGATTCACCAATAACAACTTGTTTATTTTTTGATCGCTTCATCTTCGTCACTCCCTTTGATCGTTCTTCCCTTTATTTTAATATAAAGTCTCTCAGAAGAAACCTAAAAAGGCTTTGGAGTGATCGTTGTTGCTTCTGCTTTAAAATTTAACAGTTAAATTGGTTACATCATGGAACAACGAACCAATTAATTCTTTGTATTTCGCTGGATTCACACAATTAGTTAGCAATATGACCCCGGTTTTCATATCTTTTGAAAATAAAACCAGGGCTTGTTGACCCGCTTCAACGCCGTGTAAGCGTAAATAATTATCATGAACATAGATGCCGCCATGATAAGAACTTTGCTGAGAAGACGTCCATAATTTTTGCAAAAGTGCGGTGGAAACTAAGTGTCCACTCATTAATTGATGTAAGTACCAATACAAATCACCTGTCGTCATATCCACATTCCCAGTCCCAAATTCATGGGCAAAACTAGCTGCGGGAATTGAGAGCACTTGATTATACGAATTGTCTTCTGTCCATTTATAACTTGTTGAATTATTGGGTTGTTCCAATAAGGTTTCATAGAAGCCAAAATTCTTTAAACCAGCCGTTTTGTGATAAAGATTATTAAATAATTCTTGATAGGTACGTTGATACATTTTCTCTAACATTCCTGCTAAAAGGACAAAATTTACTGGGGAATAATTGTATTTTCCTTTATTGACTTGAATGGTATTTTGTTTAACAAATTGAATAATTTCTTCATCGGTAACGATATTATTAGGCATTGCTGATAACTTTAAACCGCTTGTCATATTCAACATATCGCTAATCGTAATGTCCTCAGCACCTTGTACTTGCGGATAAAACGTAGCGAGTTTTGTATCTAATGTAAGTTTACCTTCTTCAATTGCTTTTAAGATCAAGGTTGTGGTAAAAGATTTTTGAATTGAGCCAATCTGAAACCTTGTGTTTGGCGTGTTGGCTTGTTGCTTTTCAAAATTGGCAAAGCCATATCCTTTATTTACTAAAACCTGATCATCTTTAATGATCAAAGCCGAACCAATATAATTTGTTTCTTGAATTTTTTGATCAAGTTCGCCACTATCTGGTGCAACTATTTCTTTCGTTAAATTCGCATAATTATCACTTCGGCGATCTTCTTCCAAGACCACTTTCGATTCTTGACTAACTTGTGAATCTCTAGTGAAAAAGAACGTTTTTATTAAATAACCACTACCACCAATCACCACCAACAAACATACTATAAAAAGCCAATTCACTCCTCCATGTCTTTTCTTTGCATGTCGTTTACGCATACCGCTTACCTCCGCCTATTCTATTAACAGCATTATCATACGCTATATTTTCATGAAAATTACAGTTTTTAGTAAAATTTATAAAACTTTCAACTTTTATAAAAAACAGCTTGGCACCAGAATCAATCTAGATTCTGGTGCCAAGCTGTTTTTTATTTACTTTCTTGCCCCATCACAGCAAAGTAATTATCATCGTTATCTGCAAAATTAAAAACTAAGCCTGTTGGCAATTGAACCATTTCACCAACAGTAACCCCAGCCTCTTGCATTTTTTTATAGAGACCAATGATATCATCGCTAGCAAACATTAGAGAAGGGGTATTCCCCGCCACTTCTGGTGAATGTTTTTGAATAAAGGCCAAATCATATAAAACAATAATCGTCTCTGCTGATTCACTTGGCGCAATTTCTACCACCAATGTGCCGTCAACTTCCTCTCTTTCCTTTTCAACAAAGCCAAACGTTTGCCAAAATTGACTAGATTCCTCAACATTATTCACATATAACATAATCTTTACTTGGTTTGAAAACATTCCTTCACGTCCTTTTGAATTTAGTTAATAACTTATTATATACGTTCTTTTAAATAATTACTGCACTTTCGCTTAAAATCAAAATAAAAGTGTTTGAGCAAGACATTGCTCAAACACTTTTCGTTTTATTGATTTAGATATTTGCATCTAAGACAACGTCGCGATCATTTAAGACATCACGATCTAATTCATGAATACGAGCACTTGTTAACACGCCTGCAACCATACTATCGTTAACGTTAACAGCTGTCCGCGCCATGTCAATAAGTGGTTCAACCGAAATTACTAAACCAACAATTGCAACCGGCAAGTTCATTGCGCCTAAAACGATTAGAGAAGCAAAGGTTGCTCCGCCGCCGACACCGGCTACGCCAAATGAACTGATTGTGACAACTGCTACTAACATTAAAATAAATTGTAAACTAAAGACATCAATTCCAACAGTTGGTGCAACGATGGTTGCTAACATAGCTGGATAAACGCCGGCACAACCATTTTGTCCAATAGATAAACCGAAACTACCAGCAAAGTTTGCTGTGGCATCATCGACACCTAGTGCTTTGGTTTGTGTTTCAATATTTAATGGTAAAGCTCCTGCACTTGAACGAGAAGTAAAAGCAAAGCTCAAGACTGGAAAAACTTTTTTTAGATACGTAACTGGATTGACTTTTAAAGTAATTAAAATCAACATATGAATGGCAAAAACAATAATTAAGGCCACATACGATGCCAACACAAATTTACCTAAGTTAATAATCGCAACAAAATCACTTGTTGCTACAACATTAATCATTAACGCTAACACGCCATAAGGGGTTAAGCGTAAAACTAAGGTAACAATTCGCATGGTAATTTTATATAAACTATCAATTAAATTTGCAAAAAATTCAGCTTCTTTTGGCGCTTTACGACGAACGCCTAAATAAGCGACACCAACAAACGCAGCAAAGATTACCACCCCAATGGTACTCATTGGTCGTGTTCCCGCAAAGTCAGCAAAGACATTTTTAGGAATAAATGAAACGATTTGTTGGGGAATCGTCAAATCTTGAATCGCATCTTGACGCGTCGCTAACTCGGCAATTCTTGACGTTTCTGCAGCACCTTGCGTGAATTTTGCCCCTTGAAGACCAAACGCTAAGGTTGTTCCAATCCCCACCAAGGCAGCTACTGCTGTTGTTCCTAGTAAGGTGGCTAACACATTAAAGCTAATTTTTCCTAATTTATTGGATTCTTTCATTTTTGTAAATGCACCTACGATAGATACAAATACTAACGGAATTACGAGCATTTGTAGAAACGCTACATAACCATTACCTACAATCCCGATCCATTCCATTGATTGCGTAGTAATTTTACTGTCTGTACCAAAAGCAAATTGAATAATTGCACCTAAAACAATCCCCACGCCCAATGCTGAAAAGACACGTGTTGAGAATTTTAAATGTTTCTTTTGCATTTGGTAGAAACCGAATAACACAGCAATAAATGCAAGGATCACTAATACAGTGATGAATGTTGTCATTTTAGTTCCTCCCTATGTTTTTAATGACAAGTACATCAAAGGAAGTAAAGGTTCCCGGTACTCACTCTCCAGTAAATACCCTGAAAACAGCAAACTGTTTCCAGTGATAGTTCTATTGTACCTTATTTTATAACAAATAGTGGGATAATTTGCTTACTTTTTGATAGAAAATAACCGTTGTGATAGTTTAAAACTATCACCAAGTGTTGTTTTACTAGTCACTGTAAAAATAATTTGTTTTTTGTCCTCTTTCTTTTAAGCTGACGTGGTATACTTAGTTCTAGGAGGTGTAAGCGTATGCAAAAAATTTGTTGGATCCTTTCTGTCAACCGTGATGGAGCGACGTTATTTGTGGGAAGCCCTGCAAATGCGGGTCCTTGGCTCTTTTCAAATAAAGAGCAGCAAAACATCAAAGCCTTTTTTCAACCAACCTATGAAATTGACTTTATCAGTTATGATGTTCTTTCAGAGGAAGTACCAGAAGCTGCGTTCATTTTGTACAATGAAATGCTCGCTCCCTATCTTCCCGAAAAAATCACCAAAGTTGGTCAGCCGATTGCTTATGTGGATATCGCTACAAAAAATTATGAACAGTTTAAAAAAGCTTTGGTTGCTAAATCTTCACAAGAATAAAAACAGCGTTTGTAACGGAATCCGTTATAAACGCTGTTTTTAAAGTTTAAGCTTCTTCTGATTGTTGAAAATTCAATTGAACACCTGGACGATCCAGAGCAATTTCAGTTACTTCATAAGATAAACGTTCGACGATGCTAAATAAAGGACGCACAAGTTCATCGACTTCTTCTTGCGAAATATCTTCTTGTTTTTCAATTTTACGATCAATAATGTGATTAATTTGGCTAATCGCCCCTGATAAAACAAATTCGTCAAAGACAATTCGAAATTCTAAGCGAGCAACAAGTGCTGAGCTATTTTCTGGATAATTTTCTTCTTCTACTTCAATTGGTGAAAAACTGACACGTAAATCTGTCTCTACTTCTGAATCAGGTACTCGCATATCATAGTGATACGCTTCAACAATTTCTTGTTGGCGTTTAATTTCCATTGTTTTTTCTCTCCTTTTTTAACAAGATATTCCCCTTTTAGAATATCCAATGGTTTCTTTTCTCAAGTATACCACAAGTCCAAAAGTTGCCTAGACCAAAAAACACAGAAGATCAGACTTTTTTGATAACTTGATTTTGGCAGTTTGAACAAGTGACTTTGATTGTTCCTCGTCCTTTCGGCGCACGTAATGACTGCTGACATTTTGGACATTTAAAATAACGATATCCTTTCTGAGTCATGTGTCGCTTGCGAAAAGCATGAACCTTTTGCATTAGGCGTTGTTTTCGAAGAATAAACCGTTGATTTTCATTCAATCGCGGGTGAATATGTTTTGAAAAAAAGCGATAATACACGTAGGCGACTGTGATTAAAATCAATAACCGAACCCAAAGATAGCCAGTAAAAATATTGATAAGCGCCAGCACGACACTTGTTAGCAACAGCGTTCGATTCAATTCATCGAACCGGGCATAACGTCCTTGTAAAAATCGTTGCGCTTTTTTGCGCCAACGTAGAATGCGTTCAAACCAAATTTGGCTCATTTATCTTCCTTCTTTCGAGCATTATTTTTTGAATAAATGATTGATTTACAGAAACTTTCAATCAAAATTTACACTTACTAAGTCCAAATTTTGAACAACTGTCGGTTATTTTCGATGGTATACTTCTAGAGAAGTCAGGTCAACCGATGAATGACTTCGTTGATAATAGCTACCGCTATTTTATACAAACTTAAACTGTCGATAGATAGATTATCCGATTTTAACTTAGGGGAAGGTTAAAATCCGATTCTATAATTTAGCACTACACTCCTTTATTTAGTAGCAACTTTAGCCTATCTATCCACATTTTAAGTCAAAAAGAAGCAAGTCCGGACTTGCTTCTTTTTATTTATCTTTCTAATTCTTCAATTTTCTTCTCAATTAATGCCAAGACATATTGACACGCTTCAGGATCTTCGACAAAATCATATTTATCGCCATCAATTTGAATTTTAGGACTTTCATCATAGTCTTCGTACCATTGATCATAACGCTCGTTCAACATTTGATAGTAATCATACAACGTTGGATCTGTCTCAATTTGTTCATAAGGACGGCCACGTTTTTTGATGCGTTCTAACATTTTGGGAAATGAAATACGAATGTGAACTAACAAATCAGGTCTTTTTTTATGCGCAGCATAAGGCAATTCTTGGAGCATGTTTTGTAATAAGTCATCGTACACTTTGACCTCTGTTTCGTTGGCACGACCTAAATCTGCATTTAAATGAAAAAGTAATGAATCTTCATAAATCGAGCGATCCAATACATTATTTTCATGCGTTAATGCTTGTTTAATACTATCAAAACGTTTATTTAAAAAATAAATTTGTAATAAAAATGCGTACTTTTCCGGTTCCGCATAAAATAAAGGTAATACCTCATTATCATCAACTGATTCGTAAAAGGCTTCTGAACCTAAACGGTTTGCAATTAAAGCTGTTAAACTAGATTTACCAGCGCCAATCGTACCTGCTAAAACAATCACTGCCATCGAACTCCCTACCTATTTTTTTCCATTTTATTTTTTATCTTCAACCAATTAAACATACCAAAAATTGAGTTAAAAGTATACATACAATACATAACAAATATCGCATAATCACCACCAGCGTGCGTCCCTGCTCGGAACCATAACAAAATTGAAAAAATATTTCCTAGTAGCCAAAACACGAATTGCGATTGATAACGTTTAATCATCAATAACATCCCTGTCGCTGAAACACTGAACGTGATTGCATCTAATGTTTGTTGCGCATCATTTACAAAACCTAACAAAATATATGCAGCTACGCCAATGAGCAGCCACGTGAAAAAGGCATACAACCACTGAATACCTTTTAAAACTTTTACGTCGGTTACTTGACCCGAGCCATCCTCGCTAGCCCGAAGCCAAGCATAAAGCCCTGTAATGTCCATAATAATATAGAAGCTTTGTAAAAGAACTTCGGCATATACCCGTGTCACTAACCCAAAATAGCCAATAATCACTGCACTGATTAACCCAAAAATGTAATTGCTGACTTTTCCTTGGGCAATTAAATTCACACAAATGATGCCGGCTAAACCACCTACTAACGTAATCCAATTCGATGGATTGATAGCAAATGCAATCAACTGTACCCCCACCATCAAAGCTAAAAACAAGTAACTTCTCGTTTCCCAACCTTTAAAATCATTCACCAAAAAATTCTTATTCACGACAAATTTCCGACCTTCCTAAAACCAAACTTTTCTCTGTTGACGTCTCAATAAGAGTACTCCGTTTTAAAAAACAAGTCAATCAGATTTCGGAATAAAAAGAAGATTTTAATACTATATATTGATTAAAAAAACAAAAAGACACTACATATAGTCATTCTACAAGCATTCTGATATCCTTTATTGCCACAATATTTTCTTCATCTTGCTTTAATCTTCTATGTATTCATGGATTTGTTTCCATCTAATGATTCCTGCGGCAGAACCCTTTACGACGGTAGCGCTCCAAATTAATGTTGCGAAAGCGGAAGCAACCACACATATTCATGCTTCAAACACAGCCATCGTTCACTCTTTTTATTGAAATGCTTAAAAATTGATGGCCGTATTTCTCGAATCTGGCCACTTATTAACTTATTACATGAAAACATTCGCCTAAAAAAGCAAAAAAAATGACTAACCTAAATAATCGACCTACAAACAATTCCTTTCATTTGTAGGTCGATTATCTTTATTAGGTTTGATACGGATGTTTCGCCATTCCTAGTTTCCCTTTACTGCTCATCTCTATTTATTTTTTTACTGTTTGCCAACAGCTCGTTGTCTGAAAGTACTATCCGTCCTTTTGTACTTTGTTCAAAGCTGTAAGCTTGCTCAAATAACGTTTGCTCTTTATTGGCAGTTTGTGTAAAAGTCAGCCCATAAGGTTGTCCTTCACTGTTTTTCGCCAAAGGAACCGTCAATTCAGGATATCCTGCCACAGCACTTAAACCCGTACCTTCAGAATCAATAAAGGCATATCCGTCTAATTGTTGTTTTTTTAGCAACGCATCAAACGTTTGTTGTGCTTTTTTAATAGTTGTTTGAATGATTTCTTTATCTGGTTGTTTCTTTTTAACATCTGCTTCTAATAAATCTTGCCCATACTTGGCACGAACCTTTTTATCTTGTTGATTATACGCAATTAGTTCCTCCAGTGTTTTAAATGGTAAGTCATAACGTTTCGCAAATTCTTCCAATGCAAACTTAAATTCATTGGAAATAACTGCCCCGCCATCAATCCCTTCCATGTCTGGCGTTACCGGAATCACTTCTGCTCCAGCTTTTTGGAGGGCCTTTTTAGCAGTCGCAAATTCTTCTTCAGCACTTGGCATTTCTAGCAACCCAATGCGTTGACCTTGTAAGTTATTTTTAGTAAATTTCGTTGAATCAATGCTCGGAACCGTGTCTTTCTTAAACGCATTATAGCCTTGTGCAGCATCAACGACACTTCGGGCAATCGGGCCAACTGTATCTAATGATGGTGCCAATGGTAAAACACCTTCGCCACTTACTGAACTGTGGGTCGGTTTAAAACCAACCACTGATTGATGAGAAGCGGGGGAAACAATCGATCCCATCGTCTCAGTGCCTAAAGAGAAGGCGCCGATATTCATCGTCACACTAGCCGCACTCCCAGAACTTGAACCTGAAGGTGTTATTTTGAGTGGCCCATAAGGATTAAGTGTTTGTCCATGTTTGGAACTATAGCCACTTGGTGCTTTCATTGACATATAATTCGCTAGTTCAGATAAGTTTACTTTTCCTAAAATCAAAGCTTGCGCCTCTGTTAACTTCTTAACTACTTCCGCATCTTCCTTAGGCTTGAACGTGCGTAAGGCATAAGCTCCTGCACTCGAAATCATGTTGGTCGTATTTATATTTTCTTTCAAAGTCACAGGAATACCATACAAAGGCTTCTTCGGTGTTTGAGAGGCTTGTTGGTCAAATGCCTTTGCTTCCTTAATTGCTTGCGGATTGATTTCAGAGATGCTGTTCATGCCATTATCTATTTGATCGAACTGTAAAATACGGTCCAAATAAAACGCCGTAAGTTCTTCATAGGTCAATGCTCCGTTGGCAATCGCTTGCTGTAATTCAGTGATATTTTTTTCAATAATCAACGGTGCTTTGGTCCGAGCTTTTTGTACATCCGTTTCTTTTAATTGGTCTTCAATCGTTTTAACGATTCTCTCTTGATTGTACATTGCTGGGGTTTCTGCCTCAGGAGTGAACTTTTTGAGTATAAACCAATACGCTGCAGCGCCTATTATGACTAACAAAACAGCAATTATTCCGATTACTTTTAAAAATTTAGACATTTTTATCCTCCTATACCATTTAAAGATTATCTTACTATGTTTATTTTTGCATGACAACTAACAGTTTTGTTCGTTAAAAAGACAAAATAGAGAGTAGGACATCCGTCAAAACGACCGATGTCCTACTCTCTAACGATTAAGTTAGTCCGCTAAATGCGTATGTTTTAGTCTTTTGTGAAAGTTAAATACTGAGAATTTATTGTGTAATTCGTGTACCACTTTCTCCTTTGATTGCTTCCGAAGCTAATTCTAAAAGCCCGATAATCGCCTGGCGGTTTGGTTTACTTTCTGCAAAACTGATGGCCGCTTCCACCTTAGGTAACATACTACCTGGCGCAAATTGATTTTCTTCTATATATTGTTGCATTGCCGTAACCGTAACATCGGTCAAAGCTTGTTGATTTGCTTGACCAAAGTTAACAAAAACATGTTCCACTGCAGTTAATACCACAAAAACATCTGCTTCAATGAGTTCAGCCATTTTTGCTGCCGCAAAGTCTTTATCAATGACTGCATCTACACCATGATAGACTGGACCATCATAGGCAATAGGAACCCCGCCACCACCACAAGCAATTACGATTTGTCCTGCATCAACAAGTGTTCGCAAGCTAACTTTTTCGTAAATATCAACTGGTTTTGGCGAAGGAACTACCCGTCGCCAGCCTCGACCCGCATCTTCTTGATAGACGTTCCCAGTTTTCGCCATCAACTGCTTGGCTGTTTCTTCGTCATAATAACCACCAATTGGTTTTGTTGGTTTTGTAAACGCTGGGTCTTTTGGATCCACCACGACTTGTGTAATTAACGTAACAACTGGTTGTTCCCCTAAATTTCTGGCTACTAGTTCTTCATCAATTGCTTGTTGTAAATGATAGCCAATATAGCCTTGGCTCATTGCTGTGCATTCAGGAAACGGCACGACATCTTCTGGAGATTGACTCGTTTCCTCAAAAGCTAAGCGAATTTTGCCAACTTGTGGCCCGTTGCCATGAGCAATCACCACTTGATGGCCTTGTTCAATTAAATCAACAATCGATTTTGCAGCGGTTTGTGCTTTTGCCAATTGTTCTTTCGAAGAATTTCCTAACGCATTTCCACCTAATGCAATCACTATTTTTGACATCTGTTTCCCTCCTAGCGCTTTGGTTCTTGTTGTGTGATACAGTGAATATTGCCGCCCCCATAAACAACTTCTACCGTATTAACGCCGACAATTTTTTTATCTGGGAACATCGTTTGAACTTGCTCTAAAGCCAAACGATCATTTTCATCACCATACTGTGGCACAATCACGCCATCATTTGTAATTAAAAAGTTCATATAGGATGCGATACAAATATCGCCATCTTCTCGTGGCATGGTTCCTTCCACGAAATCAATTTTGAAGGAGCCTTTAATGGTTACATTTTTGACAGGACAGCATAATTTGTGGACTTTTAATTGGCGTCCTTTAGCATCAGTCATTTTAAGCAAACGTTGATACGCATCTTGTGCCGCTGCATAAAATGGGCTATTTTGATCTTCAGTGTAAATACAAGCCACTTCACCAGGTGCAATAAAACAAGCTACATCATCCACGTGACCATTGGTTTCTTCTGGGTCAATTCCATCACCTAGCCAAAGAACTTTTTCAACATTTAAATAGTCGCATAATTTTTGTTCGATTGCTTCTTTTGAAAGTTGTGGATTTCGACCTTCACTTAATAAGCACATTTCTGTAGTCAAGACTGTTCCTTGTCCATCTACGTGGAATGAACCGCCTTCTAAAACAAAATCATCTGTACGATAAGAATCTACATGCTCAATTTCACAAATTTTTTGTGCAACCAAATCGTCTTGATCCCAAGGGAAATATAATCCATCTACTAATCCCCCCCAAGCATTGAATGTCCAATCCACACCACGGATTTCTCCATGGTCGTTAATGACAAATGATGGTCCACAATCACGGACCCAGGCATCATTGTTTGACATTTCGTAAACCGTAATTTCTGGCGGCAATTGGCGACGGCAATTTTGAAATTGTTGTTGAGAAACCACCACATTCATCGGTGTAAACTGACTAATTGCTTTGGCCACATTAGTAAAAGCTTCTTGGACAGGTTTACCACCATCACGCCAATTATCCGGTCTTTCTGGCCAAATCATCCAAACTTTCTCTTGTGGTTCAAATTCTCCTGGCATTCTAAAGCCATCTTGTTTAGGGGTACTTCCTACAATTCGTTTAGCCATTTTCTTTCGTTCCCTTCTTAATTTTTTTCACGTAAATAATTACTTCACCAAACAGAATAAAAATGATTGCCCCAATTGTGATTGGTAATTTTTCATTTAATGCTGCGGGACTAAAGTCTAAAGGTACTGCTGTGAAAATCAGTGAAATAATAATCATAATCATTGGTAAAACCACTAAAACTTTTAAAAATCCTGGTTTTCCGTTAACTTTAAACGGACGTGGTGTATCGGGATCAATTTTTCTAAGCTTATAAAAAGCTGGGAAAACTGGGATATACGATAACAAGAATAGGACGACATTCAAGGAGAAAAAGGCCCAGAATAAATCTTGATTAGGTAAAATTGGTGCTAATACAATGACCACCGATGCCACAATGCCATTCATCAAAGCAGCCCCAATTGGCATGTCATTTTTCTTACTACGTTTTTCAAAAAATTTAGGCATGTCACCATTTTCAGCAGCATAACAAGCTGTATTATTGACTCCTAATGACCAAGAAATCATGTTGCCGAACAACGTAAGAAGGAATAGGAAAGCCATCAACATAATGAACCAACCTTCTGTCGAGCCTGTCAATAGTTTAAAGCTATCCATCATACCACTGCCGGTACTAATTTGATCGGTGGGAATCGCTACCCCAATTCCAAAGGCTGAAAAAATATAAATGGCCGCAATGACTAACCCCGCTGCTACAATAGCTTGTGGAATTTGCTTCTTAGGATTTTCCATATCATCTGCAAACGTACAGATGACTTCAAACCCTAACAAATTAAAAATGATTACAGAAATAAAAGATAAACTCCTTAAGTCAAACGTTGGTAGCATTGATTTCAAGGTAAATTCATTGGCAACACCTTTCGTCAAGGCTACATACAATCCTAGCCCACCAATTAAGACAGCTAAAACCATCTTGATTACGGCAGCTCCATTTAGAATCCAGATACTGTCGCTGACTGGATAAAAACTAATCCAAACCACAATCCAAGTAAAAATTAATTCAACAATAATCATCATCGGTGTTGAAAACTTAATACCTGTAATTGTCGTTAATAGTTCTGGCGTCATAACGGCTAATGAAGCTAGCCACAATGGATAATTAATCCAATAATACCAAGAAACTCTGGCACCCCAACGATGACCATATGCTTTGGTCACCCAATCATAGATGCCCCCTTCACCAATATAAGTTGTTCCTAATTCTGATGAAATTAACCCATATGGCAATAGGAATGCAATTAATAAGAAAATCCACCAAAAAAACTGAGAATTACCAATTGCAGCAACAGGCGCCGCTGCTTCAGCAACGAAAACCACACAGATGACTGATAAAATGGCACTCGTTAAACTAAATTTCTTTTTCCCCTCCATGAAGACTCTTCCTCTCTTTATAAACTGTCCACTGATTCATTTTTTCAATCAGTGGACAGTTGGCCGTTAAATGCTTTGAGTGTCTAAGAAAACTTCTAGTTCTTTTTTCGCTTCTGCTTGTTTGATTAAATCATAAGGATTTTTTGCTTCATAATCATTCATAAGATATACTAATAAGCCACGAATAGATGTTAAACGGTTTTCTGCTTCATCGAAACAAATAGAATTTTTACCGTCAATTACTTCATCAGTTACTTCTTCCCCACGTGTTGCTGGTAAACAGTGCATGAATTTACAATTGGCGCCTGCTCGATCCATCATTTCTTGATTCACTTGATATTTTGGATAGAAAACCTTCATACGTTCTTCTTCAGATAATTCCGCTTCGTACAAGCCATACCAAACATCCGTGTACAAGAAATCAGCGCCTTCAACAGAACTTGCATCATCTGTGACCAAAAAGCTACCGCCTGAAACTTCACAATTTTTTGCTAATTTCGCTTGATGCTCTTCATTTAATTGGAAGCCTTCTGGACCGAAGTGAACAAAATTCATGCCCATTTTTGTTGTGATTAATCCTAAAGAAAAACAAACTTGTGTCGCATCTCCGACAAAGACAACTTTACAATCTTCTAATTTTTTGCCTTCTGGTAAATGCTCAACCATGGTACACAAATCACCTAATTCTTGGGTTGGATGATTGTAATCAGACATACCGTTAATGACTGGGATGGTAGCACAATTAGCTAAATCAACAATACTATGGTGACGTTCCACACGAGCCATCAAAATATCTACTAAACGTGACAATACGCGGCTGGTATCTTCAATCGTTTCATGTCCCCCTAATTGAATTTGACCAGGTGCTAAATATTCGCCATGTCCACCTAATTGTTCCATTGCAGTTTCAAAAGATACTCGTGTTCGAGTTGAAGATTGTTGGAAAATCATTCCTAAAGATTTGTTTTTTAACAGTTGCGGATAATACCCATTTTTAATCGCTTCTTTAATTTTTAATGATAAATCGACTAAGTAGTGCATTTCCTCTTTCGTATATGTTTCTGTTGTAACGTAATCTCTTTTCATGATGTGTTCCTCCTAAAAGTTGTTTTTGTTTACACATTGACTTTACCAAGTTTAGCGAAGAGTTTACTATCCGCCAAAAGTTAGAAAACGCTTTCTTTTTTGGCGTGATTTTTCATTAAAAAAAGTTTATTTATGGTTATAAACCGTTGGTACACCAGGGGTTTATAAAAGTTTAGGCGGATTTCTCTCTAATTTCTGACCAATCATAGATTTGAAAATGGTATAATTATTTTGAAAAATCATTCACTTAAAATAAAAGATGAAAGGGGTTTCCAATCGTGACATTTGTTTTTATTTATAACATCTTGTTGATTATTTTATATTCGTTTACTTCAACCTTTACCTTAAATCTTTACTTGAAAAATAAACAACCGATTTTTTTATTGCTTCTCTTTTTAATGGTTATTTTTATTTGTGACAATGTGATTGTTTATATGACTGAGTTCATTAATTCGTTTGCAACCGAATATAATCAGACCTTTATGACCGCACCTTTTTTAAAGACCATCATTTTTATTTGTTGTAATTTTGCCTATCTGGCTATTATCAATACTATTAGTGGTCGTCCTTTTAAAAATTATCAATTTGTCTGGTTATTTTTAATTGGTTTATGGATGCTAGCTATTCCATTTTCACAAAATTCCGCCTTAAAAGTTTGGTTGTACTATTTACCCAATCAGCTATTTTTAATTTACCTTGGATGCTATGCGCTCTATCAACTACGAATAGATCCTTTATCAGCCCTTGCGAAAAAATATCTTCGTTTTATTGGTTGGCTAAGCATTGGTTTCGGTGTGGCGATTCTTTTGGAAGATACCTTCGTTATTTTTAACATTGACCAATATTCTGATATTGTCTTTAAAATTAACAACCGAAACGTTTCTGAAGATATTTATACAATCATTCTCTCCATCGCCATTATCTACTTCTGTAATCGTGATTTTCCTCTGTCGGTGCTTGAAAAAGACGCTGCTAAATTGGAAGAAAATCAATCAGATGAACCCGTACTTTTGGCGCCTTTTTGTGATGCCTATCAATTAACGCAGCGAGAACGAGAAGTGCTTTCGTTACTTTTAGAGTGCAAAACAAATCAAGATATAGCCAACGAACTATTCCTATCAATCGGGACAGTAAAAACACATATCCACAATATTTTCGTTAAATTAGAAGTAAACAAAAGAGCAGAAGTTTTTGTCAGTTATCAACTTTTTTCTCAACAACAAACTGAACATTTAGCGAGATAATTAAAAAGGAAGCCTCTCCGTGATCGGTGGCTTCCTTTTTGATTAACTATTTTCTTGTACTTGTCGAACTCTCTTTTCAATTTCTTGAAAGTTAATAATTTTAGCTTGGCGATGAATTTCTTTTCCTTCATAGTATAAGATAATGGTCGGTGCAGAAAAAGCATTTAATTGTCCAATTATTTCTGGACTTTTATCAGCTTCTGCAATGTATGTAGGAAATTCATATTTTGTTGCAATTTTTTCGACAATCGGTTTATCAACTGTACAAACACTACAATTTTTTGCTGTCAAAAAGACGGCTTGTAGACGATTGTCTGTAATTTTTTCTTCTAATTCTTCTAATGTTGTTACATATTCCACTGAATAGCCCTCCTTGTCTTTTGTCTAAAATAACAGATTTACTAGCAAAATAACAACTTATTTGTTTGGCTAGGAATGCTTTAACAAAAAAGTTGAGCGTGGGACAAAAATCACTTTGGATTTTTGCTCCACGCTCAAAAACTGATAAACGGCGGGAACAAAAGCAACTCCTTCGGAAATAAGCCGGAATTCTCCAAAAATTACAGAACAATTTTCGGAAATTCCTTCTTATTTCTCGGAGTTAAACGCTTCTGTCCCGACCTCAACTTTTTACTGATAACCGCTTATTTATTAAAAATTTTAGGCCCTTTGCGCATGTTTTTACGATCATTTTTGGGAGTTTCCATTTTTTTAGAACGGCCACCACCTTGTTTCTTTTTAATTAATTCTAACATTTTTTCTTTTTCATTCATTTAATCCACCGCCTTTGTTAATAACGTGACAGATTCAATGTGGGTCGTTTGTGGGAAATTATCCACCGGTTGAATTTCTTTTGCTTCATAGCCACCTTCTGTTAATAATGCAATGTCGCGAGCGAGTGTGGCTGGATTACAGCTGACATAAACAATTCGTTCAGGTTGCGTTTCAATTAATGTGTTTACTAATTGACCGTCTAACCCTTTCCGTGGTGGATCCACCACCACAACATCTGGTTGCAAGCCATTTTCAACTAATTTTGGCAATAATTCTTCCGCTAAACCAGCCGTGAAAGTGGCATTCTCAATGTTGTTTAATTTAGCATTATTTTCTGCATCTTTGACCGCTTCTTCAATTACTTCAATACCGTAAACTTGCTTTGCATCTTGGGCTAAAGTTAAGCCAATCGTTCCAATCCCGCAATAGGCATCCACCACAATTTCATTGCCTGTTAAAGCCGCATACTCTTTAACTTTTTGATACATCACTTCTGTTTGTTGTGGATTTACTTGATAAAATGAACGCGCGGAAATTTCAAATTTCAAATCAAAAATAGTATCTGTAATTTTTTCAGACCCATGTAATAAGATGGTTTCGTCGCCAAAAATGACATTGGTTCGTTTTGGATTTACATTTTGTACAATGCTGACTACTTCCGGAATAGCTTCCAAAATATCTGGCACAATTTTACTAATTGGGAATAATTTCGGTGTTCTCGTAATTAGAACAACCATCATCTCCCCAGTATGGTAGCCACGACGAACGACAATATGGCGTAAGTTCCCTGTATTATCAGATTCGTTATAAGGTTTTACGCTATATTTACGCATAATGTCACGGATTTTAACAATTGCTGTATCAATTTCTGGGTCTTGAATATAAAAATGTTCCATTGGAATTAAATCATGGCTATTTTTCCGGAAAAAACCTGTTTGTAGTTGGTTGTCAATTTTACGCACGGGAATTTGTGCTTTGTTCCGGTAATGCCACGGATCGTTCATCCCAATTGTTGGTAAAACAGGGACTTCTGGCAATTTAGCGACACGTTGCATAACATTTTCGACTTGTTGCGTTTTAAATGATAGTTGGGCGCCGTACGCTAAATGTTGCAACGGACTAATCCCGACTTTTGTAAAGTTTTCATCTTTCACGGGAACACGCTGTTCACTGCTTTTTAGGACAGTCAATACTTTCCCGTAACCAAAACTTTTGCCTGTTTTTAAGACTTTGATTTCAAGTTTTTCACCTGGTAAGGCATTTTCAATAAACAATGGATAATGGTCCACTTTTGCCACGCCTAAACCTTCATGCGTCAAGTCAACGATTTCTACTTCAATGACGTCATTTTTCTTTACTGGATAATTTTTCATAAGTCGCTCCTTCTTTTTATACACTTCACTCATTCTAATGAAAATACCTAAGAAAAGCAACAACGAATTTTCATGGCGATTTAGCACTTCCGTTTGAGCTTTTTAGGCAAATAAAAGAATGAGACCCTTTCCCTTAGTCAAAAAATAGCCAATGAAAGATCTTATCAACTAAATCTTTCATTAGCTATTCACGGACTACCTAGTGCTTTTCTTTTTCGGCAATCTTTCCATCGCCATCAATATCTTCGTCTGTTAGTCGTTCAACTTCTTTGACAAATTCTTTGCTGGCTTCGTTATATGCTTCTTCCTCTTCGTCTTCTGATTCTACGACAATCTCATCGCTACCAGTTAAGACAGAACCCATAATTGCATTGGACGGCAGTGCATCACCATTTGCAAAAATTTCAATGTGTTGATGCATATTTTTAAAGGTCATTGGAGCATCGCCTCCATATTCACCATCTAAATTAATCATCATTTTATTGTTCTTTTCTAACGTTTCTGCATGTAAATAGCTGGTCTTTGTATAGATTAGTCGATGATCTTCAACATGCTTTCCACCATTTAACATTAACGCAACTAAATGAAGAATCTCAAAAATATTGGCTGTTTTTACAATGATTAATGAAAACTTACCATCATCTAATTTAGCGTCTGGTACGATTTGCTCGAAACCACCCACCGAGTTAGTCAGCCCTAGGAAAAACATTGATGCGTTGCCTTCGTACACACCTTCATCATACGTCATGCGCATTTTAATCGGCTTCACTCGCGGCAACATTTCGGCTCCTTTGGCTAAGTACGCTAAGTAACCAAAAATACTTTTCAACTCTGACGGAACTTCATAAGTCAGTTCCGTTAAATGACCACCCGCCGCAATATTGATAAAGTAATTTTTGCCGGCTTGACCAATATCCATTTTGACAGTTTGATTTTTTTTAATCACTTCTGCTGCCTTAACGATATTATCACGAGGAATCTTCAAGGCCCGTGCATAGTCATTCGTCGTTCCAGCAGGAATAATGGCCATTTTAGGGCGCCGCTTCAACGGAGCAATCCCATTCACGACTTCATTAATGGTCCCATCTCCACCTGCTGCTACTAGTAAATCAAATCCTGCACGCGCAGCACGATGTGCTTCATTGCGTGCTGAATTTTCTTCTGGTGTGGTCGCAAATGCACTGGCTTCATAACCACATTCTTCTAAAATAGATAAAATATCGGCTAAGTTCTTTTTGATTAACTCTTTTCCTGACGTTGGATTATAAATCACTCTAGCTTTTTTCATGGTTTGCCTGCTACTTTCTTATCGTTTTGAAAGCTCTTCTTGCAATAACTTGTTAACCACACCTGGGTTTGCTTGTCCACGAGTTGCTTTCATAATTTGTCCAACAAGGAAACCAACTGCACGGTCTTTTCCGTTTTTAAAGTCATCAATTGATTGTTGGTTGTTGTCTAAAACTTCGTTAATCATTGGTAATAATTGCGCTGGATCAGATAATTGAACAAGGCCTTTTGCTTCGACAACTTCTTTAGCATCTCCACCATTTTCAATTAACTCTTTGAACACTTTCTTCGCAATTTTCGAGCTGATTGTGCCATCGTTAATCAAAGTAATCATACCCGCTAGATTTTCTGGTGTCAGTTTAGTATCGGCTAATTCAACTTTTTCACTGTTTAAGTAAGCAGAAACTTCGCCCATTAACCAGTTTGATGCTTGTTTCGCATCTGCACCGTTTGCTAAGGTTGCTTCAAAGAAATCTGACATTTCTTTCGTTAAAGTCAAGACCATTGCGTCGTATTCAGGTAACCCTAATTCACTGATATAACGGGCACGACGTGAGGCTGGCATTTCTGGCAAACTAGCGCGAACTTTTTCAATCCATTCATCATCAATTGAAAAACGAGGAACATCTGGCTCTGGGAAGTAACGGTAGTCACTTGAGCCTTCTTTAACACGCATAAGCAACGTTGTACTAGTTGCTTCATCAAAGCGGCGTGTTTCTTGTTGAATTTCGCCACCAGATAATAGGACTTTGGCTTGGCGTTTTTCTTCATAAGCTAAACCTTTTTTTACAAAGTTCATAGAGTTCAAGTTCTTTAATTCCGCTTTAGTACCAAATTCTTCTTGACCATACGGACGTAAAGAAATATTGGCATCACATCGCATAGAACCTTCTTCCATTTTCACATCAGAAACTTCTGTAAATTGGATAATTGAACGCAACGCTTCTAAATAAGCATACGCTTCTTCTGGTGAACGCATGTCTGCTTCAGAAACGATTTCAATTAAAGGCGTGCCTTGACGATTCAAGTCTACATAAGAATAGCCATCTGTGCCGTGAATATTTTTCCCAGCATCTTCTTCTAAATGTACACGTTCAATGCGAATTTTTTTCTTTTTGCCTTCGACTTCAATTTCAATCCAACCATCATGTCCGATTGGTTGATCAAATTGAGAAATTTGGTATGCTTTCGGGTTATCTGGGTAAAAATAGTTTTTACGATCAAAATGAGTTTCTTTTGAAATTTCACAGTTCAAAGCAAGAGCTGCTTTCATGCCAAATTCTAAGGCACCTTTATTCATGACAGGCAAAACACCTGGGTAACTCCAGTCAACCACATTTGTGTTGCTGTTTGGTTCTGCTCCGAAATGCGCTGGCGCAGAGGAGAAAATTTTAGAGTTGGTTTTCAATTCTACGTGGACTTCTAATCCAATGACAGTTTCAAAGTTCATTAATCGTTCCCCCCTAAAATGACTGGTTTTTTCGTATGGAAATCTGTCGCTTGTTCAAAAGCATAGGCTGCTTTATACATTGTATGTTCGTCAAAATGTTTTCCAATAATTTGTAAACCAACTGGCAAGCCTTCTGAGAATCCTGCTGGAATGGACATGCCTGGTAGTCCTGCTAAGTTGACAGGAATGGTTAAAATATCATTCATATACATTGTGATTGGATCATTGATGTTTTCCCCTAGACCAAAGGCAACTGTTGGTGTGGATGGGCCAATGATTAAGTCATAATCCGCAAAGACATTCTCAAAATCTTGTTTGATTAGTGTACGGACTTGACCAGCCTTTTTAAAGTGCGCATCATAATAACCAGCACTTAAAGAGAATGTTCCTAACATAATCCGACGTTTAACTTCTGTTCCGAAACCTTCAGAACGTGAATTAACATAGACATCTTCTAGATTTTGGACATTTTCGGAACGGTAACCATAACGAATGCCATCAAAGCGTTGTAAGTTTGAACTTGCTTCTGAAGAGGCAATAATATAATAAACCGCTACGCCGTACTTAGAATGTGGCAAACTAACTTCTTCCACCGTTGCTCCTAAAGATTTAAATGTTTCTGCTGCTTTTAATACCGCTTCACGAACATCAGGTTGTACCCCTTCACCTAAGTATTCTTTTGGTAAAGCAATTTTCATGCCTTTGATGTCGCCAGTTAAATCTGCCGTAAAATCAGGAACAGAAACGCCTGCAGAAGTGCCGTCTTTTTCGTCATAACCACTAATTGCATTTAAAGCTAAGGCATTGTCTTTAACATTTCGTGTCAATGGACCAATTTGGTCTAAACTTGAAGCAAAAGCAATCAAACCAAAACGAGACACACGTCCATACGTTGGTTTCAAGCCCACAATACCATTGAATGCGGCTGGTTGGCGGATACTACCACCTGTATCGCTCCCTAAAGAAACTGGGACTTGTCCGGCTGCGACAGCAGAAGCTGAACCACCAGAAGAACCGCCAGGAACTTTGGTTTGATCCCAAGCATTTTTTGTTTTCTTGAAGTAAGACGTTTCCGTACTTCCGCCCATGGCAAATTCATCCATGTTCAATTTTCCGACTGGAATCATATCTGCTTGATAGACTTTATCCATCACGGTCGCATCATAAATTGGGTCAAAATTGTGTAACATTTTTGAGCCAGCTGTTGTTAAAATATCTTTTGTGACAATGTTGTCTTTAATCCCAATTGGAATCCCAGCTAATGGATTACTTTCAGTGATGCCTTTTAAGTCAATCGCTTTGGCTAATGCCATTGCTTTTTCTTCACTAACTGTGATAAAAGAACCTAGTTGTTCTTCTGTATCTTGAATACGATTTAATGTTTCTTCGGTTAAATCAACTGCTGTGATTTCTTTTGAAACCAATAAATCATGTAACTCTGTTAACGATTTGTCGTATAATTTTTCCATTAGGCTCCTGCCTCCCCGTTATCCATAATTGCAGGCACTTTAATGTAACCATTCTCTGATTCCGGAACATTCCGCATTAATTCTTTACGGTCCATTCCTGGTGTCGCTACGTCTTCACGCATGACATTGATTGATTCATTCACATTTGAAGTAAAAGGAACCCCTGTTGTATCTACTTCTTCTAGTAATTCCACCATATCAATAATTTTATCTAGTTGATTGGTAAAGTCCGCTAATTCTTCTTCGGAGAAAGATAATTTTGATAATTTAGCGACATGTTTGACTTGTTCTTCTGTAATTGCCATAGATACCCTTCTTTCTATCATTTACTGAAATTTTCATTTTCAGATTAATCAATTGGATTGTATTTCTTTAAACAGCTTAGCACAGCTGTTCACTCTGTTCCTATTCTACCATAAAATGGTCGGATATTTTAGATGAAACCTTGAATTTCATTGATAATTTGTCGCTCGCAAAAATGATGGAAACATGTTATTATGAAAATGAAAAGAGAGATATGCAGGAACATACCTCTCTAGTAGCCACTACTAGTTATAAGAACTAGCGGCTTACTGAGTTATTGGTTTTATTTCAAACGCTTAACCGTTCAGCTCCTCAAAGCTTATGAACGGTTATTTTTGTTGTCTAAGACAAGCGCTAAGATACCGAAGATAATGGTCACAACAAGTGTTGCAAAACCAATCATCAGTCCTAGCGCTGCTTCAACGGACAAAAACATTGCTCCTTTCGTTAAAGTAAGAAGAATTGCGCATAAGCATCAACCTCCTTTCTCAACTCAGAAAGTCCTCGTTCATATAACTTTTATGACTAAAATAAGCATACCATCAAATTACTACATAAAATCTGACAACGTTAATTTTTCTTCTTAAAAATGACTTGCATCTAACGCATCGACCATTTCTTGTTCATTCCAAACGGTCACGCCTAAGCTTTCAGCTTTGGTTAATTTACTGCCAGCATCTTCGCCAGCAACCACAATGTCAGTTTTTTTCGAAACACTCCCTGTAACTTTTCCACCAAGATTTTCAATTTTTTCTTTGGCTTCTTCGCGAGTGTACTGCGTTAATTTTCCTGTTAAAACAACTGTTTTGTCTTTGAAAGGTGACTCCACTTCTGCTAATTGTTCTGTCCGGAGACCTTTATATGTCAAGTTCACTTGGGCTTTTTCCAGTTCAGCCATTAATTCATGAACTTCCTCATTTTCAAAATACGTCACAACGCTGTCGGCGATTGTTTCGCCAATTGAATCCAAAGCCACAATTTCTTCCGCAGTTGCTCGACTTAAGGTTGATAAATCACCAAAATGCTCCGCTAAAATTTTCGCCGCTTTCGCACCCACATGGCGAATCCCTAAGCCAAAAATCAAACGTTCGACAGAGTTTTCTTTACTCCCTTGAATGGCAGTATAAATGTTGTTTGCTGATTTTTCTTTGATTTTATCCAAAGTCATTAACTGTTCTTCTGTTAAGAAATACAGATCCGCTACGTCTTTCACTAATCCTTTGTCATACATTTGTGCTAACACTCGTGGCCCCAAGCCATCAATGTTCATTGCGTTTCGTGAGACAAAGTGATTCAGCCCTTCTTTAATTTGCGCAGGGCATTTTGGATTAATACAACGTAACGCCACTTCCTCATCTAAATGCACCAACTCACTATGACAAATTGGACAATGTGTCGGCATTTCATAAGGCTGACTATCGGCTGCACGTTTTTCAACTAGGACTTGCGCTACTTCTGGGATAATATCGCCGGCTTTGTAAATAATAACATGATCATTTAAACGGATATCTTTCATTTGAATAAAATCTGCATTATGCAAACTTGCCCGACTAACCGTGGTTCCCGCGACTCGTACAGGAGACATGACCGCAGTAGGAGTGACCACCCCCGTGCGCCCAATTGTCCATTCAATATCTTCCACTACTGTTTCTGCTTCTTCTGGTGGAAATTTGTAGGCAATCGCCCAGCGAGGTGCTTTGACAGTGAAACCTAATTCATCTTGCAACGCAAATTCGTTCACTTTAATCACAATTCCATCGATTTCGTATGGCAAAGTGCTCCGCTTTTCATGGTATTCTTCAATGTAGGCCCAGACTTCATCAATTGACTGACATAATTGCCGTTCGGGATTGGTTCTAAAACCAATTGCAGAAAGCTCTTCTAATGCCTCAAACTGCGTCTTCGCTTTCATTGGTCCAAAGTCAGCAACTGTGTATAAAAACGTATTTAAGTTCCGTTTCGCCACAATTTTTGTATCTAATTGGCGCAAGCTGCCCGCCGCTGCATTCCGAGGATTGGCAAAAATATCTTGGCCATTTTCTTCACGTTCTTCATTCAATGCGACAAAGGATTGTTTAGGCATGTAGCACTCGCCACGAACTTCCACTGAAATGGGCTCCGTTAAACGCATTGGCACAGAGCGAACCGTTCGTAAGTTCTCTGTAATGTTTTCACCAACCGTTCCATCGCCTCGTGTTGCTCCGCGTACAAACACCCCGTTTTCATAACGTAATGAAATTGCTAACCCATCAATTTTTAACTCACAACAGTAAGCAACGGGTTTACCAATCGCCTTACGAACACGTTCATCAAAAGCAAAAATGTCTTCCTTGCTAAACCCATCATTTAAACTATACATTGGAATGTCATGCGGAGCTTTTTCAAAACCAGATAAAACTTTGCCACCTACACGTTGTGTCGGCGAATCTGGCGTGATTAAATCAGGAAACTCCGTTTCAATATCGACTAACTCTTTATACAAACGATCGTAAACATAATCTTCTACGGATGGTTGATCTTTGACATAATATTCATGGGAATATTGATTGAGTTGTTTTCTTAATTCTTGCGCACGAGTTGTCGCCGCCGTTAATGTTAATGGTTGTTGTTCCATCGTAGAACTCCTCCTCATAAGTGTAATGCTCTTATCGTCTTTTTAACACATTTACACTAAGATAGAAAATAAAAAGAATTTATCTAATGATGATTTCTCATTAAATCGCTGACCTATTTTGCATGTTAAATTTTTTCAATTGGTGCAAATGCCGCTAACAACCGTTTTATGCCTTTTTCTGGGAAAGCAATGTCCAACTCTAAGTCTTTGGCCGAACCGCCTACACGAACGACTGTACCAACGCCCCATGCTTTATGTTGGACCTTATCACCTGCTTGCCAAGAAACTTTTTCGCCACCACTTGCCACTTTGTTGCTAACTGATTTTGTAGCTGGCTGTGTATAAGCTGGTTTACTTGCGCTGGGCTTGAATACTTTAGGATCAAAGGTGCGCGCTGGAGCTTTCTGTAAATTGGCCGCCGCCCCTTGTTTCATTAAACGCTCCGCCTCAATTTCTTCTAAAAAGCGACTTGGTCGATTATATTGCGTGCGACCATATAATGTTCTCGAATAAGCATTCGTTAAAAACAGGGCTTCTTCCGCTCGGGTGATACCAACATAAGCCAAGCGCCGTTCTTCTTCCAGTTCACTTTCTTCTAGCATGGCACGTGATAATGGGAAAACCCCTTCTTCTAAGCCCATTAAAAAGACCACTGGAAATTCCAGCCCTTTGGCCGCATGCAACGTCATTAAGGTTACCTGCGAAGAGCTCTCTTCTAAATTATCTAAATCAGAAACCAAGGCTAAATCTGTTAAAAAATCCGCCAATTTTGTTTCTTCGCCATTTGGATCGTCGTTGTTTTGCGCTTCAAAACGTTTATCAAATTCTTGTGTCACAGATAAAAATTCGTCCAAGTTTTCTAAGCGAGCTTGAGACTCTAAATTATTTTGCGCCATCAAAGCTTCCCGATAACCACTACGTTGTAAAGTTTCTTTCACCAATTCTGTAATCGTTAAATAGGGCACTGTTTTCGTTAAGTCTTGAATCATCATGCCAAAATTACCAAGCTCTTTACCCGCTTTTCCTGAAATATTTGCCAAATCAACATTTTGGGCAGCTTCCAGCAAAGCCCAACCATGCGTATCCGCAAATAGTCGTAATTTTTCAATTGAACTTTTACCGATTCCTCGTTTTGGTTCATTGACAATTCGTTCAAAACTAATCGAATCATCTGGATTGGCAATCAAACTTAAATAAGCCAAAATATCTTTAATTTCTTTACGGTCGTAGAATTTATGTCCGCCCACCATGGTATACGGAATATTAGATTTCAAGAGCATTTCTTCCACTACACGGGATTGGGCATTGGTCCGATATAATACCGCAAAATCACCATAAATTCGGTCATTTTCCCGCATTTCTTTTTGGATTTGGCTCACAATAAATTGTGTTTCATCCCGTTCTGTGTCTCCACGATAATAGACAATCTTTTCACCGTCTATATTTTCTGTCCACAGTTCTTTCTCGCGGCGGTTACGGTTATTTTTGATGACATCATTCGCAGCCGCCAAAATGTTTTTGGTGGATCGATAATTTTGTTCTAGCAAAATTACACTGGCATCTGGATAATCTTTTTCAAAATCCAAGATATTTTGCATATCCGCCCCGCGCCAACCATAGATACTTTGGTCGGCATCACCTACGACACACAGATTTTTGAAACGTGCAGCCAATAAATTGACTAAGGTATATTGTGCATGATTGGTATCTTGGTATTCATCCACATGAATATAGTGAAATTTATTTTGGTAGAAAGCTAACGTATCTGGTTGTTCATTGAATAAACGAATCGTATTCATAATCAAATCATCAAAATCCATACATTGGTTTTTGCGTAATTCTTTTTGATAGGCTTCATAGCATTTTGCGACAATTTCTTCATATAAGGAACCTTGCATTTCAGCAACTTTTTCAGGCGTTTGTAATTCATTTTTAGCATTGCTAATCGTACCTAAAATTGAGCGAGGATCATATTTTTTTGAATCAATATTTAAGTCGTTTAAGATGCGTTTCATTAATGTTTTTTGTTCCGATGGGTCAATGATTGTAAAATTACGGTTGTAACCAATCTGATCCACATCACGACGTAAAATTCTTACACACATGGAGTGAAAAGTGGAGACCCATACATCTTCGCCACCCGTTTCCAGTAATTTATTTACACGCTCTTTCATTTCTTTAGCAGCTTTATTGGTAAACGTAATCGCCAAAATATTCCATGGATTTACTTCTTTTTCCTCAATTAGATAGGCAATTCGGTGTGTTAAAACCCGCGTTTTTCCACTACCAGCACCAGCCATGACTAACAGTGGTCCTTCTGTATGCAAAACGGCTTCTTCTTGTCGAGGATTCATTCCCTGAACCAAGGCATGTTTTTGTGTCATATTAAACGTCCTCTCTCTTTTTTCAATCTTATACAGTATACCAAAAATCCCTTTGAAGTTCTTTAGAAAAGAACAAAAAATCTTTTTCTTTTTATATGAAATTTTCTTGTAAATCAAGTCAAACCGCAGTACATTAGTAAGTAGTGATGGAGGCTAAAAATGAAATGAATAATGATGTACATGAAATTAAACAATTAGATGGTACCCGAATCGGCTTTATCCTTAAAGGCATCGTCGTCGGAATCCTGGTCGGCTTTGTTGTCAGCTTATTTCGCTTAGGCATTGAAAAAATTGGCGAACAAGTCGTGCATCTGTATCAAACGTTTCACGAAAAACCCTTTTGGATGATTCCTTGGTTCTTATTTTCTCTCGTGCTTGCTTATTTATTAGGACGACTGATCAAAAGCGAACCAGCAATTAAAGGCAGTGGCATTCCCCAAGTGGAAGGACAACTTCAAGGTCAATTAGAAATTCACTGGTTTCCAGTGCTTTGGAAAAAATTTATCGGTGGGATCTTAGCGATTAGTCCTGGGCTATTTTTGGGACGTGAAGGTCCTTCAATTCAACTAGGTGCAGTGGTTGGACAAGGCTATAGTCAATGGCGGCAAAGCACCAAGTCTGAAGAAAAAATTTTAATCAGTAGTGGTGCCAGTGCTGGTTTAGCCGCCGCTTTTAATGCACCAATCGCAGGCCTTTTATTTGTTCTAGAAGAGGTTCACCATTCCTTTTCACCTTTAGTTTGGTTAACCTCTTTTTCTGCGGCCATTTCCGCTAACTTTGTTTCTTTGCATTTCTTCGGATTGCAACCAGTTCTTTATATTGGTCCGGTTAAATCTTTGCCTTTAGAGTACTATTGGACATTAGTCCTGCTGGGCGTTTTGCTAGGATTATTAGGTTGGATATATCAAAAAACATTGTTGTCCTTACCAAAAGTATATGGAAAAATCAAAGGCCTTTCTTCTAATTATTATGGTTTTATTCCTTTTATTTTGATTTTACCGATTGGTTATTTCTTTCCACATTTACTTGGCGGTGGGAATCAAATTGTTTTAGCTTTAGGCAATCAACCGGCCACGATTTGGGCTTTAGTCGGCTTACTGGTTTTACGTTTTGTTTTTTCAATGGTTTCTTACGGTTCGAATCTCCCTGGTGGTATTTTCTTGCCTATTCTAACTTTAGGTGCCATTATCGGAACATTGTATGGCAGTCTACTTGTCCAATACGTAGGGATGGATCCAATTTTTGTGAAAAACTTTTTAATTTTTGCCATGGCTGGTTATTTTACTGCGATTGGTAAAGCACCGTTAACAGCGATTATTTTAGTAACAGAAATGGTCGGCAATTTTTCTCATTTAATGTCTTTAGGGGTTGTCGCTTTAGTTAGTTATATTACCATCGATAGTCTTGGCGGCAAGCCAATTTATGAAAGCTTATTAGAACGTTTGGTTCCTTCTAAAGTAAGTAATATTCGTGGCCACAAAACGATTATTGAATTACCTATCACTGCAGAAAGTTCCTTAGATGATACGATGGTACGTGATTTTGTCTGGCCTAAACAAATGTTGCTCACTTCCATTCGGCGTGGTGAATCGGAAATTTTAACACATGGTGATACTGTTATGCATGTTGGCGATGTGCTCATTATTTTGACCGATGAAAAACTCGCTTACCAAGTCAAAAAAGAGATTTATCAAAAAACTTTACCGAATGATTTAGTGAATTAAAGAAAGCTGCTGAACCTGAGTTCAGCAGCTTTCTTTTTTTCTTATGACTGTTTTTTAATTTTTTTGAATATTTTTGACCGTTTTAGATTGATTAGCGTTTTCATTTGTGCTATTATATCCATGAAATGAGGGATGAAAATGCTTACGGAAGAACGACATCAAAAAATTTTACAATTGTTAGATCAAAAATCAGTCGTCAAATCGCAAGAACTTGCTAGCTTGTTCAATGCTTCAGAATCCACAATCCGCCGCGATTTACAAGAATTAGAAGACGCCAATTTGTTAGAACGCATTCATGGCGGCGCTAAGCGTATTCTTAATTTAGGCTTTGAACAAAACATGACGGAAAAATCAATCAAAAACACGCACGAAAAGCAAAAGATTGCTTCTTTAGCCGCTAGTTGTGTACAAGATGGCGATATGATCTATTTAGATGCTGGTTCAACCACGTTAGAAATGATCCCTTTTTTAGTTGGGAAACAAATCCATGTAGTGACGAATTCCGTGCATCACGCTGCAAAACTTAGCGATATGGAAATTCCCACTATTATGCTCGGTGGTACTTTGAAGCTCTCCACTAAAGCAATCATTGGTGCCACTAGTATGGAACAGCTACAACATTTTCGTTTTAACAAAGCTTTTTTAGGAACTAACGGCGCACATTTAGAATTTGGTTTAACAACGCCTGATCCCGAAGAAGCAGCGCTAAAAGCCTTGGCTATTCATCAAGCAGAAACAGCCTATGTTTTACTGGATCATACAAAATTTAATGAAGTAACGTTTACCAAAGTGGAAGAATTAGAGTCAGTTACTTTACTAACTGACTACTGCCCTGCTGAATCACTTCAAGGATTCCAGCAAAAAACTATTTTAATGGAGGCAAACAAATGATTTACACAGTGACTTTAAACCCTTCTATCGACTTTATCGTTCATGTCGATCATCTACAAATTGGTGATTTAAATCGGATGACGAATGATTTTAAATTACCTGGCGGCAAAGGAATCAACGTTTCACGTATTTTAAAACGTATGGAGACAGAATCCACTGCCTTAGGTTTTTTAGGTGGTTTTACAGGCTCATTCATTGCTGATTGGTTGAAAAAAGAAGAAATCCAAACGAATTTCACTCCCGTGTCTGCTGATACACGAATCAACATTAAATTGAAATCAGATACTGAAACAGAAATTAACGGCTTAGGACCTGCTCTAACAAACGAAGAAATTCAAGAACTAAAACAAGCAGTTAGTCGTGTTCAGGCTGGTGATATTGTTGTTCTTTCAGGAAGTACACCTGCTTCTCTACGCAAAGGATTTTACGAAGAGTTAATCCAAATTGTGAAGGAAAAAGGCGCAGAATTTGTTATTGATACAACAGGTGAAGATTTAATGAACGCTTTGTCACAAAAGCCTTTATTGGTCAAGCCAAATAATCATGAGTTGGCAGAATTATATCATACAACCTTTACAAGTGTTGAAGACATTTTACCTTATGGACATCGGTTACTAGAAGAAGGAGCGCAACACGTAATTATCTCAATGGCTGGTGATGGTGCATTACTTTTCACAACAGAAGGTGTTTATCGTTCCAACGTTTTAAAACGTCCACTGAAAAATTCTGTCGGCGCTGGCGACTCAATGATTGCTGGTTTTATTGGCAACTTTTCAAAAACACAAGATCCTTTAGAGGCTTTCAAATGGGGTGTCGCTTGCGGTAGCGCGACCGCATTTTCTGATGATTTAGCCTCAGAAGATTTTATCCAAGAACTTATTCACGAAGTAACAATTGAAAAAATTTCAGAATAAATCCACTAAGGGAGGAAAATAGAGTGAACATTAATGATTTATTAATAAAAGATGTCATGATTATGGATTTACAAGCTACTGATAAAAAAGGCGCGATTGATGAAATGGTCCAAAAATTATACGATGGTGGCCGCATCTCTGACATTGACACTTACAAAGAGGGAATTTTAAAACGCGAAGCACAAACATCGACTGGTTTAGGCGACGGCATCGCTATGCCTCACGCAAAAAATAGTGCCGTAAAAGAACCGACAGTTCTTTTCGCTAAAAGTAAAAAAGGTGTTGATTATGAAGCACTAGATGGACAACCTACTTATCTATTCTTCATGATTGCTGCTCCAGAAGGCGCCAATGATACACATCTCCAAGCGCTTGCGGCCCTTTCTCGATTACTTATCGATCCAGACTTTGTTGGCAAATTGAAAGAAGCGGAAACTCCAGAAGCAGTACAAGCTCTTTTCAAAGCAGCAGAAGATCAAAAAGAAGCGGAAGAAAAAGCAGAACAAGAACAAACAACGCCAGCACCAGAAAGCAATCGTAAATATATTATTGCTGTGACTGCTTGTCCTACAGGAATTGCTCACACTTACATGGCTGAAGATGCACTGAAGAAAAAAGCAAAAGAAATGGGCGTAGACATTAAAGTAGAAACAAACGGTTCAGAAGGAATTAAAAATCGTTTGACTGCTGAAGATATTGCTCGTGCTGATGGCGTAATTGTCGCAGCCGATAAAAAAGTAGAAATGAATCGTTTTGATGGTAAAAAATTAGTCAATCGTCCCGTCAGTGATGGAATTCGTAAAACCGAAGAACTAATTAACTTAGCCATTAGTGGTGAAGCTCCTACTTTCCATGGCAGTGACTCGGCTGCAAGCGACCAAGAGGATTCAGCGGAAGGTTCAATCGGTTCTCGTATCTATAAAGATTTAATGAATGGTGTTTCTCATATGTTACCTTTCGTTATTGGTGGCGGAATTGCCATTGCTCTTTCCTTTATGATTGATCAATTTATCGGGGTTCCTCAAGATCAATTAGCCA
The DNA here is from genome assembly GCF_050536905.1 of Enterococcus sp. DIV1328a. Lineage (NCBI taxonomy): Bacteria > Bacillati > Bacillota > Bacilli > Lactobacillales > Enterococcaceae > Enterococcus > Enterococcus sp. DIV1328a. Next base: position 480,609 of record NZ_CP172912.1, on the reverse strand, counting down.
ATTTAGGGAATTACAATGACGTAGCTAGCTGGTTTAACCAAATTGGTGGCGCAGCATTTGGCTTTATGTTACCTGTCTTAGCTGGTTTTATTGCTTCTAGTATTGGGGATCGTCCAGGCTTAGTTGCTGGTTTCGCCGCTGGTGCGTTAGCAAACGCTGGAGGCGCTGGGTTCCTTGGGGCCCTAATCGGTGGTTTCTTAGCTGGTTATGTAGTGGTTCTTTTACGTAAAGTCTTCAAAGGCTTGCCAAAATCATTAGATGGAATTAAAACCATTTTATTCTATCCAGTTTTTGGTTTGATTATTACGGGCTTATTAATGTTAGTCATTAACATCCCAATGAAAGCAATTAATGATGCGTTAAATCATTTCCTACTTGGCTTAGATGGCACAAATGCAGCTTTACTTGGTGCTTTATTAGCTGGTATGATGGCCATCGACTTAGGTGGACCAGTTAACAAAGCTGCTTATGTTTTCGGTACAGCTACGCTAGCAAGTACTGTTGCAGAAGGTGGCAGCGTGGTCATGGCTTCTGTAATGGCTGGCGGAATGGTTCCTCCATTAGCAATTTTCGTAGCAACTCGTTTATTTAAAAATAAATTTACAAAAGATCAACAAGATGCCGGCTTAACCAATATTGTAATGGGCCTTTCTTTTGTCACTGAAGGGGCAATTCCTTTTGCAGCAGCTGACCCATTACGTGTGATTCCAAGTTTCGTGGTAGGTTCTGCCTTTACTGGTGCGTTGGTTGGTGCGTTTGGTATCAAATTATTGGCACCACATGGAGGAATCTTCGTCGTCTTCCTATTAAGTAATCCATTACTATATCTATTGTTCATCTTAATTGGTGCGATTATTTCAGGAATTGTCTACGGACTTTTGAAAAAACCTGTCGAAGTACCTGCTTAAAAAAACAGCAAAAAAGCGATTCAACCATGGTTGAATCGCTTTTTTATTATAGAATTACTAACTATACTATATTCTTTTTTGAGCTAACTTCTTTACTCTTAGATATTCTGCTCGTGAATCTTTGGCCTCTTGTTTCATGGTTGGATAAACTTTTCTTATATCATTAGCAGTAATAAAGAAAAAAATGATTGTAATAATCCTTAATACTAATACAACATACAAAATTAATTCAATTATCACAAAATTTGCCCCTCCAGCTATAATTGCACCAAAGAAAACAAGTAAAAGAAATACAGCTATCGCCTCCGTTACATAGACTAGTACAGGTGCAACATATTTTCTTTTAGGTAATTTTTCTAACTTGCTCACTCCCATGTTCGCAATAACTGTAGTAACAAATAAGACCGAGCCCCACGATTTATTGGTCTCAATTCCTAAAAATCCAAAAATAAAAATGACCATAAGGATTATTGGAATTGCTAAATAAAACCCATACATCTGATACGGTCTACTTCTATCTTTCATTTCTTGTTTTGCTTTTTTCACAGTTTCTTTCATATACAACCTACACTCCACTTCTTTTTTTCGTAAAGTATCTCATTGAAAAATTAAAAGTATATGTAATCAAATAGATTATTTTTAAGATACAATTTTTCATAAGATGCTGCTTTTTTCACTTTCTTAAATACACCAATTTTGTTTTTTTATCACTTCCCCGTTGCGTTGTCTTTGGCAGTTATTTTCCCTAATCTTCCTCCCTTCCAATTTTATAGTATTAAAGAATAATAAGTCATCAAAGTATTGATCTTTCTAGTTACTTGTTCTTTTGATAAGTATTTAGAACATATCACTGGGGTGCATCCACATAAAAAAATCATTACATAACCATTATATTCTAATTTTACCAAACTATTTTATTAGTTAAAAATGCAAATTCGCATATTCTTAATAATTTAATACAAAAAAACAAGCTCTTTTAAAAGAACTTGTTTTTTTACTTCCCTATATTATTTTCTCTTTATCGCATAATTTTCTAAATACTCAGGATTTCCTTTGCTTCTGATATACGTGTACACGCCCATCACAAAGGCCCCAAGGGTATTGGTAAATAAATCCCCCATCGTATCCATCAAAGCAGCACGCCCAATAAATGGTTGGCCGTTGGACATATTATAGCGTTGTAAGTTCATGTTTCCTAATGAATCGCAGATAAATTCCCAGAATTCCCAGAAGACGCCACAAAGCCCTGCAAATGCAAACCCAAATAATAAAAATAACCACGGGGAAACATCGGCGTACTTCGTTTTCTTCAATAGGAAAGCAGCAATACCATAACCCACAGCAGTTAAAAGCATCGGACTAACAAAGTGTAAAATTTTATCCCAGAACGAAATGATTGAAATCATATGCAACGAGGTTCCTAGGAATACTGAAATAAATAAGAAAAACCAGTAAAAATAAACGATAGTCGGTGGCATAATAATTTTTAAAAATTTATTGACAAGATCCGGTAAAAAGATTAGACCAATTCCAAGTAAACATTCGATAACGAACGTCACACCTTGTTTTGTTGAATACTTAGCCGTAAAAAATTCCCAGAGATTGTACGTCAAGCATAAGATGCCAAACACCACTAATCCATATTTAATTTTCGAATAATTTTTATCCATTTTGACACACCCTTTCAAAAGTTATTTTATATGAAAAAAACTGTAGATGAAAGACACCTTCCATCTACAGTTTTAGAAAACTCTATCGAATGAAGAGCTTATTAAAAATGTTTATTTTTCAACAGCTGTTTCAGTAATTGTTTCAACAGCACGTTTCATACGAATATCGTGTTCTAACATGTCGTTGTTTAATACTTTACGTACTTGCGCTTCAGGCATGTTGTATTGTTCTGCTAAATCTTTCACTTCAGCATCGATGTCTTCTTGTGTTACTTCGATGTTTTCAGCTTTGGCAACTGCTTCAATCACTAAGTTTGTTTTTGTGCGTGTTTCTGCTTCGCCTTCAAATTGTTTGTGTAAATCTTCTTCTGTAGAACCAGTTAATTGGTAGTACATTTCAGGAGAAATTCCTTGGCGTTGCATGTTGTTTAAGAATTCATCCATTGAACGGTGAACTTCGTCGTGAACCATTACGTGTGGTAATTCAACGATTTCAGCATTTTCAACAGCTAAACGAATTGCTTCTTCGTCTTTTGCTTCTTCAGCTGCTGCTTCTTTTGCTTCTGTCAATTCTTTACGGAATTTTTCTTTTAATTCGTCTAATGATTCTACTGAATCGTCAACGTCTTTTGCAAATTCATCATCCAATTCTGGTAATTCTTTTGCTTTTACTTCATGAACAGTTACTTTGAAGACTGCTTCTTTACCAGCTAAATCTTCTGCTTGGTAATCTTCAGGGAAAGTAACGTTTACTTCTACTTCTTCGCCAGCTTTTTTGCCAACTAATTGGTCTTCAAAGCCTGGAATAAATGAATTAGAACCTAATTCTAATGAGTAATTTTCGCCTTTGCCGCCTTCAAATGCTTCGTCGCCTAAGAAGCCTTCAAAGTCGATAACTACAGTGTCGCCATTTTCAGCAGCGGCATCTTCTTTGATTACTAATTCAGCTTGAGATTCTTGTTCGCGTTTCAAACGTGCTTCCACGTCTTCATCTGTTACTTCACGGTCTTGTTTAGACACTGTTAAGTTTTTGTATTCGCCTAATTTTACTTCAGGTTTTACAGTTACTTCAGCAGTGATAACCCAGTCTTCCCCTTTATTCATGCTTTCAACATCAATTTTTGGTTGTGCTACTGGTTCAATTCCTGCTTCTAAAACAGCCGCTTCATATGCTTCTGGTAAAACAGCGTTTAACGCATCTTCGTATAACGCTTCTTCTCCATACATACGGTTAAAAACAGTACGTGATACTTTTCCTTTACGGAAACCAGGTACGTTTAAGTTTTTTTTCACTTTATTGAACGCTTGCGTTAATCCTTTTTCGATTACTGCTTGTTCGATTGAAAAAGTTAATACACCATCATTAGTGCCTTTTTTTTCCCATTTCGCAGACATTTGTTTCCCTCCGAATAACATTTAATTTTATACATCAAACTTTATTTATGCATACCTTTAAATAGTACACTATCTGTGGGGAAAAGTAAATATTTAAGGCGGGAAGAAGCGCTGAAAGTTGAAATTTTCTAACTCAAAGTTTTTTTAATTCTGTTAAATAAAGGACACGATCAAAATAAGTTAGCAAATTTTGATCATGGGTTACAACAATTACTGTCTTACCTTGTTTATTCAACTCTTTTAAAGCTTTCATCACTAAAATACCATTCTCTTTATCTAAAGATGCTGTTGGTTCATCAGCAAAAATAATCTTAGGTTGTTTCAATAAAAGGCGAACCAAAGCCACTCTCTGTTGTTCACCACCACTAAGTGTGTACACTTTTTCATTGAGTAAAGAAGCAATATTAAATTGTTCTAATGCTTCTTCGATAGCTACATCATCTTGCGTCACTAAATACAAATTTTCTTTTACTGTTTCATTATCAATAAGTGCAAAATTTTGAAATAAAAAACCAGCATCCTTTTGAAAAAAATAACGGCGCTTTTTCTTAGTTAATTTTCCACGATTAATTAATAGTTCACCGGTAGAAAGTTCTTCAAGTTGACCTAAACAATTTAATAATGTTGTTTTTCCACTACCACTTTCTCCAACAATTGCGACCATCTCACCTGAAAATATTGTAAAGGATAACGATTCAAAAACCCAAGATTGATTGTATCTTTTACTAATATTAGTTGCTTGAATTTCCATAAATTAATTCTCCTTTTTTATAATCGTTAGACGAATTGTTTTTTCGACACTTGTAATAATAAGAAATAAAAAAAGCAATTCAAAAAATAAAACGAAAGGAATAATTTTTATTACTTGAAAATTAGTAAAAGTAATCATCATCATTGCAATAAAAGAAATTAATATCATCCCCAATAAATAAAGCCCATGCCTTTCAACAAAAGACTTCCCAAAAATGTACTGTAAGAATAATTTCTTTTTATTTACTTCTAGATAAGTAAAACTTGTATAAAAAACAACAATAACAAAGACTATACTTAGTATTATTAATGAAAGTGATAAAATCTGCATCTGCGACTGAGTCTTTTGTAATTTTTCTAAGCCCGTGTCCTTAGAAGCAATAATACCTGAAAATTCATTTGTTAATCCTTGATAATTAATTTCTTGATTCACTAACTTAGGTTCTTTAAATAGATAATGTCCTTGCGAAATTTCCGAAATTAGTACATCCAATTCATCTCCTAACTGTTTAAGCGATAAAACTAAAATAATTGGATTTTTAGATAACGTATCTTCAGGCTCTAAGCTATTAAAATTAAATAGTTTTTGATTATTCGCCAAAAAGAGCTGTTCGATTGTTATTTCATTTAGCGAATCTACCTTCTTGTTTTGATAAAAAGCTACTCGTTCCTTTGCTTCTGATTGAATCACAGCTAATTCATTCTTCCTGTTCTCTGGGACAAGTAAATAATTTTTATCCTGAGATAATTTTTGAATTGGCTGATGTTTGTCACCTTTTACTTCTACAACATCTAGAAAATGACTATTCACCACTAAAAAAGGAACCTTATCTAGATATAAATCTGAACCACCCGAACCTTCTTTCAGTAGCCATTCATTATTATTAACTAAAATAGCCTGATGATTTTCCAGAAAATCAATAAAAGGCTTCATTCGTCGATTAATTTCTTGAGATTTACGTTTTTGCTTTTCTGGCGTTAACAGTTTACCTGGTAAAAGGTCACTATCTGCTCCAATCGTCAATGTATAATAGTCATCAACTTGTGTCCATCTAGACAAACTTGTTTGTAGTTCTTTTACTGTTTCTCGTTCATTTAACAAAGTAAATAACAATATTACAAATAAACAGACAAGTAAAAATTTTAAAATATAATTACTATTTAACAACAAATGATATGGTTTTTTTCCCTTTAATTTTTCCATAATAGTCGACGATGTCTGAATAAACAGATGGCCAAATAGCAAAATAAAAAATAAAAACAATGCTATAAAAAGCCAAACAAACAAATAGTACTTCCATAGAACGTTATAAAGAATCACAAACAAACTCACGACAATAGTGGTCAGAACTATATCCACAAAATAATTGTTCAATAAATGTTTCCACATACTTTGCCCATGAATCAGATAAATTCCTGCCTTTTTCATTTGAGTGATATAATAAACCAAAATTGATAAAGCTGTACATAAAAATAAAACACTGGACAATATTCCTATGTTATCTGTTAAAATCCCAAATAAAAGTTTGATTGTATTAGATTGTTCTATAGAAACATCTAAGCCTAGTTCTTCAAAGGTCTGATTAATAGAAATAGGCGGTATGCTTGTTAAAACATATATTCCTAACACATTTTCATTCGTTAATTTGCTACTATCATAAAAATTTGTTTTGGTAGGAAAACGCTGACTATCATAATAAAATTCAGTTGTTTTTCCTTGTGAGAACGTAAAAATATTTTTCTCTGTTTGACCTTTGTTATTGACACTAAAATTAATTTTATGAATATCAATCTGGTTTTGCTGAGCATAGCTTTTTATCTCTTTAAAAATCTTATTGGAGGTACGTTTTTTATCCCAGTTTTCTACTATAACAGTAGTTTTTGTATCTGGAACAACCAAATCAATCGTTTCTATCATAAAAGTTGATAACGTATATAAAAAGCAAACAGTAGAAATAATTAAAAGTATCCTATATATTTTTTTCATTAGTTTATCCTTTTCAAATAAACGAAAGTAGCTAAGCTTCCTTAGCTACTTTCATTAAATCAACCTACAATCAAACTACCAAACGCCCCACCATGCTTTATTGCCACTAAATGCTCTAGAGACTGTTGCAGAAGCGTTGCCTCCAGAATATGTATAACGAGTAAGTTTAGTTTTACCAGAAGCTGTAACATACGCTCGCTTACCTCTTGGTAAATATTGAGCGTAGGTCGTTCCTCGACTAGGCATTCCTGTTACTCCACCAAAAAATGTATTATAGGACATTGCTAGTGCTGAAGCACTTCCGATCAAAAACATTCCTGCAACAAACAACAAAACTAATTTTTTCTTCATCATAAACACTCCTTTCTTTAACCTTAAAGTAATTATACTTGTTTTAAATTTATCTGTAAATATTTTTTTTATAAAGTAAAATATTCAACAGGATAAAGTAACTTAATAATAACACCCATCTAAATAAAATAATTTTTCTAAAAAAAACATTTTTAAAACAGCTTTTAAAACAGCTATTTTCTTCCCAAGTATTCAGTAAAAAATGATTAAATATATTTGACACCAAATATATTTAATCAAAAAATAAAAATTCAATTTTCTTATAATAGGTATTAAAAAACACCTCAATCAAAGATTGAGGTGTTTTTTTGCAGTTGCTTAATTATTTTGTATATTCTTCAACTAATGCAACGACTTCTTCCATCGTGTCGCATTCTTTTAATGCGCGGTCAGCAAGTTCAGCCATTTTAGTTGTGTCTAGACGTTTCATCAAGCTACGTGTTTTAAGGATAGATGTAGCACTCATTGAGAACTCATCTAAGCCCATACCCAATAGTAATGGAACAGCTGTTTGATCGCCCGCCATTTCACCACACATACCAGCCCATTTACCTTCAGCGTGTGCTGCATCAATTACATTTTTAATTAAACGTAAGATTGATGGGTTGTATGGTTGGTATAAGTAAGAAACGCGTTCGTTCATACGGTCTGCCGCCATTGTGTATTGGATTAAGTCGTTGGTTCCAACACTAAAGAAGTCTACTTCTTTGGCAAATTTATCAGCTAATACGGCAGCTGCTGGAATTTCAATCATAATACCTACTTGGATATCGTTTGAAACTTCAACACCTTCGTTGACTAATTTTTGTTTTTCGTCTTCAAAGATTGCTTTCGCTGCTCTAAATTCTTTCAAAGTAGCAACCATTGGGAACATGATACGTAAGTTACCATGAACAGACGCACGTAATAATGCACGCATTTGTGTACGGAACATGCCGTCACCTAGTTCTGATAAGCTAATACGTAATGCACGGTAACCTAAGAATGGGTTCATTTCGTGTGGTAATGTTAGGTAAGGAAGCTCTTTGTCCCCACCAATATCCATTGTACGAACCACAACTGGTTTTCCTTCCATTCCTTCAAGAACTGCTTTATACGCTTGGTATTGGTCCTCTTCAGTTGGAAAGTCAGATGAATCCATGTATAAGAATTCTGTACGATATAAACCAACAGCTTCGCCGCCGTTTTTGTGTACGCCTTCTAAATCTTTTGGTGTACCAATGTTTGCAGCTAACTCAACATGTTTGCCGTCAGCTGTCACTGTTTCTGCATTTTTTAGTTTATCCCATTCTGCTTTTTGATCTGCATAAGCTTTTGCTTCTGCTTCAAATTCAGATTTTTCAGCATCTGTTGGGTCAATAATAACATCCCCAATGATTCCGTTCACTGCTAAAATATCGCCTGCTTTTACTTTGTCAGTAATTTCTTTTGTACCAACGATTGCAGGGATTTCTAACGAACGAGCCATGATTGCTGAGTGAGAAGTACGTCCGCCGATGTCTGTCACAAAGGCTTTAACATACGTACGGTCTAATTGTGCAGTATCACTAGGTGTTAAGTCATGGGCAACCACGATTACTTCTTCGTTAATCATTGAAGGATTTGGAAGAGTCACACCTAATAAATGTGCTAAGATACGTTTGGCAACGTCACGAATATCTGCTGCACGCTCTTGCATGTAAGCATTATCGTCCATTGCTTCAAACATACCAATATACATATCCGTAACTTCTTTCAAGGCAGCTTCTGCATTGACTTTGTTGTCTTGGATATTTTGTTTGATTTGACCAACCATTTCTGGGTCAGATAAAACCATTAAATGAGCATCGAAAACTTGCGCTTCTGCTTCACCAAGGCTTTGAGCTGCTTTGTCGCGAATTGCTTGCAACTCTTCAGTAGATTTTGCTAAAGCATCGTCTAAGCGAGTTGCTTCTGCATCAGTATCTTCTACGGAAGTTTTGTTGAAAGACAAGTCAGGTTGAACTAGCAGGTAAGCTTTAGCAACAGCAACGCCATCACTTGCGGCAATCCCTTTTAGCATCTCAGACATTATTCAGCCAATCCTTCTTTTTGTAATGTTTCAACGATTGCTGCCATTCCTTCAGCTTCGTCAGCACCATCAACAGTGATTGTTACGTCAGAACCTTGACCAACGCCTAAAGACATAACGCCCATGATTGATTTTAAGTTAACAGATTTACCTTTGTATTCTAAGTTAATATCTGAGTTAAATTTGCTTGCAGTTTGTACTAATAAAGTAGCTGGACGTGCGTGAATTCCTGTTTCTGCTACAATGTGAAATTCTTTCTTTTCCATATAAATCGGTCTCCTTCGTAAATAAAAAATTTTTATGTTAGGGTTTTCCTTTCTTGATACGCTAAAATCAAACGTCTACTCGAAAAAAGACCCTTTCAGTTTCTAAGATTACCATTTTTTTCTATCTTACACAACACTTTTTGCTTAAATTTCGTGATGTTTTGCACTGACTATTCTTCCTCTTTTTGGTAACGATAAATGATTCGTCCATTTAACCCCGCTTCTCCAACAATTTCCGCGCGGTCAGGTAAAGAAATCCAAGCATCACGAAATTGGAAAAATTCATTTTGCTCCACGATTAATTCAGAGATTTCTCCAGCTTTTAATGAAGCAATTTTTTCTACAAAAGGATTTTCAGCCATTGATTTCACCACTCTTTCTCTTAAATATCAACTCTTATAGTTTACTTGAAAATGGCGCAATTGTCTGTAAAAAAATCGAATCTTTGCCTTTTTTTAAACAAGGTCTTTTACTTGATTCTCTTACAAAAAATGCTATAATAACCTCAAAGGTCAAAAATGGTCAAGTGGTTTTATAGACAGAATTTATTCCTGCTATCTAGTACTTGGCTGGTTTGAGGAAAAATGGTCTGTTTACTAGAAATAATAGAGCAAACAGCTATTTTTCTGGCCTCAGTTATTTTGAAAGGATGTGTTTCATTCAATGATTTGTCAAAATTGTCAACAAAATGAAGCAACAATTCATTTATATGCAAATGTGAATGGTCAAAGAAAACAACTGGACTATTGCCAAAGCTGCTATCAAAAATTAAAAAATCAAGCAAATAATTCCCCTCAAAATATGGGACAAGACCCTTTTGGCTTTGGGAGTTTAGACGATTTATATCGTTCTCTTTCTCGCCAAATGCAACAAGGTAATCCTTATGAACAACAAACACCACCCACTCAATTTGGTGATGGTGGTAATGGAGGTCAACCCCCTCGCGGAGGCGCTGGCGCTGGTCAAGGTTTACTAGGCGAGTATGGGATTAACATCACCGAAGCGGCACGCCAAGGAGATATCGATCCTGTGGTAGGACGTGACCAAGAAATTAAGCGTGTCATTGAAATCTTAAATCGCCGCACAAAAAACAACCCCGTTTTAATCGGTGAACCAGGTGTTGGTAAAACAGCCGTTGTCGAAGGTTTAGCCCAAAAAATTGTCGATGGCGATGTGCCCCAAAAATTATTGGACAAAGAAGTCATTCGTTTAGATGTGGTTTCACTTGTTCAAGGAACTGGTATTCGCGGACAATTTGAAGAACGGATGCAAAAATTGATTGAAGAAATCACTGAAGCTGAAAATGTCATTTTATTTATTGATGAAGTCCATGAAATTGTGGGTGCTGGTGCTGCTGGTGATGGCAATATGGATGCTGGCAATATTTTAAAACCAGCCTTAGCACGTGGTGAATTACAATTAGTCGGTGCCACAACTTTAAATGAGTACCGTATTATTGAAAAAGATGCTGCCTTAGAACGTCGGATGCAACCAGTCCAAGTAGATGAGCCAACCGTTGCCGAAACCATAACGATTTTACATGGTTTGCAAAAACGTTATGAAGATTATCATCATGTTAAATATACAGATGAAGCGATTAACGCAGCAGCAAACTTATCCAATCGTTACATTCAAGATCGCTTTTTACCAGATAAAGCGATTGACTTGTTAGATGAATCTGGTTCAAAAATGAATCTAACTATCCAACTCGTCGATCCAAAAACAATTGATAAAAAATTAGCAGAAGCGGAACAACAAAAACAACAAGCTTCCGCAGAAGAAGATTTTGAAAAAGCGGCTTATTATCGTGATCAAATCAATAAATTACAAGCAATGAAAGAAAAACAAATCAGCGATGAAGAAACACCCGTCATCACTGAAAAAGATATTGAAGCCATTGTGGAACAAAAAACTGGCATTCCTGTCGGTGACTTAAAAGAAAAAGAACAAACCCAATTGAAAAATTTAGCTGTTGACTTAAAAGCTCATGTTGTCGGACAAGATGATGCCGTCGATAAAGTAGCTAAAGCGATTCGTCGCAATCGTGTAGGCCTAGGCAAACAAAACCGCCCAATTGGTTCCTTCTTATTTGTTGGGCCAACAGGCGTTGGTAAAACAGAATTAGCAAAACAATTAGCTTTTGAGCTATTCGGTTCAGAAGATTCGATGGTTCGTTTTGATATGAGTGAGTATATGGAAAAACACAGTGTTTCTAAACTGATTGGTTCTCCTCCAGGCTATGTTGGGTATGACGAAGCTGGACAACTCACAGAAAAAGTCCGTCGTAATCCTTATAGTTTAATTTTATTGGATGAAATTGAAAAAGCGCATCCTGATGTTTTACACATGTTTTTACAAATTCTCGACGATGGCCGTTTAACAGATGCACAAGGTCGTACAGTCAGCTTTAAAGACACCATCATTATCATGACAAGTAATGCTGGAACAGGAGCTGTGGAAGCCAACGTTGGCTTCGGTGCTGCCCGTGAAGGTGTGACTAAATCCGTTTTAGGTCAATTGAACAACTTCTTCACCCCCGAATTCCTTAACCGTTTCGATGGTATTATCGAATTCAAAGCATTAAGCAAAGAAAACCTGATGAACATTGTCAGCTTGATGTTAGAAGAAGTAAATGGCTTATTAGCTAAACAAAAATTACACATTGAGGTTCCAACAGAAGTCAAAGAAAAACTCGTTGATTTAGGTTATGATCCTGCAATGGGCGCTCGTCCTTTACGTCGAACAATTCAAGAACAAATTGAAGACGGCATTGCTGAATACTATCTAGATCATCCTGAAAATCATCAATTAGTCGCAGCGTTAGATAACGAAGGTAAAATTATCGTAACTGGCGCACAAGAAGTGACTAAAACAGAAACTTCAACATCTGACCAAGCAGAATAATCAAAAATCCACACGCATTAATAACAATGCGTGCGGATTTTTTTATGCTTTTCACTTTTTATTTTCATCAAAAAAAACTATAATAGAAGAAAGATATTCGTATACTTGTTCCTCATAGAAAAAATTCAATCTGGAACTCCTGTACATAATTGGAAACGCTCTTTTGCAGCACACAACTATAATGAGGTGATAAAATGAAATTAGTGAATGTGACCAATAGCTACAAACAATTAGTAAATAAACAATTGGAAAACACGGATGCTTACTTTGTAAAAGTCTACTCAGCAGGAAACACGACCGCTGTCTATTCAGAAGCAGCTCACCATGTGGAAGTTCTGATTATGAATAAAAATCGTCGCATTCGTCCGACAGAAGTAAAAGAAATTTTAGCAAAACTGTTAAAACGATTACCTAAAGAGGCTTATGACCCAGATGAAATTTCTATCATTGAGTTAAACCATGTGACCGAAGTGTCTGTTCCATTAAAAGTTTCCCTCATGGAAAACTAAAAAAACTGCCGAAGTTTCCCCACTTCGGCAGTTTTTTCAATTTATTGTGACGTTATTTTTTTTACAAGCCTTTGATAATTTTCCGACCAGGCTTCCTCATTTGTCGGACTGACTAATTTATTTTCCTCGATTGCTTTTTTTCTTAAGTCATCTACTTCTTTTTTGAAATTTTCCCCCGATTTTTGAGCATAATCTTTAGAAAAATATTTTGATTGGCGAGAATAAGCCTTCAGTTTCGCATCTTTAATCTCTTCTTCTGTATCTGCAAAATATTCATCATAACGAAGATCGGTTATTTTCCCTGAATCTTTTAACGTAATAACCGTTAAACGTCCAGAAAGCCCCTCTCCAAAATCTTCTGTTAGACTTGTATAATGTTCTTTTGAAGGTTCTTTGATTTCCTTGGCTAAAGCCCTAGCAGCAGGAAGATAACCATTATTAGCGCTATTGGATTGACCTTTGGCTGTCTGGAATGCGCCATCTAGGCGATTTTCAGCAACCATTTGATTTTCTAGAAAAGTCATCGTATTAACAACGGTCACTAACGATTGATCAGTTCGGGCGTTGTTCGCTTGAAAATTTGCATAGCCGGATAAACGTTTTGTCACTCCTGCCCATTCTTCAGAATAATAGTTTTTAGGTCCACGTTCATCAAATTCCACTAACTGAATTTGTTGATCCTTAACAACGACATCAATTAAAGCCGTATAGCCGCCATCAAACACGACTTCATGATGATAATAATCCCCTTGAACTTCTCCGATTTCTGGACGACCTGACCAATACATCTTCTGGGCTTTTTCTTCTGGACTAATTCCTGATTGTCCATTATTAGCTTCTACTGTAGCGCCAGAAACAGCATCAACTTCAAAGGTATGTCCATTACGCTCATAACTCACTTTGGCAGCACTCTCCTTCGGTTGATCCTCCGTGTTTGTCTGCTCCTCCTGCTTTACAGAAGTGGCATTAGTGGCTGCCGAGGCACCACTCGTTACTTGGACTGCTTCTGCTTCAGTACTTTCTTTCATTTTTTCAGTTCGTTGATCTGGTTGGCACCCCATTAAAACAATCATTGAACAAAATAACCCGACAACTATCTTTTTAGTTTTCATTTTTCCTCCTTTTGAAACTCATTGAATTACCATTTAATTTTAATATAAGTAGGATGAAAAGTATAGCTAAGAAATCGTTTTTTCTTCATACGGCGATAAACTTAACTGTCCAGATAAATACTCACCTAAATAGATTTCCTGTAATCTTTGAAATCCTTGTTCTTGGATTTGCGTTAACAGCCAGTGCTCATCTTTTTTGATTAACTCTAGGACATCCATGTTGGCTTGACCGTCCACAATAATCGGATAACGAATACTTTCATCGCCATATTCGACGATTGTTAATTGACCATTTTGTTCTAAAACCGCCCGTTTAACAAGCTGGACTTCATAAATACCATTTGCTCGTAATTTAAACATTAGATCATTTGCAGAAATACCATTTTTCAAACATTCCTTCACCACAACCTGTCCATCCTTGATTAAAGTAATGGGTTTACCATCCACAATTTGCTTCACATAGCGATTGTGTTCTTTTGCAAATTTTAAAATTAGGACTAATAATGTCCACAAAATTAACACTAATACAAATTGGAGCACCGTAATTGAATCATTATAAATAACACCACCAATAATGCCCCCCAATACATAGTTTTGCACTTGGTCCATGGCCGATGTGGGCGCCAAATTGCCTTTTCCCATCAAATTAATTTGGACAATTAAACAAATAATACCTAAAGCAAATTTAATAATAATTGGACTATAAAACTGCATTAATTTTCCCTCACTTTACTTTATGATTTCAATTGTTGGTGTTAATAAATACGTTTCTTGTAACGTATAAGACTGCTGATCCGTACTTAAACTCATTTTATAAAAGACTTCGTCAATTTTAACTATGGTTCCGTCAGCCAATTGTGTACCATTGACATAAACTTTTTCTGGAGAAACCTTTTTTTCCTGTGCCACTTGTTCGACAAAATGTACCATTTGAGAAGATTGTGAATGCTGATTTTGGTTCAGTTGATAATTGGAATATTGAACCCCTAAAACAAATAATAATGATAAAAAAATAATAATACTTAATTCACGATATTTCGTTTGAATTTGATGTCGCACATAAAAACTAAACACAATGACTAGCCCGATTAACAAAGCAAAAATAAAAAAATACTTTAAGTAATCATTTAAATTAGATTGGCTTTTTAAATACTCGATGCCATAAAAATTCATGTTCTTGTCCACTCCTTGATAGGTTCGTTATAGTAAGTATTCTATCTCAAAAAAAACAATCACGCCTGCTTTAATACCTTATAAGAAGAAAAAGCTCAGCGCAATCATCTTGAGAATGATTGCGCCGAGCTTCAATCTTCTAAAGATTCAGCTACTGATTGATTACAAATTAATTTTACATCAAACTTTTCAGTTCAACATCTGGATATTTATCCGCAAACCAGCGTTCCGCAAATTGGTTTTCAAATAAGTAAAAGTCCCTTTTTATCAGGCTTCATCATACAATAAATAATCTTAGAAAGCAATCCATTTCTGCTACAAACCAACGCAATGTTCAACCTTTGTTTTTCTCAATATACCTATTACTTCTTGATCAATAATTTTAGTAGGAAAATTGATTAGACAAGTATCACAAAACAAAAGTTGAAAATTATATGTTATTTAATGTGACTTTTCTATTCTATCAATTGTGCCTAATCCAAACTATTTTAATGGATAAATCTGCGTTTTTCTTGAGGGAGTAGATTCATGAACAACATTGCTGAAGGATAGTGTTTCTGTATATATTCCAAAACACCTAAACTTCCCTTATCTTCGGAATTTCGGAGTTCTTCTTTTATTTGAGACATATCTACATGAATACTTCTACTTAAAAAATCCACTGCATCTGGAAATTCTTTATCAGTATGAAAAGTATCATAAAAATCGGCAAGTTGTTTACATGTGACCGATTCATCTATTGTTAGTTCTATTAAAGCTTTCTGGATATTCAAACTTATCTACTCCAATCTGTTTTCAAGAATACTTCTTTCAATTCCTCTAAAGTTTTTACTCTTTTAGATAAATCCGCATTCATGCCTGAATCAATGAACTTCTCTACTTCTTTATTTTTATTATTATTCAAATTCTTTCTCCCAGTCATTATGCTGAATTGTGTCATAATAATTCTGTTTTTAGCTCTTTAGGTACTTTTCTTCGCATATTCACTTTTATGGTAGAATCTCCTTTTTCGTTAAAAGTAGATACCATGTTAATGTCCTGTAAATTATTTAATAACTCAATATTTTGAGGAGTATTCTCTATTTCAACTACTTTATTTTTTCCATTTTCATCAATATACAATTCAGAGATTGGTTTGTTTTGTGTTCCCAGCCAATATGTTACATTTTTTATAGAAATCTCATTCAACTTTTTATTTTTGAAAAGATTATTGAGTAAGTCAACGAATAGTTCCGTATTTGACAAATTGTTAAAAATACAATCATATTCTTCTATTGAAAAATCAGTAATATTATTCTCTAAGAACAAATTAAGCGTTTGTTCAATTGTTGATTTACTTAATGTCCTCTCTTTTAATTTAAAGATAAAATATTCTTTTAAGCATTCAACATTTATATTCTCAAGCAATTTTACAAATAGTGTATCATCACAAGAAATTCCTCTTTCGAACAGAATTTCTACTAATTTAGTATTTTCGAAAAACTCATCTGATTCTTCATCAACAATAGTATCTAGTAACTCTTTAACTGATTCCAGTTTCCAATTCTTTATGAGAGAAAACATTTCATCTTCTGACAAGTCAATCTCAGAATAATTTTCTAGAAAGTCATTAGGATGATTAAGTACTACCTCTACAATAACACCATCTTCCTTAAACTTACTAACATTTTCTATATTAAAATCAATTAAATTATTTCTAGCTAAAATATGAGTGCTTTGACTTGAAAGATTGCCTGCATCATATGTCGTAATCTCTAGTAGTTCAATATTATCCTCTGTAATACCTATCGCTTTATTATCAACCATCCTTTTAAGCAATGCTTTTAATTTATCTTTTGAATCAGATTTATCATATTGTTTTTTAAGAGAAATCACTTCATCCTGATTAGTGAATATTGAGTTCATAACAGACAAATCAATTTCTACATTTTCATAATAGTCTTCTATATTTTCCCATGTGATACTACATTTTCTCTTCTCTAGTAATGTTGTCCAAAGCGAAGAATCCGTTACTTGGTTTATTTTTTCTACTGTAATATTCGATTTATCTATTAGGTTTGTCTTAATATCTGGTTTATTAAGTTTTTGGGAATTTAATAGACTTAAAAAACTTTTCTCAGTTTCGAGTAATTCGTCTAATGAAAATAGAACTTCATCTACAAAATGATATAAGTTCATATTCGTATTTCTGATTAAATCATCTATCTTAGAATTTAATATATTTGCGTAAGAGACCGCTTTTAATTCATCTGAATTTTTGTAGTTTAAAATTTTAGAAAACATATCTTTATCATATCTATACAAATCATATTTAATGAATTTATTGTATTGTTCTTCAGACAAGTTATCTAATTCTATATCATTAAAATAGATTTTTGCAGATTCAATTGCCTCTTCATTATGTTCAGATAAGACTTCCATAATGGTATTAGACTCTACAAACTCTTCAATTTCTATAAAGAAATTAGGTCTATTTAAAATGTTTTCACTTATTAAGAATTTATAGTCAGCTACATCTTCATTACCTTCAAACTCTTCATTACCTTTATAAACCGCCTTATGCTCACTCAATACCTGTAATAACAGTTTCTTTCTATCATCTTCACCATAATATAGAGTTATGTCCCCTAAACAAACATAAAAAATCAAGTCAATCAATCGGTTCTTTTCTGAAGCGTTGCATTTTTCTATAAAATCATTCGTATATTTTCTTAATAATTCAAAAACTAAATTAGCAATATTCAATTTATTTTCATCTAAAATTACCTTTAAATTTTCTAAATATATGTCTTCTTCTCGAATAAAGAATTTTTCTAAAACTACATCACGAATCTTAAGTGGGTCTTTATAGCTATTAGAAAATAGGTATTTTAAAATATTGATGTTAAGTATTCCCTGCTTTTCAAAATCTTGTGGTAAAAGTTCACTAACAAATCCTTCTGGATTATCAAGTTTTTCTTTAAATTCAACGCTTTGATTAGACTTCAATTTAACTAATAGATTTTTATCATCAATAGTCATGCTTTTTTCATAAAAAATGGATAAATACGATGAGTAGTCTTCGGCTAAATAACCATTAGATAAAATATACAGAATAAAATCCTTATCTTTATTGTCGTATTTTTCTTTTGGCATTTCTGCATATATTAATTTTACTAACTCAGGATACTTTTTTATTTTTTGTTTCAAAGATGCCCTGATGAAAGCATTTAACTCGTTTCTCTTTAAATCATACTTTTCCTGTTTCTTCTCTCTTCTTACTATTAAAATTGAATCTTGTTCTTGTACTATCTGTTTAAATCTAGATTTTGAAATATTGGAGGCTCCACGATTCCACAAATTGAAATTAATATTTTCTTCTCGGTTTTGTAAAATACTATCAATAATTGTCATATCTAAACCCTCTAGATTTCTATATTTACCATCAAGCAATATACTATCACTTATCGAGATTCCTTGGTCAAATAAGAACTTCTTTATTTCCGATAACTTATCAACATTTATTTGTTTCTCGATTTCCTGAAAGTCATTGTCAATTATTTCTAGCTCTTCGTTTACTCCTTTAATTAATTCCTCATCAAATTTCCCTTGAACAATTATTTCATAGATAAAGCCTTGTGACTTCTGTAACTCTGTAAATACAGAAGGAACTAGATTTTTTAACGCTATTATTGCAAATAAAGATTCTTTATTCATACTTCCTGATAAATTTCCATGTATATCTAAATAAGTAAAAAACTCATTAACGATATTTGTCAACAATCTCAAATCTGAAATATATAAGGAAATATCTTTTAAAAATTTCTCAAAGTTTGCATCTAAACCACCCACTGATTTCTCCTTCATCATAGGTATTAGATATTCTCTTGAATTAAACGTATCTACGACTGGTATTATCGGAATAATCAGTTCAAAAAATTTCGTTCTAATTTCTGATTCATGTTCCTCAATATCTTCTTTTGAATTTGAAAATATATCCTCTTTCACAGCATATATAAATGTAATTTCCCGACTGATTTGTTTTGAATTGTTTAGAAGTAGATTAAGTTCCTTTAAATGCTCGAATACTCGAATACTTTTAAATCTGTCAACATCTTCTATAACCACCACATCGAACTTATTCGTTTCAAAATAATATAAAATTTCATCTATATATTTATTAAAATAAGAAAAATTATTTTTGTCCTCTTCAATTGAAACATTAGCAAAGTTTAGTTTTGAAAGTTTGAATTGTTTCAAAACTGTCTGAAAGATTTGAAACAATAAAATACTAATGCTGGCTAATAGGACACAATACAAAATTAAATCAATAGACTCTGTTTTACTGGCGATTCCTTCGACATTACTTAATATTATTTCTTTGAAATTTAGATAATCTTTTAAATAGAAAAAGCTTACCAACGATGCAAAAAATAGTAAGTATAATAAAAACTTTTTTCTACTCGAAATATGATTGATTTTTTTGAAACGTGAATATGGCAACTTAGAATTTTTTTCTCTATAAATCATTTGTTTTACCAAACTATTTTCTAATTTTTCGTTCAAATCATCAATATTATCAATTTCCTCTACATTCGTATTTTGGTTTTCCAATTCTTGTTTAGAATAGGAACCCAATGATAAATTCAAAACTTTATAATTAGGATAAAGGATTTCAAAATTCTTTATTATCGTACTCTTTCCTGAACCGTAACTACCCATTAAAGCAATATTAGTTACATCAGGATTTTTAACACCATCATGAATTCGCTTAATATATGGCATTATTCGTTCTAACTCTATACCTTTTAAAATCTTTGGAGATAAACTACTTTGAATAAATTTTCCAGCATTATTTTTTTCTTCAATTTTATTCGACTTTGCTTTAAACCAATCAATTATTTGATTTATAACAATTAAGTATGATGTCCAAAAAGTTTTTCTTAATTTTTCTAACAATTTTTTACACATCCTTCGTTAAATATTCATTTTAATTATAACAGCTTTCAACTTAATTAGGGATATAAAAAAAACTAGTCTAAAGCAGACTAGTTTTCAATTTCTTCAAAATTTTATCAACTTCAATACAGACTTCCTTCAATTTCTGAAACACTTTCAACAATAGTCAATTCCATTTCTGAACTATCTATTGTTTGATGAATAATATTCTGCACAGTATCTCGATATACCTGATTTCCTACACAATCGTTAGACAATGAATCCAATGCTAGCAAAGTGAAAATAGCTTGCTTATAGCTTAGATTACTTTCAAGCTGTAGCGGTTCAACATTTATTGATTTGAAAAAATTTGCTGTGTTTCTCAATTTTGATTTATAATTTTTGATTGTTATTTTTGAAAAACCTCTCACTGTAATATCCATACAAAATTCTAAAATAATATCCTCCCAATTCATAGAAAAAAGTCCCTTCTTATCAAATTTTGATAAAAAAGGACTTCTTGCAAACCAACGCATCTTAATGGATTTTTGCTGAAGATGCGAGCTTCAATCTTCTAAAGATTCAGCTACTAATTGATTACAAATTAATTTTACATCAAACTTTTCAGTTCAACATCTGGATACTTATCCGCAAACCAGCGTTCCGCAAATTGGTTTTCAAATAAGAACAATGGTTGGTCGAAACGGTCCCGTGCCAAAATGTTTCGGCTAGAGCTCATGCGTTCATCTAAATCTTCTGGATTAATCCAGCGGGCAATTTTAGAACCCATTGGCGTCATTACTACTTCAGCATTGTATTCATTAGACATTCGGTATTGGAAAACTTCAAACTGCAATTGACCTACTGCGCCAATGATATATTCTTCTGTTAAATATGTTTTGTATAATTGAATGGCTCCTTCTTGAACCAGTTGGTAAATTCCTTTATGGAAAGATTTTTGTTTCATCACGTTTTTGGCAGTCACTTTCATGAATAATTCAGGGGTAAATGACGGCAACTCTTCGTATTGAACATTCATTTTCCCTTCATACAAAGTATCGCCAATTTGGTAATTTCCTGTGTCATACACACCGATAATATCGCCTGCAACAGCTTCTGTGACGTTTTCGCGGGCATCCGCCATAAATTGCGTCACGTTACTTAATTTGACTTTTTTGCCTGTTCTACCTAAGGTCACGTCCATGCCTCTTTCAAAAACACCTGAACAAATTCGAACAAAGGCAATTCGATCACGATGGGCTGGGTTCATATTCGCTTGAATTTTAAAGACAAAGCCTGAAAATTCTTTTTCATAAGGACTTACTTCGCCACCCTCTTCTGTTTTATGCGCATGTGGCGCAGGCGCAAATTGTAAGAAGGTTTCTAAAAATGTTTGAACCCCAAAGTTTGTCAAAGCAGAACCGAAGAAGACTGGCGTTTGATCACCACGAGCGATTTTTTCCTCGCTAAATTCATCGCCTGCTTCTACCAATAACTCAACATCTTCCAACACTTGTTGATAAACGCTGTTATTGTGCAATGGTAAATTGCTTGGGATATCGCCATCTTTTAAAGGAATAAAACGCTCCCCGCCATTATTTTCTGGACGATATAATTCCACACGTTCATTATAAATATCGTATAGACCTTCTAGGCCTTTTCCCATACCAATTGGCCAGTTCATTGGATAAGATTCAATATCCAATAGTTCTTCCAATTCTTCTAAAAGTTCCAATGGTTCCCGTCCGTCACGGTCCAATTTGTTAATAAAAGTAAAAATTGGAATACCACGTTTTTTAACAACTTGGAAAAGTTTTTTCGTTTGTGCTTCAATCCCTTTGGCACTGTCAATAACCATCACAGCACTATCTACGGCCATCAATGTCCGATACGTATCCTCTGAGAAATCCTCATGCCCTGGGGTGTCCAAGATATTAATCCGTTTATCTTGATAGTCAAATTGCATCACAGAACTCGTTACCGAAATTCCCCGTTGTTTTTCAATTTCCATCCAGTCAGATTTGGCAAAGTTCCCTGTTTTTTTCCCTTTGACGGTTCCAGCTTGGCGGATGGCTCCCCCAAATAATAGTAATTGTTCAGTAATCGTTGTTTTCCCAGCATCCGGATGGGAAATAATCGCAAACGTACGGCGACTATCGACTGCTTCTTTTTGATTGATCGTCATAAAAATCTCCTTATCACTTGTGATGTTTATTTATTTATTTTCTTCAGCATAATTTTTGATTAACCTTTGCTAGTATATCATGTCAAGCCTTGAGAATAAAGAGCTGCTGTTAGCTGTTTTTTAAAAGGAAAACCTGCGACATTAGTCAAAACGACTGATGTCACAGGTTATTTTTAACGTCTTGGTTCGTCATCTTCCATTTCTTTACGGAAAAAACGACGATTTTCTTCTGGTTCTTCATCGACAGTTTCTTCATCGTAGAAATGAACGCGTAAGACTAGCAAACGTGTGCCTTCCATTTCTTCAGCAGTTAACTTAATATTGCCCACTTCAAAAGAAGGTTTTTCCCCTTCATCAGGAATGGTTCCTAATGCTGTAATTAAGTAACCTGCCATTGTATCAACATCGCTCATGTGTAAATCTGTTTCAAATACTTCATTAAATTCGTCAATTAACATGCGTCCTTGAACCAAATATTCATTGTCAGCCACTTGTGTATATAAATTTTCTACTTCATCTGTTTCATCGTCAATTTCACCAACGATTTCTTCTAGTAAATCTTCCAGTGTTGCTAAACCGACAACACCGCCATATTCATCTAGTAAAATCGCCATTTGGTTTTGTGTTCGTTTTAACTCATAAAGTAAATCATCAATAAAAATGGTTTCTGGGACAAATAATGGTTCTTGGATAATCGCGCCTAATTCAATGTTTTCAAAGCCTAAATTACGTGCAGCTTTTAGTAACGTTTTGGTATGTAAAATACCAACAATTTTATCTTTGTCTTCACTATAAACAGGAATCCGAGAATAATTTTCTCCTAAAATTAAATTGATGTTTTCTTGGACATCATCTTGGATATCAACCATGAATGCGTCTGTCCGAGGAACCATTACTTCTCGTGCCACTTTTGTATCTAATGAAAAGACACCTTGTAGCATTTCTAGTTCTTCGTTTTCCAAAACACCTTCTGTTTCAAGCATATAGCGCATTTCATCTCGTGTCATCTTCGAATCAGCATCATCGAAAGTCATTGGTGTGATTTTGGATAATAAATCGGTCGAAGCCGATAGCAACCAAACGAAGGGACGCGCGATAACTCCTAAAAAGCGAACTGCACCAGAAGTCAATTGAGCGACTTCTTCTGATTTATTCATAGCAATTCGTTTAGGGTATAATTCACCAAATACAATAGAAACGTACGTTAACAATGCTAAGATAATGATACTGGCAAGACTCTTAGCTGCGGCGCCGCCACCTAATACAGGGGCCAAACGACTAGATAAAGTCTCTGCTAATGAAGCACCAGATAGGATATTAACCAAAGTAATCCCTACTTGGATTGTGGATAAAAAGTTATTGGGGTCTTGCAATACCTTAAGCAATTTTTGAGCTTTTGCGTCGCCGTCTTCCGCTTTTTGTTCCACACGATTCTTGTTAACAGATACGACTGCAATTTCCGCCGCTGCCAAAAAGGCATTGATAAACGTCAACACGACTAATAATAGAAGTTGCGCAATTAGCGACTGACTCTCAGGGTCAGCATTATTCATAATGTTCTCTCTCTCCTTAATTGTTGATAATTCCGAGGCTGTACTTTCGTACTCTTTTAACGTTCTTCCTCTTTTTATGGTTAGGCTTAGAAACAGACACAATCAGTATTATGACAGGTTATTTTCTATCCTAATCCATAAAATCATAGCACGAAAGATTAGCGGATTCAATCATTAACCGTTATTTTCTTTCGTATTTGTTTCATTCCCTAAAAGAACGGCATTGGTAACTTTTTCACTACGACCCGCTTTGACCATATCAATAACATAGTAGATAATGGTCCGGCAGATTGCGTAAAATGGGACGCCGAGGAAAATACCTAGCAAACCTGCTAAATTTCCTGCTACCAATAAAATTAAAATAATCGTTAATGGATGGATTTTTAGAGATTTTCCGATAACGTTTGGATAAATAATATTTCCGTCCAATTGTTGAACCACTAGCACCACTAAACAACATAAGGCTGCTTTGACGGGTTCATTAAAGATGGTCACTAAGACAGCGGGCGCTAATCCTAGATAAGGGCCTAGATAGGGAATTAAATTCGTAAAGCCGGCAATGACACCAAATAAAAAGGCATAACGAACGCCAAGCAATGAATACCCAATAATCGTAAATGTACCGACAAATAAACATTCAATCGCTTGTCCACTAATATAACTGGATAAGGTTTGGTTCAATTGTCCTAAAAGATCCACAATATCATCTTTTCTTTTCTCAGATAAAAAGCGTTGGATCGCTGGTACTAGCTTATCTCCATCTTTTAACATATAAAATAAAATAAATGGCGCAGTGACCAAAACAATGGTGGTTGACGCCACCGTTGATACGATTGAACCTAAGCTACTTGATAAACTACTTAAAAATTGTTGGATAATATTTGCATAAGAAATATCCATTTTTTCAATATAGCTTGTTAAATCAATTTGTTTAAAAATAGGTAACTCCGCAATCTCATAAATCCAGGTCTCCACTTGTTTAAAGAAATCCGGCATACTTGATGCTAAACTAGCTAGCTGATCTGCCAACTTAGGGATAATTGTTAATAAGATCAGAACTAATGCGATGATTAGTAATAAAAATACCAGTAAGACGGCATAAATTCGTTTCATTTTCGTCTTCATTAGTAGATTGACCACAGGATTTAGTAAATAATACAAAAAGCCTGCTACTAAGACTGGGGCAAACAACGTTGAAAAGAATGTCCCAATCGGTGCAAATAAGAAATTAATTTTCGAAGCAATAAATAATAGCATGGCCACGACAAGTAATTCAACTGACCAGAAAAATAATTTCGATTCTTTAAATCGATTAATCACAGCGGCTCCTCCTTTATTTTTATTCAATTGTTGCTGTTTTATTTTATCACACCTTCCCCCCTCAGTCATTGAGAATACTTCATTGCTAGAACTTTTTCGTGGTATAATAAAATAGAAACAGATTCTGAACTTGGGGGTTTTTCTATGCATGTAGCTCAAACAAAAGATACCATGAGTGATCTTTATTTAGATGCTGTCCGGCTTCGTCAACGCGTATTCGTAGCGGAACAAGGGGTACCAGAAGAGATGGAAATCGATGAATATGAAGCACATTGTATTCACTTTGTTTTGTACACGGATCATGTAGCTGTCGCAACTTGTCGCTTGCTTCCACTAGAAAATGGCGTTATGAAATTACAACGAATGGCCGTTGAAAAAGCTTACCGTGGCGCCGACTATGGACGAGTGATTATGGAAGCGGCGGAAAATTTTGCCAAAGAACAAGGCTACCACAAGATTACTCTAGGAGCACAAGTCACCGCTGTAGGCTTCTATGAACGTTTAGGTTATCAAAAAACAGGAGCACCTTTTATGGATGCTGGCATTGAACACTACGAAATGAATAAAGAACTATAACACCAATTAAATCGGAAAATTTAGAGCTTGGAGCATTAGCCATTTTGGCTAATGCTCCAAGCTCCTTTTGTGGGCTGTTTACATCGGCTATTTTTTTGATAGCTGTTGATAACGTTGATACCAGATATCTACATATTCGGGCGAGAAGGGGCCTTTTTCGTTATTAATCCAATCCACTAAAGTCTTGACATTTTCTTTTAAAATGAAGTCAATATCTTCTGGATAATCCATTAGTTTGCTATGAAATTCATATTCATCAACGTCTAGTAAACGTTTTTCACCATCTGGAAAAACCTTGATATCTAAATCATAATCAATATACTTCAACGCTTCGTCATCTAAAACATATGGCGAAGCCAGATTGCAGTAATACGAAACCCCCTTTTCTCTAATCATTGCTATTATATTGAACCAATATTTCTTGTGAAAATAAACAATGGCTGGTTCACGAGTCACCCACCGACGTCCGTCGGATTCCGTTACTAACGTGTGATCGTTCACACCAATTAAAGAATACTCGCTCGTTTTTAGTACCATCGTATCACGCCACGTTCGATGTAAATGTCCGTCATGTTTATAACTCTGAATGGTTACAAACTCGCCTTCTTTAGGAATTCCCATAATACCCCAACTTTCCCCAAATAAAGTAAAGCACTGTTACTTTTTGGGTGTTCATACATCGATATCGAAATAATTATATCATATCTTTTGAGTTTGCGTACATTGAGTTCACTTAAAGAAGACGATTTCTGAAAAAATTTAATTCAGATGACCAATTAGTTCAAATTCAGTAAGTATTTTCAGCTTAATTACTGGATTTTTTCAAAGACTGATACTGCGCTCTCTCTTAAAACCTGATTTAATTCGTCAACATTTGTTTTACCAGTTGTTTCAAGCCACGCAACGGCTGCTTCAGCACCTTGTTGAACAAATGGAAGCACGCCGTCTGCCCAAGTTGCGCGACCACATAAGACTCCATTAAACGAGGAACCTGCTTTTTTTGCAAATTTCAATGTTTCCTGAAACATCGTAGCACTAACCCCTGCACTCAAGAAAATAAATGGAAGTTGTGTTGCTTCACTTTGCATGTTGAAAAAAGCCTGCGCTTCATCTTGGCTATAAAGACTTTCAGTGCCAAAACCTTCTACAAAATTCATATTCACAGGGACTTCTACTTTTAAAACATCAACATTATAGCGATCCTTTGAAAATTCTTTCATCGCTTCAATTACTTTGTGCGGTTTTACTTTAGCGTATTCTTTTGAAGCACTATCCGAATTGTTTGCATCATAAGAGACAATTTCTAAAAAGAATGGAATTTCTTCGGCTAAACACTCTGAACCAATCCGTTCTATATAAGCTTTCTTTCGTTCATTGATTGCTTCACTTTCGTCAACATCGTAGTAAAGTAAAAATTTACACGCGTCTGCGCCCGCTTCTTTTAAACGCTTAACCGACCAAACATCAAGACTATCGGGTAACCGTCCTGGTGTCGAAGCATCGTAGCCCGTTTTTTCATACGCAAGTAACAAACCTGAAGTCTGTGCTCGATTTTCAGCAGCAGCTAGGCCATATTCTGGATCCAACAAAATTGCTGAAGTCTCTGGTGTTAAGCAACGAGATACTAATACTTTAAAGTCACTGATTTCTTGCGCAGTCACCTCTTTGTATTTTCCCATCATGCGTTTTAAGGCCCCACGTTGATCAATGGCTAGTGCGCCAATAATCCCTTGATCATCTACCAGATTTTCTAAATGTTTACGTTTTTGTTCACTAATTTTTTTCATTCTGTTCCCTCTCCTAATTGATTATTTAGTAACGTAGCAATTTCAGCTGGCGAACTTGCTTGTTTCAGTCCAGAAGTAACTTCTTCTCTTAATAGGAGGCGCGCAACAGAAGAGAGTAATTTCAAATGTGTCGTGCCAGCTTCGGCATCTGGAATAAACAGCGCAATCACAAACTCCGTTAATTGGTTGTCAAGGCTCTGCCACTCAACACCTTGGTCCAAGGTAACGATGATAATGGCCGCTTGTTGAATCGTTACTGCTTTTGCATGAGGTATCGCAAACCCATTCATCATCCCCGTTGTTCCTTCTTGTTCTCGCTCGTTCAGCTTATTGAAAACTTCCTGTGCGTCCTGAGCAACTTCCAATTCTGTTGATTTTTTTGCTAAAAAGTGAAAAACATCCTCTTGCGTTTGTAACTGTTGATTTAAAAAAATATGATTTTCTTTAATAAAAGCCATTCCATCCACTCCTAATTCCTGTTATTTCATTTTTTTGATAACGATTGCTCTTGTTTGGCGATTCTACTTTTTTGTACAAAACCTAGCAATAAACCGCCTACCAATGAACCAGCTAAAATTGCCAGAACCCATTGAACAGCGTGAGTAACAACTGGTAAAACAAGAAATCCTCCATGAGGTGCTGGCACTTGTACCCCAAACATATACGTTAGGACTGCCGCAATTGAAGATCCGAGCATCATAATTGGTAAAACCTTTAATGGGTCTTTTGCCGCAAACGGAATAGCGCCTTCTGTAATATGTGTGGAGCCTAAAATAAAGTTCACTAGCCCCGCATTGCGTTCATTTGTGTCAAAGTATTTTCCAAAGAATAATGTAGCAAAGCCTGTAATTAAAGGTGGCGCTATGCAGGCAGCAGAAACTCCTGCCATAAAAGAAGTATTTCCTTGAGCTAAGAGTGCCGTCCCAGTAACATAGGCCGCTTTATTAACTGGACCTCCCATATCAAAGGCACACATACAACCCACAATTATTCCTAAAACCAACGGACTGGAGTTTTGGAAACTAGCTAAAAAGCTCATCATTCCTTCATTAACAGCTTTCATCGGATCTGCTAATAAAGACATAGTGATACCAATAACTGCAACGCCAATGACTGGATAAAGGAAAATTGCTTTTAAACCATCTAATGATTTAGGCAAACCTTTAAATACTCTTTGTAATAAAAGAATGAAATACCCAGCAAGGAAACCAGATAATATCCCTCCTAAAAAGCCAGTACCACCCGTGTTAGCAATCAAACCACCGACAAAGCCCACAACCAAACCAGGTCGTTTCGCAATCCCCTCTGCGATATACGCAGATAAGATTGGCACCATCATTCCCATTGAGGCATCACCAATACTTTTTAACATAGCAGCGGTAGCATTATACTGACTACTTTCTGGATCAAATGAATAAATGCCCCAAATAGCAAAAGAAAGAGCAATTAAAACGCCGCCTGCTACTACAAACGGCAACATGTGAGAGACGCCATTCATTAAGTTTTTATAAATACTATGTCCAACATTTCCTGAAGAAATTTGTGTCTCCTGTTCAAGTTCGTCCACTGCTTGGTTTTCGGCTGCAATCGATCCTTTGCCTGCGAGTGCTTCTTCAATTAAGCGATCTGCTTCTTTAATCCCCACACTGACAGGGACATCAATGATTCGTTTCCCAGCAAAACGTTCTGCTTGAACGTCTTTGTCGGCGGCAATAATGACTGCCTCCGCTCCTTGGATTTCTGCAGGTGTTAACTCGTTTTCTATACCAATCTGACCATGTGTTTCAACCTTAATCGTAATACCTTTACGTTTCGCCGCTTGTTCCAATGCCTCCTGTGCCATATACGTGTGCGCTATTCCCGTCGGACAACCTGTAGCAGCTATTAATTGATACGTAGCCATCTGTTTATTCCTCCTCTTGAATCTTTATTTGTTGCTCTAACTCCTGAACATCTGAAAAATCTGTCAATCCTTTGCGAAATGCTGTTGAACTACCTGCTGCAATACTTCTTTTTAAATTTTTTTCCAATGAAAGTCCTTGATGCCAACCAGCTAAAAAGGTACCTAACATTGCATCCCCTGAACAAGCTGTATTCACAACCATTCCAGTTGGTGAATTACCTGAAAGAACCTTTTCATTGTTCATAAATAAAGCCCCTTCACTACCTAAAGAAAGTAAAATATTTTTGGCTCCCCGCTTCAGTAATTCTTGTCCGTAAAAAATGTAATCATCCTTAGTCTGCACTTCTGTATGAAACCACTCTTGAAGTTCTTCTTCATTTGGTTTCAATAAAAATGGTTGATAAGGCAAACAATCTAAAATTTCTTCATAACTACTGTCTAAGATTAAGAACACCTGTTTTTCAAAACAAATTCGGCTAATTTCAATCAAAATACTTGGCGAAACCCCTTGTGGTAAACTTCCTGATACACACAAATAATCCCCTTTACGTAACTCTGAAATTTTTTTCAAAAAACGTCGTACATGTTCTTCAGATAATTTTGGTCCTTTATTGACTAATTTGTATTCCTTTTGATCTTGGGTAACTTTTGTAAACACATTAATTCTCGTTGTGCCAGCGACTTCGATAAAATCAGTGGTTATCTCTTTTTCTTTTAAATAATCCTCGACATAGTTCCCAGTGAAACCAGCTTTGACTCCCAAAGCGGTATTATCAATCCCTAACATCTTTAAAATTAGGGAAACATTGACTCCTTTCCCGTTTGCTTGAATATCATCTTCCTTCGTGCGATTCACGACAAAAGGAACTAGCTCTTCTGTTTCGATAAATAAATCAATGGCTAAATTTAATGTACATGTATAAATAGTCACTGTAGTTCCTCCTTTCTCCTCTTTATTATGTCTCAAAATACTATGTAAAGGTTTTCATTCTTTCGCAAAAATATAGAAAACATTTACAATTTCATAATTTCTCTAGCTTTTTTATTTTTTTTCATTAAAAATAGGCTTATAAATGTTTTTTAGCGAAAGAAAGAAGGGCTGGCCATTATGGAACAAAAATTGAGTGAGTCAGAGCAATATCTCTGGCATTTTATCGAAACACATATTTTAGAAATCCCTGATTATTCCATTGTAAAATTAAGCGAACGAGCCAACGTATCAACTGCGACGATTGTAAGAACCATGAAAAAGAAAGGCTATGAAGGTTTCACATCCTTCAAGCATCACTTGAAAGATAAAGAAAACCAAAATATAAATTTTTCAGCATTAGAAAAAGTAGACCGAGGAATTCGGACGGCCATTTTAAAGAATGAAGAAGAAGTAACTCGCACGATTAACATGATTGAAATTGGTAATATCGAAGATGCAATCCAAAAAATCAAAGCTTCTCGACGGATTATTATCTTTGCTAGAGGTTTTTCAGAATTAATTGCTCAGGAAATGATGGTTAAGTTTCAATTGGCTGGCAAATACTGTGAGCTGCATACGGACCCAGAAATTATTAAAAATATTAGTAAAAAGTTATCAAAAAAAGATGTGGCTCTTTTTGTTTCCTTAAATGGAGAAACCCAAGAATTAGTTGTCGCTGGTAAAAACTGTTACGACTCAGAAATTGGGACTATCCTTTTAACTGCAAGCAAACACTCTAGTTTAATGAAATATATTGAAATTCCGTTCGTAGGTTTCAAATCAGAAGGCTCCTTTTTCCCCGATTATGAAGTGCGTTCACGGTTACCACTATCCATTCTGGCCAGAATTTTATTGGACGCCTATGCTTTAAGAACGACAACTTAGGCTTTCTTAAATAATAAAAAACAAGCATTCCTTCACTTAAAATAAAGGAATGCTTGTTTTTATTTTGCAACAAAACGTGCTTCTACTCGATAAATTCGTTGACCACGACTAGAAAATTTTTCTTCGTATTCTGTCATAATGTTGCCTTCAAACTCGCTATTATGCAAATCTAGCCATACACGTTCAATAATCATGCCATATTTAGAAAAGCTACTTAATGAGTATTCGAAGAGCCCTTGATTATCCGTTTTAAAATGAATTTCTCCATTTGGTTTTAAGATAATTTCATCTGTCGCTAAAAAGTTTTTATACGTTAAACGACGTTTTTCATGTTTTTTCTTTGGCCAAGGATCTGAAAAATTTAAATAGATTAAATCTACTTCATTTTCAGCAAAATATTCTGTTAATGCTTCGCCGTCTACTCGCAATAACTGTAGATTAGGTAACGGCTCGGCCACTAGCTTATCTAATGCAATCGATAAAATACTTAATTGCATATCGATACCAATATAATTAATTTCAGGATGTGCTTTAGCCATTTCATAAATAAAACGACCTTTACCTGAACCAATTTCAATGTGGATGGGATGATTATTGCCAAAACGTTCTTGCCATTTCCCTTGCCATTTTTCAGGACCTTCTACCACATATTGTGGATATTTTGCCATATATTCTGCTGCTCCGAGTCTATTTCTTACACGCATATTTAAAATTCCTTTCTTTTAAAAACAGACTGGTGAAATTCGCCAGCCTGTGTGGATGTTAAATGAATTAGTTTAACTACTAAACATTCGTTTTAATTGTAAAATTTCTGCAGTCATTGCTCTTCTTTCGCCCTCTTGGTGATGACGAACAATCTCTTGTAAAAAGCTAAATAAACCATACCAATAAATTCGTTGAACTGTACTTTCATTAGGAATTAAACCATAAGATAGTAACCATTGATTCCAACCGGAACGAGGCACATAATGACTCAAAATCATTCCTAAATCTACCGCTGGGTCCGCGACCATCACAGAATCCCAATCTACTAAATAGAGATAATTATTCGAGACTAACCAATTCCGATGATTCACATCGCCGTGGACAGCTACATAACTAGTCTCTGGATATTCTGGTAAATGATTATATAAATAAGTGATTACTTCTTTTAAATAACTGTTTCGTTTTAATTCTTTAGGTAGTTGACGCTTATACTCTTTCAACATTGTTAGCGGGGTACAAACTTCGCCACCAATTTTTTTCAACATGTCTTTCAGCAAATTGGAATGATGCAATTGGTATAACACGTCAATCACGTCATTGCGTTTGCCAATTTCGTCCGCATGTAATAAACGTCCTTCCAGCCATTCTTGGGCTGTTAGTACGTCGCCATTCGCTGTCCGCTTTGTCCAAATCATCTTCGGGGCTAACCCTTCTTTAGACAATGCTGCAAGAAGTGGAGAAGTGTTTCGTTTAATGAACACTTTCTCTGTTTCTTTTATTCCCATGTATGTTTGACCAGTTGCGCCCTTTATCGGCTGCAGACGCCAGTCTTTATCCAACTGAAATTCCATGGAAATTATCTCCTATCTCAACACAATTTTATTGCAATTTTTACAGCAATTACCATTTTAGTCGCCAAACCTTGCTTCGTCAAGCTTCTATGTGGTTCTTTTGTAAATTTTGCTGGGTTTTCTCATCTTTATAACTTATTCAAGCGCATTGGAACATACATTTTAGTGAAAATCACAACTTCTACAATTAAGGCACCCAGAATGATCAAGCTATTTTGCAAATTGCCTAAACGAAGGCAGACAATCCCACCAAAAATAATGGCCGCAACAGACAATGCGCCGCCAATTAACCGGCGAATTGCTGCTTGTTTTTTTTCTATTGAAATTGGATATAGCTGTGTCATCACCATATAATCAAATTGCGTGTACATGGGAATCAACTGGAACCCGATTAAATAGACAAACAATAAAGCAACTACCAACGCAATCCAGAATTCTTGTAAAAAGAAGAGTAGCACGCCACCAACCAAAATCAAACGAAACAATAAGCCGCTATATTCGCTACCTCGTAAAAAGCTCCGAATGAATAAGTAAGCATACGTGTTCTCAGATGTTTTTTTGACTACTCCGAGGAGAGGATCTAAGTATTTACGACGTTTCACTGTACTACTCACTTCAGGAATATCTGTAAACAGCTGAATGAATTTATAAATTCTATGCATTCTGTTTTGTTCTTTTTGGATCATTTTTTCCCAATCCAAGAAACTCTGTTTCATCTTATTTTGCCAAATACTCGATAAACAAACGGCCAGAATGATACCACCAATCACACCAACCCAAGGCGTCCAGTAAATGGCTCCCGTCATAATCAAGAGACTACTGATCAACCAAACGAACCACCAACTACGGTAAGTGGTTGACGAAAGATGATAGAGCCCATAGCTTTGTAAACTAAGATGTGTATAAATCATACAAACTAGCATGACCAAAAATAAAAAGAAGGTTTGAAACGACCAACCTGTTGTGACTACAATCAACGGCATCAATAGGCCACTTCCTAGAAAGCTGACCACAATCGGTAAAATTAAAGAGTAGCGCAGCGCCCGTTTCAGATAAGCAGCGAATTGTTTTTCTTTTGGTAATAAAAAAACCTTGTCTGGCTCTTCTGTCAAAGTAGCCAACTTACCAACTTGAATGAGTAGCAGCCAGCCCAATAGAATTAACGGTCTGCCCCAAACAAAATCACGAGGTAATTCTTTTAACAACTGGGAATAGTACAGACCTAATCCGCCTAATAAAAACATACAGACTAAAACAAAATGATCATTTAAAATATAGCGCAAGTACTTGGACATTTTTTTGAAATGCCGTGACAAACGTTGACTAAAAAATTCGCCCATGTTACCCCACCTTTTCTTCCTTCGTCAAGGCAAGATAAATATCATCTAAAGAAGACTCTGGTAAATTAAATTCTGCACGTAATTCAGCCATTGTACCGTTTGCCCGTAATTTCCCTTCGTGTAGTACCACAAAACGATCACAATATTTTTCAGCTGTTGCTAAAATATGCGTGGACATTAAAATCGCTGCCCCTTGCTTACGCATCGTATCCATTAATTCTAATAAAGCATGAATTGCTAAAGGATCTAAGCCTAGAAAAGGTTCATCAATAATATATAAACTCGGTTCAATTAAGAATGCACAAAGTACCATGACTTTTTGTTTCATGCCTTTTGAAAAATTAGCAGGAAACCATTCCAATTTATTGTCTAAACGGAACGTTTTTAGTAATGGTTCTGCTCGTTTGAATGCTTCTTCTAATGGAATATCATAAGCCAAGGCCGTTACTTCGATATGCTCTTTCAATGTTAATTCTTCATATAAAGAAGGTGTTTCCGGAATATACCCGATTTTTTTACGATATTCTTCAGGGGCTTGTTGCAATGTTTCCCCGTCAATCATAATTTTGCCTTTTTGCGGCGTAAGTAACCCAATAATATTTTTGATGGTGGTACTTTTCCCCGCACCATTCAAGCCGATTAAACCAACCATTTCACCAGACTTGACGTCAAAATTAATATCTTTTAAGACAGGAATATGGCCGTAACCTCCTGTTAAATGTTCAATTGTTAAGCTCATTTCTTTTGCCTCCAACCTTTTCTCTCTACCATTATTAAACCCTAAGCGAACCAAGAATTCAAAAATTACTCCCTTAATTAAATGGATTTTTTTCTTTCTCTTATTATACACGAAATGAAACGAACTTTTTAGCGAACTCACGTACTTTTTCATCCACAGAGAAATCAACTTGTGGTAAAGTAAAGGAAAGAACCTAGAGAAAAGAGGAATTTTTCATGAATGATTGTATTTTTTGTAAAATTATCAACGGCGAAATCCCAAGTTATAAAGTCTATGAAGACGAGAAAGTCTACGCGTTTTTAGACATCACACAAGTGACCAAAGGACATACCTTAATGATTCCAAAACAACACGTTGCTGATATTTTTGAATATAATGACGTTTTAGCAAGTGACGTCTTTGCTCGTATTCCTAAAGTAGCACGAGCATTAGAAAAAGCTTTTCCAGAAATGGAAGGATTAAACATTTTAAATAACAATAAGGAAGTGGCTTATCAATCCGTTTTCCATTCCCACGTTCATTTGATTCCCCGTTATTCAAAAGAAGATGATTTCTCTATTCATTTTGGCAACCATCAAGAGGACTATTCCGCCGAAGCGATGCAAGAAATTGCTGAGACCATTGCAAAGCAGGTGAACTAAATGAAAAAATTTATTAAAGGTCTCTTTTTTGGCGCAGCTGCCGGTACCATTGGCGGCTTGTTGGCTGCTCCAAGAAGCGGGAAAGAAACACGCCAACATTTAATCAATGAGCTAGAGGACTATCGTTCACTGAAAAATCAAGTCACGAATGACTGGGATCAGGTGCAACGAAATTTGGCAGTTGTCGAAGAAAACGTTCCTCTGGCAACTGAATTTTCAAAAGACCTGCAACAAGAAATCACTGATTTCAAATTCCAAGCGGAACCTCGGATTGCTCAAATTAAAGAACAAATTGCCAAAATCACGGCTGAATTACCTGACACACAAACCAACAAGCAAAAGTAAAGTCTTTGATGTTAATTATTTCTTTTGTTATTAAAAAAATAAAAAGTGTGACGTAAATACGAATTTTGTTTGAAACTATGCCTGAGACTCTTTCTTTTTCAAAATGAGGTATGGTATAGTTATAACAGAAATAAAACTAAAAAAAACAGGAGTGCATAAGAGAATGAAGAAAAAACTAATCTTAGCTGCAGCGGGCGCAATGGCCGTTTTTAGTTTAGCAGCGTGTTCAAGCGGTTCAAAAGATATCGCAACAATGAAAGGTTCAACAATTACTGTTGATGATTTTTATAACCAAATTAAAGAACAAAGCACGAGCCAACAAGCGTTTAGCCAAATGGTTATTTATAAAGTCTTTGAAGAAAAATATGGCGACAAAGTAACTGACAAAGCCATTCAAAAGAAATTTGATGACGCTAAAAAACAAGTGGAAGCGCAAGGCGGAAAATTCTCTGATGCACTAACACAAGCTGGTTTGACTGAAAAATCATTCAAGAAACAATTAAAACAAGCCGAAGCAATGCAAGTAGGTTTGAAAGATCATTTGAAAATTACAGATGAAGACTTAAAAACAGCTTGGGCAAGCTTCCATCCAGAAGTAGAAGCACAAATTATCCAAGTTGCTTCAGAAGATGATGCAAAAGCTGTCAAGAAAGAAATCACTGACGGCGGCGATTTCGCAAAAATTGCTAAAGACAAATCAACCGATGCT
This sequence comes from Enterococcus sp. DIV1328a, assembly GCF_050536905.1. Taxonomy (NCBI): domain Bacteria; kingdom Bacillati; phylum Bacillota; class Bacilli; order Lactobacillales; family Enterococcaceae; genus Enterococcus; species Enterococcus sp. DIV1328a. The sequence goes on along the minus strand of NZ_CP172912.1, from coordinate 444,108 downwards.
GCAACGAAAAAAGACGGCGGTAAAATCAAATTTGATTCACAATCAACAACTGTTCCTGCCGAAGTTAAAGAAGCAGCCTTCAAACTAAAAGATGGCGAAGTATCAGAACCAATTGCTGCAACAAACGCACAAACGTACCAAACAACTTACTATGTAGTGAAAATGACGAAAAACAAAGCAAAAGGCAATGACATGAAACCTTATGAAAAAGAGATCAAGAAAATTGCTGAAGATACAAAATTAGCCGACCCAACATTCCAATCAAAAGTTATTAGTGACGAATTAAAAGCGGCCAATGTGAAAATTAAAGATGATGCCTTCAAGAACGCTTTAGCAGGCTACATGCAAACTGAATCTTCAAGCTCTTCTTCAGAGAAAAAAGAATCAAAATCAAGTGATTCTAAAACAAGTGATACCAAAACAAGCGACTCTGAAAAAGCAACAGATTCTTCAAGCAAAACAACAGAATCTTCTTCTAAATAAGCATAAAAAAGAGAGTGGTCGATTGACCACTCCCTTTTTTTATTTATCTTTTGGAACATAGAAACTGCGGTTATCTAGACCAAAGATTCGTTCCGTATACTCCCCAGGCTGTGTTTGACGAATGGCCCCTAGCATCATTTGAATGGACGCATCCATGGTATCAATTTGATGTAAGATTTCCGCTTCCATAATTCTTGGCCGCACAGGTGAGCCATACTCCAATAATCCATGGTGGGCTAAGACCATGTGCCGAAGAACGACAACGTCTTCTTCTCGATCATCAATTTTTAAAGCCAAACACGCCTTGGTAATTTCCTCATCCACCAAAACTAAATGACCAATTAAGTTCCCTGCCACCGTATATTCTGTCGTAATAGCGCCAGATAACTCTAAAACTTTTCCTAAGTCATGTAAAATAATCCCCGCGTATAATAGTGACGTGTTAATTTCAGGATATTCCTTAGCAATTGCTTTGCCTAGGCGCAACATTGAGACAGTGTGGTAAGCTAAGCCATTCGCAAAAGCATGATGGTTCCGTTTGGCTGCAGGAAATTCATAAAATTCTTGTTGGTATTTCGTCATGAGATAGCGCACAATACGATTCCAATGAGCATTGGTAATTTCAAAAATCACTTGATTGATTTCCTCGACCATCTCTTCTTTTTTCAAAGGCGCTCGTTCCATATATAAACTTGGCTGGCTTGGTTCCTCTGCTGTCGCTAAACGCATGTGTAAAATTTTTACTTGGGGTTTGTTTTGATAAACTTCTCGTTTCCCATTCAGTAAAACAACGTTTCCCGCAGTAAATCGTGTAATTTCATCCTCAGAGGCGTCCCAATATTTTCCGTCAATCGTGCCAGATGTGTCTTGAAAGGTAAAGGCAATAAACTTTTTCCCATTTTTAGCTACACGTACATCGGCATTTTTAATTAGAACAAATGATTCAAAAAGTTCTTCTACTGTTAATTCACGTAATTTTTTCACTTGACGCTTCCTCCTTCTAACGCAATTACTCTTTGTTGTAAGTCCTGATAATAGCTTACCATTTCTTGGTCAGAAGAAAAACAAATGACTTGCTGTTTTTGACCAAATTTAGTAAATAATTCAGCTAATTGGGCTTTTCTTTGATGATCATAGTGTAACCAGCCATCATCAATGATAATTGGACAAATCAGTTGCTCGCCTTGGACTGCTAAAAAGGCAAGACGAACAGCCATCATCAATTGATCTTTAGTGCCAGTTGATAATTCATGTAAATAAAACATTTCTTGTTCTTTCGTCACCGCAACTAGTTGACCTTCGGCTACTTGGATTGATTGATAACGCTGGCTTGTTAAAAGTGCAAAGTAGCTTGATGCATACTGTAATAAGCTGGGCAATTGTTGTTCCGAAAGCTCTGTTAATAGGTCCATTAACAGTTGCCCCGCCAGTTGATACCCAGACCAACGTTGAGCTAGTTCTTTGATTTCCGCTTTTAAAATCGCTTGGCGTTGATACAACTCATCTAAGGTACCATCCGTCATTAATTGTTGTTTTTCATAAATCAGCGCTTGATACTGTTCTTGTATTTTATTTAACTGGCTTTCTACCAGTGCTTGTTGCTGCGCCAGTTGTAAAGAACGGTCTTTTAACGTTGCCTCTGTTACCGCTTCTGGAAACAGATTGCCTAATTGTGTCGCTAATTCTTGCCCACGACCAACTTGAGCTTGCTGAGTGGTCAGCTGTTGAATCCTCATTGGAACATCAGCGATTGATAGAATCCGATAACGAATTAGTAAAGGCTGAATTCGTGTTAACGCTTCTTGCTGTTTAGTTTTCAACTCTCGTAACTGCTGTTTGAGATAGCCATCTGCTTGATACTCTTGAGCAAAGCGAACTTTCTCCATTTCTTCAGCAAATCCTTCTAAAAAGTGTAACTTTTCGGAAAGGCTCTTTCCTTGCAAGGGTAAATGCGTCATCAATGGGAAGACTTGTTCTTCAAATACTTGGCGTTTTTGTTGATTTTCCTTCAATTGACTCATGAGTTCTTCATTTGTTTGAACAAGCAATAAATAGCGCGTAATCAATTCCCGCTGATTCATTAAAGTATCAATTTGATTCATTTTTCCTAATTGATGGACTTGGGCTTGCTCCGCTACTGCTTGTTCAAGTTGTTCCACTTGCAGTTGTGCCTCACGTTCTTGATTCAGCGCTTGTTGGAACTGTTCATTTAGATAATCTAGTTGCGAAAGTTTCGTCTGCCATTCTTCTTTCACTTCATCAGAGGAAGCTTCTTTTCTAGTGGCGTAGCTAAGCACTTCTTTTGCGATAAGACTAACTCCCACGAGAACTAGGCCCCATTTTAAAGGGCTTGGCAAAAAGAAACCGAGTAATGCAAGGATACTTCCTAGCAATAACCAAAGTGGTTGACTTGTTTTCTGCGCTTTTTGGGCACGCGTCGCTTCACCAAAAAATGCGGCATGCGCTTTTTCAAAATCCGTTAACTGGTATTCCAGATTTTCAATTTGAGAAGCCAAGAATGCTTTCTGTTCTTGTCCTTTTTGAAGAGCTTGCGTATACGCAACTTGTTGTTGGCGCCACTTTTGAACGGTTTCGTTGTCATAAAAAAGCTGTGGTGGTCGTTCAGGCGACCATGACCATTCGTTCTCTAAAAGGACCATTTCTTGACGATTTTGATCAAAGGTTTGGGTCATCCATTCCGATTCCGTCATCAATTGTTGCATATCATAGCGTTGATTCAACAATTGTTGAATCAATGCTTCTTGTTCTAGGTAAAAAGCATAGCCTTCTGGAACATCGAGCGCTTCTGACTGAAGAGATAACTCTTTGGTCAAACGTTGTCGTTCTTTGTCTAGGTACATATATTCTTGAAAGGTTTCTTCTAATTGAACTTGGTCTTCTTTTACTAAAACAACGTTCTCTGTTTCTTCAGGCAGCGACTGCCATTCTTCGTACAAGGGAAAGTGACGTTGCTGTTCCGCCACCTGTAACAAGCCCTGTTGCGTTTCTTTTAATTGCTGTTGCAGTGTCACTCGCTGTTGTTCTGTTTCGCGAATCGTTTCTTCTAATTGTTGAAAAGTTTGTTGCTGCGCTTCTTTCTCTTGAATTTGCTCTTTTAGTTCTTGATAAGCCGCCAACTTCTGATTGAGTAATGGCTGCTGTCCTTTACCTTTAAAGATTTTTTGTGCTTCTTTAAAGTACGCATTTCGGTAAGTCAAAAGTTGTTGACTACCAGAAACACCAATGGCTAACAAGGATGTTTGCAGTTCCTCTTCTGTCAACTTGTCACTCGTAATTAATTGTTCTTGTTGGAAAGTAAAAACCTCTTGAAATAACTTTTTCGTTAGCGGATGTAACATTTGCTGTAAGGTTTTTTCATCCCCCATTTGTTGTTGATAATAAATGATTGCTTGCCCTTTATTTTTTTCTTTAAAACGCTCGACTTGAACTTCCCCAAACACAGGATGTGCCAACCACAAACGACCACCATACGAGCCACCATTTTTAGGTGCGTAATCGCGTTTTCTTTTGCCCTTTGTGGGAAACCCAAACAGCATTGCTTGAATGAATTGATACAATGTGGACTTCCCAACTTCATTTGCGCCGTACAGCAATTGATTACCAGATTCAAATGTAATTTTCTGTTGTTGCCATTTTCCAAAGCCCACAATCTCTACTGCGAGTAATTTCATAGTGGGTCCTCCTGAATAGTAAAGTCTTCATTAATTTGCTCATGTGCTAGGCGCAAGCTCTCTAATCGCCACTGCTCATCCATTGAAAAAATTCCAGCAAATTCTGGATAACGTAACAATTCCTTGGTGGTATCTTCAAAAATAACTGGATCTAAGTATGTTTTTTCTAATGCCGTTAATAAGTTGGGACTAGCGGCTAAATAGATCGGTTCTTTCGTTGGTTCCTCTGCTTGCAGTATTAGGCGATAAACAAAAAAATCACCTTGCGTTTTTTGTAAAAGCTGCTGCTGTAAGTAGCTTAATAGTTCACCATTGACAATGGCTTGCACCACGGTCACATCCAAATGTTGCGTTTCTTTCAGTGTCAACGCCATCAATTGCTGTTGCTGATGCGCATGCCACTTCGTCAGCAAACTGGTTTCAAGATAAGACAAAACGCTTTGGGTGTCACGGCATTGCGCAAGAGATACTTCTTCATTCGTCCAATCTATTTCTGCGACTTTTTCAAATTGAACAGTCGCTTGATTTTGGGAAAGTGTGACCACTGCAACCCCTTGTAAAGACTGTTCTTTTTTCGTGTGTCCTTGAGGTGTTCCAGGATAAACAATTAGCGGTTGTTCACTAACAATTTGCGGCTGATGAATGTGGCCCAATGCCCAATAATTATAGCCAGTGGCTTTTAAATCCTTCCATGTAAACGGAGCATAATTTTGTTGCGCTTTCCGACTGGTGTCTCCATGATAAATCCCAATATGAATATCAGATTCTGCTTGTTTGATAGGAAATTCTAGTGCTTTATTTTCATCAATCCAGGGATGCTCATAACTAAACCCTGAAACAGCCACTTGTTCGCCCGCTTTCGTTTCAAAATACAGTGTCTCAACCATTTCTTTTTCAAATAAAAAGACATTGTCTGGAAAAGAAAACCAATAGCGGTCTTTTTTATAGTAATCATGATTCCCAAATGTTAGAATCACAGGGATTTCTGCTTGTTTCAACTGTTCTAATGCAGCCATCAATTGGGCTTGCATTGAAATAGAGGTCTGACTTTGATGAAACGTATCTCCTGCAAAAATAACCAAGTCCACCGCTTCTCGAATGGCAACTGTTACGATATTCATTAACAATTGTTGATTAGCTTCTCTTAAGCGCTTCGCTAAGGCTGTCGGGATCCCAGTTAACCCTTCAAAAGACCGATCCATGTGTAAATCAGCTGTATGCAATAGTTTCATCGTTTCCCCTCCTTTTCTCCTCCCTTTATCATATCATTTTCTGCCAGCTTGGTCAGTAAAAACATACGAAAATTTGTTCGTTTTTTTATTTTCAGTAAAAGAAAAACTCTGACAAATTGTCTTATAGACAACTTGTCAGAGTTCAATTACATAAATTAATCGTTATACATATCACGCACAGGAGTCATGATAATTCGGTTTAAATCATTGACAACTAAGCTAAACGCTTGTTCTTTTTGCATTAATTCGTTGATAACTGCTGTTTCTTGCACTTTCGTTGCAATGCTTTGTGCTTTTTCAGCATCTTCATCCGTGAATTCTTCGCCGCGCATTTGTTTTTCTTGAAGTCCTTGTTGGAATCCTTGGAATTCTTTAAACAATGTGTAAGCTGCTTCGTCTGCTTTTACTTCTTCATACGCTGCTTGTAATGCTTTAAATTCATCTAACTCACGTAGTTCACGTTCAATCTGATTGGCTGTATCATAAATGTTACTCAATGGAATCCCTCTTTTCTCAATAGTTTCATCTTTATTGTACCATTTCTCTTAGGTTTTCCCAACTAATTTCCTAATAAGCCTCCGAAAATTCCTTCAATCTTGTCTTTGACTTTTTTCGCGCCGTCTTTAATTTGTCCCCCAACTTCATTCAATGTATCTCCGAAATTGCTAGCGCCATCTTGAACAGAGTTTCCAAAATCTTTCAAGTTATCCCGCCAATTAGAATTGGCACCACCAGTTAAACTATCGTTGCTATCAACAACTTTCCCACCTGTGGCATAAGCATCCGCGACAGGAAATTGTGCTTGTTTGACTTGTGGCAAGATGCCACTGGCTTGACTGTTGAACACCTGAGAAGCATATGTGGCGCTACTACCTTCCAGATAATGGGTTTTACTGGTTTCTTGGAAGCCTAGCCAAGTAGCAATGACAACTTCTGGTGTATAACCAATCACCCACTGATCGTTCGTTTTACTACTATCGAAGTTGGTTTCTGTCGTACCTGTTTTACCAGCCATTACGTAGCCTGCTGGTTGTGCGTTGACCCCGCTCCCAGAACTAAAGACCCCTAGTAACATACTTGTAATCCCGTCTGCAACATCTTTGGTAATGACTTGTTCTTTCTTGACTTTAGTATTATCAACTACAATTGCGCCAGTTGAGTCGACGATTTTTGTAATTAAATGCGTTTCAGTTTTATAGCCTTCATTGGCAAAGGCACTATAAGCTCCCGCCATAGTTAGTGGCGAAACACCCGTTTGTAATCCTCCAAGTGCTAAACCATAGTACCGATCTTTTTCTGATAACGGAATGCCAAATTTCTCTGTTTTTTCATAGCCTTTATCTAAACCAATTTGATGTAATAACCACACCGCTGGTAAATTTAAGCTTTCTCCTAAGGCTTGATACATAGGAACTTCTCCACTATACGTGCGGCTATAGTTTTGCGCTGGATAATAATCTTGTGGTTTATCTTCTAAAACAGAGTCTGGTTTATAGCCAGCCTCTAAAGCTGGTGTATAGACAGAAATTGGTTTTAAGGACGAGCCTGGTGAACGTTTTGTTTGCGTTGCAAAGTTAAAGCCTCGATAAACATGTTCCCCTCGACCGCCCACCAGTGCTTGCACGCCGCCAGTTTTCGGATCAATGGCTACAGAGCCACTTTGAACCATGGCACCGTCTTCTGCATTGGGTGGAAATAGTGCATCATTTTTATAAGTTGCATCCATCGCATCTTGATATTTTTGATTTAAAGAAGTGTAAATCTTGTAGCCTTTATTTAAAATATCTTCTTCTTTAAATTTATAACGATTGACCGCTTCATCAATTACCGCATCAAAATAATATGGATATTTGTAACTATTTTCGTCGCCAACATAGGTGTCATTTAATAGACTCGCTAAGTTAACACTCGCTTCTTGATTGGCTTCTTCTTGAGATAGTTTTTTATTGTCGACCATTAGTTGTAAAACGGTATTCCGTCGCGCTGTGGCATTGTCAATGTAATCAATTGGGTTATAAATTCCTGGCCCTTTTAACATGCCCGCTAGCGTTGCGGCTTCCCCCACTGTCACTTGGGACGCATCCACGCCAAAATATTTACGAGCTGCATCTTGCACGCCCCAGACACCATTACCAAAATAAGAATTATTTAAATACATTGCTAAGATATCTTTTTTCGAATATTTCTTTTCGATTTCAATCGCTAAGAATAATTCTCTGGCTTTCCTATCTAGCGTTTGCTCTTGCGTTAAGTAAGCATTTTTGGCTAATTGCTGCGTAATTGTACTTCCGCCACCACCGCCACCGATTTTCCCGAAGGTCAATTTTCCAACAACCGCACGGGCAATCCCTTTGATGGAATACCCTTTATGTTGATAAAACGCGCGATCTTCAGTTGAAATAACCGCATCTTGAATATAAGGAGAAATATTATCCAGTTCCACAAAAGTTCCTTTTTGCCCGAATAATTTTCCGACTTCCTCTCCTGATTCGTCATAAACGCGTGTTGATTCACTTAGCCCCGATTTTAGGGTCTCAACGTTTGCGGACTTGGCTAAGTAAAATAAATAAATACTGGCACCTAAAGCGACTACCAAACCAATTAACAAGAAAATTTTATTGATTTGATACTTTTTCCAAATCCGCTTTCTGGCTTGATGGAATTGTATTAAATAAGGCTTTATCCACGTCCAAAAATGACGTAATCCGACACCGACTTTACTAAAAAATTGTTTAAGATTGTCCATAGTACTCCCTCTGTTTACGTTTCTTGGCTAAGTCTACCATATTCTTGTGGGTACGACCTAGGTCTAAAGCATGAAAAATTCTTGAAAAACAATTTCAATGGTCTTTTCGCTGTAGCAAAGGAAATGTTGCCTTCGCTAGAGGTAAATAATTGCTTACGTTTAGAAACGAGTCTTTATTTAGCCTCTATTCTATCATGCTTTTCTTCGTTTTTTATGTAAATTTGTTTAAGAATCTCTCAAGGAACTGCCTTTCTAACAAATTTCAGCTTTTTTTCCGTTCTGACTTGACCTTTTGAGCAGCTTTGTTACACTAAATAGCGAATCAGTGAAAGGTGGGATTTGGTGGAATATTCAATGAGATTACCTGAAAATTTTTCAACAATGACTGTAAAAGAACTATTAGAAAATGAGTGGCTAGTCCCTCGAAAAGTGCGCCATTTTTTACGCACGCGAAAAAATGTCAAAATCAACGGAGAAACAACTGCTTTTCATTTTCCAGTCCAAGCTGGCGATTGTGTCACCTTAACGTTTGAAGAAACCGATTATGTGCGTCCCACTATTCATCTGGGGGAAGCAACGCGTGTGAAGGTTTTATATGAAGACGAACATTTAATGATTGTAAATAAACCTTATGGCATTAAAACCCATCCAAATCAGCCACAGGAAACAAACACCTTGTTAAATCATGTTGCTGCCTATTTAGCTGAGAAAAATCAGGTCCCTTATGTCGTTCATCGATTAGATAAAGAAACCAGTGGTGCGATTGTCTTTGCTAAAAATCCTTTTGTCTTACCTATTTTAGGGCGTTTATTAGAAACAAAACAAATTTACCGTCAATATCAAGCGATTGCGGCTGGTCACTTTAACCAAAAAGAACAGACAATCAATCAGCCGATTGGTCGTGATCGGCATGATCGCCGGAAACGACGGATTGATCCTCAAAAAGGGGATTCAGCGATTACACATGTCCAAGTGGTCAAAGCTCTTTCTAATAATCAAACCGCAGTTACCTGTGTTTTAGAAACAGGTCGGACGCACCAAATCCGGGTCCATTTAGCTAGCGAAGGGCATCCAATTATTGGTGATCCGTTATACAACCCAAAATCGCAGGCAGCTCGTTTAATGCTCCATGCTTCACAACTTCATTTACTCCATCCGTTTACAAAAAAACAAATCGTTGTGACTGCAGCGCCTGGCCTATGGTAAAAAAACAGAAGAAATCGGACGGTAACCGCCGATTTCTTCTGCTTTTTTATTTTACCGCACATTCACTGCTGAGAACGGCATATCTGCGTTTGCTCAGTGTCTTGGTGTTAAACAGTTCCTGAGCTAACTCTCAGCCTTAATCATTTGTAGCCACTCTTTTTGTAAAATTCCGTAATTGTAGATATCTAGCCATTGGCCATCTTGAAATAACGCTTCTCTATCAATTCCTTCTTTTTTGAAGCCTACTTTTTCATAAACATGAATCGCTTTTTGATTGTTACTATTGACAGCTAATCTGATTTTGTGCAAGCCCAATTCATAAAAAGCAAATTTACAAATTAAAGACACCGCCTCAAAGCCATATCCTTGACCACGTTGCTCTTTTTGTAAAATAGCAATCCCTAAATTGGCCCCTCTATTTTTCAACTGTACATCAGACAACGAAACCCAACCAATAAATTCCTCTGTCGTATTTTCTAAAATAGCAAATAGAAATCGATCATCTTCTCCTTTATTAATCGTGAAATCTTTCCATTCTTCAAGCCCCCACGGATGTAAAGCATCCCAGCTCAAATGCCGAAGCAATTCATTATCCCATTGCTGTTTTGCAATATGTTCGATATATTCTTCTCTAAAATGAGAAAAGCCAATGTGTTTTCCTTTTAAAACATTTTCCATAAGAACACCTTTAATTTCCTAGATTATTTTCTATTTGCTGACTATCTATTTCCTCGTATTTTTGTAAAAAAGTGGCAATTTTTTCGATGACACACGCATTTTTATCGCTTTGGTCATTCTCTACCTGAAGAACAAGCAACGGTTCATGCAGACTTAAGCGTAGCAAAAACCACCCACTGCCATATTGACCAGACACGTTTCCCCGAACACCTTCTTGGTTTTCACGGTCCACAGCAAAGTCTGCTTGATTTTCTACAAACAATTCAAAGTCTCGCAAGACTTGTTGCCCATAACAAGTAACATCCTCCGCAGTAATTTTGAAGCGAAATTCGTTGGTTTCTGCCGGTTGCTTCAATGTAGCAATCAGATCTCCTAACGTTTGATTGTTTTGTTTCAATTCTGGTAACAACATTAAAATTTTCGCCACGACATATGCACCATCATCCAGATTGTAGTTTTCTTGAAACGCTGCATGACCACTGGTTTCAATGGCTAACGGTGTCTGAAAGCCCCCATGATTCAATTCAATCATTTTATTAATGACATTTCGGTAACCAGAAATATAACGAATCTGTTGGCCGCCTTTTTCTTCAATAAATGTTTTTAAATGACTTGAGGTTGGCGAATTTGTCACAATATAACTACCAGGCGCTTCTTTTAAAACGATTGCCGCTAAAACAGCAATTAAATTATTTCGGTTTAGTACCTCACCTGATTGGTCCACCACAGCCGAACGATCTACATCTGTATCAAAAATAATGCCCAAATCTGCCTGATTAGCTAAAACAGCTGTTTGAATACTTTTCATTGCTTCAGAATTATCTGGATTAGGTACATGATTAGGAAAATGCCCATCTGGTTCTAAAAACTGTGATCCCGTCGTATCAGCGCCCAAAACTTGAAGAACCTGCTCCGCAAAGAAGCCCCCAGCCCCATTACCCGCATCAACGATAATTCGAAAGCCCTGTAAAGGTTTCTCTTCGGGCGAATGAATTCCTTGGCGGATTTTTGCCACCAAATGCTCCGCATAAATTGGCAGTAACTCTTGCTTCATCAGTGTGCCATTTTCATTGGCCGTCAGCGGATCAGTATGAGATAAAATATACCGAATATCTTCTTTTTCTGCTCCACCTTCTGCTGTGAAGAACTTCAAGCCATTAAAATAGTAAGGCAAATGGCTAGCTGTAATCATAATCGCTGCATCACATTGAAGCGTTGGAAATTGAGTAGCCATAAACATAGCAGGCGTCGTAGCTAAACCAACGTCAATCACCTGAATACCTAATGAAAGAAACGTATCTACTAATGCTTGCTTAATCGGCTCCGCCGTTAGACGACTATCATGTCCGATTGCAATTGTCAGGCGCTGTTGTGCCTTTCGTGGCAGCTGTTTTTTGTCCTGTAACCAACGAACCACGCCCACCGCAATCTCGGCTACTGCTGTTACGGTTAATGTTGCAGTTTGTTCTTCCGTATCCAAAGCAATTCCCCGAATATCCGAACCATTTTGTAGCGCTTTCAATTCTACCAAGAAAAAAACTCCCTTCTATTGATGCTTTCAATTTTAAAAAATCATATTTTCGATGCGTTCGATAAAGTGTTCCGCATCCTCTTCTGAACGTGTAATCACAATAATCGTATCCGCACCAGCCACTGTACCCGCCACTTCCGGATAAGCTACTTCATCTAAAAAGTTACTCACCACATCGGCATTTCCCATCTCTGTATGCAAGATGACAATAAATTGTACTCGCTCCATTCGAACAACTGAATCTTTCACTGATTCTCGTAATTTCTCTTCACTGCTTGTGCCTTGTGCTTGAGAAAAAATTGCATATTTGACACGACCATCTGCACCATGTGTTTTAACAATACTCATTTCACGGATATCTCTTGAAACAGTCGCTTGAGTGGCTCGGACGCCAAGTTCTTCCAAACGAGTGATTAATTCATCTTGTGTTTCAATTTCTTGTTGCATAATTAATTGTTTAATCAAACGTTGACGTTCTGCTTTTTTCATATAGACCACTCCTCTCCATTCATTTCTTTTATTATATCCAAAAATGAGTAAAAATACAGGTACTTTTCACATTAAACTCTTTATTTATCTGAAAAAGACTGGATAAATGTTTATATACCAGTCTTTTTCAGTAAAAAATACTTATTTAAGAAGATTCTTTTCTTTTAAATAGTCTTTCGCCACTATGCTAGGATCTTGCCCCTCCACATTGACTTGATAATTCATTTCACTCATTTCTTCTTCGCTAATTTTTCCTGCCAATTTATTCAATATTTCTGCTAATTCTGGATATTTTTCCAACGTTGCTGTTTTAATAAGTGGTGCTCCTTGATAAGGCGGAAATAGTGCTTGATCATCTTCTAACGTTACTAAATCGTATTGTCTCAATTCACTATCCGTTGAATAGGCATCAATCACATTTACCTCACCATTATTAATCGCCTGGTAGCGTAATGCTGGTTCCATCGATTGGACATTCAGATTTAAATGATATTTTTCTTGTAATCCCTTATAACCATCTTGCCGATCAATAAATTCTAACGTAAAACCTGCTTTCAACTGATTGCTAATTTTCTGTAAATCACTAATCGTTTTTAATTGATGCGCTTTTGCAAATGAGCGCTTAACTGCGACGGCATACGTATTTTCATAGCGCATCGGTTTCAGCAAAGTAAGGTTTTCTTGTTTTTTCAAGCCAGCGCGTGCCGCTTCATAGACTACTTGAGGTTGATTGTCTAGCTGAGGAGGATTTTTTAAAAAGGTCTCGATCACTGTTCCTGTAAATTCTGGATAAAGATCGATTTCATCTGATTTCAAGGCATTATATAAAAAAGTAGTCTTGCCAAAGTTTGGCTTTAACGTCACCTGAATGTCGCTATTTTCTTCAATTAAGGCTTTATACATATTAATAATAATATCTGGTTCCGCTCCTAATTTGCCAGCAATTGTCAGCTGTTTTTCCTTTGAAGAAGTTTGTTGATTCCAGAAAAATGAACCACCTAACAAAAGGCCTAAAATAGTACCGCCAATGATTAGTCGCCGCCCATTCGCTTTTTCCAACCAATGAATTCCATAATTAAATAAGACTGCTAGTGCAGCTGATGAAAGAGCTCCAATAAAAATCAACGATAAATTATTTCGATCAATTCCTAATAAAATGAAGGTCCCTAAACCACCTGCTCCAATTAACGCCGCCAACGTGGCCGTACCAATAATTAAAACGGTAGCCGTTCGAATCCCAGAAATAATAAATGGTAACGCCATTTGTAACTCAAACTTAAACAGTTTTTCTTTTTTACTCATCCCAAATGCTTCTGCGGCTTCTTCTAACGAAGGATCAATTTCCGTCAAACCAGTATAGGTGTTTTGTAAAATTGGGAATAAGGCATAAATCACTAGCGCAACAATTGCCGGTGGTCGACCAATACCAATTAACGGAATCAGTAAGCCTAGCAAGGCTAAAGAAGGGATGGTTTGGAAAATCCCAGTCACTTGTAACAGACTTTCCGCTAACTTACGATGACTCGTTAAATAAATGGCTAAAGGAATTGCAATCAATGCAGCGAATAATAACGAAATAAAGGACAATTGCATATGCTCGATTAACGCTTGCAGATATTCTTCTTTTCGAGCGAAAAAAGTTTCAATCAGTGCTTGCATCTACTGTCCCTCGCTTTCCAGCAGTTGTTCCATAAAACGAGTAATCGTTTTTGAGGTGATACACCCTAAAACTTGTTGTTTTTCTACTAAATTTGCTTTCTCTTGTGCATTAATGAGTTGGACAATCTCTTTTAAATTGGTTTCCATGAAAACAGTCGGCACTGGCTCAATCGTCTCATCTGCGGCTTCTAAAAATGCAGTCAAGTCAGCGCCACAATAGTTCGCTAGTTCTGGCGAAGATTGTTTGAAAAATTGACCGACAAAATTATTTTTCGGATGTTTTTGAATGGCTTCTGGCGTATCGACTTGAATAATTTTGCCAGCGTCCATAATACAGATGCGCTCCCCTAACAATAAAGCTTCATTCATATCATGGGTTACAAAAACAATGGTACTCGCTAATTCCTGATGAAGTTCTTTCACCAAACGTTGAAGATGATGTCTTGAAATTGGATCTAGCGCGCTAAAAGGTTCATCCATTAAAATCACTTCTGGTTCAGCTGCAATGGCGCGTAAAATTCCGATACGTTGTTGTTCGCCTCCTGAAAGCGCTGCTGGCTTACGATGCAGATATTCCTCAGGATCCAGCTGAACTTTTTTCAATAGTTCAATGGTTCGCTCTCTGCGTTGCTCTTTGGGCCATTTTTTCATTTCAGGAATCAACTCAATATTTTCCGCCACGGTTAAGTTAGGAAATAAGGCAATTTGCTGAAGAACATAGCCAATTTTTAGTCGTAATTCACGTAAAGGGTAGTTGGTTACCGCTTGCTCATTGAGAGCCACTTCACCTGTCGTTGGCTCAATGAGCCGATTAATCATTTTCAAAGTCGTCGTTTTTCCACTACCACTCGGCCCTACTAATACAAAAAATTCGCCTTGTTGGATTGTTAAATTCACATCGGACAAAACGGCATTTTCTTGATATACTTTTGAAACATTTTGAAATTTTATCATTTATTTTCACCGCATCTTTCACTTCTTAATAAACAAAATCTTTGGAGGATCGTCACTCTTTCAGTATAATTTAAGACTAACATCCTGCCTAATTTTTTGTTTTAAGCGCAAGTATGTGGGGGCTCATTTAACGGCTGCCAGTTCGTATCTACAATTATCTACTCAATGAATGGAAAAATTGTCCTCTTCTGCCTTAAACAAAAGTGAACTGTTTTCTACTAAAAGGAGTGATCGTTATGGAAAACGACAAGCGAATTTATAAATGGGACAACGTGAAACTTTTTTTAATTTTCTTAGTGATTTTTGGGCATATTTTAGATCGTGAAGCTTCTCCTTCACGACTCATGGAAACGATCAACTTTTGGATCTATTCATTCCATATGCCAGCCTTTATTTTTGTCTCTGGACTCTTTAGTAAACATGCCATTAAACAACGAAAATATCTACGCTTACTTTCCTTTGTTTGGCTTTATCTCTTAGCGAAGTTGTTGATTACGCTTGCTAATTTCGCCTTTGCAAATAAAATGAATTTTGATTTACTGAACGAAACGGGCGTTCCTTGGTACTTACTTTCCTTAGCAAGTTTCTACTTAATTACCATCTTTCTTCAGCGCGTTCAGCCGAAAATCATGTTGCCAATTATCGTTGTTATCGGCTGCGCCTCAGGCTATTTACCTGTGGAAGGTTTCTTGTCTTTAGGACGGACTCTGGGCTTCTTCCCTTTCTTCTATTGTGGCTACTTAATGGATATTCAAAAGCTGCAAACCTTTTTAGATCATCGCAAAGTCAAATGGGCAGCGATAGGCGTAATTTTAAGCTCCTTTTTATTTGTAAATAGTCAATGGTCATTGGCAACGAAATTTTGGGGCTTCTTAACTGGTTGGGCTTCCTACGCTGAAATTAGTCCGGCCTTTGAATACAGTAGTTTCATTCAGCTGTTCTTTTACGTTGCTGCAGCATTGGTGTCTCTTTCTTGGTTTGCATTATTGCCGAAACGAAAGTTACCTTTAAGCGCCCTCGGGAAAGATACCCTCTACCCTTATCTCTTGCATATGCCCTTAATTATTCTGTTGGAAAGTGGTTTACAATTAGACACACTCTTTAAAGAATGGTTTACTTTCCGAATCCTGGCACTTTTCTTCTTAGCCCTCTTCATTTTAGCTATTACGAATATGCCTGTGGTGAAACGGGGAGCGGATTATCTTTTTAATCCACAATCAATAATGATTCCCAAGAAAATATACAAATAAAGAACATAGGAAATTAATCCGCTCTCTATGTTTCATGAATCTCATTAAGCATCTTTAACCACATTGAAAGGTTTATCTTTCAATGTGGTTAACTTGACTTTAATTGGGTCCTCAGTTTTACTTTTTTGTATCATCAAATAGTACAACAAAAGCATGAAATATTAATAAAACAGGGAGTGTCATTTTCAATAAATTGGGGATTAGTTCTTGATTTATAGATAATCGTATTCTCTATTCGTAAAGTAATAAATAACGTGACTCTAAAATTAAATAATTTCGTAATCGCATCACTTGCTCTAGCAAAGCTTCAATTTATTACTTATATTTTTTATATAACAATCACATTTATACATATCAACGATATTTTTACATCAATCATATCGTATCTGCGAAAACCAAACAACATGATTCTAAAACAAAAAAGCAAACCTACGAATAATACCGCAAGTTTTGGTACCATTCTAAACAACATGACTCTAAAACTCTTCAGTAGTGACAACAACAGTTGTGGTTGTTTTGGTACCATTCTAAACAACATGACTCTAAAACTGATATATATGGATTTGTACTTTGTTTAATGTTTTAGTACCATTCTAAACAACATGACTCTAAAACTACCTAGTTTATTCATATGTAGCTGAGACCGTTTTGGTACCATTCTAAACAACATGACTCTAAAACCGATTCAAAAAATGGTATCAAGCTACCTGTGTTTTGGTACCATTCTAAACAACATGACTCTAAAACTATCTCTTAGTTCCGCTGGTGGAATTTTAAGTTTTGGTACCATTCTAAACAACATGACTCTAAAACTTAAAATTCACCCCTTTCTAGCTCCAGTTTGTTTTGGTACCATTCTAAACAACATGACTCTAAAACTCGATAAGTTGGCACCCGGTTGCTGTTTGGGTTTTGGTACCATTCTAAACAACATGACTCTAAAACCTCGGAGAATTATTTTTTCTCCAAAGTTCCGTACTCGCATCACTTATCCATAGCTAGATTTCAGTTTAGAATGAACCACTAATCAATAACAATTTAAGCTTTTTCATAACTCAAATAAAAGTTTTCGTCCAAAATATATTGGAATCTGTTCTGGACCACCCTTTGTTCTAAAAACAGGACATCCACATTATTTAAAGAGATATATTCTACCACTTGTTGCACTTCATCCTCTGTTAAATACGTACACGCATTAATAAAAATCAATAATTTTTTCTTTGATAAATAACGATGTACTTGTGTAATTTCCATAACTTTTTCAAAAATCGTATCACTCGTTGTTTCGATTTTGATTCCAAGAGCTTTGAAAAGTTCCTGCACGGTGATGCCATCTTCTTCCAAATCCATTTCATGTTCCAACAATTCATAGCCAATTAATTGACTAATTGTTCCAGTTAACTTCTCAATCATTGATTTGACTTCTGGTTTATCATTTAATTGTGCTTCTAAATCCCCATAGATTAATTTCAGCGTGGCAGCCGAATTAACGTCATAGCCTAAAATATCCGTAACAACAAATAATTCTGTTGGTTTCAGCCCTTTTTGTTGCGCATCAAATAGTTTCAACTCATTTTCCCCATCATATTGATAAATTAACTTCACTAGATGGGCAAAGGTTTGAACGTTTTTAATCGTTAAAAAGGTGGCTTTTTCAATTTCAATGGGTTCTTCCAATAAAGAAAAATTAACTCTCATCTATTCTTCTCCTAAAAAGACAATCCGTTCATCTGAATTAGCAACTCGATCGTCTTGTTCTCCATGCAAATAAATCATTCGAGAAAATTGTTTTTCTGTTACATTTAATAGTGTAATTAGTCCTCTTTGCGGATTATTCTGCTTTAAGCGAGCCAACATTGCTTTATTAGCAGTATCATTCAACAAAATTTTGCTGTAAACCGAAAATTGATGCATAATAAATCCTTCATTAATCAAAAATTTCCGGAACTTCCGATACGCTTTCCGGTCACTGGCTGTGTCCGTTGGCATATCAAACATTAATAATAGACGCATATATCGATAACTCATATCCCAAACTCTGGAACTCCTTCCTCCTCTTGATTCAGAACTTTTACTACATGTTTTGTATAATCGGTAGCAATATTGGTTAAAAACATTTGTTTTTTCTTGTACATATACGTATTCATAAACAAAGCAAATAACTTACGTTTCATTATCGGAAAGGCTTCTTTTCTATTCTCATAAATGATTTGATCTACCAATGGACGAAAAGGCTCCATAAGATCACTTGCTAAGTTAAAGTCATTAAATTGGTTGGCATGTTTTAGTCCTAGTTGTGTAAAACAACCTGTCTGGACTAACTCTCGAGCAAAAATACTTAATAACAACGTATAACCATAGTTTAAACCAGCATTAATGTCATTTTCTTGTTCACGTGTAAAATCATTGCCGAAGAGAGTATTAAAGTAACTTCGAGCTGCATGACCTTCTCGATTGGCTGGATCAAACAGACGTAATTCAGCGCGCATAGCTAACAAAGCAGCAACCTTTTGGCTATAGTCTCGTTGCGCTAAGTGTAAACTCTGATTGGTGATTTTTTGTGCAATAATCGCTGTCCAAACTTGACCTTTTCGTTCTTCCGTCCAAGCCAACTGACGTGTCAATTGCAAGCTACTATCATGCCGTCCATAAAAGGGCAAAATTTTACCAATTGGCAAACGCTTATCATCGCAAAATAACACTAATATTTTTTCATCAATTAATCGTTTTAATAGCATCGTGGTTAACGAAATGTCCGTTGTTTCCAACAACAAAACATCAATTTCAGACAAATGAATTAATTCTTGGTGATCAATTGCTTTAAAAACAAGATGATTGTTTTTATAGGATAATTTTGAATGCTTATTAACCACTACCGTTCGCCAGCCCATCTAGTCGACAACCTTTCTGCGTGTTTCATACAGGCCCGTAGTCGATTGGTAAATGATAGTGGCATCAAAAATTTCTTTGATTGACGTGTAGCGTGCTCGCTCAATATCTTTTTGGAAAAATTTAAACGTACTTGGTGCGCCCATCGCATTAAACTGCATAAGTTGGATAAAGGATGCCGCAATCTCTTTCACATCTGCTGTTTGATTTGCTTCAAAAAGTTTCACAATTTGCTGGACTTTTGACTTGGCTAATGTATGCACTTCAGCAAAGTCAACCACTCTCTCTAAAATCTCTTGAAATTCTGGTTGATGTTGTTCTACATAAGCCAAACTTTCTGATTGATTTGGTAACAAACATTGTTTCGCATGGTACAGTAATGTAAGTAAATGTTCGGGTAAAACCATCTGGTTCCCTTTTTGCGCTTCTTTAGCGCTAGCTAATAAGCGCCGGCGCCCCTCTGGAAATTCATACAGTGTATACTTAGGCAATTTCATTAATACACGAGGCCGCAGGAAGCCTTTCTCCTCTAAAAAAAGAATAGGATTTTGTTCAAACCTTGTTTTTTCCATAATCGTAATGCCCAGTATCTCCTGTTTAATAAGAGGTTTTTTACCTTTTTCATGAGTGAATAGCACTGTATAAGCAACTACAGGACTATCAAAACCGCCATATTTTTGGGGATCCAAACCATTTTTGACAGGAATCAATTTATTCGATGGTCCTTTGGGTTTAATCGACTCTTTTGAAAAACCGCCTTTTTGCACTTCTACTTTTTTGACAATATTCATTTGATGGTAATTTAATTCTTTTTTGATAGTTTTTAAATAACTGTTACTCCAAAGAATTTCGCCATCCTTCGTGAACCGTGGTTCATCTTCCGTGAAAAAGCGCAGCAAATTTGTATAAATTATAGCCTTCGCCGTGGCTTTATTTTCTTTAAAGGCCTGGAATTTAGGATATTCTCCGTAAACAAATTCTGGTGCTAAATTAGGATAAACTTTTAATAACGTGGTTGCGACCACACAGTTTAAATAAGCATCTTGTCCATGGTGATAATCATTCACTTCACGGACTTTATACAAGCCAAAAATCGAACGAAATTGGCTCGTTAAACTAGCTTTCAAGGTGATGATTTGGACTTTTTTCTCTTTTGACTTGGCATTGTAGCGTTGATCTAAGATCCCTGCAACATTTTTGGTAATTTGACGAGTTTCTACTAATTGTCGTTGGATAAAATGCGCTTTGTCTTCGAGAGTCAAGCCACCTTGCTCCCCCTTGGTCAGACGTTGGAATTTCCGTTGACTAATTAAGCCAGCAGCATATAATTTCTCCCAATAAGCTTTCATCTTCTTAACAACTTCCTTACTTGGGACGTCATCAGATTTCCCTCGATTTTCAGTAGAGCCCACTAAAACTAGGTTATCCAATGAATCGTCTTTCATAAAACTTTGTGGGATAATATGATCAATATCATAGTGAGATAAACGATGAAGCGATAATTCATCTCCCGTGTACATATCTTTACCATTTTGCATATAGTAAAGGAAAAGACGGGTATCTCGTAACTGTTCATTAGTCGTTGGTTGTTCTTTTAATAAATTGCTGCCGATTTCGGCCATTGCTTTTTCAACTATTTTCAAGCGTTGGATGGATCTTCTTTTGCCAGTGCTAGTCGTTTGATTTTCACGTGCCATTTCGACAACAATCCGCTTAGGCGCATAACCCATAATCGCGACTAGTTCATCGACAATTTTTAAACTTTGATAAATTCCTTTTTTTATTGCTGGGCTACCAGCTAATTCATTGACAGTTTCACTTAATGTTTCTTCATGTTCACTGGACTGTGCTTTTTGAATAGCATTTTTAAAAGATAATTGTGAATCATTAATCAGTTGCATAAAATTGCGATTATAGTGTTTTGAGACCCCGTCATCTTTAATTAAATAGTCCAAAATTGTTTTACCCGATTCTTTATCGTAGATACCATTGATTAATTTCTTCGACAATCTTCCCCAGCCAGTGTAGTGCTTGCGTTCTAATTTTTTTAGTACTTCTTCTGAGAACTGCCCTTTGAATGTGGAAAGTTGCGTCCGAATTCGTTGCCGATCTTCAAAAATAGTTAAAATTTTTATGATATCTTCCAATTTTTCGGCATTATCTGGGTGGTCTAATTCTGCTCTTGTCAAACCACATTTCAGTAAATCCTGATACGTGCTAAAACTAGCATTAAATTGGTCTTCTTCAAGTCCACTAAGCGTGACAATCTCCGTATTATATTCGTTTCGATAGAATTGAATGATATCCTTTTTCTTAACTTTTCGACGCGTCTTAAACAGATAATCAAAGATTTTTTCTTTTTCCTTACCTGAAAAATTGGCTTTGATTCCTCGATCATCCGTATAAGAAATCTTGGTCAATTCATTAAATACCATAAACTTTTCATATAACAAACTATGTTTCGGTAAAACTTTTTCAGAAGGTAAATACGTATCAAAATTGGTCATTCGTTCAATAAAGGCTGTCGCTGATTGGTCCAAATCAACGGTTTCTTGAAGGTTCCAAGGACGAATTGGTTCCTCACTTTGACGTTTTAACCAAGCGAAGGTACTTGCATCTCCTTTTGATAATGGTCCGACATAATAAGGAATTCGAAATGTAACCAGTTGTTCAATTTTTTTTTGATTTTCTTTTAAAAATGGATAATAGGCCGCTTGACGATGAATGATTGCTTGTAACTCAGCCAAATGAATTTGATGAGGAATCACCCCATTATCAAAGGTCCGTTGCTTTCTTAAAAAGTTTTCTTGCGCAATTTTTTCTAAAAAATATTCTGCTCCAGCAATATCTTGAATGATTTTCTTAACATACTGGTAAAATTTAAGCTGTGAAACCTTACCCGCGTGTGCAATGTAGCCTGCATAGCCGTCTTTCTGTTCATTTTTAAAGAGATTATCATATTCGTCTGGACAATTTTCACGAATAAATCGTTTGAAATTTTTTAAATCTTCTTGATGTTCTGTAAAACGGACAATCATGCTAGAAGATAATTTCGCGTGACTTTTTTTATCCGAATCTGCTAAAATCGTTGATAATTCAACTGCATCGTACACATTTTTAGCAGCTAAAAACACGTCACTATATTCATCCCCAACCTTTGCTAAAATGCCTTCTAAATCTTCTTCATAGCTTTCACTAGCGTAGGTTATTTTGGCTTCTTCTTCCAAACCAAAAACTTTTTTAAAGTCAGCTTTATTCCCTACCATTAGCTTTAAGAACTGACCAAATAAGCCATTAGCTTTTTCTTGAGGAAATTGTTGTAAGACTTTTTCAGATTTTTTAGTCCGAGAAGCTTTTTCAGTCAACTCTTCCTCAATCAAGACAGATTCAGGTAAAGGCGCACTAACTAAGCGACTCTCTCCATTCACAAAGGTTTGGTTATAAATGATCATAAATTGTTGAAATTGTTCTTTAACAGAAATATTTTCTGTACTTAATTTTCCTTCAATTAAAAAATGTCCACGATATTTGACAATATGTGCCAACGCCAAATAAATTAGTCGTAAATCTGCTTGCTCAGATGAATCTGCTAATTTTTTGCGTAAATGGTAGATTGTCGGATACGTTTCATGGTAAGCTACTTCATCTTCCAACTTAGCAAAAATCGGATGTCTGTGCCACTTCTTATCTTCAGGCACCAAGAAACTCTCTTGTAAACGAGCAAAAAAGTTTTCATCCAAAGCTGTCATCGCTTCTTCAAAAAAAGCTTGTAAGTAGCGTAAACGATTCCGTCGACGACTAATTCTTCGTCGTGCTGTTCTTTTTAATCGGCGATCTTCGGCTGTATGCCCTTCTTCAAATAAACGCACACCCCAAAAATTTTTCTTGATTTTCTTTTTTTCAGTGTTTCCATAAATAGGCATTTTTTTCTTCACCAACTGATAGTCTTCTGTCATAACTGCCCAGCCGACAGAATTAGTTCCTATATCCAGACCAATAACGTAGTCTTTCTTCATTTTATTTCCACTCCTTTTTTTAAATTACTACTTGAATGATTTTTATTCTATGCTATAATTTAGTTAAGTTCTTTTGGGACTATTCTAAACAACATAGCAAGTTAAAATAAGGTTTTAACCGTAATCAACTGTAAAGTGGCGCTGTTTCGGCGCTTTTTTTATTTACAATCAGAAAGTGATCGCTTTCAAATTAATCAAACTGAATACCGCTACTTAAAGTTTACCATTCTTATTTTCTTAAAAAAAGGGTTATTTATAGTTTTTGTAAACTAATAGAATTATATATATAACAAAAATAACATTATCTAATTAAGAATCTCTTACCTTAATTTCTTTACTTTCCTTAAAATAACGAATCTATATTTATTGTATGGTAATATCTTTTACTATTTGTTGATGTTGTCAAACTTTACACGGCAAAAAAGGCAAAACACAGTGCGTGGTTAACTGTGTTTTGCCTTTTTAATTACGATTATTGAAACAATCCTTTAATTTTATCAAACAAACCATCGGTCGTTGTATCAGCTAACAGCGCTGTAATTTTATGATAGTGTTCGCCTAATTCATCTTTATGTTCTTCAATGAATTGTTGCGCATGTTCCACGTTGCCTTCTCCAATTAAATCTTTTGCTTTTTGAACTAATTCTTCTACGTTCATCTTCACACGTCCTTTGATTAAATAGTTAACAATAAGTGTTTCACTCATTGCGTTTTCTCCTATTTATCGTATCGTGGGATCCTTTGATTTGCAAGAAATTTTCAGTAAATTGACGGTTCTGATTTTGGGTTTTTAAAAGGCAAAAATTGCAAAAAAAGCTGTTTTCGAAAATCGAAAACAGCTTTTTTACTTTACTTCGCTAAACGATAAATCGCATCTGCATAAATAGCAGCTGCTCGGAATAAGTCATCTAATTCCATAAATTCGTTGGCTTGGTGCATTGTGTCTGTGTAGCCAGGGAACATTGCGCCATAGGCAACACCACGTTTTAATAAGCGGCCATAAGTACCGCCACCAATGATTTGTTCTTGGCCTTTTTCGCCTGTATGGTCTTCGTAAACTTGTAGTAACGTTGCCACCAATGGATCATCAACTGGTACATAATGCGGTTCTTGGTTGCGATCTCCTTGTGTTGCAGTGACCGTTTCACCGACTGTTGTTTGAACTTTTGCTTGTAATTCTTCTGCTGAAGTTCCTTTTGGATAGCGGAAGTTTAATGTTACTAAGCTATTTTCAGGGTTTTCTGGATCAAAGTTAACAATCCCAGCGTTCATTGTCAATTTACCCATTTTTTCGTCTTCAAAAGCCACGCCTAATTTTTCACCATAAAAATCTTCATGGATAAATTCAGCAATGGTATTAATAAAGCTATATGCGCCTTCTGCAAAGCTGTAATCATTTAAGAAAGTTGCCAAGAAAGTCGCTGCGTTAATTCCAGATTGTGGGCTAGCCCCGTGAGCACCTTTACCAACTACATGGAAAGTCACTGTTTTATCTGAAAGTTCTGCGTTACCTGAAATTTTTGCTTCTTGTTTGATGAATGTTTCAAAGCTAGCAGCTAGTGAAGCCGCTTCGTCTGCTGAAGCAGCCGTTACAACAGCATCTGCTGTTCCCGGAACCATGTTTTCACGTAAGCCAGATTTGAAGCTTTCTAATTTATAATCAGCGCCGTTACCGCCTCGGAAAGTTAAACGAATAGTCACATTTCCTTTTTCCCCATTGATAATTGGGAACTCAGCATCTGGTGAGAAACCAAAGTCTGGCGCTTCTTCATGTTGGAAATAGTAATCCATATCGCCCCAGCCGCTTTCTTCGTCACTTCCTACTACGAAACGAATTTTTTTAGACACGGGTAAGCCTAATTCTTTGATAATTTTCATTGCGTAATAAGCAGCCATACTTGGGCCTTTATCATCGCTCGCGCCACGTGCATAAATTTTGCCATCTTTAATGACTGGTTCATAAGGATCTGTTTCCCAACCATCACCAGCAGGAACAACGTCCATATGACCAAAAATCCCTAACGTTTCGTCGCCTTCGCCATATTCAATGTGTCCAGCGTAATTGTCGACATTTTTCACCGTAAAGCCATCACGTTCACCATACGCTAACATGTGTTTTAAGCCAGCAACTGGCCCAGGTCCAAAGGGCGCTTCAGGTGTTGCTTGTGCATCATCACGTTCACTGTTGATCCGTAATAAGTTTTGTAAATCTTCTAATAAGTCGTCTTTACGTGCTTCGACTTCTTTTGTCCAATCAATTGTCATTTGTTGTCACTCCTATTCATAAAGTTCTACATAGTCAATCATACCATTTTATGCAGAAAAAGAAAGAAACCCGACACTATTTTTCGAGAAATTTTTTATCTTTTCCGCAGAAAGGGCTGGGTTTTTGTTTATTTTAATTGAGGTATGATTGTTTAGGTTGTAGTTGTTGCAATTCGGCTTCTGTTAAGGGCCGATATTCCCCTAGTTCTAACGTTTCATCTAACCATAGTTCGCCCATTCGTAATCGTTTTAAATACGTCACAGGTTTGCCTACAGTGGCTAACATCCGTTTGACTTGATGGAATTTTCCCTCTTGAATCACTAAACGGACTACGGAAGTCCCTTCTTCCTCATTGATCGTCTCAATGACTAAGCGACTTGGTTTAACCATTTCTCCATCTTTCAAGGCAAATCCTTGCGCAAACAGTTGACAATCTTCCGCTGTCACAAGTCCCTCAACTTCAGCTAAATATTCTTTATCCACATGCTTTTTGGGTGATAATAATTGATGCGCTAACTGGCCATCATTTGTTAACAGAAGCAAGCCTTCAGTATCTTTATCCAAGCGACCAACTGGGAACAAGTCGGCACGGTAATCCTGATCAGTTAACAAGTCAATTACCGTTTCATCTCGCTGATCTTCCGTCGCAGAAATGACACCTTGTGGTTTATGCAACATGTAATAAAAGAATTTCTGATACGTAAGAATTTCTCCCATCAAGGCAATTTGATCTGTTTCTTCATTTACTTGTGTTTTGGCTTCTTTTACGACGTCACCATTCACCGTAACGACTTTTTTCTTTAACAATTGTTTGATTTCTTTACGACTACCGATACCAACATCGGCTAAAAATTTATCTAAACGCATCGTCATTCCTCTTTCCTTTAAAAAAATAGCTTGGGACATAAATCGAATCGATCGATGTCTCAAGCCTTGTCTCTTAAGAGAATCTGCTGAAAGGAGTTCAATCAGCTATTATTTAATATTGAATTTTGCACGTAATTTTGCGGCATTTTTCCCTAATAAACGATCAGCTAAGCGAATCTTCAAGACCGAATAGCCATAAAAAGCGCCTCCTGCAGCAGCCACAATTACAACGATAATGAAGGCTTGGAAACGTCTAGTTGGATCTAAAAATAGATACAAGAACTGACGGAAAATCAAAGCGATAATCATCATGATGACTGTAATACAGAACATTAACAATGTTCGCCGTAAGGTTAATTTGTAATTAAAACGTGTCACTTGACGAATTCTTCTTAGAATCAATACGCAAGAAACCGTAAAGCCAATCATCGTTGCTAATAACGGACCGTAAACTTCAAATAAACGGATTGCGGGGAATTGCACGATTAATTTCACTGCTAAACCAATTCCTAAATAACGCATTGCGTCACGATTTTCATACATCCCCATTAACATATTTGACACTAACATATACAAGCCCAAGAATAAACTAGCATAACAAGCTTGCACTAATAAAGAAGTGCCTAAAGCATCTGGCATGTAAAAAACAGTGTATAGTGGTTGCGCTAAAACAATCATACCAAACGTTGCTGGCAACATTACAAACACAAAAAGTTGTAAATTATTACTAATCAAACGCGCTAACTCACGGTGATTTTTTAAGGTGACCGCTTCTGTAATCAACGGTAATCCAGTAGCCGAAATCGAAGTTGCTAAAGCCACGACAATCATGGTTAATTTGTCCGGATTGGCATTAAAAATACCGAAAAGCTCTCGTAATTGGGTATCTGAATAATCCGTAAACAAACGCATAAAGTTTGAGAAAGTAAACTGATCGACAAGTTTAAAGACCGTTACCCCTGAGCCAACTACGATAAAAGGAATCGCCTCTTTAAAAGTTTCAATCAATAACTCTTTTGGAGCAATTTCATGTTCATTGGCGCTGTGTTCTTCTAAATAATCAAATAATGGTTTTTGTTTGTACATGTAATAACCTAAAACCGCAAAACTTGCGAGCATCCCAATAAATGCCGCAAAAGTGGCTTGGGTCACCGCTGTAACGTAATTACCTTCAAAGACTTTCATGATAATAAAGGCGGTTAATAACATGTAAAAAACTCGTGCTACTTGTTCAACAATTTGTGATAAAGCAAAGGGCATCATTTCTTGATTTCCTTGGAAATAACCGCGAATGACACTCATGCTTGGGAAAACTAAAACGGCTAAACTTAATGAACGCATTGTTGGAACTAATTCAGGACCTCCGCCAGACAAAGCTGCTAATGCCGGAGATGCCAAATACATCACAATAGCAAAAACCACACCTAAGCCACCCATTAGTTGTAAGGCACGATAAAAAAGCTGTCGACTAATTTTATATTCATTCAATGAATTATAATGCGAGGTCTGCTTGGCAATCGCACCTGGAATTCCGGCGGTAGAGATCATTAGGAATAAGGCATAAATCGTATACCCCATTGAAAACAAACTGTTCGCTTCGTTTCCGTGCTCGCCCATCCAAGCGTACCAGGGGATGATGTAAATCGCCCCTAACATGCGGGAGATAATATTACTAGCTGTCATCCAAGCTGAGCCTTTGACCATTTTTTCTTGGTTCGTCAGGATTGGTTGATCAACTGAATTTGGTTGATTGATCATTTTGTCCTCCAATATTCTTTGAGTATGCTTTCTTTATTTTAATTGTTCATCTTGGGATATGCAACGACTTTCTCGAAGAATTATCCTATTTTAACATTTCTCATGGATTTTCTCACGCTAACGAGATGGTTTTTTTAAAAGAAAAATAATGCTATAATGACATCAGTTTTGAAATTTCGTTGAAACGTTTGGAGGCAAAAAAAGTGACGATTTCATTATTCGCAATTCGCGATTGCTTAGAAAAAGAAGATTTATTAAAAGAATTTATTTCACCAGAAGGCTGGCACTTGACCCTTTCCGACACGTTAGGTCAACGAGAAGTAACGGCTCTTTCTTACGATTCGAGAGACGTAACAGCAGAAACACTCTTTTTTTGTAAAGGATTAAACTTTAAAGAAATCTATTTAGAAAATGCTGTAAAAGACGGCCTAGAAATTTATGTTTCTGAGGTGCCTTATGAGGTTCCGGCGCAACTAGGAATTATCGTGACTGACATTAAAAAAGCAATGGCTGTGTTAAGCATGGCTTTTTATGATTATCCACAAAATAAATTAAAACTGATTGGCTTTACTGGAACCAAAGGTAAAACAACAGCGGCTTATTTCACCAAATATATTTTAGATGTTGCTACACAACAAAAAACAGCCTTGCTTTCTACCATGAATTCGACATTAGATGGCAAAACATTCTTTAAATCTGCATTGACTACACCCGAATCTTTGGACTTGTATCGAATGATGGCAACCGCTGTTGCTAACGGGATGACTCATTTTATTATGGAAGTTTCTTCCCAAGCCTACAAAACTAATCGTGTCTACAAGCTGTTTTTTGATGTCGGCATTTTTTTAAACATTACCCCCGACCATATCAGTCCAATTGAACATCCAACCTTTGACGATTACTTTTATTGCAAACGTCAATTGATTACACATTCTAAAGTCATTGTGTTGAATCACGAAGCTGATTATTTTCCATTACTTAAAGAAACTGCACAACAGCAAAAAGTCCCAGCCATTGTCTATGGCAGTCAGCCGGCTCCAGAAGTAGACTATTCATTCGCTGTTTCTTCAGAGGATTCCTTACGTTTTATCGTTGAAAGTCCTGCAGATGCGTTAGGATTAGCCGGCTCTTATCACCTTCGTTTAGGTGGTGATTTTAACAAAGGTAATGCGTTAAGTGCGGCGATTGCTAGTGTCCTTGTGGGAGCTTCAAAAGAAGAGTGTCAACAAGGGATCGCAGCAACCACCGTCCCTGGCCGGATGGAATCTTTAACGAATACCAACGGTGCAACCGTCTATGTTGATTACGCTCATAACTATGACAGTTTGAAGAATCTTTTAACCTTTGTCCGTGAAGAACATCCTGACGGCCGCTTAATTGTTCTTGTCGGTAGCACAGGAGACAAAGCGATTTCTCGCCGTAAAGACTTTGGTACGGTTCTTTCTGAATTGGCTGATGTTGCAGTCCTAACAACCGATGACCCAGCCAGTGAAGATCCAGCAAAAATTTGCCAAGAAATTCAAGCCCATATTACCAAAGAAATGCCTGTTTACACCGTTTTAGATCGTGGCGAAGCAATTGCTCACGCATTATCTTTAAGCACAACGGCTGATGATGCGATTGTCTTAGCTGGTAAAGGTGCCGACCTTTATCAAAAAGTAAACGGCGTAGATGAACCTTACGCAGGAGACTTTGCCCTTGCGGAAGCTTTCATTAATAAAAAGAACTAAATCATTTAAACACACATGAAAAAAACAAGCTGCAACCACTTATCAACAGAGGTTGCAGCTTGTTTTTAAAGAACTTCTTTTATTTTCGTTACTTCTTCTTCTGATAAGCCATGACCGCCATCAACGAGCAAAAAGTCGACTGGGAAATGTTTCTTTAATTGATTAGCTAAAGAAAGAACTTGTCCCGGAATACTCAACTCATCCTGAGCCCCTGTTGTGACAATCACTTTTGTCGCAAACTCACCAGATACATATTGATAGCCTAAATTGCTTGGATGCAGTAAAATAACAGTGTTAGCAATAGTCGGGTTCTTTTCTAACAGGCCTAAAATAAAATTGGCACCGTTAGAGTACCCTATAAAAATAACTTCATCGTATAACTTTTGCGGTTGCCAAACTTCTTCTAGAAACGCAGTCACTCGCTCATCAAAATTAGCACGAGGTAAGGCTCCATTGACTAATGGCGCAAAAAAGCGTCGCTGTTCGCCTACACCTTCTGTCCCTAAGTAACTTAGAACACTCGCTTCTGGATAAAGGGTTGCGATGGTCGTTAATAATTGATATTCATTGCCACCAGTACCATGGAAAGCGACAACTAGTTGATTAGGTTTCGACCCTTTTTGAAAAAATTGTTTCATTTAATAAACCTCCAAGAAAGGAATTTTACTATGTATGCACAAATTCATCACATCTCTATTTTAAATCGATTGATAAAGCCTACATTTGACTTCTATCATAATACACTGGGATTAAAATTACTAATGAAAACGATCAACCAAGATGACCACACCATGTATCACTTATTTTTCTCAGATAATGAGCAACGAACAGGTACCGAATTAACTTTTTTTGAATTGAATGATGGCCAAGATCAATCATTTGGGACAAATACAATTGAACGAACTATTTTAAAAGTACCAACGCGCGCCTCTTTGGATTTTTGGGCAGAACGTCTTGAGCAAGCGGGTATCTGCCACTATGATGTGGAAACATTTAACCAACACCCAATTTTGCGTTTTGAAGCGCCCGATAATACACAAATGGCGCTTGTTCCGTTACGTGAATTTGAAAATGCGGAAGATTATTTTCCAGCTGAGCATGCTGAAATTCCAGTAGAACATGCAATTTTAGGCATTGATGCAATTCAATTACGCGTCCAATATGCCGCAGCTACCAAACAACCTTTAGTGGATTATTTACATTGGCATGAAAAAGAAACAGTACCTTTTTTTGAAACTGCAC
The DNA here is from genome assembly GCF_050536905.1 of Enterococcus sp. DIV1328a. Taxonomy (NCBI): domain Bacteria; kingdom Bacillati; phylum Bacillota; class Bacilli; order Lactobacillales; family Enterococcaceae; genus Enterococcus; species Enterococcus sp. DIV1328a. Next base: position 413,420 of record NZ_CP172912.1, on the reverse strand, counting down.
ATGAAGTAACTGTTCTGGAAAATCATCATCCACAGTTTTATCAAGAGGTACACATCATTGATGACCGAACCAATCCGCTTGCCATTGAAGGAATTGGTGGCGTTCATCACGTCGCCTTTGGGGTGGAAGATACGCAAGAATTAACGCAAGTTGATAGCCTGTTGGATGAAAAGAATTTTACAAACTCAGGAATTAAAGACCGTGAATTTTTCAAATCATTGTATTTTAGAGAACCGAACCACTTATTATTTGAAGTAGCCACACAAAAAGGCCTGCTAGATGCCGAAGCCTATGAAAATCAAAGTTCAAACTTTGATGAAATCCCCCTTTATTTGCCTCACTTTTTGGCAGATCAAAGAGAACGAATCGAAGCGATTTTAGCACAACAACGCCATGAGTAAACAAAAATAGCGGTTAGAACCGCTATTTTTGTTTTTTAATATCCTATTATTGCCCTTTTTTGAAAAAAAGGAGTACACTAATAGTAGATGAACTGCGCAAGGAGGTGAGTACATGTTATCTAAGGAAGAAGTTCTACACTTATTGAACGAAGCAAAAAAAGAAGTCGATCGTTTAGAAACAAACCGCCAAGAAGATTTAGGTAATTCAATCAACTATATTGAAAATGAATTACAGCTCCAACGTGTCTTATCTCAAGTGGAAGCTTATGAAAAAGTGCTTGGTTAATTGATTACGCATTAGATGAGAGAGGAGCAACCAGATTCATTCACCGAATCTGGTTGCTCCTCTCTCATTTTTTACTAGACTAATTCGTAAGCAAGTTCTCGTGCAATAATTTTTGCGGTTGTTTCAGCGATTTCCCCAGTAAAGCCAATGCATTGTTCCATATGCTCAGGTGAACCCATCATCATTTTACTTGTCAAAATACTGCAGCAAACCACTCGATGCTTTTGTCGAAAACTTTGATGCAATTCGTTGGCTAAAGCCATCGTTTTATTTACTTGTTCTCCTTTGGCTTCTGTCCGACCAAAAAAGTAGCCCAGACACATAACCCCGCCTGAAAGAGCACCACAAATACACTTCGCTCCTCCAACACCTACAGGAAACCCAGAAGCCATGGCCACAGCTTCAATGGGAATCTCCGCATCGAAGTGTTGCCGAATGGTCGCCACAATCGCTTCCGAGCAATAAAAATCACCGTTACGATAATAGGCTTCCGCTTCTTCCCTGATTGCTTGTAAACAAATTCTCTTTTTCAAAATGCCCTCCATTCTGTATTCGCTTTCATTTTATGAATAAAAGGACGCCAAGCATCCCTTTATTTTATAGATTTTCTGCAGAGGTAAATACTTCTGACACATCATCATCGTCTTCTAACTTGTCAACCAAGCGCTCTAATTGCGCTTTTTGTTCATCGTTCAAGGTTAGTAAGGTTTGCGGAACCATTGTTAATTCAGCTTGTGCTAATGAATAACCTGCTTGTTCTAAAGCATCGCGAACCGCTGTAAAATCTTCTGGTGCTGTGTAAATTTCAAATACTTCTGGTGATGTTTCTAAATCCTCGCCGCCTGCTTCCAAAACGACTTCTAGCATGTCGTCTTCCTCAATTGCATGATCTTCTCGCTTAATGACAATATAGCCTTTACGATCAAACATATAATTAACCGAACCCGTTTCACCTAAAGAGCCACCATTTCGAGTAAACGCGACGCGAACATTGGTGGCCGTTCGGTTGCGGTTATCTGTTAGTGCATGAACTAAAACTGCCACGCCACCTGGCCCGTATCCTTCATAAGTTACCTCGTCATAATGTTCCCCTTCACCAGCACTACTGGCTTTTTTTATGGCGCGCGCAATATTATCATTGGGCATATTGGCTGACTTAGCTTTATCGACTGCTAAACGTAAAGCAGGATTCATTGCGGGGTCAGGGCCACCTGCTTTTGCCGCCATATAGATTTCCCTTGAAACTTTTTGGAAAATTTTCCCACGTTTGGCATCTTGCGCATTTTTACGCCCTTGAATGTTGCTCCATTTGCTGTGTCCTGACATCCTTGATTCCTCCTGACTTTTCGTTACTATTCTCCTTTATTCTACTCTTCTTTTCAGTTAGGAACAAGCGCTACCAAAAAAAGACCCTCGCTTATCCACCTTTCTGACGAATAAACGAAGCTCTTCTAAATTAGCGTCTTCTTTTTTTATTTTTCTTCAAACCATGAACCACCAAACAAATAACGATGGCTGTCAAAGCACCCATGGCATCCAACATAACATCTTGAAAAAGAGGGGTCCTTCCGCCTGTGATCATTTGATGAAATTCATCTAAACCTGCATAGCCAGTAGCAGCTAGCCAGGAAACAACAGCTGTTAAAAACAGACCTTTGATTCTTGGTACTAATCCAATAAACCAACTACCACCTAATAGAAAATACGTACCAAAATGGGCTCCCTTACGAATAAAAAATTCAACAAATTTACTATAACCACTAGCTTGAATGCTCACTTCACTGCCAGCATATTGAAAAGAAATATTTTTTAATTGTTCTTCAAAAGGATGACTGCTCAGAAGTTTATCTAAAAGACCAACTTGTGATTGCTGTTCATACGTCTGTGATGAACTGAAAAATAAAATGGCCATAATAACAAACGCAATGACTAAATATAAATTACTATCTTTCAAATAATTTTTCATATAATCCTCTTTTCTTGGTTTCAAGTTGCCCCGTGACTGCCACGGAAAATTCTTTTTTATTATAGTCGGTTTCGAGGGAAAAAGAAACAACTTCTCTTAGGTCTTATGATATACTGAAAAGAAAAAAATGAAAGAAGGATTGGATATGACCTATTCTATTACATGGGATTTAGACAGTATTTTCCCCAATGGGAGCGAGTCCAAAGAACTTAGCCAACGAATGACTCAATTAACCGAACAAACAAAAGAGTACCATCAATTAATCACAAAATGGACACCAGAAAGTGCCCAAGGCAAAGAACAATTTGCTGAAATCTTAACGTTACAAGGGAAAATCTCAAATGGCTTTTCACAATGTAATAGTTTTTTAACTGCTTTAATTTCTGCTAATACTAATGATACCAAGGCCAAAATTTTATCAGGCGATTTATACAATCTGTTGCCAGCGATTCAATTAGCTGAAACCATTTTTACTAAAAAAATCACCGAGATTTCAGCAGAACATTGGCAAGACCTGTTAGCCGAAGAACCGTTTAAAACAATGGCTTTTCGCTTAAATGAATTACGCCGTGATGGAAAAAAACTGCTTTCCGAACAAGAAGAAAATATCATCAATACGCTTTCTCTAGATGGGTTAAATGCTTGGAGTACACATTACGATACGATTGTTGCTTCCATCGTGATTCCTTTTGAAGAAAAAGATGGCTCTGTGACAGAACTATCTGCAGGCCAAGCCTTTAACCGCATGATGGGAGATCCTGACAAAGAGGTTCGTCAACGTTTGTTTACAGCATGGGAGAAAGCTTGGAGTGGCAAAGCTTCAATTTTAGCAGACACCCTAAATCACTTAGATGGGTTCCGTTTATCTGATTACAAATTGCATGGCACTACAGATTATTTAGAAAATCCCTTAAACTATAATCGAATGAGTCAAGAAACATTAACGGTTATGTGGGAAACCATCCAAAAAAATAAACAACCATTCGTCGACTTTTTAACGCGCAAAGCGCAATTATTCGGCAAAGAAAAAATGGATTGGCAAGACCAAGATGCACCAATTATTTTAGGTGATTTAGAAGAAAAAACGTATTCCTTTGATCAAGCCGCTGCCTTTATTTTAGAAAATTTCCGTAAATTCAGTCCGAAAATGGCCGATTTTGCCCAAATGGCTTTTGAAAAAAGTTGGATTGAAGCTGAAGATCGTCCAGGCAAACGTCCTGGGGGTTATTGTACAGAATTACCTGAAACACAAGAGTCGCGGATTTTCATGACCTTTGGCAATTCAATCAACGAAGTAGCTACTTTAGCCCATGAATTAGGTCACGCTTTCCATAGTAGCGTGATGTGGGATTTACCTTCATTGAATCGAGAGTATGCCATGAACGTAGCAGAAACAGCTAGTACCTTTGCAGAATTGATTGTTGCTGACGCTACCTTAAAAGAGGCCAAATCAGACGTTGAAAAGATTAACCTTTTAGACACAAAAATGCAAAATGCCATTGCCATGTTTATGAACATTCATGCACGTTTTATCTTTGAAAATAATTTTTATCAAGCGCGCCAAAAAGGTTTAGTAGCGGAAGAAGATATTACTGAATTAATGTTAGCGGCGCAAAAAGAAAGCTACAAAGATAGTCTTGGCAGTTATCATCCTCATTTCTGGGCGAGCAAATTGCACTTCTTTATTGATGATGTGCCTTTCTATAATTTCCCATATACTTTTGGCTATCTATTCAGCATGGGTATCTATGCGTATGCCAATCAACAAGGCAGCTCTTTTGAAGACCAATACATTGCGTTATTAAGAGACACTGCTTCGATGACAAGCGAAGAATTAGCGAAAAAACATTTAAATGTTGACTTAACAAAACCTGATTTCTGGCAAGCCGGCATTGATCAAGTCCTAAAAGATGTGGAACAATTCATGACTTTAACTGAAAACTATGTAAACTAAGCAAAAAAGAAGCAGTAACCAACATCAGGTTACTGCTTCTCTTTTTTTCAAATAGTTTCGATATGCAAGGTAGCCCACAAGCATTAGTCCAAACGTAACAAATTCAACTACGGGCATGGCTAGCCAAACACCGGTTAATCCTAGTAATTTCACCAAAATAAATAAAACTGGCACAATTAAAAAGAATCCACGCAAAGAGGAAATCATTAGCGCCATTTTCGGTTTACGAACTGCCGAAAAGTAATAAATCCCCATAAAATTCAATCCTGTAAACAAGAAGGAAATCGCATATAAGCGGATGGCTGTCCTAGCAATTTGCGCCAACTGGTCGTTCCCTTCGCTATTAAAGACCTCAATAATTTGTCCCGTAAACACTTGACTGATTAAAAAAAACAGGAAGCCGGCAACCAAGTACGTAATAAAGCTAAGTTTAACAAATTTACGCAACACCTTCGTTTCCCCTAAACCATAGTATCGGCTGAGTAATGGTTGCGCCCCTTGCCCAATCCCTGTAAAAATGGCAATCACAATAATATTGAGATTGGCAACAATTGCATAAGCTGAAATCGCCACATGACCAACTAAGTTTAACAAAACAATATTAAATAAAAACATGACAAAGGCCGAAGAAAATTCATTTAAAAAGGAAGAAAAACCAATCGACATAATTTCTCGAACATCCTGAAATTTCACTTTAAACTTTTCAAAACGTAAAACTCGTTGCGGCGACCACTTATGCAACGTAATCAGGATTAAGCTTGTTAAAGGTGACATCACCGTTGCAATGGCCGCACCTGCCATGCCCCACCCAAATTGATAAATAAAGACATAATCCAAAATAATATTGACAATTCCCCCACTGACAAAAGCAATCGTTGCCAAACGAGGATTATGGTCATTTCTTAAAAAAGTAATCAGGCAATTGTTTAAAATAAATAATAATGAACAGCTAAGGTAAATCATATAATATTCCTTTGCCAAACCAAACAAGACACCGGTCCCCTGAAGTCCCCGAATAATTTGATCGGAAAAAATCAAGCTCACTAAAGTAAAGAGACTCCCTATAACGAAAACTAACCCAATCGTTAAACTAAAATACTGATTGGCTTTTTTGATTTCTTTTTGCGCAACCGTGGTCGAAAATAACGTAGCGCCGCCAACCCCAAACATCCAACCTAATCCATTAATAATATTAACGAGTGGTAAGACAATGTTAAGCCCCGCCAACGCCTCGGTGCCAATCCCATTTGCAATGAAAAATGTGTCAGCCAAAATAAAAATTGATTGCGCCGCCATACTTAAAATTCCTAACAGAACATTTTTATAAAACAACGCAGTAAAATGGTTTTGCTGTGTTTGCTCCATACCCAAATCTCCTTCTAACAAAAAAAGGACTCATTCTTTTTGCTTCAAGGCTTACGCAAAAATCAGAATCCTTCAATTATTCAACCCAGCGATTAAATAATCTGTCTATTTATTGATACTTCTAGGGTAGCATTCTCTCTTCGAAAAAACAACCATCCTTCTATTTTTCTCATTTTAAACTTTCTTAAGCAGTTGCAGTTGTTTTTGAACCACTTGCCAATCTTCTTTCACGACTTCTTTTAAACGATAATTATAAAAGACAGCCGCTGGATGGAAGAGTGGAATGATTTGATAGGTTTTCTGCGTCCAATGATAGTTTTGTGATTGCTCATCAAATGTTTGAATGGGCGACTGAATGACCGTTCCGTGCACTGCAGTGATTGTTGGCTTTGGTCCTAAAAGTCGTTGCAACCCAATATTCCCCAGTGTCAAAATTAGTTCAGGTTGGCAAACAGCGATTTCCCAATCAAGCAAAGGCGCAAAAATTTTGATTTCTTCTTTGGTGGGCGTTCGATTAGGAAACTTGGTTACTCTTTCTCCCGTTTTTGCAATCTGCTTCGTTTTTACAGAAAAAGGCCGACTCCTAACCGCACTGGTGATATACACCGTTTCACGACTTAAGCCAACTTGTTGTAATTGTTCCATCAACGATTGACCTGAACGCCCTATAAATGGTACGTTTTCTTTAATTTCTTCTTTTCCAGGGGCTTCCCCAATCAGCATCACTTTTGGCTGTTGCGGACCTTGACCTTCCACAAAACCTTCTAATGGTAAGTCTTTCGCTTTAGCTAAAACTGCTTTTTTCAGATGTTCAGGATAGTGCATTTACCATCACGCCTCTCTTCTGGTATTCTTCCTTCGCTATATTGATTATAAATAAGGCCCAAAAGAAACTCAAAAAAAGGAGCCTATTCATTTAAGCGCTGGTTTTTCTACACACAAAGCTTTGTCTTTAGCTAAATAAAAAGGCCGTAAGTAACCAACTAAATTAGACATTGGTAAAACCTCCGTTGGTAAGTCAATCTTCAATGTCTCCTTTAAATAGGCTTTGCGTGTCGTAATCCGTTGCCACATGTCTGGATAAGTTTGCTGAATCTCTTTTTGCAGTGTTTCATCAGCCAAAGCCACACATTCTTCTGCACTCACCCCTGTATAACCAGGTACAGAAGGAATAATATCCACTTGAAAGAGCATGCCACTTTCCAAGCGAATGGCTGAATCTGGATAAATAGGCGACGACATCCATTCATCATCCGAAACTAAATGCCCAGGATTCAAATGCCAGTGATAGATTTCTTTTGGTAACTGTTCTTCAATCGCTTGGTACATTTCTCGCCCTAACAGTCCGATTCGAATGGTTTCAAGCCAGTGAACGACAGCTTGAAAATAGGGTTTTGCTACGCGTTCTAAATAATCACGTTGCGCTTCTGGCAATAGCTGCTCGTTTTCAATAACAAAACCTGTTCGGCTAGACAATCCGCCTTTGTAACCTGTAGTTAATGATAAGGCATCACCTAACTGAATTTCTTTGGCAGTCGGATACATGTTTGCATATTCAAAACGTTGTCCAGTTGCCGCAATGGTTACTACCGTCGGCGTTTGACCTTCATCATTTAACAAAGCCCCAATGTCCGTTTCACGCTGTCCTACTTCAATTGCATTTAAGGCCTTTAACATACTGCGAGAAGCCAAATTCGCCCCATATTCATAGTGCGCCAATTCGTTGGCATTATTTGTTGTGCGGGCCCCCTTTGCTCCAATCAATAAGTGGGTCCCATTTAGTAAACGAGCTTCTTTCGGCAGCGCTTTTTTCAGTGCTTCGACAATAAAATGTGGCACATCAAACATAGTAGCAGGTTCTTGCTGTTGTGTCGTAAACATTTTCCACCCAACGATACCTATTTTTTGAGCAGTTTCATCGAGAAGCGTTTCAAAAATCTGCGACAACTTTTGTTCCCCAGCCATTGGTTGATTAGGTAGTGAAAAAGCTGGATAATGAATTAAATCGGCTGAGATGCGGGCATGTTGGCACAGTTTTAAATTTTCATTGCCTAAAATAAGTGTCGCCGCACCATCCTTATTTAACACAAGGAGTCCTTCTTCAAACCTCGGAATAAAGCCAGTTAAGTATTCAAAATTACTGCCATGCTCTTTGTCTGCATAGAAGACCAATTGATCGAATTTTTCTGTTTTCATTCGTTGTAATACTTTCTGCTTGCGCGCCATCATCGTTTCATTCGTCAAATACGTTGGAAAAACATTCTCAAAAACAGTAGGTTCAGCAATATGTGTATAATTAATTTTTCGCTTCATTATTATCCTCCATTATTCATCTGCGACAATCAACGTTACGCCTGCTTGCGCTAACTGCTCACAGAATTTTTCATCAGGTCGTGTATCTGTCACTAAACAATCAATTTCTGTTAATTCGCAAATTTTAAATAAACCCGTTTTGTTTAATTTCGTTTGGTCGGCTAAGGCAATGACTTGTTTGCCTTGTTGAATCATTCGCCGTTTGACTTGACCTTCTTCTTCTGTGTGAATAAATAATCCTTGTTCAGATAACGCAAACACACCTAATAATGTATAGTCGGGGACAAATTCCCCAACCTTAGCGACTGTTTCTGCCCCAAACAAAAAAAGTTGTTGTTTATGCAGTTGCCCAGGTAGTACTGTAATTTTTGTCTGATCCATTTGCGCTAGAAGTAGCGCATGACTGAGAGAGTTCGTGATCGCGTGAATCGGACTATTTTCCATCGCTCGAATAGCTGCTTCCACCGTGGTTGATGAATCAAAAAAAATGGACGCTTGTTTGGGAATATTTGCCCAAACTTTTTGGGCAATCGCTTGTTTTTTCTCTGGATGCTTCATTATTCGTTGAGCATAATCATAAATAGTTGCTTCAGACTGCACTGAGATAGCGCCACCGTGCGTTCTCTTTAAATGTCCTTCCTTTTCTAAACGAATTAAATCTCGTCGAATAGTATCTTTTGAAACGGAGACTTGCTCCGCTAACGCTTCCATGGAAATACTTTTTTGTTCATTCACTATTTTTTGAATCTTGGCTAAACGTTCTTCAATCAACATGCTTCCTCACCTCTTCTAAGTAAAGATAGCATCTTTTGCATTATTTTGCAAACAAATGCAAAATAATGCAAACAAGACAAAAAAAACTAGTCCTTCATTTTCTAACGAAGGGCTAGTTTGAGAGTGGTTTTAATAGGTAAATTGAATAATCATGCCGCTAGGATCTTCTAACGCAAGTAAATGATCTTTGGCAATAAAATGTAACTTTGCTTCTTCCGCATTGGCTTGGACGATCTCTAAATCTGCCGCAGTTGGTAAACGGAAGGTGTAATTTTCTAAGCCAAATTGATTTTCTTGAATCGTTGGAAGCTGTTTGCCGCTCCATGTATTTGTCCCAATATGATGATGATACTGACCCGCTGCAAAAAACTTCGCTTGTTGACCAAAGTTAGACTTTAAGCCAAACCCTAAGTTTTTATAGAACGTTTCAGTGGTATCTAAATCGGCCACTTTCAAATGAATGTGCCCAATTTTAGAACCTTCGGAAATTCCTAGCCAGTGACCGTCAGCTTCTGCAGCTAAACTATCACCGTCTAATTCTTCTGTCACACCGATAATTTCACCATTTGGACGAATATCCCAGACTTCTTCTGGTTTATCCCAATAAATTTCGATGCCATTATTTTCTGGATCACTTAAGTAAAGGGCTTCACTATAGCCATGATCTGCTGCGCCAATTTGCACATTTTCCTGCAAAAGCCACAGCAACATATTGCCTAAATCTTTGCGGGTTGGTAGCAGGAAAGCAATATGGTACAAGCCAGTGGTACCCTGATTTTCTTCCCCAGCTGTTAGTTCTTTTAAGACAAGAATTGCATCGTTGGTGCCTTGTGGCGCTAGCCAAGCACGTCCCTCTCCTTGTTTTAAAAGTTTTAAGCCAATTGTTTTCGTATAAAAGTTTACCATTTTATCTAAATCAGCCACTTTCAAAGTGACTTGTTGAATCCCAATATTACTTGGTAATGCTTGAACCATTTGCTTTCACTCCTTTCCTCTTCGTTTTACTAAAGCAATGATTTAGTTGAATTCTTTAAAACGAGCACTATCTTCCATGTATTCTTTTTCGCCAGCTGGCGCTTCAATGGAACCAATAACCATTTGTGCACGTAAATTCCAGTTTGCAGGAATTGACCATTCTGCAGCAACCGCTTCGTCAATGACTGGGTTGTAGTGTTGTAAGTTTGCGCCGATATTTTCTTGCGCTAAGGCAGTCCAAACGTTCGCTTGTGTTAAACCAGTTGCTTGTTCAGACCAAACAGGAAAGTTATCCGCATATAATGGGAAGCTATCTTGTAAGTTTTTCACGATATCTGTATCTTCAAAGAATAAAATTGTGCCCGCACCAGCTGCAAAACCTTGTAATTTAGATTGTGTGTTTGGAAATGCTTCTGCTGGAGTTAATGGTTTTAAGGCATCTTCAGTCATTGCCCATAATTTTTTGTGAGCATCGCCGAATAAGAACACAACGCGTTGTGTTTGAGAGTTAAAAGCTGTTGGACTTTCTCTAACAACTTCTTTTACTAAAGCAGTTACTTCTTCTTTTGAAATTGGTAAGTTTTCTCCTAAAGCATAGATTGAACGACGGTTTTTCATCATTTCAGTAAATTTTGACATAATATGTTCATCCTTTCGAATTTCCTCAGTAAATTCATTTAATTTTGTTTACATGCTTACTATACTACCTTACTAAAAGTAAGTAAAGCTTTTTGTCTTACTTTTTGTAAGTTTTTTTATTTTTTAGCGAAAAACCTTATTCTACCAAAGAAAAAAACAACCAGCTTTTTTCTAAGAAAAAGAAAAATCTGGTTGTCGATTAATAAATGTAGAAGTCAATTGAATCGTTTTCGGCCGTTTTTCTTGAAATAAATGTGTGGCTTTTTCCCCTAATTCCATTAATGGATGACAGATTGTTGAAAAATTTAAAATTTCACTTAATAAAGTTTGTTCCTGTCCCACTAAAAAGAGTGGTCTTTCAATAACGGCTTGAATCCCTGCGGCAATTTCATCACCGTTGGTCACAACCGCTTGGAGCGTTGGATCTTGCCCACAGTGTCGTCCTACTTCACACCCATCTTCATAGGTTAAACAGTCCTTAAATAACCGATTTTCAGGAATCACTCCATAAATTTCCTGATATGCGTCAACTAAATAGCGTGCGCTTGTACTTTTTTCTGGTGCACGGTTAATCGTAATTGCCACTTCACTACATCCTTGTTGTTTCAATGCTTGGAAGACCCGCCGATAAACGGTTAAACGATCGATATAGATACTAGCATAACTAGGGTCTTCTATTTTTTCACAAAAAACAACTTGCTCTTTATACGGAGCAAACACACTTAAAGGATTTGCCTTTGACAAAACAATCATGCCATCAAACGCACCCGTGGCCATTTTTTCCAAGTAACTTTTTTCAACTTCTTTATCATAATCCGTTGGTAATAAACTGACCATCATCCCTTGTTGAAATGCTTGGTGGATAATGCCACTTAAAATAGCATCAAAATAAGGTTGATTCGTATAAGGAACCATGACACCTAATGTATTACTTTTCCCAAAGCTAAGATTTCTCGCTAATATATTGGGCTTATAGCCCAACTCATCGATAATTGCTTGGATTTTCAGTCGTTTTTCTTCAGAAACATACGGATGATGATTAATCACACGCGAAACAGTCGTAACTGAAGATCCTGAAAGGCGCGCAATTTCTCGAATTGTTGTCATACTTTCACCTCATTACTTTACAAAATTGAGTTAAATAAGGCACAATCCCTGTCCCGTAATCAACAAAACGATAAAAGGTCTCCTGCCAAGCAAAAGAAATTTCCTGAATATCCTCCTGCTGTGTCAAGTGCCACTCCGTTATCTGATGGTACGGAATTTCTTGATGCCAAATCTTATAGTATTTTTTGGGACTATTTAACTGCAGACTTTTGGCCGTCGTAGTCACCGAGACAAAATAGTAATCCATACCAAGTCTATCGCTTATCTCCACTATAACATTCATTTTCATACCCTCCAATATTTTGATACACCTAGCTTACCTTATGAAACGCGTACCAGAGCAAGAGGAAAAATAAAAAAAAGTGAGACCATGTTATACTAGATGTATCATATAAAAGCAAAGGATGAGTGCAATGGAAACTGTTACAGTAGCAACAAAAAGCGACTTACTAACAAATTTGAACAAGCAAACAGATGAAATCATTATCTCGGGGGCACTTGCACAAGAAATATACCACTTAAAAAAACAACAATTAACCGAAACGGAAGAAATGGGCTTTTTAGTGGGTAGCCAAGGCGCTGGCTCATTTTTAACCTATTTAATCGAGAAGTTATCCTATATAAATTCGGAGCTATCGCCAGAAGAACAAAAAATTGAACATGCGATTTTGCGTTTGTATGTTATTAAAAAATTAACTCCAGAAACTACTTTATTACGTCTAAAACAGTTAGATTATTAAAATTTTATTTAATCAAGATAGACCAATTCCCTGCGTACAACGAGTTCCTTTCATTAATCACTTGATATAATTACCTTTATTCAAGTTCCCACCATTGTCATTATCGATTAACCAATGGTATATTAGAAGTAACAGGTAAGTCATTTTATTTGAAAAAGTGTTTGGGAAATGTTTGGGGAGGAATGTTTATGTGTCAACCGCAGGAAAAAAAGAAAGAAATTTCTGTTGCTAAGTTACGTTATCGTTTTGAAGTACCAATGATTATCATTGGTTTTGTTTTATTGTTTTTCGCATTGGGGTTAGTTGCCTTATTAATATTGAGTGATTTGCCGATTCCTGACTGGTTATTAATTGTCTTAATTGCACCAATTGCGCCAGTCATTGCTTTTTTTACCATTCGTTATATGTACATGGACACTGCTTCTAACGGAGTGGAAATTACAGAAAATCAATTACCAGAAATTTATTCCTTGTATATTGATTTAGCAAAAGAAATGGGCTTTGGCACTAAAAAATTAAGGATGCCACGTCTTTATTTAATCAACGGGAATGGTGTCTTAAACGCTTTTGCGGCAAAATGCTCTTTACACAGACGCTATGTTGTCATTCACAGTGATTTGTTGGATATCGCGTACAATACAGGCGATTTTTCGCTGATTCGCTTTATTTTGGCACACGAGCTAGGACACCATAAATGTGGACACACTAATTTATGGCGGCTAATGTTATCCATTATTTTGAAACCAGTTGCGTTAGATAAAAGTTTTACAAGAACGCAAGAATATACCGCTGATCGCGCAGGTTTATACTACGCCGAAGAAGGTGCTTTAAGCATGATTTATTTATTTTCAGGAAAATACATGGGCAGTCGTGTGGATTTAGAAGAATACTTTCACAGTATTGATTTACATGATGATACCATCTGGCTTAAATTGAGTAACTTCTTATCCGATCATCCTGTTGGCTTTCGTCGAATGCAAACATTGAAAAAAGCCAAAGATACTGGCAATTGGGACGTTCATGGGAAATTTTTCTAGCAAGAGCCAACCATCATTAAATAAACGTGCTGGGACAAAAGATTCTTTAACTTTTGTCCCAGCACGTTTATTAATCCACCAATAAATGAACAAATTCTTCTTTGGTGATATTTACAAAGTAGTCTTCAAAGTTAAACGCTGCTAATGCTTGCCAAATTGATGAATACTGATAGTCCACACCTAATAAAGCCGCAACGATTTCCGCTGTTTCTTTTTTGGCAAAGTAATCACCATAAATCGTTAACTCAATTATTTTACCTTTTTCAACAGTCAAACGTGCATCCACAATGCCGCCTTTAAACTTTTCTTCTTTTTTGATCGTAAATTTAGGCGCTTCACCAAAAATCCAAGCTTCATTGCCATACACTTCAGCGACCAATTTCCTAATTTCCTGTTGATCTGCTTTGGTTAGGACATATTCTTTCTCCGCAATTTCAGTTAGAGATTCGACATCAAAGAGCTCCATCAGTAAACGATTGCGAAATTCCTCAATGGTTAATTGTTGATATTTTTCGTCTAAGTACGGCCGTAAATTGGTTACGCGTCCCCGAACAGATTTTGTCCCTTTTGATTCAATTTTTTTCTTAGAAACAGTTAAGACACGTTGAACTTCTGCCAAATCAACATCATACATCAAGGTACCATGAGTATACATCTTCCCCTTTTTTGTATACATGGCATTGCCAGAAAATTTTTTCCCATCAATTAATAAATCATTGCGACCGCTAATCTCGGCCCCCGTTGCGCCCATTTTATGTAATGCTTCAATAATTGGTTTAGTGAACGCTTTAAAATCCCCAAAAGCTTGATGTCCTTCCTGAACAACAAAACTAAAGCTGACATTCCCGAGATCATCATAAACAGCACCACCGCCCGATAAACGGCGAGTAATAACGATTCCCTTCTCTCTAGCATAAGCTAAGTCAATTTCTTCATAAGCATTTTGATTTCGGCCTAAAATAACACAGGGTTCCTGAATATAAAACAACACTAAGGGCTCTTCAAAAGAGAGAGTGTTTAATAGATAATCTTCCGTTGCTAAATTTTCACGAATATCTCGTGACTGCATTATGACATAACGCATAAGGTCGCCCCACTTCTTTTTCTTCTAGTGTATCACTTTCTTTCAAAATTGGTTCACTAAACGTCTTCTCTGGCCATTCTCAAAAGCGGATGATCAACAAAAAAACGAACGTGGGACAACAATCACTTTGGATGTTTGTTCCACGCTCAAAATCTAATAAACAGCAATTACAGAACTGTTTAGCTTTTTAGTCTAACCAAGTTACTACTTCTGAAACATCTCGTCGGACTGTTTCAAAGCCGGGTGTTTGAGCTTTGCCAATCGGAATAATCAGTCCGTTCACTAAATGATCCTCAATATTAAATAACTTGCGAACCGCTTCTGTTTCAAAACCAGACATCGCCACAGTATCATAGCCTCGATCTTTTGCAGAAAGCATCAGCTGCATCGCAACTAAGCCTTGGTCTAACATTAGCCACTCTCTTTTTTGTTCTTCGCTAACATCATAGTACCAAGAAACATTTTCATTAATTCCTTGACGAATTTCTTCCGTCATCGTTCCTTGTGCGACAGCTTTAGCACTGATTTCATCTGCATTGGCCACTGTATAAGCAGTCAAATCACCTAATAAAATAATCACCGCCGCTGCCCCTTTAACTGCTGGTTGTTGCATCGAAACTTCGTAAAGGGCCTCTTTTTGTTCTTTTTCTGTGACAATTAAAAAACGCCATGAATTTAAATTGGTACTATTTGGCGCGAACATCGCTTCCTCAATTATGGCCATTAATTCCTCTTTAGGAATCTCAACATCTGGCATAAAATCCCGAACTGAGCGGCGGCTGCGAACAACATCTTGATACATCATATTTCTTCTTCCTTCCTCTTGCCTTACTTGACATAGTTATTATTACTCACTATGATGGAGAAAAAAAGTACGCACTTTTTATTCACCTAGGAAGAAAAAAGTAACCATTACGTGTCACAAGGAGAAACTATGACAACTGATAAACAAACCAGTATCAACTTAGCCCTTTCCACCATTAACGGCAAATGGAAATTATCATTAATGGATGAATTATTCCAAGGAACCAAGCGCAACGGTGAATTGATGCGTGCGCTCGACGGAATCACTCAGCGCGTCCTGACAGATCGCTTAAGAGAAATGGAAAAAGATGGCCTAGTCCATCGAGAATCCTTTAACGAACTGCCCCCGCGTGTGGAATATACGCTCACTCCGGAAGGATATGCTCTTTACGATGCCCTCTCTTCACTTTGCCATTGGGGCGAAACATTTGCACAAAAAAGAGGTCGGGACAGAAGTGTTTAACTCCGAGAAATAAGAAGGAATTTCCGAAAATTGTTCTATAATTTTTGGAGAATTTCGGCTTATTTCCGAAGGAGTTGCTTCTGTTCCCGCCGTTTATCAATTTTTAAGCCTGGGACAAAAATCCAAAGTGATTTTTGTCCCAGGCTCTTTTTTTATCTATTTTGGGTATTATGGGTAAACTTAAGATATTTTTGAAGTCCTTCTTGAATTGAATAAACGGGCGAAAAACCTAAGCCTTTCAAAGCAGAACTATCTGAAAGAGAATATTTTATATCGCCATCTCGTTCCTTTTGATAAGAAACTGGCAAAGGAAGTCCCACTAATTGGTTCATTTCTTCAATTAATTGATTAAGGGAAATGGCAACTTCGGTACCCACATTATAAACGTGTCCCAACGCTTCACTTTTGGTTGCTACTAAATCTAATGCAGTTAGGACATCCTCAATGTAGATAAAGTCACGTGTTTGCTGACCATCTCCAAATATTTGAAATTGGCTCGCTTGCCCTTGTTCTAACTGGATATAACGATCCATCAAAATGGACAGGACACCAGAATAGGGTGAAGAAGGATTTTGATTGGGACCATAGACGTTAAAGAAGCGAACTGCGCTCGTGGGTACCCCGTGTAAATGGTATTCATTGAGAACATAACGTTCAGCAGCAAACTTATCAATAGCATAGGGACTCAAAGGGCAAATCACCGAAGTTTCTCTTTTAGGCAACGTTGGCTCTGCACCGTAAACGGCTGCCGACGAAGCAAAAACAAAACGTTTGAGCTCTTTTTGATATTTTTTTATTGATTCCAATATTTTCAATACACTTAAAAAATTGACCTCGTGGGTCTCTAGAGGCTGTGCCACAGAACTTGCCACGCTTGCCACGGCCGCAAGATGAAAGATATACTCAAACGAATGCTTTGAAAGTACTTCGTCCAATAATTGCTGATCCGTCACACTTCCTTTAATAAAAACCAACTGCTCAGTTTGTTGCAAATTTGACACTCGCCCCATGGACAAATCATCAATCACAAAAACTTGATACTGTTGACTATAAAAATTAGCCAAATTAGAACCAATAAAGCCAGCTCCTCCAGTAATTAATAGTTTCTTCACCTCTTTGCTTCCTCTCTTTTTTAATTTAATTCCACTTTTTTCGTGTTATTTTCTCTTTGGAATAAAAAAATGCAATATCGAATGAACACATAACTTACAATAGCCACAGCTAATAAAAGTTCAAAAGTAGACAAAATATTTAGCAGACTCGTTAGGCCTACCTTTTCTGCAAATAAAGGTTTAACTTTGACTAATGCTGTCGCAGAAATCACTAATGGGAATGTAAAGGCAGCATAACTTGGATAGAATGTCACTTGCATAATTTTATATAGATTCACTACTACAATCCCATAAATACATTGAGATAAAATTAGCAAGAAAACAACTAATGGCATATACAAATGACCACCCATTGAAATATAGCCAGCTAAACATAACGAACCTGGCGCTGTCATAATCGTCAATAAAGGAATGGTCGATTCAGGCATTTCTTTCGACTTCGTAATTCTCTTGATTAAAATTGGTAACAAGAGTAAATAAAAGAACAACGCTACCCAAAAAACAATTTTTCCCAACTCATTGATAAACAATTGAGAAGTATTAGGAATAACGCCAATGCCGACAAACGTAATAAACCAGCTTGGATAAATATGTTCCAGTTCGATTTTTGTTGGAAAAATATGCACCGCTACAAAATAAATCATTAAAATAAAATGTAAAACCACTGCGCCAATCCACAACACGTTAATCCAAGCAGCATTGGTAAATATCCGATCTAAGAAAACACAGATAACCATTAAAGCCATTGTAAATGTTGGTGATACCGAAGCAATAATTGGATCATCTAAGGTGCTTAATGCATGTTTCATTGTAAAAATAATTTTTAAAATAACTAAAATCATTAAGAGACTGCCAAGTACACAATAAATGGTCCCAATTGTTGCATATCCCAAGGAATAAAGTAAATTCCCCAAAGAAACCATCCCTAAAATTAGTCCACAAATGGGAATCGGGACTTTCCGCAAGAATTTTTTCGCACTTTCTACCATTATGTAGTCACACTCCGTCTTTATTTATTATTATTGATATTAATCAAAAGTATGTTATTATACTAAATGAAATATTTATATTTGTAAAATAAATATTTGCAATACCAACTATTAAGATAGTAAATAGAAAGAGGCGATTTTATGTTCGAATGGATCAAAACATTTATTGCTGTGTATGAAACCAAAAATTTTAGTGCGGCGGCCAAACAATTGTATATTTCTCAGCCAACTGTTTCTTTGCAAATCAAGAAATTAGAGCAACACTTTTCGATCAAGCTGTTCTATCGTAATGGAAAACAATCGGTTATTCCTACCAAAGAAGCTGATTTTTTATATCCAAAAATGCTCTCGATTATTGAAAGCTTAACTACTTCTTTTGCGCAAGCTGCAGAAAAAGAGAATTTTAAAGAAGACTGCATTATAGCCTCTTCAAATACAGTTGCTATTTATTTATTGCCAGATATTATGGAGAGTTTGGTTACCGCTTTTCCACTCATCAACTTTTCGATTCAACTGATGAATTCAAACGAAGTCGTGGATATGGTTCAAAATAATCATGCCCACATTGGACTAATTGAAAAACCCATTGAAACCAAAAATCTACACAAAGAAATTGTTTATGAAGATCAACTAGTTCTAGCAGGAGATGCCGCTTCAAAATTTTGGCTCTTAAGAGAAAAGAACTCTGGCTTACGTTTTTTCAATGAGCTTTATCTCAACGAACACAGCATCAACTTACCAATTATCGAATTAAACAACAACGAAGTCCTGTTACAATTGCTAAAAAATAACATTGGGCAATCAATTGTTTCTCGATTATCTATTTCCGATGAGATCCCTTGGCAACCAATTGATCAGTCCTTTGCTTCTCGAAAAATTTTCATTGTCCAGACCGATCACCATGCCAATACTTCCTTCTCTGAAGTTTATAACCGAATCGTTGAAAAAATTCGTGAACGACAAGCCTAAAAAACAGGAGAACGACTTAGCTTTCGCTAAATCGTTTTCCTGTTTTTTATTTATCAGTTTCCTCTACCAATTCAAATTCAAAAGGTTCTAACTCAAATAGTTGGTGTAAAATTTGCTGGGTTTCTTGGAACACTTGTTGTGGCTCTTTAGACAAAAGAGTGCTTTGAATGGTCTGTTTTTTTGATTGAAAAAGAATTCTCGTTTCCTCTTCCTTGAATACAACTTGATGAGTTTCCCTTTCAAACACCGTATATTCTTCGAACATTTCCATAACTAATTTTTGACGAAACCCTTCTTTGAGTGCTAATAAAGTTACTAAATCTGCAACGGTTAGTGTTTCTAACGCAATTGTTTCATCTTCTACATGAACAAGATAATTCGTACACTTCACATTCGGACAGGCATTGCAGCCGCCATTAATCAAGTCTGAGGTAGTTGTTATTTTCACCTGTTTCATCTTAATCCTTCTTTCCTACTTTTCGAGAAAAACACAAGGGGTCTCCTCAAAAATATTCAATAAAATATGATTGACTTCTTGAAAGACTTCTTCGTGATTTCGGCATTGTTTTTCCATTACTAAACGCAGATCATTCACAACAAAAGTCAACGTCGTCGCTTGTTGGGAAACATGTATACAACGGTTGCCTTTAACAAAACATTCTGTTTGTTCTTCAATGAATGGTTCTTTTTGATAGCCATATGCTGAAGCGACACATTCCAGGATTTCGTAGATTTCTATTTTTGGAAGTTCATAGCTACAGCTACCGATAACTAGTTGAAAACGGTTCGGCTGTTTTTCATTATTGCTTGCATAATACACTGTTGTCGTTGTCATTTTGCCTCCTTATCTCCTCTATTTTCCTACTCTTATCATAACAAAAAAAGCAGGCTTCCCTTATTTAAATTGTTAATAAAGACTATTACAGATTGGTATAACCACACCTAAAAAGTTCGTGATATAATTCACTAAGAAAGAAATATTACAGAAAGAAGAGATGAACGATGAAAGTATTTAACAAAAAAGTCGCAATTATTGGTACTGGTTTTGTTGGCACAAGTATTGCCTATTCCATGATCAACCAAGGGATTGCGAATGAATTAATCTTAGTTGATATTGACAAAGCCAAATCTGAAGGCGAAGCAATTGACTTATTAGATGGTGTGTCTTGGGGTCAAGAAAATGTAAACGTCTGGGCTGGCGACTATCAAGACTGCCAAGATGCCGATATCGTCGTGATTACAGCTGGCGCTAATCAAAAACCTGGGCAAAGTCGTCTAGATTTGGTTTCAATCAATGCAGAAATTATGAAAACAATTGTTAACAATATCATGAAATCTGGTTTTGATGGAATTTTAGTGATTGCCTCAAATCCTGTCGATGTACTGACTTATGTGGCTTGGCAAGCTTCTGGTTTACCTGTTTCAAGAGTAATTGGAACTGGTACAACTTTGGACACAACTCGTTTCCGCAAAGAACTGTCTCAACGTTTAGCGATTGATCCACGCAATGTTCACGGCTATATTATTGGCGAACACGGGGATTCTGAAGTGGCTGTCTGGTCTCATACCATGATTGGAACAAAACCTATTTTAGAAATTGTGGATACGACAGAGCGCTTAACTAGTGATGATTTACCAATCATTTCTGATAAAGTGAAAAATACAGCTTATGAAATTATCGATCGCAAACAAGCGACCTATTATGGGATTGGTATGAGTACTGCACGCATTGTTAAAGCCATTTTAAATAATGAACAAGCTATTTTACCTGTCTCAGCTTACTTAGATGGGCAATATGGGCAACAAGATGTATTTACAGGGATTCCTGCAGTCGTTGGCAATCAAGGTGTGACTGACATTATTGAATTGAATCTGAATGCTTCTGAAAAAGAACTCTTCCAAAAATCAGTGACACAATTAAAACAAGTGATGGCATCGTTACAACCGAACGCTTAGTAATTTTTAACTAAAAATAACACTTCAACTAAATTATTCTCTACCAAAATAGATTCTAATTCCCCTTTATCGTTCTTTTTGGTACCATGAAAGAAGAACTTCAACTAAAGCAGAAATTAGGAGGACAAAAAATGGTAATCCAAGGAGATACGTTAGAAAATAGCGCACGTCGTTTATTGCAAGAACGTGGCGTAACAATGAATGATTTAGCTGAACTTGTGTTATTTTTACAAAAAGATTATATTGACAATTTAACATTAGATACTTGTTTAGAAAGTGTTGATGCCGTGTTAACAAAGCGTGAAGTACACAACGCGATTATTACAGGTGTCCAACTGGATATTCTGGCGGAAGAAAACAAGCTACTTTCACCGTTACAAGAAATTTTAACGGAAGATGAAGGGCTTTATGGCATTGATGAAATTATGGCGCTCTCCATTGTAAATGTTTATGGATCTATCGGTTTTACGAACTATGGGTATATCGACAAGGTAAAACCAGGCATTTTAAAAGAGTTAAATGCGCATGATGGTGAACATGTCCACACATTCTTGGATGATATTGTGGGCGCAATTGCGGCTGCGGCTGCCAGTCGGTTGGCTCACTCACAACCAGATTTAAGTGATATTACTAAATAAAAAAACTTGCCTCTTCTCATAAAAATGAAGAGGCAAGTTTTTTTATTTAGTTTTATTTGCTGGACTTCTCACAAGCTTTCTACTTAACAGTAATTATTTGCCGTGTTATGTTACAGTCAAGAATAAACAGCTAAAGGAGGTTATCTAGAAATGAAAAAGTTTTTACGTGTATTTTTAATTTTTATTGGGGTATTTTTTCTTGCAAGTTGCGGTTCAAAAATAGAGACAAAAACCTTTGTAGGTTCGCCACAAGATGGGATTGATTCCACCTTAACCTATACGTACCAAGGAGATAAAGTCTTAACGCAAACGGCTAAAAACATTGTTTCTTATGACAAATTGGGGATTACAAAAGAAGAGGCAAAAACAGCGTTGGAACCCGTTTCTAAACAATATGAGGACATCAAAGGGCTTGATTACAAACTGACCTATGAGGACAAACAAGCCATCGAAAAATTGACGATTAATTATGAAAAACTTGATTATGATAAAGCAAAAAAAGTAGATGGTATCCAGATTGATGGAGATTCTTCTAAGGGAATTAGCATGAAGAAAAGCCAAGAATTGGTGGAGTCACAAGGTTATACAGAACAAAAATAATAAAAGAAAGCGTTTGACAATGGGCGTTGTCGCACGCTTTCTTTTTATTAATTACATCGATGTTGCCATCTTCACTGCTTGAATTGGGTCAAAATGATGAACAGAGTAAACGACTGTACCGGCTTGCCAAACTACTGAGTTTCGATTATAGTCAGTGGTTCCTGCCACGTTCAGCGTGATTTGACCAACGGTATTCGGTGCTGGTAATGTTTCTTGTTCCAAAATATTGACAACATTTTTCGCTAAATCATCAGGCGATTCACCATTGATATTTGAGGCCCGTACGACTAAACTCCAATTGCCTTCTTGCCAAGATAAGTAACTAGAACCTGCCGCCCCTTGTTTATAACCAGTGATATTGTAACCTAAATCTACTGGTTGACCGCCATTGTCAATGATTTGGTTCACTGCATTTTTTGCTTCGGCATCAGAGCCATATGTTTTTTTCTCAAAAGAACTAATTGGCGTTAACTGATTGACACGTGCATCATTCACTGGAATCGCTTCTTTTTCTGCATAATATAAAACACGGAAATTGTTTTGATCCGCTTGTGATGTTGTCGCTGCAGTTAAAAAGTTATTCGTTTGACTCGTTAAAATTGCCTGCGGTAAGCCTTGACCAGGAAACATGTTTGCTAGCTGGTTAAGCACTTGGTTGGCTTGGTCATCTGGATTCGCATTTTTCGCTGGTGATTGCTTCTCTGCTGAGCCATTATTTGTCGCTTCCTTCGTAGAAGAAGCTGTTGCTTTCGAATCAGCTGTTGTTGTTCCTGACGATTTCGCATCACTAGATTTTGTTGCTGCTTTGCTACTTGATTCTTTTATAGCAGATGCTTTTGTACTCTCGACTGTGGTACTTTCCGCAGCACTGGAACGACTATCCGTATTTTCTGTACTTTTTCCGCCGCCACATGCTGCTAAAGCAAGGGTTAAAAGAAAAGCACTAGAAATAAGCCCTATCTTTTTCATAAGAATTCCTCCTTGTTTTCCCTACCCTTATTGTACCTTAATCATGTGTATCCGTCACTTGTTTGTGTTTCGTTCTAGTTGGTTTAAATAACAGAAAGTGGACGGTAGGATTCGAACCTACACCTCAACATTGAGCAAGAATAAACTACTGTTAGTCTCTATGAGTTTAACACCACGTTCATCCACCTATTTGATTGATCCTTTGTATCATAACTTAGAATAATTAAATTGCCTTTAAGGAGCTTCAAAGATTATATGAAGAATTGTAAAAAATCTGTGACGAAAAAACGATTGAACCAATCAGTAGAGACACTGAGGTTCAATCGTAACCAATTGTTTAATTATCTGAAAAAACTCACAATTCAACGTTAGTCCCTGGTGCTTTTTTGTTTTCCCCTTGTTGTTTTTTTAAGAATATCCCCAAAATGACAGTGATAATAGGGCAAAGCAATGGGAAAAAGGCATACGGTAAGTATTCTAGTGCACCAACTTTTAACGTTCCCATAATGAAGGTACCACTAACTCCCCAAGGAATTAACGAGTTGACTGCCGCCCCAGCATCTGCCAAAGTACGAGTTAAATATTTTTTATCAATACCTAAACGAGTAAATGAGGATTTAAATGTTTCCCCTGGTAAAATAATTGACAAATATTGTTCGCCAACTAGTAAGTTAATTCCCACAGAACTTAAAGCAGTTAAAGCGATTAATTTGGCTGGATTATTCACATAGCCTTTAATTTTATCAATTAAAGTAGCCACGATGTTAAACTTAATCAACAAGCCGCCCAAACCTAATGCCAAAATAATCAACGCAGCAGAACCTAACATGCTTTCAATCCCACCACGAGATAAAAGTGTATCAATACTTTGGTCCCCTGTATCTGCCACATAACCACTCATTAAAATGGTAGAAACTTTCGCTAAACTTAGGTGATGATCATTTATAAAAGCTAAGATGACCGCCACTGTAGAGCCGACTAGTAACGTTGGAATAGCCGGTACCTTTTTCCAGGCGAATAAGAATAAAACCGCTACTGGCAACAATGTAATCGGTGAAATCCAGAATCCTTGATGTAACGTTTGGACCATTGCATCAACCGATTGTAAATCCGCCGAACCAGATTGATGTCCCAAGAAGATATAGCCGACAATCGAAATAATAAACGCCGGAATAACAGTGTACATCATGTTTAGTATATGTTCAAAAAGGTTCACGCCACCAATTCCAGCAGCTAAGTTTGTTGTATCAGATAACGGTGAAATGTTGTTCCCCAAAAAGGCACCTGAAACAACTGCACCAGCTGTCATCGCATTGTCGAATCCAAGAATATGTCCAATACCTAGAAAGGCAATCCCCATAGTTGAAACAGTCGTAAAGGAGCTCCCTACCGTCACACCAACTAGTGCACAGACCACAAAAACGGTTGGTAAGAAGAACTTCACTGAGATAATTTTAAAACCATAGACCATAATTGTTGGAATCGTCCCAGACAAGATCCAAGTAGCAACTAAGACACCTATCAGCAAGAAAATAATAATCGGAATGATCCCTGGTTTGATCCCTTCCACAATGCCCTCGTGGATCTCATCCCAAGAAAATCCTTTCCATTTGCCATAAAGCAACAACAACATGAATACAAAAAGAATCGGTATGTGAGGGGTTAATTTTTGACCAATAATTAAGTACCCGAGAATCGCTAACAAGGCAATCAAAATGCCTAAACTTTCAGCGAACGAAACAGTGGGTTTCGTTGATTTCATATGAAAACCTCCTTTTATGGAAAGCGAAAACTGAAGCAATAATCGAACTTGCTTCAGTTTCCAAACGACAATTTACTATAGTCATCAGGTGAAGAGGCACTCAGCAAAATAATTGCTAGCCTTTTTATTCACCTAAATCTTCTTTTACTTCCGTTGCCCAACTTGCTTTTTTAAAGCGATTAATGATTAACGGAATCACAAACATAACAATAGTGATTAATGCAACTAAGACTGCATCAGTCACGGTTGTTGTACCTAATGTGGCGAAAATAACAATGATAACACTAAAAATTAACATTGCTGCCACTAAATAAGCTAAGCCATTACCTTTTTTACCAATTCGGTAAGGACGTAGTCTATCTGGTTGAGATTTACGTAATTTAATTAGGGAAATCGCAATCAATACATACACAATACTATAAATAATTGTTGTTGCATTTGTTAAAGTTAAGAATACAGCGTTGACATCATCCATTACCCCATAAAGTAAAGCGAATAATGAGATAACCACAGATTGTGTTAACACAACGTTACGAGAAACGCCATATTTATTTTCGCGATGGAAACCAAATTTTGGTGGCAATAAGCCATCACGAGCAACTTGAATAATTGTTTTTGATGGTCCAGTAACCCAAGCAGATAATTGTAATAACACACCTAAGAAGACCATGAAACTAAAGATATTACCAATAATTGTTGGTAAACCTAAAACGTCACAATAAAGCAAAATTGGTTGTGTAATGTTAGACAATTCCATTTTGCCATTTGGAACAATATTAGCAACAAACATTGCATTAATAACGTTTAATAAAACTAAACCAATTAATGAAATGAAAACGCCTTTTGTATAATTTTTTGTTGCATCTTTCAAACGAGGAATATAAACAGAAGACATTTCAATCCCAACAAAGATAAATGCAATCCCTGCTAGATATTTAAATGTGTCCATATTTTCTAAGTTTGGTAAAACTTTTGACCAAGAGAAGGCACCTAAATAGCCGCCAGGTGTTAAGCCTACTTTAATCATTGAAAGAAGACCTAAAACAAACATAACTAATACTGGGATGTAAACACCTAGCCAAACACCAATATTTCCGCCAACTTTCGCCATGTCAAATTTCAAGTTCAAGATTGTAATAATCCAGTAAATCACTAAGATACAACCTAATACGAACCAATGATTTTCACCTAAGTGAACATTACCAAATGTATTACCTAGCAAAGGGCCTAATGTAGAAGCAACCATTACCATTCCTGGGAACATTTGCACCCATAGTAACCAAGCGACAACAAAACCCCATTTGCTACCTAAGGCAGTTTTAACCCAAAGTTGAGGGCCACCTTCTTGAGGAAGCATCGTAGATAATTCACCAGATATCAATGCGATTGGACCAGCAAAGAATAAGACCGCGAAAATTGTGTAAGAAATTAATGTCCAACCAACAGCAGCAAGTGTTGGGATACTACGTACAGTTGCACACAATGCCATTGTTAAACCGATAAAAGTACCTAATTCAATTTTTTTAACTTGTTGTTTATCCAATTTTGTACACTCCTTATAAGATTTTGGATAAGGAGCATGAATGACTGTTATACGCTGAGTAAAACAGTCATTCGACTGCCTCTTACCCAGACAAAGAATTGGTTAAGAGGTTAGCCGTCTGGTTGATTTATCTATTGAATAAGTCAACCAGACGAACGTTCCCTCGTTCGGTTACCATTTCTTTTTTCCGTTTAAGATTCAATTATTTTACGTCGTAAATTTGTTCTAATTTTTCTTGTAAAGCAGCTTGAATCTTAGGAGCGTAAACATCAAATTCTTCTTTATCGTTCATGTATGGAGTCATTACAGCAGCACGTAACACAGTTACTTTACCTGCACGGTTCCATTCTTCGTCACTAAATCCTAAGCTGTTTACAAATTTTAATGGGCTGTTGCCATAATCTGGAATAGCAAAGTCAGTATGTGAAGTAATGAATTCGTTGTTGTAAATATTTCCTTTAACGTATGATGCATAGTCATATACATCATGGTTTAATTTGTTCATTGCTACTAAATCATCGTTGCCTTTTTCTTTAAACACATAGTCAACCATGTTGAAGTCTGGATGAGTTAATGTGTGGACTTCGATTTCTTTGTCGCCAACTTTGAATGTTAAATCATTCAAGAAGTTATAGAAATGATGTGATCCTTCAATTGAAGCACCAATTAATTTACCATAACCTGCAACGTTTAAAGGTAAAACGTGATGTGCAGCCCATACAGAAGCAGCTGTTGCACCAGCTTTTGAACCTTCAAGGATATAAGCACCTAGTAACGCAGGAATATCGGCACCTTTTTCAAATACGTAAGTTGCGAAGTAAGAAATAACGTCGCGCATACGGATATCTTGGATAACGATACCACCAGCTGAATAAGGGATATAACCCATTTTATGAGGGTCAATTGTTACTGATTCTGCTAATTCGATTGCTTTATATGCATCATACACTTCTCTTGAAATGTGTTCTTTTTTCTCTTTGAAGACACCGTATTCTTCATGAACATCTTGTAAATCTTCGTAAGGGATGAAGTTGTTGTCTTCGTCTAAGAAGATGGCACGTCCATAACCACCATAAGCAGCATCAACGTGTACATAATAGTAAATACCGTCTTTCATTAATTCATCGCGTAAAGCAATAATTTTATCGATTGAGTCAACGGCACCTTCTTCAGTAGAACCAACTACACCGACAACACCTAGCACTGGAATTTGTTCTTCTGCTAAGCCACGAACGATTTTTTCTAATTCGTTGATATCCATACGGTAGTTATGGTCAACTGGTACTGGGATAACTTGATCTAAACCGATACCGATAATATCAGCAGCTTTTAACCAAGAATAGTGTTTAGTTTGTGGGACTAACCATTTACCGATTGCTTGTAAATGTTTACCTGAACGAGCTGAATGAGCTTTGATTTCATCAATTTCATCTTCAGCTGATTCTAATAAGTCCATAATTTCTTTTGTTGGCATGTTCAATAGTTCCCAATCTGATTTGCCAGCAACTAATTCTGGTTTTACTTCTTTCATAGCAAATGGTAATGATTTAATGTTACGGGCATACCATAAGCCTTCTAAGTTAGCTAAAGAACCATCAGCAACGATGTGTCCCCAACCATTTTTGTAGCTCATTAAGTGAGCAAATTCATGTCCTACTTCTTCTTCCATTTGAGAAGTTGCTGGAGAAGATTCATAGGCAACGTTGTTCCCGTTCCATAGCATTGCAAAGTTGTAAGCTAATAGAGAAGGCATTAATGTTTCTGAGTTCATATGTCCCCAATATCTACCTGCTGTATGCCATGGAACTGAATGTGTACGCATGCGAGAAGAGATTTCATTCAATACATCTTTCATATGGTTGACAGTTTTTTCGTAGCTTTCAGATGTGCGTTCTTGAGAAGAGATAACTGGCATGTCTTGTGGCATGTAGTTTTGACGCCATCCTAAATGTTCATCTACTAAGTCGATCAACAAGTCTTTATATAATTGTCCGTTTTCGGCTTTGTCCCCAATGAATAGTGCATTAAGGTTCATTTCGCCTTTTGCTAATTTTTCGTTTTTCATACGAAAATTCCTCCTTACAAATTTTAATGAATTAGATTTTGCATTCACAACTTACACCCAAACGGCTAAAGTGTAAAGAAGAAAAATAACAATGGTTATCATAGCTCTTTAATTTTATAATTTTTTCACAAGGTGTCTTGTCAGAACCATTATATAAAAAAATAAGAGTGGGATTGTGTGTACAATCCCACTCTTATTAGGTGTATTAACGGTTTCACCACTACCTGTAAGGAGAAATAGAATTTTAACTTTGATCAAATAATCACACGTCTTCTCTTCGTGAAATTATTATCAATTTCTAATCCATTACTTTTGCTAAAAAGTAATTTTTCTTCCCTTTCCGTACAACAACGAATTTTCCATCGAAATGTTGTGTTGGATCGACTGCAAAATCTAAATCGGTAACTCGGTCACCGTTAATACTTATAGCTCCTCCGCTCACATCTTCGCGAGCTTGACGTTTTGATGGTTCGATTTCTGTGTCAACTAACCAATCTACGATGTTTTTAGCATCTTTGGTAATTTCAACAGTTGGCACATGTTCTAACCCTTGCTCAATTTCCTCAATCGTTAAGTCTTTAATATTGCCTGAGAAAAGAGCTTCTGAAATTTTTTGCGCTTCTTCTAATGCTGCATCATCGTGAACAAATCGTGTCACTTCTTCAGCTAAGCGTCTTTGTGCTTCACGTTTACCTGGTTCTTTTTCAACTTTTTCAGCTAACGCATCGATTTCTTCTTTATCTAAGAAAGTAAAGAATTTCAAGTATTTGATGACATCACGATCATCTTGGTTTAACCAGAATTGGTAGAATTCAAATGGTGAGGTTTTCTTAGGATCTAACCAGATAGCGCCACCCGCTGTTTTCCCAAATTTTGTACCATCTGCTTTTAGCATTAAAGGAATAGTTAACCCGAATACTTTGGCTTCTGGTCCTTCTTTTTTACGAATCAAATCTAATCCTGCAGTGATATTGCCCCATTGATCAGCACCACCAATTTGCAATTGAATATTATGTTTTTTATGCAATGTGTAAAAGTCAATTGATTGAAGAATTTGGTATGTGAATTCTGTAAAGGAAATGCCACTTTCTAAACGACTAGCGACAATGTCTTTTGCCAACATCGTGTTGACATTAAAGTTTTTCCCGTAATCTCTTAAAAAATCTAATAAAGATAGTTCTGATAACCAATCGTAGTTGTTCACCATTGTTACCTCAGCATCTTTACCAAATAATTTTTTCATTTGGTTTGAAAGACTGTCCACATTATGTTGCACAGCTTCCATCGTTTGTAAGACACGTTCGGTTGTTCGTCCACTTGGGTCACCAATTGTTCCAGTTCCGCCACCAATTAAAATGTATGGGTGATGACCTGCTAATTGGAATCGTTTCATCATCATAAAAGGAATTAAATGTCCAATATGCATGCTATCTCCAGTTGGATCGACACCGCAATATAGCGAAATGCTCGTATTTTCTGTAAGTTCTCTTAGTCCTTCTTCGTTTGTTTGTTGATTGATTGCATCACGCCATGCTAGCTCGTCAATGATATTCATGTTATCACCCTCCATATTTATAATTATCTCTTTATAGGAAATCGTTCATTTAACGAAATAAACGATTAACACACTTGTTTTTACACGATATCCCGTGTTTATTTCTATGTATACACGGGTTCACGAAATTTTCTTTGGTCTGCCACGTATTCAAAAAAAGAATACAAAAAATCCCTAAGCCGTCAAAACGACTTAGGGACGAATTTCTCGTGGTACCACCCAAATTTATACATAGTTTAATTTATTTAAAATACTATATACCTCTTAACAAATAACGCTGTTACCCGTGCCCTGTAGGCAGAAGCTCAAGAATGTAATTCGATAAATAACGTGTACTAGTTTCCAGCGCCACTAGCTTTCTGTAACAGTGGTTATTTCTCTACTGCTTTTCTGTCATTGCTTTGTATTTAACTTGTACATGTAGCATATTCCTTTTCGTTTTTTTTGTCAACACTCTTTGCTTAATTTTTTTTACTTTTACAAAAGATGTCCCTTTTTCACAAAAATAAAATAACAAATTAACAATAAGATTTATTCGTTTTAACAGCAACTACAGATAAAAAAATAACGAATAAAATTAAAAAATATTCTTTAAAATTTTTTTGACTTTTTTTGTGATTTTCTATACTTTTATAAAATTCCCGAAGAAAAATGACGAACTTTGGATCAGAAGTTCGTCATTTTGTGAAAAACAGTTTTAAAGAATTGGTGAAAATAATCGTGAAATTTGTTGTTTAAAAATCAACCATTTTGACATGTCACGAACAACTTCTGGAGTCATTGTTGTACATTTTTTTCGATCTTCTAAGAAAATTGCTTCTAATTGATCAATGATTTTTTTATCATATAACACAGCATTTGCTTCAAAGTTTAATTTGTAACTTCGGATATCTTGATTGGCTGAACCAACTGTGCAGACTTCATCATCCATAATCATTGTTTTCGCATGCAAGAAACCACCGTTATAAATTAAAATTTCAATATTTTCTTTCATCAATAAGCGGCCATAATACTGTGTTGCTCGATAAATAAACGGATGGTCGGGCTTATCTGGAATCATAATTTTAACATCTACTCCTGAAGCCGCAGCAACCTTTAAAGCAGCCAAGACACTATCATCAGGAACTAAATACGGCGTTTGAATCCAGACTCTTTTCTTGGCAGAAGTAATCAATTTAATAAAGGCCAATTTAATTTGTTCACGGTCACTGTTAGGACCACTGGCAATCATCTGAATGGATGTATTTGCCTCTGGCACCAATGCTTCAAGTTTAAAGAAATAATCCAATTGATACGCCACACGATTTTTCTCGGGGGAAGAGACGTTCCAATCCATTAAAAAACGCATTTGCAGTAATGAGGCTGCTGGCCCTTGAATCCGTAAATGTGTATCCCGCCAATAGCCAAACTTTTTAGTCGTTCCGGCATATTGATCGGCAACATTAAAGCCGCCAATGTAGCCTACTTTTCCGTCAATAACAACAATTTTCCGGTGATCATGATAATTCAAACGAAACTTCAAAAGTGCTTTTTGAGAAGTAATAAACGTTTGGACAAAACCACCGTTTTTTTTCAATTCATTCAAATGATGAACCTTGGTGCCCTTTGAGCCAAAGGCATCGTAAAGCAACCGCACTTCAACCCCTTCAGCCGCCTTTTCTTCTAATAAGTTCAAAATTTTGGTGCCGATATGATCCGTTACAAAGGCATAATATTCAATATGAATGGAATGCTGAGCTTTTTTTATGTCCGCCATCAACGCATTGAATTTTTCCGTACCATCCGTAAAAATTTCAACATCATTTTTCTTAGTCAGGGGCATCCTATTTAACGAGGAAAAAAAGTCTGTAAACTGTTGTTGCTCCTCCGTCGGCATCTTTTGACTATAAAGTTCAAAACTTTCTTCTTGGAAATTCTGGAAATTCTCTAATTCCCGTAAATCACTTTGTTGCAAATAAAATTTCTTTTTGTCGGTTAACCCTCGACCAAAGAATAAATATAAGAAAAAACCAAAAACGGGTAGAGCAATCAGTACGAGTAGCCATGCCCAAATTGCTGCTACATCTCGAGGTTTTAACAAAATGGTAATTCCCGCAATAATTGCATTAATAAAATAAATAACTGTTAAGACGCTAAGAATCAATTGTCTTCCTCCTTTATTTGTTACGTTTTAGTATACCATCAATTACGGATTTGGAATATCTTTTCTTTAGCGACTTCTGTCTCAAAAAATAAAAAGAGCCCCCATTCTAGTTAGTGATACTAGAATGAGGGGTTCTTTTTGATGTTTGTTTGAAAGTCCTTTAACTTAATTTCGTGTAAATGGACCTTTAGGAGCAATCAATTCTAAATTTGTACCATCTGGATCTGTAAAGTAAGCGACACCTGTACCAAAACCGCTCTTCAAGCCATCTTCTTCTTGGAATGTAATCGGCTCTCCATCAGGTTCTACGCCAATCGCTCTTAAACGTGCAACAGCTGCATCAATATCTTCCACTTCGAAACACATATGCATTGCACTAATTTGTTCGTTGGAATAAGAAGCTTTTTCTGATTTTGGTTTAACATATTCTAATAAATCAATATTGATGTTTTCTAGATGCACATTGGCATACTTGATTAATGTATCATCTAACCCTTGTGTTTGGGCCATCCGTTTTCCACCAATTTCATCACGATTTGCGATTTTTGTTCCTGTTAATGCTTCATAAAACTTCACTGATTCATCCAAATTACTGACTGTAATCCCCACGTGGTTGACTACTGAAAAACCTTTAACTGCTTCACTCATTGTATCTCCTCCTAGTTAATTTTTAGAAATCAAACGTGTCTGGATTTGGTCCCACACGTAACGATTCATTCAATTGGTTAATTTGTGCCATTTCTTCTGCACTTAGTTCAAAATCAAAGACCGCTGCATTGCTAATCATCCGTTCTTTGTGGACAGATTTCACGGCTAATAAGATATCTTGTTGAATATCCCAACGTAAAATCACTTGCGCTGCTGATTTATTATGGTTCTCAGCAATCGCCAAAATGGTTTCATTCGATAATAATTGACCTTGCATCAACGGTGACCAAGCTTGGACTTTGATATCATGTTTTTCACAGAAATCACGCACTTCTTTTTGATCCAATTTTGGATGTAGTTCCACTTGGTTAATTACCGGAACAACTTTTGCATAAGAAAGTAAATCTTCTAAATGATGAACTTGGAAGTTGCTGACACCAATTGCTTTCACTTTTCCTTCAGCATATAAAGTTTCTAAAGCTTGCCATGATTCTTTGTAAGAATTATTTCCTGGCCAATGAATTAAATACAAATCTAAATAATCTAAACCTAAACGTTCCAAACTATCATTGAAAGCTTGAATTGTTTCATCATAGGAAATATGCGCGTTCCAAACTTTCGAGGTAACAAATAAGTCCTCACGGTTCAAACCAGTTACCGCTAAGCCTGCTTTAATTCCCGCTCCTGTGCCAGATTCATTGCCATAGATTTGCGCTGTATCGATTAAACGATAACCATTGATAATCCCTTCTTCGACCACTTTTGCTGTCTCTTCATCTGGTATTTGGAATACCCCGAGACCCATTCCTGGAATTTTAGTGCCGTTGTTTAATGTTACTGTATCTGCTAGTGATGTAATCATTTGATTCGCTCCTTTAACGTTTTCTGATATCATCATATACCGTGCCGTACATGCTGTATAGTACGTACTTTTTCGTTTCATAGGAACCAAAAAGTGCGCTTTTTGGTAAATTCGCTTTTTTAGCCTGAAAAATTTTTCAACTTTTTTATTACCTGAACTGCCAGAAGCAAAATATACTAGTTTTTTATTAGTTTTTTCAGGCATCAGCAATAAAGTTACTAACTGATTTTGGTAGCTTCACCCATTTTTTAACTCCAATGAAGTTCCATTGATTAATTTTTCATATAGTTAAAATCTATCCCTACCTCGAGGAACTTTCCATAGGCTTCTTTTAATATCCAAAAAAGAAGAACCTTTCAGCTTCGCTAACTAGGAAGCTATAATTGCTAAAAATGACTTTGCTTTCAAAAATAAAAAAAGAAGTTACTACATTAGTACAATTTAAAGTTGTAATTCTCTGAATATCTACTTCTAACAGATAATCTGAAATTACAATAATAAATTGGTTATAAGAATATAACACACTAAATTCTATTTCTTCCGACGAAATTTATTATTGAAGGCGTACATTTATAATACCCAGTTCAATTGCTTTGACAACTGAAGCAATTGCAGAATTTGTTCCTAATTTTTCATTGATGGAATAAACATAGTTACGAAGAGTTCGCTCAGTAATATTCATTTTGGAAGCTATTGCTGATTGTTTTACTCCTTGCGATAAAATTCTTAATACTTCTTTTTCTCTAGGAGTAATTAGGTTATGCTTTAAATCATGTCTACTTGTTTGAGGAAATATTTTTTTGTCTTCATAGCTGATTTTTTTCAAATTCTCAATCAAAGAGTCAACCGCTATATGTTTGTCTAAAAAGCCATTAGCTCCGATACCAATTGCTTTATCTCTATACTCTGCTAAATCAAATCCAGATAAAAAAACTAATTTTGTTTTTGTTTTTCTCAACACTTCTTCTCCCAATTCCAAGCCATTGAACATACCCATGTGAATATCCATCAAAATTATCGATGGTCGATATGTTTCAATCATTTCAAAAACCGTGATTGGATCTGAAATATATCTAAACTCTTTAACACCTGCATAGTTTTTTAAAGTCATCTCGAGACTTTTCCCAATCAATTTATGGTCATCAACTAGTAATATTTTCATATTGCTCTCCCTTCATACAAGGAATAGTGACCCAAACTTTCGTACCGCTATTTGGACCTGGTAAAGACAACATCTTAAATGAACCATTCAACCAATTAATGTCATTTTTTATCGAAAGTAGGCCGATGTGATCATTCGTCTGAATTAACGATTTTTCAAACTCTAAAATATTGCCAACCCCTACTCCATCGTCTTCTACTATCAACTGAATCTCAGCGTTGTCTATTTCAACTGTTACTTTTCCTATTTCAGCATCTGCATGTTTTCCAATATTTTCATTTAACTCTTTCACGATCCGATATAGTGGAGCAATAACATGCTGTGGTATTATTTCCTCAATACTATAATCCAATATAAACTCTGTCTTCGGATATTTTTTGTTAAAATCATCAATTAATATTTGTAAGTTTTCTTTAAAAGTAAGATGGTAAAGCGTTGATGGATACGTGTTAAAGATTTCAGAACGTATGGAACTAACTAATTTTGAAAACTCCTCATTAATTAAATCCATAACCATGACATCTCCTGACAAATTTGATATTAAAGTATGAAGTCCAATAACAGACTGGAGTATGTTATCGTGAAGATAATTAGCGTAATTTTTCTTCTCAATCTCCATACTATTAAATAGCTTGATTCTTAACAATTGACAGACCTCTATTGGATCTTTCACATAACTTTTGCTATTTAAGTGAAGTAATCTTACGGTAATTATCAAGGTTCCATGTTGTTCTACAGTTTTATGTATAGATTTCAAATCAATATCATTGTCATTGTTTTCAAAGAAAATCCAAACTGTATATCCAGAGATTATTATGGGTATACAGGTATATTCTTTTTTTCGAAACTTAATTTTTTGTTTTTGTTTTTTTAGTAAATGAATCTCTTTTTTTAGTGAATTAAAAACTGCTTCGCCTTTTTGACATAGCAAATAACACCCTTCTTTTGATTCAACAAATACAGCTAGTCTTTGGCTCGCAGTTAATTCTTCTAATTTGTCGAGCAATAATTCAGATACATTATTGAGAAATTGCGAGTATGTAACTTGATCTAGTACTTCTAACTTTTCGTTGTTTAAATTCCTAAAATTATTTTTTAATTGTTTTACTTTATTTGAATGTATTGCATTTATTGATAGATGAGTCAAATAACATACTAGGGTAAAAAGAATAGTCAAAATGAAACTTTTCCAGAGAACAATACCAATTACTTCTAGAATTAAGAAGAAAAATGCACTATATACTAAGATACAAAACGCTAACAGAAATTTTTCAGATAATATAATCTCTCTTTCCTTAACGAGAATATAAACTACACCAGTTGGTAAAATAGTAACTAGTATGGTAATTTTATCCCAGTTATAAAAAGATAACTCTGGGGAAAGCAGGCATATAAAATAAAATAAGATAAGTAGTACAAAAGAGAGTAGTAATGAAGTAATCAAAACTTTATATTTTAGTGCACTAAAAAAAAATTTCTTTTCTTTAATAATTGTTAAATAATTGACAGTAATTAACGAAATCATTAACAAGATCAAAGTAGGTCCTACATAAAAATCAAGTAA
This sequence comes from Enterococcus sp. DIV1328a, assembly GCF_050536905.1. Classification (NCBI taxonomy): domain Bacteria; kingdom Bacillati; phylum Bacillota; class Bacilli; order Lactobacillales; family Enterococcaceae; genus Enterococcus; species Enterococcus sp. DIV1328a. The sequence continues at coordinate 376,975 of NZ_CP172912.1, read as the reverse complement.
AAGAGCCAAATAGCTGTATAGTGAAACACAACATAGAAGAATACGATTTTTATTAAGTTTTTTCTTATCATCTATATGTATAAAGGAATACAAAAACAGATAAAGGGTTAATGGATGGCAACATAAAAGAAATAGTCCTACTAGCTTTAGAACCCATATATCCGAGTAAACCAATAACACTGTCCAACCCAAATAGAAAGTTAATGAAAAAAAAGATAATGAATATAGTTTTTGGGGGAGCTTTATATAGACAAAACTTCCTAAAAAAATGATATATATACTGCATAATAAACTTAGGAAGCTCATTTCTTTTTCCATAAATGCTGAGTAAATAACAATATATGATATGGTAACCAACCATTTCAAACCAATTCCAACTTTCTTTCGCTTATCCACCAAGTACCTTCTCCTCGTAATATATATTTTGAGAGAATGTTTATCCCTTCATTCTATTCTTATGGTCTATCCCCCAATTTTTTAAATAAAAATAACGGTTTTTACTTAGATACTGTGTAATATTCCTGAATAGTAAGTCTTAGAAAAGACTTACAAGAAGATGTTAGTTCTCCTTGTAGCTAGTCTGTGATATAAAGTTTGCCTAGATTATTGGTATAGCCTCCAACAAATTAGCTGAGTCCACCTCTAGTAGAGATTAGATGGCTAGCTTAATGAGAGAAACGCAATGAATTCGAGCAAAAATATCGTTAAACAACACAATTTCGAGGTATCTTACAGTACCTATGCACATTCCGAGAAATTAGATATTCACTTTATGACAGACAATCCAGCGTTGTCTGAGCTAAAAGAAGTATCATTTTAAAATAATCAAATTGGCGCAATTCAAATAAAAAAGTTGATCCTTTAACCGTTTTTCCGATAAAACCAAGTTAGCGAAATATGCTGGTTTTTATTAACGACTAAATCAATTAAGTAACTCTGAATACGGAAACACACCTATAGTCAAACAAGTTACTCGTTATCTCCACCATTAATTAGTTAAGTCTAACCAAGTCCATGGAGAGATTTGATCCTAAACGCAATATGTATTATAAGAAAAACTACAAGAAAATAATCGGATATAACATATTTTTTAAGTACTTAGCATATTGACCAATCTTCTACACCAAAAAACGCTTACATCAAATTATAATAACATTCTCTACTTCAACTAAGATAATTATTCTTACTTGAAGTAGAGATCAGACCGAACTTATTCAAAAATCATCATCCTAATATCTAAGTGATAAAAGTAGTGCACCTGAAAAAATGACCAGAATCTCACTAACGTTCTGCAAGCTAAATCATAAAACAGGAATACATAGTAAGCTAAGTTCTACTATTATTCTATTTCTAATTCATCTTAGCAATTCAATCTAAGTCTTATTTATACTATACATATTAACACACACTGAGGCTTATTACTAATTAATTTAATACTAATTAGTTGACAAATAATCTTTTTTAGTTTTATGTCTAAAGAATAGATAAAACTTTGAAAAGACTATTCGTCGATTATTTTTCTATAACTTCATTTTTTTTATTTAAAAAGACAATGTTAAAAGGGCCAAGAAGAACGCTCCTAGGCCCTTGCAAAAATTCAAATTTTTAGCAACAAGTTACTGAACCTTTATTTGGTGTAATAACTTCTTCAATACTGTCCAAATCTTCGAAATCAAAATCATGTAAAAACATTTTTTATCCCTACTTCCTTCTTTTTTTGATATCTCATAAAAAATTAAAATATCCTAAGTTATGATTTGTCCTTCTTCCAATTTAAAAACTTGATCACAGAATCGCTCTACAGATTCATCATGTGTTACAATAATGAAAACCTTGTTTTCCATAAATGGAAGCGTTCGAATCAGTTTCAAGAATGCATCTGTATTTTTTTTATCTAAATTTCCAGTAGGTTCATCAGCCAAAATAATTTTAGGTTCCATTAGTAAACAACGGGCAATTGCCGTACGTTGTTGCTCACCACCAGAAATTTCATTTATATATTTTTCTTCAATCTTCTTAATTCCTAACCAATTGACTAGCTGTTCATAATTATCTGAATGATTTTCAATCTTTTCACCTTTTAAACGAAGCGAGAAAAGAATGTTTTCTTTTACATTTAAAAAGGGAATCAAATTAAAATCTTGGAAAATGAATCCAATATCATTAGTACGTAATTCAGCTAATTGATTACTATTAAATTCTGTGATGTTCTTATCCCCTATTTTCACTTCCCCTTTAGTAGGATGAATTAACCCACCAATAATGTTCAGCAAAGTAGATTTACCTGAGCCAGACGGTCCCACTAAAGCATAAATATTACCTTTATCTAGAGTAATTGTTATACCATTTAGAACTTGCTGAGAGTGCCCATTTATTCCGTATTCCTTTTCGATAGACTTTAGTTCAATCATATTTTCACCTCCCTATTCAGATTCTTACTTACTATTTTTTTCTTTTAAAATAACTCTAGAAATTAAAATAATCCCCAAGACAAGTATCAAATAGATAACAACTAATACTGAACATACTTGCAAGTAAGGAATATTAATGGCAGGTTTGAATACAATGACTTCTTCCATCATCTTAATCCCACCTTCAGCAAAAATAATTCCGAAAAGCCAACCTAAAACGACACCTAAAATATAGATAATAGACATTTCTATTAACATGCTGATAAGCAAAGCTTTTCTTTTCATCCCTATAATTAATAATCCTTTGTATATTCTTTGTCTAGAACTAATTGAAAGAATAAACATATTTAATATGATTGCTCCACTGAAAAAGATCAGCGCATAAATAAATGCTTCAATCATTTCAGTTTGTTTAATTGCTTGATTTTTGTATTTCTCTTTCAGATCACCAATGTTCATTAAGTCATAATTTTTAACAGATAAATACTTTGTGAATTCTTTTATTTCCTCATCACTCAGCCGATTCAAATAGATTGTGTTGTAAATTCCTTTAACACCTTTTCCAAATAAATACTCTGTTAAAGCCGATTTTGATGTAAACACTTGTTGTAAATCCAATGGCTGATAAAAATCTTTCGGACTAATTTTTATAGATTTGTCTTTATCAAAGGAATAATCTATGACTTGATTACGTTTAATCTTTGATTTTTCAGCTAATTGTGACGGAAATAATACATTCAAACTATCATTATTTAAATCAAAATCTTTAATATTAAACTCTTTTTCCATTTCTAGCACTTGAATATTTTTGAATTTAGAAGAAACGCCTGTCAAAATCAAAGTGTTTTCATTATTTTCTTTTTCAATTTCCATACTTAAAGCAATCTCAAAAGCTGCATGTGGATATAAGTTCTGCAAATAAGCCTTAACTTTTTCTTCTTTGACCTCAGATAATTCATTCATCACAAGTATATGTTCAAATCTATAGGTCTCATCTACCTTTTGTACAACAGCTTCCTTGACAGAATGAAAAAAGGTCAACATTCCTACTAGAAGCATAACCGAAAAGGCCAATGTAGATATTAATGAGCTGATTCTTTTAATATTCCAGCAGTTTTCTTCCACAGCAACGAACAAAGAAAGTCTGTTAAAACGGAGAGACAAAAAACGAAGAGATACCAATGTCCCTGCTATTAATGGATCAAAAATCAAGATTAAACCTGTAAATAGTAAAATTATTGTCATAGTTGAGTATCCACTAACAATTGAAACAATCAACAGGATAATACCTAAAGTTAACTTGATTCTAGATAAAAATTTTTCTTTACTAGTAGGTTGAGACTTGATCGTGCTGGCTTCTTTCTGTTTACTTTCTACTTCGATATTCATACTTTTTAGATTTTTTGAACCGCACCACATGAAAAATAAAATTGCAGAAGCAATAACTATTAGATAAATATAACTTGGAATATGTTCGACCTTCATGTCTTGATAATTAGACAAAAATATTCTTGAAAACACTATGCCTGTGAAAAGTCCCATAACGGCTGTAACAGAACTTATCAGAAAGCTTTCAATACTTAAAACCTGCTGAATTTTTTTGTATTTCATACCTAACTTATATAGCAGTTGGAATTCTTTCTTTCTCCCTTGAATAACAATCGAGTACGTATTATAAATAATAAATAAAGAAAAACCTACAAGAACTCCCGTCCCTAATTGTAAAAATAATTTCATATTTTTAAAGTCTTTTTTTAATAAATAGTCTGCTAACTCATTTTCAATTCTGTAGTTTAGTGTATAAATAACTCCTAAAGAAAATGTCAATAGCAACATTGTTACAAAAGATATCAATATGATGAAAAGAAACTTGCTACTATTTTTTTTTAAATTTTCTCGAATATATATCCACATATTTCTCACATCCTTCATAATGTCTTTAAAAAGATTTTAATGCTTTCTTAAAAGAAAGAAGTACTTGTATTAGACTTATAAATGCCATTACATAGACGAAAATGCTTAATACTGTTGAACTAAATCCAAATACGTTTAGATAATTCAATGTTATACGTATAATAGAAAAAATCCCTGCAATACCAATAACATATGAAAGAATAAAATAAAGAAATAATCCAATCATTTTTTTGTTTTGAAATTTTTTTAAAATTGAGGTATCTTTTTTTAGTACTCCTGCAAGAAGCAACAATAACTGCCACCTTATCCCTTCACAATCATATATGATTGTAAAAATATGGTATCCATCACTCGTTGACAGCGGTAACAAACTACTAAAAAGATACCCTATATTAAGAAGAGCTATATAACCAAACCACCAATTATTTGTAATGATAAATAAGCATAATGAGAAAAATATCAGTATACAGTTGTTTATCATGCCAAAACCTAATATCTTAACTCGTTTCCAACTATCGATCGTATACATATCTGAATAACGAATATATATCACTGGAGAAAATCCCCATTTCAAACGAATGTTTAAGCTTTTCCATCCAACATTATAGTAATTAGACGATAATAAATGACCTAATTCGTGAAAGACAAGTGATCCGCTTCCAGCAAATAAAATAACAATAATATCTACTTTAGTCACATTTAAAATTGAAAAATTTATCTGGCTTATGTAAGAATCTATTAGTTGAACTGGAAATTTAATAATAATAATTGGAAATCCAATTAACATTACAGCTATCAGCAATAAATTTAAATAATATATGCCTTTAGCCACTCTCTCAATTCTTTTTTGAATAGCAAATAAAGGAATTTCAAATAGTTTCCGACTATTCAACTCAAACACGATATTACTTTGACTATTTGTATTTGGGTATGTACACAAATTATGCTTACTTAATATGGTTCTCATTTTTTCGTAGCTAATCGTACTATTTTCATGTAAAAATTCTTTTACTTCTTCAATTTTTTCTTTCTTAAGCAAAGCAATATGTACAACCGAAATTACATATTCTAGCAGACATAAATGTCAACACAACAGTCCCTCTACCTGGAACTTTATCTACAGCTACATCCGAACTATTTTCCTTTTTAAATTGCTCTTGATCACTGTTTATTAAATACACCTGATTCTGCATGCTTTTCCTCCTTATATATTAGTACTCGCTTCATAAAATCATTTTAAATTTACAAATAATGAAATACCATGTATATAGTTTAAAGGAACAGGAATGTAAATTAAATAAGTAAAAGCGGAAAATTGTTATGACTCCATAGACAAATTTTTAGTAATGTTTACACTTTAAATGTTATAAAATAACAGGTAATATGAAATGCCTACAACTTTTTTAAATTATTTTGTCTAGAGATACACCTGTTCATAAAATAGCAAGGAGAAAACAAAGCGTTGCTTAACTCACACATTCTTTCACTAAAGTTGGAGTCCAACCCAGTTTCCAAAAAGCTTATTATTCCCTATCGCTTTTCTTAGCGAGCGTGAACAACATATTTGTAATAGTTATCGTAATCTCAACAGAAAAACGACCTATCAAATAGGTAGATATGCAACAAAAACTGTTGTTTCTCTCAGCCTATTATTTAATATCAACCATTCAGCATGCAGGGATTCTCGCTGCTTCATACAAAAAATACAACAATCGTACCTGAACCACCTGCATAGCCGGTGGTTTTCAATACATACAAAAAAATCCAGAGGATTTTCTCCTCTGGACTCGACAGGATTCTACAATTTCTCTTTACCAACATTATTTGACAAAGAGCAAAAAAAGAGAACGCGTACTCCGTCTTCGAAACGTCCTAAGACGCCGACAGAATACCGTTCTCGTGGGTTTGGCACCCAATGGGGGCATAGGGATTCGAACCCTAGACCCTCTGATTAAGAGTCAGATGCTCTAACCAACTGAGCTATGCCCCCGTTGTATAAAATAGCTTTTCAGCTACCTCAATATTGTAGCACTCCGCTATTATTTATACAAGAGGGAATTTTTTTCAGTTGTTATTCTTGTGAAGATTGTTCTTTTTTTACAGGACAAGCTGTTTGACAATCTTCACAACTTTCCCCTTTTTTGATTCGTCGATAGGTGATGATTCCTGCTGTTCCAAAAATTAAAATGGATAAAATAATTGTTGCCATCCGTTATTACCCTCTTTCTAAAGAAGTGATTGCTTGGACACTTTCTTTGCCTGGCTTTGGTTTTCTTATAAGGAAATAAAATCCAGCTAAAACAACACCCATCGCTAAAAAAGTCCCCAGAGTTAGTGTGCCTTTTTCGAATAACACATGGCCCAATTGATAAATCACAAAACTAACCATATAAGCCAAACCGCATTGATAACCAATGGCTCCTAATGTCCATTTGAGGTCTCCCATTTCACGACGAATTGCGCCAATTGCAGCAAAACAAGGTGCACATAATAAGTTAAAAGTTAAGAACGAATAGGCCGCGACTGGCGTAAAGGTGTGTTGCAGTGCGCCCCAGACTTCTACCCCGTTTTCAGAAACATCTTTCACATTGCCAAATAAAATGCCTAAGGTACCAATAATATTTTCTTTCGCTATCAATCCTGTAATTGTGGCAACTGCCCCTTGCCAATTCCCCCAGCCTAATGGGATAAATAGCACCGCCAACCCTTTACCTAGAAATGCTAGAATACTTTGACTTTCTGGAACGGGTTGAAACGTCACAGAATAATGGGACATGAACCAAATGAGAATACTGGAAACAAAAATAATCGTTCCTGCTTTTTTTACAAATGAGCGACATCGTTCATAGGCATGCCGAACCACACTTCTAAGCTGTGGCAAATGATAGGCGGGAAGTTCCATAATAAATGGTGCTGGATCTCCCGAAAAATGCTTGGTCTTTTTTAAAGCAATTCCTGATAACACAATGGAAGCAACCCCTAAGAAATAAGCAGAGGGCGAGACCCAACTTTGGTTAGGAAAAAATGCACCTGCAATCAGAGCGATAATTGGCAACTTCGCCGAACACGGCATAAAAGTCGTGACCATAATAGTCATTCGCCGATCACGTTCATTTTCAATCGTTCGACTAGCCATCACGCCTGGGACCCCACAACCTGTCGCAATTAACATTGGAATAAACGACTTACCAGATAGGCCGAATTTCCGAAACAAGCGATCCATGACAAAGGCAATCCGTGCCATATAGCCACAATCTTCTAAAAAACCTAAACATAAAAACAGGACGGCCAGTTGTGGTAAAAAGCCTAACACAGCCCCAACACCTGCAATGATCCCATCTAAAATTAAACTTTGCATCCATGGCGCTACTTGCCATTGCGCCAACCAATTTCCTACAAATTGAGGAACCCATTCCCCAAAAAAGACATCATTTAACCAGTCTGTCCCCATTGTACCAACCGTTTGAATAGACAAGTAATAGACCAACCACATCACAAACGCAAAGATTGGCAACGCCAACCACCGATTGGTTACCACTCGGTCAATCTTATCACTGTGAGTAAATGTCATTTCTGTTTTTTTCGTCGCACACAAAGCAATTAATCGAGCAATAAAGGCATAGCGTTCATTGATGATAATCGCTTCACTTTCATCTTGAAAGATTTTTTCAGTAATTTGAATGACTTCTTCAATTTCTTTTTCTTGAAAAGAACTCAATAATAATTGCTCTTTGGTTCGAACATCTCGTTCAAAAAGTTTTAAACTATACCAACGCTGTTGCGTTTCAGGAACAGTATTCCCTAAAATATCAACAATTTCAGCAAGTGCTGCTTCTAAGCGATTATCATAAGAAGGATAAATAACCTCTGTCTCTATGGCATTCGCTCGCTGCTTACTTTGTTTTAAAGCATGATCCAACCCACGATTCTTCAAAGCACTAATCTCAACGACAGGCACGCCTAAGCCATAACTTAACTTTTCACTATTCAATGTTTGGCCGTTTTTTTCCAACAAATCCATCATATTTAACGCACAAACAACCGGTAATCCAGTTTCAATTAATTGTGTTGTTAAATAAAGATTCCGTTCCAAATTGGTCACATCGAGAATATTCAAAATCACTGAAGGTTGGTCCTCCAAAAGATAATCTCGTGCCACAATTTCTTCAGGCGTATAAGGAGAAAGAGAGTAAATCCCCGGCAAATCTTGAATAATGAGTGTCTTATCTTTCTTTGCCACCCCCTCTTTGCGTTCCACAGTCACCCCTGGCCAGTTTCCAACATATTGGTTGGCTCCTGTTAACATATTGAACGTTGTCGTTTTACCGCTATTAGGGTTGCCGGCTAGTGCGATTTGCTGAGTCATTCGCTTTCCTCCTTTTCAACCAAGATTAGTTCCGCTTCACTTTTTCGTAACGTTAGTTCGTAACCACGTACATTGATTTCAATTGGATCGGCTAAAGGAGCTACTTTGCGAATAAAAATTACTGTTCCTTTTGTTAAGCCCATGTCCATCAACCGACGTTTCACCGCTCCTTGTCCGTGGATCCCTACTATTGTAGCGCGTTCTCCAACTTTCAAGGTATCTAAGGAGACCCAAACTTTCTCATTCGCCGAGCGCTCCTCCACATGAATCGCTTGTAAAATCGTATCTGTCAGCGCAATTCGACTATTATGTAATAAAACAATACCATTTTGATTCTGATAATTGACAAGGACAACTGCTTGGCCTGCAACGACACCTAAATTGTTCAGATGTTTCTTTGTCTGAACATCTGCTTGGACGCTTTCGACTGTATAGACTTTCCCAACTTCTGCCTGCGCTAACGTAATCATTTACTTTCCTCCATGTGAAAAAGTTTCAAACGAAAATGAGAATCGTTCTCAATTAAAAGAATACGCTTGCTTACACGGAAAGTCAATGAATTTCTGGATGTATCTCCTGTTTTCTTCTATTTTCCTTCTATATAGAGACACTTTTTTCAGGTTACCATTTTTGAAAAAAGTCAGCTCTTGTTTTTTATGTTACTAGCTACTATAAAATTCCACTCATTCAATAACAAATCCGCTTATTTTTTCTTCTTGTGCCTAACTCAAATGTCAACACAATATTTAGTGTTTTTTCACTAAATGTTCTCTTTCAAAATTTTAATTTTTTTGTTTGTCAAACACTGACCAATGTGTTTTTTCTCCCAAAAACGAGGATTCACGTGTTTTCATTTTTCTTTCAAAAACACAAAAACTAGTATTATGAGAAAAACGCACCACAATATATAGTGTTAAAGTGTTGACTTTTTTCTACATAGATTTATACTAGTCTATGTAGAAAAAAAGAGGAGGAACTTTCAATGAACGTAAAAATCTTTTCAAAAAATAACTGTATCCAATGTAAAATGGCGAAACGTTTCCTAAGTGAAAATAACATCGCTTTTGAAGAAATCAATATCGACGTACAACCAGATGCTATCGACTGGTTAAAAGAACAAGGGTTCCAAAGCGTACCGGTAATCACATCTGAAGCAACAACCGTTGTTGGCTTCCGTCCAGACCAATTAAAACAATTGGCTAGCTAAGATGAAACTTGTTTATTTTTCAGTCACCGGTCAAACAAGGCGCTTTATTAAAAAATTGGATTTGCCTGCTTATGAACTTGAGCCAGCGAATCCTTTTTTTGAAATAAATGAGCCTTTTATTCTTGTCATTCCTACCTATGATGCAGAAATTACAGAGGTAGTGAATGACTTTCTTGATTATAAAAGTAACCAAGAACTGTTAGTTGGTGTAGCTGGTGGGGGCAACCGTAATTTTGCTGAATTATTTGTCTATACCGCCAAAGATATTGCCCGCGATTACCACGTTCCGCTTCTATACTCCTTTGAGTTTAGCGGAACAGACGAAGACGTGGAGACCTTTAAGAAAGTAGTGGAAGAAATTGAGTCTAAAAGAAATTAAAGATGTCAGCTATTTCAAACTGAATAACGAGATTAACCGTCCTGTTGATGGTCAAATCCCTTTAAATAAAGATAAAGAAGCACTCGCAGCCTTCTTTAAAGAAAATGTAGAACCGAATACACGTAAATTCAGCTCTGCTGAAGAAAAAATCAACTTTTTAATGAAAGAAGATTTTATTGAAACTGAATTCATCGAAAAATATTCAATGGACTTTATTGAAAAATTATATGCTTTCTTAGATGAACAACATTTCCAATTCAAGTCTTTCATGGCGGCTTATAAATTTTATTCTCAATACGCTTTAAAGAACAACGCCGGAACAGAGTATTTAGAAACATATGAAGATCGGGTTGCCTTTAATGCCTTGTATTTTGCGGATGGCGATGAAGAGTTGGCTTTAACATTGGCGGATGAAATGATCCATCAACGGTATCAACCAGCCACACCTTCTTTCTTAAACGCTGGGCGTAAACGTCGAGGTGAATTGGTTTCTTGTTTCTTAGTTCAAGTAACAGATGATATGAATAGCATTGGGCGTTCAATTAATTCTGCCCTTCAATTATCACGAATCGGCGGTGGCGTAGGGATTACTCTTTCAAACTTACGTGAAGCGGGCGCACCAATCAAAGGTTATGATGGCGCAGCAAGTGGTGTTGTCCCTGTTATGAAATTATTTGAAGATAGCTTTAGCTACTCTAACCAACTAGGTCAACGTCAAGGTGCTGGTGTGGTTTATCTAAACGTCTTCCATCCAGATATTGAAATGTTCTTATCTGCTAAAAAAGAAAACGCTGATGAAAAAATCCGTGTAAAAACGTTGTCTCTTGGTGTTATTGTTCCAGATAAATTTTACGAATTAACGCGTAACAACGAAGATATGTATTTATTTAGTCCTTATAGTGTGGAACGCGAATATGGTGTGCCTTATTCCTATGTAGATATCACCAAAGAATATGATAACCTAGTGGCCAATCCAAACATACGTAAACGTAAAATTAAAGCCCGTGACTTAGAAAATGAAATTTCTAAATTACAACAAGAATCTGGCTATCCTTATATCATCAATATTGATACAGCTAACAAAAACAATCCGATTGATGGCAAGATTATCATGAGTAACTTATGTTCTGAAATTCTTCAAGTTCAAACGCCTTCTGTTATTAATGGGAAACAAGAATATGAAGTTTTAGGAACAGATATTAGTTGTAACTTAGGTTCAACTAACATTGTTAATTTAATGGAAAGTCCTGACTTTGGAAAATCTGTCCGCGCTATGACGCGTGCGTTAACTTTTGTAACAGATGCTTCTGAAATTGATGTCGTGCCAACTATCCAAAATGGAAATCGTTTAAGCCATACAATCGGACTAGGCGCAATGGGCTTACACACCTTCTTCGCTAAAAATCATATGGAATACGGCTCTGAAGAATCACTAGACTTTACAGACATTTATTTCATGTTATTAAATTACTGGACTTTAATGGAAAGTAACCAAATTGCGAGAGAACGTAACCAAGTCTTCCACAATTTTGAAAAATCAGATTATGCTTCTGGTGCTTACTTCGATAAATATATTGAAGGCAACTTTACACCAAAATTTGATAAAGTGAAAGAAATCTTCAAAGACATTCAGATTCCAACAGCTGAAGATTGGGCTGCGTTACGCGATGCTGTGAAAAAAGATGGTCTTTATCATCAAAATCGTTTAGCCGTAGCGCCAAATGGTTCAATTTCATATATTAATGATACTAGTGCCAGCATTCATCCAATTACTCGCATGATTGAAGAACGTCAAGAGAAGAAAATTGGTAAGATTTACTATCCAGCGCCTTATTTAGCGAATGATACAATCCCTTACTATACTTCTGCTTACGATATGGATATGCGCAAAGTGATTGATGTCTACGCAACAGCGCAACAACACGTTGATCAAGGAATGAGTTTAACCTTGTTTATGCGTTCAGAAATCCCTGAAGGCTTGTATGAATGGAAAGAAACACCAAAACAAACAACCCGTGACTTGAACATTTTACGTCATTATGCGTTCAACAAAGGGATTAAATCAATTTACTATATTCGTACATTTACAGATGATGCTGAAGAAATTGGCAGCAATCAATGTGAGTCTTGCGTGATTTAATGAAAAGCACTTAAATAAGGCGTTCTGCTTGAGCGTCTTATTTTTTAGGAATGTTCTCTTTTTAAACAGGACATTTTCAGATATACTGGACAAAGAAGAACGGCTGCACGCTCCTATTTGGACTCTGTAGAACGTTTTAAGCGAAGAAACGAGACAACTAGTCAAACAGACTGCTGTCCCAGCATACAGGAGGAATAACCATGGCAACGTATTATGAAGCAATTAACTGGAACGCCATTGAAGACGTCATTGATAAATCCACTTGGGAAAAATTAACCGAACAATTTTGGTTAGATACACGGATTCCGTTATCCAATGACTTAGATGATTGGCGGACTCTTTCCGATTTAGAAAAAACTACTGTCGGCTACGTTTTCGGCGGTTTAACTTTATTAGATACTGTTCAATCAGAAAGCGGCATGGATCAACTGAGAAATGATGTGCGGACGCCCCATGAAGAAGCCGTCTTAAATAACATCCAATTCATGGAATCTGTCCATGCCAAAAGTTATTCTTCTATCTTCAGTACATTAAATACAAAAAAAGAGATTGATGATATTTTTGAGTGGACAAATACCAACAAACATCTGCAATATAAAGCAGAACGGATTAACGAAATTTATAAAAACGGTACTCCGTTAGAGAAAAAAATTGCTAGTGTATTTTTAGAAACGTTTTTATTCTATTCTGGGTTCTACACTCCCCTTTACTATTTAGGAAACAATAAACTAGCGAACGTCGCTGAAATTATTAAATTGATTATCCGTGATGAATCAGTGCACGGCACGTATATTGGCTATAAATTCCAATTAGGATTTAATGAATTACCAGAAGATGAGCAAGATAAACTAAAAGACTGGATGTATAATTTACTTTACGAATTGTACGAAAACGAAGAACGTTATACAGAAGAATTATATGATGACTTAGGTTGGACCGAAGAAGTAAAAACCTTTTTACGTTACAACGCCAACAAAGCTTTAATGAACTTAGGTATGGATCCCTTATTTGCGGATACAGCCAATGATGTGAACCCGATTGTAATGAATGGTATTTCGACAGGAACTAGCAACCATGACTTCTTCTCTCAAGTAGGAAATGGCTATTTACTAGGAACAGTTGAAGCCATGAAAGATGATGACTATCTTTACGGTTTAGATAAATAGCAAAAAGCTAGAAACGATTAACGTTTCTAGCTTTTTATTTTACCAACTTCCAGAGGCACCGCCACCGCCGAATGAGCCGCCACCGAATGAACCACCACTGCTGCTACCAGAACTACTATGATTAGACGGATTGTATTGTGAGTTTAAATAAGCATACGTCAAAACACTACCATCATAACTATATAAAGTATCTCCTACTAATAAACGCCCAAAAGATTGTTTTTTTGCATTTGGATATATACTTAGTAAAGAACCACGCTTAGTGGCACGTCTTATTTTCCCTTTTGTGGCAAATAACGTTGCTCCATTAAGATATAAACAATAAAAAGAAGTCTTTTTCATCTTATTTAATACTTCCTTTGTCTGTTCTGAGTTATTTAGGACAGCCTTTGTTGGTAAACAATTCAAATAATCTTGATACATTTTTTTAACAAGTTTTCTTGTTCTTAAAATTTGTAAAATATAAACAGCACAAATGAGCATCCCAGCAATACTTGCCATTAAAAGAACATTTCTTTTCGTTGTGTTAGCGTTTAACTCTGTTTGTATATTTGTTAATTCATTATCCACTTGTGCGGTTTTTGAATTGATTGCAGCCGATACTTGATCAATAATTTTATTGAGACCTGTATTATAATCCTCGTCTCTAAAAGCCTCTTTTACTTCTTCATTATTAATAATATCATCCGCATAGCTATCCGTTAAAATACTCTCTAAGCCATATCCAACTTCCAAGCGAGACTCGCGATCCTCAATTGCCATTAGAAAAACCACACCATTATTTTTTTCACGATCCCCTACACCTAATTGATTAGCAATCTTATTGCTGTAAGATTCAACAGATTCCCCACTAGGTAACGCAGGAACGGTAATAAGCATAAATTGTGCGCCATTCGCATTTTCCAACAATTGTTGATTCAATTGAAACATTTTCTGTTTAAGTTGATTTGAGACAATACCCGCATTATCTGAAACATAGATATTAGCATCATTAATGTTCAACTGCCCATTCGTTCCAGTAATTGTCACTAATTCATTTTCACCAGTTATTTCTTGTTTAGAAAAGTTATTTATTGTTGTCTGGGTTGACGCTTCAGTCATTTTCCCTGCTAAAATATCGTCTCTCTTTTTTTGTAAGACTTGTTGCTTCTCTCTCAGTGCAGTTTGTTTTGCTTCATAGGAGATTCCCTTTCCTTCATGCCAAGCAGCCATTCCTAATATTAAAATCATACTTAAACTAATTACCACAACAATCGTTGTATTCCGCTGATGCTTTTTATAAAACAAACGAACTTTTTCTTGAATTTTTTCGACTTTTTTATCCAACCTTCCTCACTTCTTTCTTTTTAACCCAAATTTTCTATAATTTTTTTATTTAAATTTTACTTGCGGCACTTCTTTTCCCTGCTCTGTCGCAACATAGTTAGTTTTCTTCTCAAATCCTAAAAGTTTTGCAATTATTTTATCAGGGAATTTTGAAATCTGTTGGTTATATGTTTCAACAGCTTGTATATAGTTACGGCGTTCAACAGAAATTCGATTTTCAGATCCTTCTAATTGAGTCATTAAGGTTTTGACATTTTCAGAAGAAGCTAACTTTGGGTAATCTTCATTCAATACTGTAACAAAATTACCTAATCCTTTTTCAATTTGCTCATTTGCTTGCCCTTTTTCAGAAGAAGATTTTGCTCCTGCGTATGCTTTACGTGCTTCCGTTATTTCTTTTAAAACTTCTTTTTCTTGAGTCATACTGCCTTGAACACTACTGACAAGATTCGGAATTAAATCAGCACGTCTTTGCATTACATTCTCTACTTGTGACCATTCTGCTTCGACTTTATTATCTAAAGTAATCAATTGATTATAAGCTTTCATCACAAATGCACCAATAATCACAACGACAACAACAATAATACTAAGAAATTTATTTTTTTTATTCATCTTACTTATCACCTTTCTTTCTAACTCGTAATACAATCATAACTCTTTTGTAATCTTTTTGAAATATTAAACTTAAAAAATCAGTCCTAGGTCCTAGAAGAAAACCGCCATAAGCATTTTAACTTATAGCGGTTGTCATTAATTATAAATAGATGTTTCTACACATTAATCAATCGTAATTTTGTTACATTATTTGAAACAGATAGATCTTCGATAACATCGGCATACGTTAGGCCTTTAGGCAAATCAATAGTATAGATATTCGTATAGATTTTTGTATCATCCACCCAAGAAACATTGAAATTCACATCATAAATTTCAATATGTTTTTCTTCAAAATACTGATTAATAAATTCTTTGGTTTCTTGTTTATGTTGATAGCGAATTTCTAATTTTTTGATTGTTGGTACGTGAATAATTCGTTTGACAATGGTTAAGGCAAATAATACACCGATAAAACTTGTTAAGGCAATCGTATAGTAGCCCATGCCCACCGCGATCCCTAAACCAGCAACGGTCCATAGTGATGCTGCTGTCGTCAATCCGGTGACACTTTGTTTCGTTACAATGATGGTTCCAGCACCTAAAAAGCCGATTCCACTTACAACTTGTGCGATCAACCTTGCTTGGTCTGAACGAATGACCCCCGTCAAAGCCGGATTAGCTAACGCATCTTTCAATGCATTGATTGCAATTTGCGACTGAATTAACGCAATAATAGCCGCGCCCATACAAACTAAAATGTGAGTGCGCATCCCTGCTGGGCGATTCTTATATTGTCTTTCAAAACCAATTGCGCCACCCATCACCATCGCTAGGACTAACCGTAAAATAATTTCTGGAATTGTTAGCTGTAACATCCTTTTCACCTCTTCTTCTATTACTTCCAGTATAACAAAAAAAGAACTTGAAACATAAGGAAATCCTTATGTTTCAAGTTCTTTTTCATCAACGATTATAATTTACTTGCAGCTGCATCATCAATGATTACAACAACATCTTGATGGTTTTGTAATGCACTTGCTGGCATGTCTGTTGTTACTGGTCCGTCAATCATTCCTTTAATGGCCTCTGCTTTTGCTTCGCCATAAGCCATTAAAATCATTTTTTTACCTTTCATGATTGAGCCAATCCCCATAGAAACAGCACGTGTTGGGACATCTTCTACTTTGTCAAAATAACGTTTGTTTGCGTTGATTGTTGATTCAGTCAACTCAACGACATGTGTTAAGCTATCTAGAGGTGTGCCTGGTTCGTTGAAACCAATGTGTCCATTTTGACCAATACCTAAGATTTGGATATCTACTGGATGTGCATCGATAATTTTTTCATATTCTGCGGAAGCAGCATCTAAATCTTCTGCTTTACCATTTGGTACAAATGTTTCTTTAAATGGTTTTTTGTCAAATAAGTGTTTGTTCATGAAATAACGGTAACTTTGCTCATCTTCGCCACCTAAACCAACATATTCATCTAAGTTTACAGAAGTCATTTCTGTAAAGTCGACATCACTTGCTGTCATTTCTTTATATAATGTTTCTGGTGTACTACCTGTTGCTAAGCCTAAAACTTTCGCACCATTGTTCATACCTTCTTTAATTAATTCAAACGCTTTTTTGCCGCCTTCTTCTGCATTTGCTACACGGATAATTTGCATTTTGACACGCTCCTTACGGTTTATTTTGGTATAGTCCAATTATAACACCTTCTGAAAAAAATTTCTAGAATAAAAGAAAAAAACTTCTATTTCCATCAGAAATAGAAGTTTTCGAGCTTGTTTAACAGATTAATATTGTGGTGCGTTGGGATCCACATACGTATTTGGATCAGCATAAGCGTTTGGATCTGTGTACGCATTTGGGTCAACGTACGTATTCGGATCGTAGGCTCCTTCTGCTGCTTGTTGCGTATTGCCGTTGTATTCTGTTTGTCCGGCTGTGGTGTCCGCTGTGCTACTCGAACTAGTAGAGCTATTGGCACTTGAATCACCAGATTCACCAATCAGTGCAGTATCTGTAACAGCATAGCTAAACTGATTATAAAAGGCTAAATCTTTTTCACGTTCAGAAGCATGTTCTTTTAAACCAAGTTGTTTTCTAAGCGTTGTTTGTGTTTTGTATAAGCTATTTGGATCTAGGACTTGATAATAAATATCATCAATGGTTGCACTGTATCCTTGTAATTGTTCTGAGTCAATTGTTTTAAAGGCAGATAAATATTTTGATTGGATGTCCATCATGTCATCCCAAGTTAAGTCTGTTTTTACGTTGGCTTCAACAGCATCAAGAATTTTTCGATATTTTGAAACACCGTCAAAACTCATGACTTTGCGCACAATTTTCTCAACAACTTCTCGTTGGCGGCGTTGACGACCCACATCTCCTTCAGGATCTTCGTGACGCATCCGCGCATAAGCCAAACCTGTCGTGCCATCTAACTTGATTTTACCTGCTGGAACAGTAATACCGTCCAACGTAAATTCACCAATCGTATTATCTACTTCAATACCGCCTACCGCATCAATCAGGTCTTTTAACCCTTTCATATTGATGGATACATAGTGATGGATGGGAATATCCAGTAATTCTTGGACTGTATTAATCGCCATTTCGGCGCCACCAAATGCATAGGCATGGTTCAATTTGTCTTGTGTGTCATTTCCAACAATATCTGTTAGAATATCTCTATCCAAACTGATCATTGTGGACTTGTTTTCTTTCGGGTTGATGGTTACAACCATTGTAGTATCTGAACGACCTTGTTCTGTTCGACCTAAATCGCCTGTGTCAATCCCCATTAAAAGAACAGAGAATGGTTCTTGCGCATCAATATTGGCCGTGGCTCCTTTATTGGACTTACGGTTAACTGATTGATAGATCCCATTAATTGTTGAATTGGCATCTGAATACATCTTAATCCCGTAAGCACATACCCCAGCTACTGCCACTAGCAAGACGCTCAAGAAGCCCAGTACTACTTTTTTCCATAGTTTCATAAGACACTTCCTCGTTTATCTAAGAATAATTCTTAATTCATGCCCTTTATTTTCTCATAGTTTGCTTATTCAAGCAATATTTTTTATTTTTTGGAACAAGAACTTAACACAATTGTAAAATAAAAGAGCGCTTTACCAAGGAACAATTGTTATTTTTGAGAAAGTGTTTGCAGAAATTCTTGATAATATTTTTGTTCATTCGTTTCAGTAATAGTTATTTTCTCAAATGCACCATTTAGTAAATCAGTCAGTGATCCTTCAATCAAATGCGTAATCGTGGCATTCCCAATTAATTCCATCCAATAACTGCCATCTGACGTTTCGTGGACGACTGTTTTCACCATACCTCCAGCATTTTTGACGGTTATTTCTTCATAAAAAACACCATCTTTCAATAACGTATAAAGTAAACTACTTGCGCACATAGCTGTCCCACAAGCACTTGTAAAACCTACACCACGTTCATACGTTCGAACAAATAGTTGATTTTTGCCAAGAATTTCAACAAAACTCACATTTATCCCTTCCGGAAAATATGGATTTTCATTATTTACATAGGTAGCGATTCGTTCAAATTCTGGACCATTTAAGGTTTCGTGATCCACAAATGCTACAAGGTGCGGATTAGGCACTGCTACCGCTGTAAAGCGAATGGTTTTAGATAAGGCTGGTACGATTTCATCAATTAATGTTTGGACCCCTAAATGCATTGGGATAGTGACTGCTTCAAAACTTACTGGCGAAATTTCCACTTGGTAAGTCGCTACTTCTTCAGCTAAATTGGGGGCTTGACGTACTTTCAAATCTGCAAACATTGTTTCAACTGTAAATGATTTTTCTTGGTTTTTTTCAGCTAAATAACGGGCAACCGTACGCAAGCCGTTCCCGCACATGCTTGCTTCACTACCATCGCTGTTAATCACTCGCATTCTAGCATTGGACGTGCCGTGAGTCCCTTCTCCTACCAAAAGTAACCCATCTGCTCCCGCCAATAATCCTGTTTCCCGCGAACATAACTGGATGCGCAATTGCTCAATTTCCTCAGCGGTTAAAGAACGCTCAAACTGTGTTTCATCCAATAAAAAGAAATCATTTTCTGACCCGTGTACTTTTTGCATCATAACATTCATTTTTTTAGCTCCTTCTTTATGTATCCGTTATCTTTCCCTACTTACTTTAGTATGCCATAAACGAACAACTATTTCGACCCTGGATTTGTAAAAGGAAAGAGTCAAATGACAGCCGTCATTTGACTCTTTCCTTCACAATTGGCAAACTTATTTTGCTGCAGCAAAAAGTTCGTTTACTTTATCCCAGTTAACAACGTTCCAGAATGCTTCAATGTAATCTGGACGAACGTTTTTATATTTTAAGTAATACGCATGTTCCCAAACGTCAAGACCTAAAACAGGTGTTTGGCCATCCATTAATGGTGAATCTTGGTTTGGTGTTGAAGTGATTTCTAATTTACCGTTATTCACAACTAACCAAGCCCAACCTGAACCAAAGCGGCCAGTTGCAGCTGTTTTGAAAGCAGCTTTCATTTCATCAAAGCTACCAAATGTTTCATCGATTGCTTCTTTAATAGCGCCAGTTGGTTGTCCACCAGCATTTGGTGCCATAATTTCCCAGAAGAATGTATGGTTTGCGTGGCCGCCACCATTGTTACGAACGGCTGTGCGGATATCTTCAGGAATAGCATTCATATCTGAAATTAGATCTTCTACAGATTTTTCGCCTAATTCTGGATGTTTTTCAATCGCTGCGTTTAAGTTAGTCACATAAGTGTTGTGGTGTTTATCATGGTGTAAGTGCATTGTTTCCACGTCAATGTAAGGTTCTAATGCATCATAAGCATATGGTAATTCTGGTAATGTGTAAGTCATTTTTTAAATCCCCCTATTTTTTAGTATGTAACATACGTCTTTCATACAACTATTATGATAACAGAGTGAACCGCTTTCTACAAAATAGTTTGCTTGCCAAAAGAAAAGTTTTACAAAAGAGGGAGATTACCTTGTGTTTCCCTCATAAATTCGCTAGAATGACCTGTAGAAGAATGATGTGAGGAGTAAATAAATGAATACATTGCAATTATTTAAGCAGGCCTTTTTTTCAGTTTCAGAATTACGGCATGCGAAAAAAATGGCGTTTTGGAAAGTAATTCTCTATGCTGTTTTTTTAAGTGCTATTTTAGCACTACCTATTACCAAACAAGTCTTTTCTGTGCTACAAGAGGTGCAACAAGATGGCCAAAAAATTGCAGAAAAGTTGCCTGACTTTTCTATTGAAAATGGCACGTTGCAAACAAAGGCCAAAGAATCTGGCTTTATTTATCAAACCGACTCGATTATTTTTACGTTTGATCCAGATGGAAAGCGTACAGCCGCTGATGTCCAAAAAGATTTAATTGGTAATGCGTTTGGTTTGGCTTTTTTACAAGATGAATTTGTAGTCGCCTTACCAAATTCAGGCGCAACTGAATCAATTCTAGGCACCGACCAATTTATCTTCCCCTATAGTAAAGGAACCTTAGATGGCGTTAACGCTCAGAGTATCAAGACTGCGCTAAGTGAAGCAGCGATCCCCTGGTGGACAAAACTCATTGTCTTTTTAGTGGCTATCTACCCTGTTCTAATCGGTTTAGTTTTAGACTTACTGATTGCCGCTATCGGTGCATCTCTCTATTCAAAATTACGTTTTTATTCTTTACGTTTGATTGATTGTTTAAAAATTATTACGTATTGTGCTACCGTGCCGGTCATCTTAAGTGCTATTTTAAACTTCGTAAATCCGATGTTTAACGATGGCATCCTAGTTATTTTACTGAGTCTATTCTTTTTCTTTGTCACAACCAAAAACGAACCGCGGAATATCCCTGGTTCTTAAAAAAAGAGCCTGGGACAAAAATCACTTTGGATTTTTGTTCCAGGCTCAAAACCTGATAAACGGCGGGAACAGAACCAACTCCTTCGGAAATAAGCCGAAATTCTCCAAAAATTAAAAAGCAATTTTCGGAAATTCCTTCTTATTTCTCGGAGCTAAACGGTTCCGTCCCGACCTCTTTCTATTCTTCAAATTCTTCTTCATCTGTTAATTCAGGTAAGTCAATCGTGGTCACCGCAGATTGGCCAATTTGCGTTAAATATGCAGCTAATTCATCCACATTTTCCACAGGTGAGACGGTTGCTTCAATTGCCATTGCTAAATTAAGTCCAGCGACTACTCGCAATTGCGGATAAGTGCCCATGGCCATCATAGCCACATTACAAGGTGTTCCTCCTTTTAAATCAGCTAATACAAGCGTCGGGACATTGCCAGCTTCTTTTAAGATTGCTGCCAGTTTTGCTTGCGTGCCGCTCAAGCCATCTTCTGCGGTCATTGACACAATCGCAGCATCTGCTAATTCCCCGACAATCATTTGAGTAGAAGCTAAGGTTTCTTCTGCCATCCGTCCATGGCTCATTAAAATTAATTTTGGTTTCATCATATCCTCCTAAAAATACTGCTGATAAATTTTTGTTCGTGCTTTCAGAAAGCCACGTTCTTCACGAGTGGGATGAATCCGATTCGTCAACAAAATTAGGGCTTCTTTGGTTTCTTTTTTCATACCAATCGCCGTTCCAGTAAAGCCAGTATGATACAAATAGTCTGCCCCAGCTTGCGTCTTTTTCACTTCCCAACCAAATGTACGTCCCTCTTGATTCATAGACCAGAGAGCAGTGAACATTTTTTCAGAAAATAATGGTTTGCCAGACGGGTAGCGATTGTTCATAAAACACTGAACAAAAGTGAGTAAATCTGGTAAAGTTGCAAATAACCCTGCACTGCCAATTGGCGCTTTCAGTTGATAGGCTTTCGAATCGTGGACCACCCCCTGAATAACGCCGCGTTGTTTTGTAATCTCCGTGGGCACTGCCTGAGCAAAATCGCTGACCGTAAAACTTGTATGCTGTAGGTTCATTGGTTGAAATAAGTATGTTTGAAAGCTCTCTTCTAATGAGCAGCGATCCAATACTTGAATAATTTCTCCCAATAAGTAATACCCTAAATCAGAATAAGTGGTTTTCCCTCGTTCAGATAACGAATGCGTTAAAATGATTTCTTGCAAGCTTTTTTTTGTGACATTTTTCTTATCGACAACATCAACTGGCAGTCCGCTCTGATGCAGTAGAAGCTCCCCAATCGAACAAGATAGTCCTTGATAATCAGGTAGGATTTCCCCCACAGTGGTTGAAAAAGTAAGCTGATTTGTATCGATTAATTGTAACATTCGATTTGTTGTCCCAATAACTTTCGTTAAGGACGCTAAATCATACAGGCTAGCTGATGAAACCTTTTGTCTTGCAAATGGACCAGTATTACCTAAAAAGCCCGTATACTGTTCTGATAAGCTATCTTCTGTGATCGTCCCCCAAGCGACACCCGGAACGACTTGCTGATTAATCAGTCTCTGAATTGTTTCTTGAATTGCGATTTGATTCATTGTTCACCACTTCTATGCTAAAACTTCTGAAATCCGTCCGTCATGTTCTGCTAATAGTTGTTTGGCTTTTTGAAAATCAACGTGGGCTTTCGCCATTACAATGGCTGGTGCCACTTCTAGCTGTGCTGCCTCCAAGTATTCTTTGGCTTGTGCTTCCTCGATTTCTGCTGCTTCTTTAATGATATTCGTGGCACGTTGCATTAATTTTTCGTTCGTTGGTTGTACGTTGACCATCAAATTTTGATAGATATTCCCTACTTTAACCATAATTCCTGTTGAAAACATATTTAACACCATTTTCTGTGCTGAACCCGCTTTCATTCTAGTTGACCCTGTAATGACTTCCGGTCCGACAATTGGCGCAATCCCAATTTCCGCCAATTGATTCATCGGACTTTGATTATTACAGGTCACGGAGATGGTTAGAGCACCCACTTTTTTTCCGTATTCAATTGCGGAAACAGCATATGGTGTCCGACCGCTAGCAGCAATCGCAATTACAACATCTCGGGCGGTCAATTGATGTTGCGTTAAATCTTCGATGGCTAATTCTTTCGAGTCTTCAGCGCCTTCAATTGCTTGATACATTGCTTTTTCACCACCAGCTAAAATACCAAATGCGCGTTCTGGCGACACACTATATGTGGGCGTTAATTCAATCGCATCCAAAGCACCTAAACGTCCAGACGTTCCTGCACCACAATAGATTAAACGGCCCCCTTTTTTAAATCGTTCTGCCGCTGCATCAATTGCTGCAGCAATCTGCGGAAGCACCTTTTCAATTGCTTGTGCTACCTTTTGGTCTTCTTGATTTATTAAAGTCACCATCTCTAATGTTGACACTTGGTCAATCTTTTTAGTCGCTTCATTTCTGGCTTCTGTCGTTAATCCTTCTAAGTTCATTTGCTTGCACACCCCTACTTCTCTTTTAGACGGCTGACAAGTTGACTCGTTTCAATCATATTACGTTCAATTTCTGTGTCTAAATCATCTTGAATTGAACCTAAATACAGAACATCGCCAATTGCCATTGACGAAGCAATCGATGAAATAGCCCCCACTCGAATGAGGTGCTCATTATTGGGGACTAAAAGAACTTCATCACTCAATGATCGCACGTTTTCTCCATCGTTACTGGTAATAAAAATAACCGTTGCGCCTCTATTTTTGGCAATTTCACAGGCGATTAAGGCTTCTTTTGTCAAACCACTATAGGAGACCGTGATCAAAATGTCTTGTGCCGTTGCATAATTTAAAAACTCCAACATCATGTGACTATCATAATTAAAAATCGCTTGGCGACCAGCGCGGTTAAACTTGTGATAAAGATTATAAGTCGTTAAAGAAGAGGCACCAATTCCAACCAAATGAATTTTTTCCGCTTTTTTAACATGCGCGATTGCTCGTTCCAAGGCTTGTTTATCCACTGTATAAAATAAATCCTCAATCGTAGCATTTAATAAAGATTCCACTTTCATACAAATAGTATCCACCGAATCATCCGCCGCTACAATTGGATCAATATCTTTTTTACCGTTACTGGCAGCTTGTACAGCTGCAATGGATAGTTTTAACTCTTCCCAGCTGTCAAACCCTAATTGTTTAGAAAAACGGGTAACTGATGCTGGAGAAGTTTCGCTATTGCTAGCAATTTCGTTTGCTGTTAATGAGAGAAGACGGGTCGGATCCTTCAGTATATAGTCTGCGATTCTCTTATTTACTTTGGAAAAGTCCTTATATTTTTGTCTGATTGAACGGATTGGCTCCATCTTCTCATCTCCATTTCTATTTTATGAAAGTTAAAATTACTTCGTTTGGTTCAGAAGGGATCATCTGTGCGGTAATAGTCACCCCATTATCTGTTAAACGACGAACGGTTTGAATATCTTCATCGGTTAATGCAACAGATTTTTTAATTGCTCGACTGCCTTCTTTTTGAGAAATATTGCCGACATTGAAGCTCTGCAACGGAACACCGCCATCAATTAAAGCCGCCATGTCTGCAATGTCTTTCGTAATTAAAAAGACTTTCTCTTCATCATAATTGCCTGCTAAAATTTTTTCAATCGCTTTACGTTTCGATAAAATGGATAATTTAACTCCTGCAGGCTTAGCCATTTTTAAGGCACCAATTTGTAATTGATCTTTGACAGCGGCATCATTTACTACCATGATTCTTTGTGCGCCAACCGTATTCGTCCAAACGGTTGCAACTTGTCCGTGAATTAAACGCTCATCTACTCTTGCATGTACAATTGTCATAATAAATCTCTCCTATTATATACTATTTTTTTAAAATAAACCGCCAACCCAAGCCAACATTGGTTGTAAATTGCCTAAAACCATGCCAATTAAAATTAAAACAAAGATTAGCCGTGTTGAATTCATTTTCTTTTTCCCTAGTAACCAATAGGATAAAAGAACAATCCCTAAAGGAATTAATGCGGGTAAAATTTTATCCAACATTTCTTGAACAGATAATGTTACATCTCCCATTTTATAAGTTAAATCTAATTTGTAAGTAATTACCGAAGGAATCAAACCGCCGACCACCGTTAACCCTAAAATAGCTGCACCTTGCGTAAACAATTTCATTTTATCCGCAAATTCTGTCGCAATTTTTTTCCCTTGATGGTAACCAATCCAAGTGAATTTATAGCGAACCCATAGGACCACTGCTCCGGCAATTAACGGGATCAGTAACCCAACAACCTGGCCCCCTTGCGCCATGTAAGCTGCAATCGAAAAAACAATCGCACGATAAATCGCGATAAAAATGGTATCACCAACACCAGCAAACGGACCCATTAGACCTGTTTTCAAGCCAGTAATGGCCGTTTCATCTTCAATGCCGACTTCTTCTTCCAAAGCCATATCAGCTCCGACAATTAAATGCGACATGGCTGGCGTTGTATTCATAAAGCCAAGATGTGTCTTCAAGGCTTTCTTCATAGCTACTGGATCTTCACTGTATAGTCGCTTTAATGCAGGCATCATCACCCAAGCGTAACCAAGTCCTTGCATTTTTTCATAGTTCCAGCCCCACTGATAGCCAAAAAGATTACGGACGTAAACTTTATTAATATCCTTTTTTGTTAATTTGTTAGTCATCAATCTCAACCTCCTCATCATCTTCGTAAATAACCGTGCCACTTGTTGTAGCTGCGCCGCCTTTGTTATGATTCATCACATAAATCGCTGCTAAAGCCAAGCCAACCAGTGCGACACCTAAAACTGAGAAGAATTGGGCCCCATAAGCAAGTAACACGAACCCAATAATAAAATAGGGCCAGTATGTTTTAATTGGTAAGTAACGCATTAAAATAGCAATCCCCATCGCTGGTAAAATAGCGCCTGCTGCTTTTAGCCCATTCATCACCCAAATAGGAATCCAATTGTTGATAGCGTTTACAACTTGTTCACCAAAAGCTAGGCCAATAAAAACTGGGATGACACGAGAAATCGTCCAAGGAAAAATTCCTAAAACATTGCAGCGCTCGACCCCTTTATAATTGCCTTCTTCCGCATAGCGATCTGCTTTGTGTTGGAAAAACGTATTAGCCATTCTGCCTAAAATATCTAGTTGTGTTAATAATAACCCAATCGGAACCGCAACTCCGATACCATACTCTGCCCCTTTCCCTGAAATGATTGCATAAGCCGTTCCCATAATGGCCCCCGAAAGAAAGTCTGGGACTGTTGCTCCTCCATAAGTCGCTACACCTAATGTCATCAATTGAAGCGTTGCCCCAATCATCAAACCTGTTTGAACATCCCCTAAGACCAGGCCAGTAAACGTTGCAGCAAACAATGGTGTATATGGACCAATCTGAATAGAAATTTGGTCAAGTACACCAACAACTGTGTAAAGACATAAAATCAAAATAATACCAATCGATACTGTCATGCTTTCTCATCCTCCTTGAATGCGTTTTCTTTTTTGTATTTGTAGAATACCATTAAAGAAATATTATTTCAAGTTCTTTTTAAAAATATTTTTAAATGAAATTACATTTCTTATATAATTTTTGTGCTATACTAAAAGAAAACGGTTTAGGAGTGATTATGTGCGGGTTTTGCTGATTTATTTCATAACTATTTTTCTATCCAATACAGTTGGGGCGCTCTCTGGGATGGGTGGAGGCGTCATTATTAAGCCTGTTTTGGATTTTCTTGGGTTCCATTCGTTAAATAGTATTGCGTTCTATTCAAGTGTCGCTGTTTTTGTCATGTCCATTTCTTCGACTTATAAACAGTATCAAAATGGTGTCCAAATTGAATGGAAAAAAGCCGCGAGTATTTCGTTTGGTTCCTTAGTCGGCGGCATGTTAGGTGATTTACTTCTTAATCAGGCGATTGCACTAGCGCCAAATGAAGAAAAAGTACAACTAATCCAATATATCATCATGTTGGTGACCTTGGTTTTGGTTCTTCTCTACAATCAATTTTCCAACTGGCACTTACACCTCAACGGATTGAGCATTTTTCTGATTGTCGGATTAGGCTTAGGGATTCTATCAACCTTTTTAGGCATCGGTGGCGGTCCCATTAATGTAGCTTGCCTTATTCTCTTTTTTGGAATGGATATCAAATCAGCAACTGTCTATTCCATCATTACTATTTTTTTCTCCCAACTCGCCAAACTTGGCAATATCGGCTTGACCACAGGGTTTGCGGTTTTTGATTTAACAATGCTTTGGGCTATTATTCCTGCCGCTTTATTCGGTGGTTATGTCGGCGGTCTTTTCAGTAAAAAATTATCTCAACAACGGGTCGCCCAAATTTATAGTTTAGTTGTTTTTTTAGTTATTTTGTTAAATATGTATAATTTGTGGACTGTTATCTAAAAAAGAAGCGCTTTGTCTATATGACAAAGCGCTTCTTTTTTAATTAAATCACTGTTAATTTAACATCTATATTATTTCTTGTTGCTTTAGAATATGGGCAAATTTCGTGGGCTTTTTTAACAAGTTCTTCTGCTTTAGCTTGATCTACTCCATCAATGTGAACTTCTAATTCAGCACCAACGCTAAACCCATCTTCTCCTTGGAATAAGGATACACGTGCAGTTACTGTACTTTTACCTTCGACTTTTTCTTGATCCATCACTAATTCTAATGCACCGTTAAAGCAAGCACTGTAAGCCGCTGCGAATAATTGTTCTGGATTTGTTGTATTTTCTTTCTTGACACCTGGCGAAGCAACCGCATAAGAAAATGATTTATCCGGTGAGTGAACTTCTCCTGCACGTCCACCAGTATTAATGATAGTTGTTTCATAGATTTTTTTCATGTAAATTCCTCTCCTTTGTAAAGTTTTACACTTCTGAGAACTTGTTACTTACATAATTATTGTAGGAAACTTTGTCAGATACAGCAAACGTTGTGCTTGTGAATAATAAAAAATAACATTTAACGTTGTATTTTTGACGTAGAAAAAGAACCCATTCTATGATAGGATAAAGTGAACTTGTACATTTGTACACAAACTATTTTACAAAGGAGACTTTCCCTTGACACACTTACTTGATTATCAACCATTAAACCTCTACACAAACTATCAAGAAGCCGCAGAAAAAACACCAACTGTTCCAATTATTTTTGATGAATCTTTGCCTGCTTTTCCTGCACTTGGCTTAGAAACAACTTATGGTGAAAGCCATCAAGAAATTTTGAAACGGGCATATCAATTAGCCGCTTTAGGTGTAAAAAAAGGCGACAAAATTATTATTTATAAAAGTCCTAAATTCGACACGTATTTACTAGCTGTTGCGGCCTCATATCTAGCAGCCGTTCCTGTAATGGTTTCATACCATTTACCTTTTGAAACAATTGAAGTATTCGTTGATCGTTTAGAAGATCCTTATATTTTATTTGATGATGTGACTGCTGAAAAAGTTCAAGCTGTTCGTAATAGCTCTGCCAATAAAAAACTTTCGGTTGCTTCTCTTTTAGAAGCTGATGCTACGGAAGTTCCTCAAGACGAACTGACTAAAGACGAAATTGCCTACATGACCCACACCTCTGGAACAACAGGTATTCCTAAACTTATCTGTCATTCCAATCACTCTATGGGTTGGCGTACAAAATGGCAAAAAACCATTTTTACAAAAATTGCTGAAAAGAAATTAGTTGGCTTTCATATTTCGCCAGTTCATTCTCGTTTTAACATTGGCGTGTCTTCTTTAATGGCCATGGGCTTCCCTATGATGCCTTTAGCAAATGCTTCGAGCGAAAAAGTCGCTGAAATGTTCAGCACCTATCAACCAATCGCTGTAGAAACACACCCCAATAACTTCGTTCAATGGGTTCGTTTGGCCAAAGAAAAACCTGAAGCTTTCGCTAGTGTCCATTATTATCATTCTACTTTTGATGCAATTAACAACGCTACAATGGTGGCTTTCTTAAAAGCATCTGCTGCCAATGAACCAATTTTCCTACAAGTTTATGGACAAAGTGAATGCGGGCCAATGATCTTACGAGCGCATACTTTAGAATCTCTAAAAGATTCAGATGCTCGTGACATGGGCGTTGGTTTAGAGGATTTAACACAAGCTCGAATTACTGATGAAAAAGGACAAGTTTTACCTGTGATGACGGATGGCCATATCCAATTCTTATCAAAAGGACGGGCCTTAACGTATTACAAAGAAGATGCCCGCTTTGCAGAAAATGTCTACGGCGAATGGTGGGACAGCGGTGATTACGGAATGTTAGATGAACGCGGCCACTTATTCTTGAAAGATCGCCAAGTAGATCTAATTGAAAACATCGACAGTAATTTAGCTATTGAAGATCATTTATTGGATGCATTAGATTTCTTAGAAGAAGTGATTATTGTCCGTGGCAAAGAAAATGAACCTCAGCCAATTTTAGCGGTTGTCCCTGGGGAAGAAATGGATTGGGACGCTTGGTGGACACAAGTAGCCGATTTACCACATTTAAACGAACCTATCATTATGGCTTTTGACGAAATCCCTCACACAGCTACTATGAAAGTGCAACGTTTACAACTAGAAAAATGGTTAAAAGAACAATAAAATAAAATTCTTTGTTAAACAGTGTTGGTCAAAAGAACGTTTAGACCAGCGTTGGAGCAAGTGGAGCAGAAAGCTAAAAAGTTAACTCGTTGTAGGTTATCTTAAGTTTTAAAAAGAGGAGCAGCCATCGTTTTGACGGCTGCTCCTCTTTCTTTTGCCTACCGTTAATTAAATCCTTTTTGTGAAGAGCTTGACATGGGATGGTTCCCACAAATTATACTTAGCTTATTCAAAGAATGGAGTGAGCAAGTATGAAAATTTTAATTAAACAAGATTTCGACACGATGAGCGAATGGGCAAAAATGTTACTTCTAAGCACGATGAGCCAAGATAAACGAGTGAATTTATCAATTACCGCTGGTAAAACGCCAGCACTTGTTTACCAAAAATTAGCCTCGATTGTGAAAAATTCATCTGACTTTGATAATGTTCATTATTATAACTTTGATGAAATCCCCGTTCCTCATCAAAAGGAAGGCATTACTCTGACAGATTTGCGGACGCTGTATTTGACACCTGCGGAAATATCCGAGCAAAACATCCATCCATTAACTGTTGAAAACTTTCAACAACAAGAACAACGGATTGCTGACGCAGGCGGCTTAGATTTGATGTTAATTGGCTTAGGAGCAGATGGTCATTTTTGCGGGAACATGCCCACTACCACTCATTTTAAAAATGAAACCTATCAAGTGACCGTCACTGGTTCAGAGCCTTGGTTTGTTCCTGAAATGATGCAGCCAGGCATGACCTTTGTTACGATGGGGCCAGCCAGCATCATGAAAGTTAAGCATCTTGTCCTAATTGTAAATGGTGAACAAAAAGCTCAGATGGTCAAACAAGTGCTCCAAGGACCTGTCACAGAAACGTATCCTGCTTCTATTCTTCAACTCCATCCAAATTTAACGGTTCTCTTGGATGAAGCCGCAGCGAGTCAATTAGAAAAATAAAAAATTGCGCCTAGATTATGCTTCTCTGCATAGTCATAGGCGCAATTTTGTTATCATTACATGATTTTTTGATACTGACTGTATTTTAGCAAATTCGTCTGGGAAAGTGTAACACCAATACCAAGTCCCTGAGGCACGGTCATTGTCCCTTGCTCTAAAATAAAAGGTTCCGTGATGATATCTTCATAAAAATAGCGTTCCGTTGCTGAAATATCACCTGGAAAGGAAAAAGTAGGCTGTGACGCAAATTGCAAATTCAATGCGCGTCCAACACCAGACTCAAACATGCCACCTAACCAAACCAATAAATCATTTTCTTGGCAAAATGTGGCAATCTTCAACGCCTCGTGAATCCCACCTACACGAGGAATCTTCAAATTGATACTACGGCAACTGCCCAATGCTAACGCCACTTGGCAGTCTTTGAGACTACGAATATTTTCATCCAAACAAATTCTTGTTTTCAGTTCTCTTTGTAATTGTGCGTGATCTAAAAAATCATCTGCAGCAAAAGGCTGTTCAATCATCGCTAATTGATAGTGATCTAAACGTTGCAATTGAGGCAAATCAGCCAATGTATACGCTGAATTGGCATCGACCATTAAAGGCAAGTTAGGAAAATGCTGACGAATCAAAGCAACGGGTTCCACATCATAACCGGGACGAATTTTCAGCTTCACTCGTTGATACCCTTTTTCTACAGCTAACTGAACTTGTTTAAGCAATTGAGGTAACTCTTCTTGAATCCCTAAACTAATCCCTACAGGAATTTTCCTCCGCGTTGGTCCAAAAAATTCAGTTAAACTCTTCTGTTGCCGTTTGGCATATAAATCCCAGATGGCAGTTTCTAACGCAGCTTTTCCCATCCAATGCCCTTTAACTTCTTCAAAAATTGTTGAAACCTCTTGCGGCTGTTCAATCGCTTCTGTTAAAAGTAACGGAATTAAATGCTGTTGGATGATGAAGCGTTCGGTTACCAACGTTTCTTGCACATAATCAGGTTGCTCAAAAGCCGCTAATTCGCCAAACCCTTGATTTCCTTGCTCATCCGTTATTACAAATAGATCAAACGCTTTTTCTTCCAGGCGACCATAGCTCGTGACAAACGGCGTTTTTAAAGGCAAACGAACCTGATAGGTTTCAATTGATTGAATGTTCATTCAGATAGCTCCTTCCAATAACGCTGTCACCTTTTCATAGAAAATCGTTGGTTGTTCCAAATGGATACAATGTCCTGCTTCAGGAAAAATTGTCAGCCTCAACAACGGTTGACGTGCCTGCATTTTTTTCGCAATCCCAATAAATTTTTGATCTTCGCCGCCTACCAATAAATCGGTAGGAATCGGCTGCAATTCTGCTAGACGTTCCCAGTAACTCTCTTGCGCTCCTGTGCCCATATACCACAAACTACTAGCCAATCCAAAGGCCGATTGGCTCAAACGTTCCTGACGAATGGCCATTTGCTGTGCCACAGACAAAGCTTTTTGCGTTTGAAATAACGGTAATTCTTGCCAAAAATCAATAAAATCCACCAGCGGTTCCTCTAAGAGACGTTCCGCCAAACGATGATCTTGACAGATACGAGTCTGACGTTCTGCGACGGTGGCCAAACCTGGTGACCCACTTTCCAATAAAAGATGCTGTACCTTTTGTGGATAATGTAATGCAAAACCTAAAGCTGTTCGAGCGCCCATTGAATAGCCTAATAAACAAAAGCAAGGCAAATTTAGCGATTCGGTTAGTTCAGCAAGATCATGGCAAACCTGTTTCATGGTATAACGCTCTGGTGCTACCAAACTAGCAGTTGCGCCATGCCCAGGTAAATCAATGCCTAAAACGTTATAAGGTGTTTGACTGGGAAAAACGGCTGCAAACGTGGCTAACGTTCCTGTGAAACCGTGTAAACAGACTACTGTCGTTCGCTTTGCATCAAAAGGTGTTAACCATTGATAATGGTACTGCATCCCCCGAATTAACCGTTCCATGAAATCCCCTGTCTTTCTACTCGTCTACCAATTTCAGCTAAAATTGATTCGTACAAATGAACATTCTCTTGGCGATTTCCTTTGACTTCTATCACTTGAAATTGTGGTTCTTCAGCCGCTGTTTGTAAAATTTGCTTGAGCTCCGCGATTGTTTTGACTTCTTGATACGAAGCACCGTAAAGTTCAGCAACTAACGAAAAATCTAAATCAAGCGGTGTTCCAAATAAAGGCTCGAAATCGTCCTCACGTAAAGTTCGTTGAGATAGAAAAGAGAAAATCCCGCCACCATTGTTATTTAATAAAACAATTGTTAACGGCAACTGATAACGTTTAGCCAAAAATAAACCATTCATATCATGATATAGCGCTAAATCACCAATCAGTAGAACGTTTTGCTGTGTCGGTTCTATGGCACTCATTCCTAAAGCAGTTGAAACAATCCCATCAATCCCGTTGATGCCGCGATTTCCAAACATCCGATAAGGGCGACTATCCATAAATCGATCTAAGTAGCGGATAGCCATACTATTAGATACAAATAACTGACCGTTCTCTTTCATCGTTTGGTGAACAGCTAAGCTGGCTGTTGTTTCATTTAATTCTGTCGCGTTCAGCGTTTCTAGAAGAACTTCAGAGACCGTTTTTTCCAGCAGGAGCCATTGTGCTAACCAAGTCGCTTCTGTTGATTTGACAACCGTTAGTAGTTGTTCTACAAACGTGGTTTCCTTTGCCTGAATAACGGTTTGTGATTTTTTCAATTGCTCTTGCCATTGCCCATTTTCGTCCACAAAATAAAAAGTAGTCTCTGTCGTTGCTAAGCGTTTCAACCATAACATGATGTTTTTAGAAATTGGCAGCGAACCAAAGCGCACTACCACTTCTGGTTCTTGTGGCAAGGTCGCCACATTTAGAAACAGATCACTATGTGCAATAACAACTTCACTATTTTGCCCATGTGTCACAATGTTTGCTAAAGGATCCGCTAGTAACGGCCATTGCAAAGCTTCGGCTAATTGAATAAATAACGCCGCTTCTTCCTCTGTATGACTGCCACCGACAACCAAAACGCCGTTTTTCTGGTACCATTGATCCGCTAACTGTTGCACTTGTTCTGTAGAAAGGATTGATTGACCAGCGAATAAAGCCGTTTGTTGAGAACTCTTTGTTTTTCTCTCTAAGTCAGGTAATAATGGTTCCCGCAAAGGAAAATTCAAATGAACAGGTGCTGCAGGCGTTTGTTGCGCGAATGCTGCTCCTTTAGCGCCTTGCCAATAGGCGTAATTCAACATCTCTTCTGTTGCTTCTGGCAAAGCCATTTCAACAAATAATTTCACGTGATTTTGATACATTTGTAATTGGTCCATGGCTTGAGGCGCGCCAACTTGACGTAACTCATGCGGCCGATCCGTTGTTAAAACAACTAAGGGTACATGGCTAATATTGGCTTCGCAAATTGCTGGATAATAGTTTGCAGCTGCTGTTCCAGAGGTACAAAGTAAGACCACTGGTTTTTGACTCGCTTTACTTAATCCTAAAGCAAAAAAAGCAGCGGAACGTTCATCGACATCGACAAAAGTTTGGATTGCGGTTTCCCGATGAAGTAATAAAGCCAGTGGTGTGGAACGGGACCCTGGACTAATGACTGCTTGTTCAACCCCACTATTTTTTAAGCCTTCAATAAAGGCCGTTAAATAATCGGTCATTGTTTCTTGATGATTCATTAAACCTGCCCTCCAATTCCTCGTAACATCGGTTGAAATTTTATTTTCGTTTCTTCTCTTTCTAGCTCTGCTTGGGAATCCGCAACAATACCACAACCTGCATAAAGAACGCCTTGCTGACCAGCAAAGACACCTGAACGCAAGGCCACAGCGAACTCGCCACTATCATCATTCCCTGAAATCCAACCGATTGGCGCACCATATAACCCACGACTCCCTGGCTCATATTGTCGAATCCATTCGACTGCCAACTCTTTGGGCTCACCACCTAAAGCTGGCGTTGGGTGTAGCTGCATCACACTTTCCAAAAACGAAATTCCCGGTTTACGTTGACCCGAGATTGGCACATAAAGATGTTGTACATCTCGATTTTCCAAAATAATGGGTGCTTGAATACTGTTTTCAGAAGTCGTCATCTTTGCCAACTCTTTCGCTAAACGTTCCACCACAATTTGGTGTTCTCCGGTATTTTTGCGGTCTTGTAAAAGTTGTGCTCCTAAAGCTTTCGTTTCTTCTGGTGTTTGACCCGTTTTAATGGTTCCTGCAATACAAGCGGTCGCAAACGTTTCTTTAGTACCCAACAGAAGTCGTTCTGGTGTTGCACCAATGAAACTTGTGTCTTTGGCTTCTAAAGCAAACAAATACGTATTTTGTTGTTGTGCCATTAAATTAACGAGCACTTGGTTACTTCGAATTTTTTCAGGACTGCTCACAGCAAGTTGTCGAGCCAAAACCACTTTTTTTAAAGGGCCATCTTCTCTTAAGACTGCTACGGTTTCGTTGACAGCTTGTAGCCATTCAGTCACGGCAACTTCTTCCTTGTCAATCTTTGTTTCCGCTACAGCTGGCAACTCCTCACA
This sequence comes from Enterococcus sp. DIV1328a, assembly GCF_050536905.1. Classification (NCBI taxonomy): domain Bacteria; kingdom Bacillati; phylum Bacillota; class Bacilli; order Lactobacillales; family Enterococcaceae; genus Enterococcus; species Enterococcus sp. DIV1328a. The sequence continues at coordinate 341,415 of NZ_CP172912.1, read as the reverse complement.
GGTAGCTAACAAGCGATCAAACTGAGCCACCAAAGTCGACCAACGTTCCTCGACTTCTTGTTCACTAGAACCTGAAAAGTTCAGCGTTCCATAAATACGTGAACCTGAAAAAGTAAATAGAATACTTGGTAGATAAAACCAACCTTCCCCTAACTCTCCCCAGGCCTCAGTAGGCGTTTGTTCTGTATCAAAAGGCAAACCGCCAAACAGAAGGGCCCCCGTACCAGAAATAGACATATTTTGAAAACGAGTTGCCGCCTCTTTTTTTAAAAAGTTGTTCAATTGATGCGTTTCTGTTTCTGCGCCTTTTAAGATAGTTTCATATCCGAAGCCAACCAAAGCAAAATCTTTTTTCGGCGTTTGCCAAAAAAAACGTTCTCCTTGGTATGCCTTTTCACCAGCGGCAAAAATTGCCAAGGCTGTTTGTTCTGTTTCTAATGGAAAAACCCAACTGAACTGACGGGCATTCTTCTGATAGGCTTGTCGTAATTCATCAGGCAATTTCATCTGATTAAAAACGCCTCTCTTTCTTCTGTCATGAAACGATGTTTGGCAATCTTTCCACTTGCTGTTTGCGGAAAAGAATGACAAAAATAAATGCGTTTCGGTCGTTTATATTTTGCCAGTTTTCGTGAACACTGGTCTTGAATTTGCGCTAAGGTGATTTCTTGGTCACTAATCACATATGCAACTGGGACGGCTCCCCATTGCGCATCTGGTTCTCCTACAACTGCCGCTGCTTTAATTCCTGTTATCGCCTGTAACACCTGTTCAACCTCAGTGGGGTAAATATTTTCACCACCAGAGATAATGAGTTCACTTAAACGACTAACCAAATACAGGTAACCTTGTGCATCTAAATAGCCCATGTCGCCTGTTTTAAACCAACCATCTGCTGTCCATTTTTCAGGTTGACGCTGGTTAAGGTAACCTGAAACAACGTTTGGTCCCTTAAGTAAAATTTCCCCGACTTGCTTTTCTGGCTGTTCTTGTCCTAGTTCATCAACAATTTTGATCTGCATATCTTTTAACGGTTGTCCAGCAGAGCCGATTTTCAGTGCCGCATCTTCAAATTTCAAGGCAACAACTTGCGAACACGTTTCCGTCATCCCGTAAGATTGAATGACTGGAATCCCTTTTTCCTCACACTGCGCTAATTTATCCGGTGCAATCGGTCCGCCGCCCAATAGCATTCCTTTAAAGCTGGCGCTGTAGCCAGCCTCAGGATAGACAGACAATAATTGTTGTAACATTGTCGCAACCACTGAAATGACGGTTCCACGGCCTTCTTGTAAATCTTGTGTCACTTGCTGTTCATCAAATTTATCGTAAAGGCGAATACTACAACCTAAGACGAGTTGTCGAACAACAATCGACAATCCGCTAATGTGAAATAATGGGACTGCACACAACCAACAATCTTCAGCAGTAATCCCCATATTTTCTTGGGTGCCTCTAGCACTGGCCAAATGATTTTTAAACCGTTGCAAGACCCCTTTAGGTTGTCCTGTAGTTCCAGATGTATACATAATAGAAGCCACCGACTCTAAGTCACTTGGCTGTTGAAACTCCTGACGTGAAAGACTATGCTGTTTTTTAACCATTGGCTGAACGTCGACAAAAGAAATCTCCTCTAACAAAGCCTGCGTTTCAGGCGCACCAATAATCGTTTTAACTTGCGCATCTTTTAACTGAAAAGTCAGTTCAGCAAGTGTCAAATGCGTATTTAAAAATAATAACTCTTTCCCCAATTCCCATAAGGCTAGAATTGAAAAATACAACTCTTTGCTGTTCTTACTGAATAAAGCCACACGTTTTTCTTCTGGTGCAAGCACCTGTTGATATGTGGCTACCCAATGGCTGACTTCTTGTTGCACTTCTAAAAACGTCCAAGATTCATCCTGAAAATAAAAAGCAGGATGATCGGGACGTTTTTGTACTTGTTTATTTAACCAAGTCATTGGTTTATGGGAATTTAGGGAATTGATCGAAATCTGGTGTCCGTTTTTCTTTAAATGCATCTCGGCCTTCTTGTGCTTCAGCCATTGTATAGTAAAGAAGTGTCGCATCACCAGCTAATTGTTGCACACCAGCCAAGCCATCTGTATCGGCATTTAAAGAGGCTTTAATCATCCGTAAAGCAATCGGGCTTTTGGTTAACATTTCTTCTGCCCACTCCATTGTCACATCTTCTACTTGATCCAATGGAACAACGGTATTAATCCAGCCCATATCTAAAGCTTCTTGAGCAGAATACTGTTTACACATAAACCAAACTTCTTTCGCTTTTTTATGGCCGATAACGCGCGCCAAGTAACCTGAGCCGTATCCACCATCAAAGCTACCGACATTTGGTCCTGTTTGCCCAAACTTAGCATTTTCAGCCGCAATTGTTAAATCACAAACTAATTGTAAAACATTGCCGCCGCCAATGGACCAGCCTTTCACCATTGCGATGACTGGTTTGGGAATGACACGGATTAACCGTTGTAAATCTAACACATTCAAACGTGGAATGTTGTCTTCGCCAACGTAACCACCATTACCTCGAACTTTTTGATCGCCACCAGAACAGAATGCTTGGTCACCTGCGCCTGTTAAAATAATAACCCCGACATCTTCTTTATCACGACTAATGTTGAATGCATCAATCATTTCCATGACTGTTTTTGGTGTGAATGCGTTGTGAACATGCGGGCGGTTGATAGTAATTTTTGCTACTTTGCCTTCTTGCTCAAATAAAATTTCATCATATTCTTTAATTGTTGTCCAGTTTCTCATTAGGAAACCTCCTTCATTAATCTCATCTTTTCTATTATACACAAGAATCGGCACTTTAGAGAAAAAGTCGCTTGAATTTTAAGAAAAAACATGGCTATTTCAAATTTTCTTCATTCCTGTATAATAAATAAAAAACCTTTTATTCTCTCTTTTATTAGAAAGGACTGATTACTATTCATCTTTTAGAGTATTTAGGCATCACGATTCAACAGGTTTCTGCTGAGAAATGTCAGCTTACTTTAGCGGTAAAAGACGTGCATAAACAACCCTATGGCCTTGTCCACGGGGGCTTAAACGGCGTCTTAATTGAAACTGCCTGTAGTTTAGGTGCGAACGAAAACGTTCCTGAAAACACTTTTGCTGTCGGCATAGACTTACAAGTAAATCATCTTCGCAGTGTCCATGATGGTAGCCTTACCGTGATTGCGACGCCCAATCACTCGGGAAAGACCCTTCAAGTTTGGGAAGCAAAAATTTATAACGCAGACCACCAATTGACGAGCGTGGGGCGTTGTACCTTAACAAATCGACAAAAAAAACAGTAATCTTTACAGGTTACTGTTTTTTTGTTTATGGTTTTTAATAAGTAATTAGATTACTTCGTTTATTTAATTTTAGTACCAACCATTTGCTAACCAGAATGATTTAGCTGCATCCCATGAACCATAGCGACCTGCTACGTACTGATCTGCCACGCGTTCTTGGTTGGCAGGTGAATAGTCACCATTTAAATAAGAGGCAGATAATTGGTAACGACCGATATACTGACCGTTTGTTGCATCGTAAGAACCACTAGATTCACGTTGTGCGATCCACTCTTTTGCATCACTGCTTGCGGCAGGTGCTGCTGGTTGCGCTACTTCTTGAGCAACAGGTTGTTGTACTTCTTGTTGTACTGGTTGTGCAACAGGTTGTTCAACTACTTGTTGCACTGGTGCAACTTCTACAGCTGGTGCTGGAGTATTAGCAACTTCTTTTTCTGAACGAATAACTAATTGTTCTCCTTCAAAAATTAAATCAAGGTTTGGCAATTTGTTATCAGAAGCAATTTTTTGAATTAAGCTATTGTCTCCTGCAAATTGATGAGAAATTGTTGATAAAGTATCTCCTGCTTTAACTGTATATAAGCTTTCTGCGTTTGCGTCTGTTCCTAAGAATAATCCTAAACCTGCGGCCAAAGTTGTTCCAAGTAAAATCGTTTTGATTGATTTCATGTATGTTTCTCCTTTGTAATTAAAAATATTTGATTGTTGCTCTTAGCACTCGGCAACAACCACGTCTGCTTCGCTTTATCGAAACGACTTCACATACTTTATCATCGAATGGCCGGCCGTAGGTGAATATCTCGTGACAATTTATTACTAGAATGTCGGTTTTGTTACATTTTGTAATAAAAAGCTGCTGGAAGCTTGATATTATCCTGTTTATATTTTGCGAAAAAAAGTTAAAAAAACAGGATTTTATTTTTGAGAAACCGTTTTCTAACCCTTGATTAGCCCTTAAATGTCGGTTTTTTTACATTCGTTTCAGTCAAAAAGTAACAAAATGTTAAATATACTAGACATGAGAATGTTTTTTTCAAAAACTCACGCCTAAAAAGAACAGGTGTTTTCTTTGAATTTTTTTATCATTCACTATTTTTATTTTTCCTTCTATTATATAGATAAATTTTTTGTCGTATTCATTTTTCGATTCTGAAAAAACACTAAGCACTTCCTATTGAAACAAAAAGAGTTAAACAAAAAAATCTTATATTTTGCTTGTTATTTATTCATTTTAATCTTATTCAAAAAAGGAACAGCTAAAGCAACTATGAAAACAAAGTATTGAAAATAAAGCAGAATAAATATTCATTTTTATCATAATTCACGAATAAAAAATAAATAATCATTCGAATGCTTGTTATTTAAAAACGTAATCAGTTTTTTCTCTTTCTATTTTCCAATCTATGAGTAATAAAATATATGAATCTACATTTAAGTCATTTTATTATCAAATATTCTGAATATTATAAGAATTGGAGTTTTATCTATGAGTGACAAAGAACAACTTGAGAAATTAGACAAATCCTTTCTGGGACAACCGAAAGGACTAGCAACACTGTTCTTCACAGAAATGTGGGAACGTTTCAGTTACTACGGCATGCGTGCTATTCTAATGTATTACATTTACGATACCGTAGCCAATGGCGGTTTAGGTCTCCCCAAAGCAACTGCCTTAGCCATCATGTCCATTTATGGATCAATGGTTTTCATGTCCAGTATCATTGGCGGTTGGGTCTCTGACCGTGTCTTAGGTTCAAGGAAAACTGTTTTTATTGGTGGTTTGTTAATCATTGCTGGACATATTGTTCTCGCTACCCCATTTGGTGTCCCCGCCTTATTCGTTTCTATTATGTTAATTGTATTTGGGACTGGGATGTTAAAACCAAACGTTTCAGGGATGGTTGGCCATCTTTATTCAAAAACTGACTTACGTAGAGATGCAGGCTTCTCCATTTTTTACATGGGGATTAATATCGGAGCCTTAATCGCTCCCCTTGTTGTCGGAACTTTAGGACAAGAATATAATTATCATTTAGGCTTTTCCGTTGCCGCAGTAGGGATGTTCTTCGGGCTACTACAATATTATTTCCAAGGACGTAAATCTCTGGCTGGAATTGGTCAGGCCCCAACTAATCCAATGTCTAAAGAAGAGCAAAAGAAATTTGCTAAAGCATTTATGTTGGCAATTGTCGTTGCTTTACTTATTTTTGGTGGCGCCTATGTCACAGGACATTTAACAATTGATTTCTTTATTAATACCATCAGCGTGTTAGGAATCCTGTTACCTGTTTATTATTTCAGCAAAATGTTAACGTCTAAAGATGTCACTGCTGAAGAAAAACCAAAAGTTCTGGCTTACTTGCCATTATTCTTAGCAGCAATTGTTTTCTGGTCATTGGAAGAACAAGGTTCGTCTATTCTTGCTCTATTTGCAAATGAACGGACGCAAACGAGTTTGTTTGGCTTCCCGATTGCCGCTAGCTGGTTCCAATCATTAAATCCTGTATTCGTAGTTATTTTGACCCCTATTTTTGTTACATTATGGACAAAACTAGGTAAACGTCAACCATCAACAGTTGTGAAGTTTTCACTAGGGCTAGTCTTTGCTGGTCTTTCCTTCGTCTTATTAATGTTGCCAGGTCTACTTTATGGTACCGAAGGACGGGTGAGTCCACTTTGGTTATTCTTTAGTTTCTTCATTATGATTGTCGGAGAAATGTGTTTATCTCCCGTTGGCTTATCGATTACTACAAAATTAGCACCGAAAGCTTTCGAAGCTCAAACCGTTGCTATTTGGTTATTAGCAGATGCCGCTTCACAAGCCATTAACGCTCAAATTGCTCGTTTCTATACACCTGGAACAGAGTCAGCATATTTTGGGATTGTCGGACTTGTAGCTGTCGTTGCTGGGATTCTCTTATTCATTGTGAAAAAACCAATCCAAAACTTAATGGGTGACGTCCGTTAAACCGTCAAAAAAGTTGCCTTTCTCTTTTTTGAAAGGCAACTTTTTTATACAGCGTTTTGATAACGTTTTCATCAAGTGGTATACTAAATAGAAGGAGGACGAGGACATGCGTTACTTAATTGGCGGTATTTTTTTATTGATTAGTATCTGGCAATTCATTGTTACTGGACGGACATTTTCCTACTTAAAGAAAGAGGGTGGCAAAAGAACCTCACCATTTATTCTGTTAGGACTATGGAGTAGCTTAGTGTTTGCTATTATTTCATTTGCTGTGGCGATTGCTTCTTTCTTTTATGTGAGTTTTTAAGGCAAGTATATTTTATATTTTTTCTTATTAAGCAACGAAAAACATCTCAAAAAATCGAGATGTTTTTTGTTGCACATTTTTATCTAAATGGAATGATATTGCGAAACTTTTTGATAGGCACTTGCTATTTTTTCAAATGGTGTTTCCTCAAAAATAGTGAACAGTCCGGGCTTATGTTTATTCAAAAATTGAATGGTTTCTTTAAGAGGTACCTGCCCTTCGCCAATGGCTACCGGAAATATCTGCTGATTTCTTATAATGAAATCTTTCAAATGAAAAGCAACGATTTTTTCACCAAAACACTCAAACGCTTCTTCTACTATTTCCAAATACGTTTTATCTATATCTACTCGAATTAAGTTGGTAGGATCCAAAATAATGCCTAAATTAGTTGAAGCAACCTCGTCAATCAATCGTTGCATTTTTTCAATTGTATGAATTGGATGATTGATTCCTGGTTCAATCCCAACAATTATCCCATACTTTTCAGCTTCTCGACATAATCTTCTAACAGAAAATAAAACTTCTTCGTAGGCTTCTTCTGTATAATTATCTTCAGTGTAATAAATCGTTTCATATATACTGCCTGTTTCAGTTGCAACGATTTTTGCCCCAAACATTGAAGCGTAACGAATGTATGTTTCAAATTGATGCAGTCGTTTTTCTCGCTCTTCTAAATCTGGATGAATCAGATTAATATAACAACTTAGGACACTAATCGTAATCTTTTCATCTTCGAAAATATTCTTCAATTGGCTTCCTAGTCCTGGAGATAGAACAGCAGCACTTGCATATTCTGGATAAGAAATACCTAAGGCAAATTGAATTGAAGTTATGTTCGTTTCAGCAATTTTTTTAGCCAATTCCACAGGAGATATTTGGGTGCCAACATCATGGGCACGTACTGCAAGTGTCAACATTTTATTCAAGCCTCACTTTCTTGATAGATTCTTCGTAATGATCAAAATGAATGATCTGATTATTCTTATGTTGCACCAAAAATTCTTTCGGTGTCATATTAAACTCTTTTTTAAAAGATTTCAAAAAGTGTGGATATGATTTAAATCCACATTTCAGGTAAACATCACTAGCACTGCGATATTCTTTTAATAACTGTTTAGCGTAAAGTAGTTTCTTTTTCAGCACAAATTGATGGAAAGTAAATCCTGTATGTTTCTTAAATTCCCGCGTTACATAATACTTAGTCACAAAAAAATTTTTTTCCATCTGTTCTAAGGTTAATGGTTGATCCAAATTTTGAGAAATGTAGGTAATCATTGCTTCAATTCGTTCATTTTCAATCATTTGTTTTGGTTGGCTCTCATTCTCTTCTTTCAGAACTAATTGATTTAAGTAAATTAAAAAGTCTAACAGTTGTTGTTCATAACGAACATCCGCACCATATTCTTCTGGCAAAGGAGAATGATCTAACGGGGTCAAGTAGTTTGCTAATTTTGCTACATCCACTTTGATAACTTTACTACGACGCTGACCAAAATGTTGAAAACAAGCAGACAAGTTTGTCCGTTTACTAGATCGTTGTTGTAAAAAATCGGGTGTTAAAAAAATATACATCCGTTCAAAATCATCAGTACTCTGCTTAATAATTCGATGTAAATCATGATAATGAATGAGTAAAACGGTCCCTGCTTCAACATCAAATTGATGTCCATCTAAAAAGAACGTTGCTACCCCTTTTAACGTACAATGGACTTCATAAAAATCGTGGTAATGATAGATGGTTTTTTCTGGACTAACCATATCTTTTACATGAAAGATCTCATATTGATCTGAAATCATACTATTTACTTGTGATTTCCGGATTTCTTTTACACTCTTCAACAAGATTCACCTCTTTTTTAGAAGTTAACTATTTTTTGAATAAACAGTTACAGCTAATGTTGGTACAATTTATTACTTTCTGGAACAGGCGTTACCACAAAGGCTTTCTTTGTAAGTTCCAGAACAATTTCTTAAAATCAACTCCACTCAAGTAAGTTGTTTTGTGTACAATCATACGATTCACTATAACAAACTGTTCTATTTTAAATTATAGTTCAAAAACTTTTCTTAATTCAGTCGTCATCGGCGAGCAATCAGGATTTGTTTCCATAATATCTTCCATATAGTTCCACCATTTTTGATTGATTGGTGTCAGTGCTATTTGCTCCCAGCGAGCTTCATCTTCTATTTCTAAATAACCAAAAAGTGTACTGGTTTCAGGATTTAAAAAAATTTGATACTTAATTGCCCCATGTTCTTTCAGCATTTGACGCATTTCTGGCCATAACTCCTCATGACGTCGTTGATATTCGGCATGTTGATCAGGATATACTTGCATACAAAAGGCTTTTTTTATCATAGCTTTCTCCGTTTTGATACTTTCTCTTCCAAATAGCCAACTTTCGGTGTCACACCAAACGCTTCTGCTAAGCGCCATAAATCTGCATCTGAAATTGTTTGGCGAACGCCTCCTTGCGCACAAACATAAGTGTACACTTCAGCGGCTTTTTCGGCAGTTTCAATTAAACCAAATACTTCATCCATATCACGGCCAGCACCATAAATACCATGTTGCGGCCATAAAACTAAACGAGATTCTTTCATTTTTTCAGCCGTTGCTACACCAATTTCATTCGTTCCAGGAACCAACCACGGAATAATACCAACACCGTCTGGAAATACTACTAAACATTCGGTACACATTTGCCATAATGTTCTAGTAAAGACTTTTTCATCTAATTCGTGGGTAAAACTCATTGCTAATAAATGACTCGCATGATTATGCATGACAATGCGATTTTCTGGATCAACAGCTAAACGAGCAATATGGCTCATAAAATGGCTAGGTAATTCACTCGTTGGCACAGCTTCATCTTCTAAGCCCCACAATAGTTCTAATTCCTGGCCATTTTCACTAACTCGTAAAATCCCTAAGTTTTCGCTTGGTGCATCACAGACATTTTTAAAATATTTCCCTGAGCCTGTCACGATAAAATATTTTCCTGCTAATTTCGTTGCATCAAATTTCATTGGAATCTTTCGGAGCACTTGTGTTGGATTTAGAAAAGGTAAAATCTCCTCCTCTTTTAATAAATACGAAATATTTCCGCCATTTCGTTCATCCCAACCTAAACGATATAAATTTTTGGTCGTTTTGACCATTTCTTCCACAAATGGTGCTTGTAACACGTTCATTTTTTTCATTTTAGAAGTTCCTCTCGTTTGTTAATTTTATGAAAAACGACAACTATCTTTACCTGTTGGCAATTGACGAGTTGGTAAAATCACTTTTTCGTATTCTTGAACATCCGTTAACCAATCTAAGCCGATAGGTACGTGATTTTCTTGACAGTAGTAGTTCCAGATATCGGCAAATGGAAAGTCTTTTAACTCTTCCGTTAAGGCTAAACGTGTGGTAAAATCTCCTATCAATTCAGCTTCTTTTAAGACGTTTGTTGGCTCAAGCATCGCTTTCATTAACGCTTTTTGTGTATTGCGGGTGCCAATCACCCACGCGGCAACACGATTGATTGTGGCATCAAAGAAATCTAAGCCCACGTGTGTTTTTCCTAATAAATCATTGCGAACTAACTCCTTGGCAATTTCTTGTAATTCATCATCCATAATGACAACGTGGTCACTATCCCAGCGAACTGGACGACTGACATGTAATAGCATTCCTTCGCCAAATAAGGATAATGAAGATAACTTATTAGAAATCACTTCTGTTGGATGAAAATGACCAGCATCTAAACAAATTAATTTATTCCGCGTTAAACCGTAGCCCATATAAAATTCATGAGACCCAACTGTATAGGCTTCTGAACCAATCCCAAAGAGCTTGCTTTCCACCGCATCGACTGTATAAGCTGGATCAATTTCCTCTGAAAAAATTTCATCTAGCGAAGCCATTAGCCGCTTTCTCGGCGTTAAACGATCAACTGGGTTATCTTTAAAGCCATCTGGCACCCAAAAGTTATTGACAGCTACTTGTCCTAATTCTCTTCCAAAATATTCAGCAATTCTTCGTGAACGTTTCCCATGCTCAATCCAAAAGTCTCGAACTTGCGGATTCGGATGAGCTAAAGTAAAGCCATCGCGGTACATTGGATGCGAGAAAAAGGTTGGATTAAAGTCCAATCCTAAGCCATTTTCTTTTGCCCAAGTCACCCATGGTTCAAAATGCTTTGGTTCCAGTTCGTTTAAATCCACCCTTTCCTCTGTGTCTAAATAAATAGCATGCAAATTCAATTTGTGTTTTCCTGGAATTAAAGAAAACGCTTTTTCTAAATCTTGACGTAGTTGCTGGGGACTTCGAGCAACGCCTGGATAATTCCCTGTAACTGAAATACCGCCAGAAAGTTCATCCTCACTTAAGAAGCCTCTCACATCATCTCCTTGCCACACATGCATTGAAATTTTGACATCAGCCATTTTTTCCAATACAGCTTCGGTATCTACGTCAATACTGGCATATTTTTCTTTCGCTTCTTCATATTTTTGTGTAATGGTTGTCATAATGAGCTCCTTTTCATAAATGCTTGATAGCGATTTTTTATTGTTGAATCAATTGGATTTGCTTGATAGATTTCCGTGGGAAAAGATGTTTGTATACAAGTACGAGCTGCTGGAATATCTTTAAGTTCACCTGTTGCAATCATCTGCATCAAAATATTACCTAAAGCAGTTGCTTCCCCAGGTCCCGCTTTCACTGTAACATTAGCAACATCCGCAGTTAGCTGGTTCAATAAACGATTATTGGAACCACCACCGACAACATGTAAAGTTGTAATTTTCCGTTCGATTCCTGTTAATTGAGCTAATTTTTCTAGTTCTACGCTGTAACACAATGCTAAATTATCATAAATACAACGAGCAAGTTCACTAGGGCTTTCAGGAACTGTTTGTTGTGTTTCACGGCAATAGGCTTGTAATTCAGTAATCATATTTCCCGGATTTAAAAAACGAGGATCATTTACATCAATAAATTGTTGAAATGCTGGTTCTTTTTCAGCTAAGGCGGCCAATTCAGCATAGCTATATTGGTAGTTTTGTTGCCGTGCCACTTCTTGAATTAGCCACATACCCATAATATTTTTTAAGAAACGAATTGTGTTCTGGGCGCCCCATTCATTCGTGTAATTTTCTTGGAAAGCTTCAGCAGAAATTGTTGTAACAGTCGTTTCAATGCCTAATAAAGACCAAGTACCACTGCTAATGTACGCCCAGTCATCGCCAATGCCTGGCGTACCTAAAATTGCTGAAGCTGTATCATGACTAGCTATCGTAATCAACGTTGCATTTGGTAAATCATAGTCTGGAAAAGCCGCTGTTTGCAGGTCGCCTAAAATCGTGCCCGGCTCTACTAATGTTGGAAATAGTGTTTCATCAATTCCTAGGAAATCCAGTAATTCACTTTCCCATTGTTTCGTTCCAGCATTCAACAGTTGCGTGGTGGAAGCGTTGGTTGCTTCGATGACTGCTTTTCCAGTAAAGACATAACCTAAGTAATCAGGGATTAACAACAATTGACTGGCTGCAGCCAAACGTTCCTTTTCCTCTACAAATAACTGAAAAATGGTATTAAAAGGTTGAACTTGAATCCCCGTTTGTTGGTACAATTTTTCTAATGAATAGCCTTTTGAAAAATTTGTTACAGCTGCTTCTGTCCGTCCATCTCGATAAGCAATCGGTTCGTCCAAAAGTTGTCCAGATTGATCCAGCAGACAATAGTCAACACCCCAAGTATCAATTCCAATAAAACATTCCTTGATACCTAATTGTTTAACTTTTTGCAGACCAAGCAGTAACTCATGGACTAAACTAGCCATATCCCAACGCTGATACCCATCTTTTTGATGAAAACCATTTTTAAAACGATGAATTTCTTCTATTGTTATCTGACCATTCGCTAAGCGTTGACTTTTCATTATGCGACCGCTAGAAGCGCCAATATCAACCGCTAAATAGGTTCGTTTTTCAACTTGTTCTTTTTTCACTTTGTTGATAGTTGTCAATCCTTTCACTATTTTTATTTTTTGTACGTTAGACTAACTTTATGTATTCATCATAAACAAAAAATAGCGCTTTCACCTCTCACAATTTTGAGATATAATTGTACTATCTTGGTAATTAGGAGGTTCTTATGGATTATTGGGAAAAAGCCGACTACTCTTGGTCAGACGATTCTAAGCGACATATTTTGACACCTAGCAGCAAAAGTCGCACACTTTTTTATTACATACAGGAAATTGGACAGTTTAAAGCCTCGCGCCCTTATTATACGGAGCGGGCACATTTACCATCATACTTAATTAAATTCACGCTAAATGGTACTGGGGAATTACGCTATCGTTATCATACATACAGCTTACAGAGAGGTGATTTATTCTTTATTGACTGTCGGGATTATCAATACTATCAAGCAACCAGCGAAGAGCCTTGGGAAATGGACTGGATTCATTTTGAAGGAGGAAATTCTGGTGCTTTTTTCCAAGAATTTATGAAAAATGGTTCACCAGTTTTCTCCACTAATCAGCTTCCAGAAGATAATCCTATTCATTTAATCATTCAGCAGCTATTACAATTACAAGATTTACAACATGCGCAAACTGATTACCAATCTTCCGTTTTAATTCATCAATTACTGAACGAATTATTGTTGCAAAAGTATCGTCAAGACTTTACCTACGAAACGATTCCATCATTGGTTTTGGAAATGAAAGCTTACATTGATCAACATTTCAAAGAAACAATTTCTTTAGAAGACTTGGCTCAACTCTTTCATTTAAATAAATATCAATTGAACAAAGAGTTCTCCAAATACATTGGATTACCGCCAATTAAATATCAAATTAGTAAAAAAATTTCTTATTCAAAAGATTTACTACGCTATTCTAATCAAACAGTGAAAGAAATTGCTGTAGATGTTGGTTTAGAAAACTATGCTTACTTTAGTCGATTATTTAAAAAGCGAACTGGATTAACTCCTAGTCAATACCGTAAAAGTGGCTTCTAAAAAATCTCTCTATGACACATAACGTCATAGAGAGATTTTTTATTTCTATGCCTCCTAAACTCAATATTTTATAGTAAATTACCAAATCTAGTTGATTGAACAACTTATGTTTCGCTCAATTGGGGTTGTTAGACAATTTGTATTGAATTAAGAAATTAGATTTGGTAACCACATGACAAGTTCAGGTACATATGTGATTAAAAGTAAAATTGCTAGAATTATCAGATAAAATGGAACTAGCGGTTTTAGCATTTGCTCAGCTTTAACACCCCCAACACTAGCACCAACATATAATCCTGTTCCAACAGGTGGTGTAATTGAGCCAACACACAAGTTCATAATCGCAAATAAACCAAAATGAACTGGATCTACCCCAACATTCATAACAATTGGTAAAAAGATGGGTGTAAAAATCAAAATAGCTGGACCAACATCCATAAACATTCCCACAAACAATAGGACAACGTTTACTAATAATAGAATTAAGTATTTATTGTCTGTGATTCCTAAAATAGCTGTACTGATTGCTTCTGGTATCCCTGTAAAAGCCATCGCAAAAGACATCATTGAAGAAGTTGCCAACAAGAACATAATGGTTCCGCTCATCAAGACAGCCTCTTTTAACATTTTAGGTAAATCGTTTATTTTCACTGTTTTGTAGTAAAACATTGAAATCAATAATGAGTATGCGACAGCGATTGCTGATGCTTCAATCGCTGTAAATAACCCCGTCAAAATACCGCCAATAATAATGACAATTAACAATACACTGGGAACTGCTTCTCGCAGAACCTTGCTGACTTCTCCTTTTTTTGCTTTTGCCACAGTAGGATAATTATGACGTTTTGCAATAACATAGGCTACCACCATAATTCCTAACGCCCACAAAGAACCTACCAAATAACCGCCTAAAAATAAAGAAGAAATAGAGGCCCCACCAGCCACCAATGAATACATAATAAACGCTGTACTTGGTGGAATAACCATTCCTGTAGGAGCAGAGGCAATATTTACAGCCGTTGCAAATTTCCGATCATAGCCCTCATTTACTTGTTGCGGAATTAGTACGCCACCAATAGCAGTCGATGCTGCAATTGCAGAGCTAGAAATCGAACCAAATAATGCGTTCCCTAACACATTAGTATGTGCTAGCGCGCCGGGAACACGACCAACAAATAACATAGAAAAATTTACCAACTTTTGGGCAATTCCCCCATTATTCATAATCACACCAGAAAAAATAAAAAACGGAATTGCTACGAGAGAGAAACTATTTAAACTAGAGACCATTTTTTGAGCTGAGGTAAATGCAGCTGCTTCAAAAGGAATTACTAATAACAATGTTGCAATGGAAGATGCCGCAATGCTCATACCAATTGGCATACCAACTACCAATAAGACTGCAAAAACTACAAATAAGATAATGCCTGCTTCTAAAGCCATATTTTTACTCCTATTCTTTTTCTTCTATAAACGCATTAAGAATCTTTTGATTGCGTGAATAACTCTAGCAAATTCATCAAACTATAAATAAACATCAAAACACCTGCCACTGGAACGGCTAAATAGACATAACCCATAGGAATTGCCAAAGATGGTGAAATTTGTCCTAACGTAATTACTACACCATTCCAACCGCCAAATATCATAATCACTCCTGCAAAAAGTAGGAACAACAATTGAACAATAAATTCTAAAAAGCGTTTTTGTTTCCCTTGTAATTTTTCACTTAACAAAGTTACTGCTAAATGTCCCTTTTTTCCAACCACATAAGCAGAAGCTAACATCGCCAGCCAGACCAATGCAAAGCGAACAAATTCTTCTGTTAAGGTACTAGGATTTTTTAACACTGTCCGGGCAAACACTTGGTACAAAACGACCAAAACCATTGCAGCAAGAATGATTGATCCAAGTATTTCTAAAAGTCGATTTAAAAATTTTCTAAAACCTTTCATAATTACCTCCTTAATTAGTCCGCCAACTGGCGAATAGCCTGATACAGTTCGCCATGTTCTGAGCTATTTTTGAATGATTCATGCAACGGTTGAACGAGTTTTTGGAATGGTTCACTGTCTACTTGATTGAACACAACGCCATATTCTGCTTGTGCTTTTTTCTTTTCTTCTTCAACCGCTTCTTTAAAGACCGTTTTTTCAAAAGCGGTCGATTCTTTTGCTGCTTCTTCAATCGCTTGTTCTTGTTTCGCTGTCAAACGTTCTTTTGTTCCCTCGTTCATAATCACAATATCTGGCACTCGAGTATGCTCATCATAAGAATAATACTTAGCCACACCGCCATGACCAGCTGTATATAAAACGAACTCATTATTCTCTGCACCGTTGATTAGATTAGATTGTAGAGAAGTATATACTTCCGAACTACCCATAGGTACTGGCGAACCTCCTAAAAGTTCTACCATTTTGATGGCGGTTTCACTTTGCATGACCCGAATTTTTTTACCTTTCAAATCATCTGGAGATGTAACAGGCCCTTTGCTCATATAAAAACTTCGTTGACCAGAGTCATAATAAGTTAAACCAACAAATCCTAATTTTTTTGTAGAATCATACACTGGTTGCATTAGCGCTTGATTATCCATTACTTTAAAAAAATGTTTTTCATTATCAAAAATATACGGAATGGCAAATACAGAATAATCTTTAGAAAAACTTTCTAATGCTGATCCACTGACCTTTGCAAAATCAATTGCACCAGTTTGTGTTAATTCAATTAGTTCTGTTTCTCCACCTAATTGACCATCTGGAAAGTATTCAATTTGAACTTTACCATCTGTTTTTTCCTCTACCAATTCACCGAATTTCTTCATAGAATCGATAACCGGTTGGCTATTACTAGCATACGCATAGCGCAAGACTACCGTATCATTTGCCGAAGCTTCTGTTTTGCCACAACCACTTAGCAACTGTAATCCTGCCAATACCATAACTGCTGTAAATAAAACCTTTCTTTTTTTCATGAACTTTTCTCCTTACTTTTCTAGCAATAAGAAACAAGCAATTCAGTCAAACATAGGATTGTTAATGATTGACCATAAGGCATCGCTGTCATTCCAATTGTGCGATAAAAATCTAAATTATCACCCATTCCTGTACCAACTGACACATGTTGTACTTCTCCCGTTTCATCAATCTCATTTAGTAAGCCAGCAATTGCTTTGTTTGCCACTTCTTCATATTCAGAAGAAATATATTTTTTATGAACCGCTTTTAAAATCCCATAAGCGAATCCCGCTGTAGCAGAAGATTCTAAATACGAATTTGAATCATTAATTAATGTATGCCATAAACCAGATTCATCTTGGTATTTTGCTAAAGCTGCCACTTGCGCATTGAGGGTACTTAATAAAAATTCCCGTAAACTATCTCCTTTTGGCAACTCTAAGATTTCAATAATTTCTGGAATTGCAATCGTAATCCAGCAGTTCCCTCTTGCCCACAGTGCTTCCGCATAGTTATGATTTCCCTCAAAAGTCCAACCGTGATACCATAGACCACTTTTTTTATCTTGTAAATATTTAATATGGATTAAAAATTGATGCTTTGCTTCTTCCAAATAATCGAGCCGATTCAACAACTTACCAATTTTTGCCAAAGGTAAGACAGTCATCATTAACGTATCATCCCATAATTGATTTTTATTTTCTGGTCCATATGTCGCATGTTGCAAGCCACCTTCATTCGTTCGGGGCATTTCTTCCATCACCCATTCCGCCCATTGCTCTAAGTAAGGTATATATTTAGAGTCTTTAGTGTCTTCATATAGATAAGCCATTGTTAAAAGCGGAGCCATCGTATTCACATTCTTAGGCGGCGCGCCTTCTTGCATCCGACCTTCAAACCAGTCGTTAACTACTTGTAAAGCTTTTTCACTTTTAGTATTTCGATAATTCTTATATATACCATACAACCCAACGCCTTGCGGCCAGTTCCAAATCGTCCAACTTTTGTCATCAACTTTTAAACCATCAAAATCTAACAGAAATTCACCTGTGTTATCTTTAATCGTTGTTAAATTTCTAATTAATAAGTCAATCGTTGTTTCTACTGTATCTTTTGGTATGAATTGTTCCTGTTTAATAATCATCGGCAATCAAAACTCCTTTTCCATCCCACTAGCGCAAATGAAACGCTTTCATTTTTTTGTAATTTTAGTTTAGCAAGGAATGTTAGCAAATTATATAGTTAATCTTGACGAATTACTGTCAAAAATTGACTTTTTTTAAAAATTAGATACGGTTTTTACCAATTCAATCAATGAGTAAATAACAAAAAACGGACATCCTTTTTAGGTATGTCCGCTTTTTGTTACTTATTTATGGTTGTTTTCCAATATAAGCTAAAATTCCACCATCAACATATAAGATATGTCCGTTAACAAAGTCAGAAGCGTTAGATGCTAAGAAAACTGCTGGGCCAGCTAAGTCTGCTGGTGTGCCCCAACGATTAGCAGGTGTTCGTCCCAAGATGAATTCGTTAAATGGATGCCCTGGTTCTCTTAATGGCGCCGTCTGTGGCGTTTCAATGTAGCCAGGTCCAATCCCATTACATTGAATATTATATTGTCCATATTCAGAAGCAATATTTTTCGTTAACATTTTTAGTCCGCCTTTTGCTGCCGCGTACGCACTAACTGTTTCACGACCTAGTTCACTCATCATTGAACAGATATTGATAATTTTGCCATGACCCTTTTCAATCATATCTGGAATAACCGCTTTTGCCATAATAAATGGCGCATTCAAGTCAACATCAATCACTTGACGGAACTCTTCTGCTGACATATCCACCATTGGAATTCGTTTAATAATTCCCGCATTATTGACTAAAATATCAATAGAGCCGACTTCTTCTTTAATCTGAGCAACCATCGCTTGAACTTGCTCTTCATCAGTGACATCACACACATAACCACGTGCTTCAATCCCTGCAGCCCGATAATTTTCCAAGCCTTGTTCAACTGATTCAGGAGATAAGTTATTAAAAACAATTGTTGCTCCTGCTTCAGCTAAGGATTTCGCAATCTCAAAGCCAATCCCATAAACAGCACCTGTAATTAACGCTACTTTTCCATCTAATTGAAAATCATTCATTTTAAATTCCATGTTTTCTCCTCTTTCTTTGGTTTATTTTAATTGATCCATTGCAACCATATCCATGTCTGTGTACGTAATATTTTCTCCGCACATGGCCCAAATAAAGGAATAATTACTTGTACCAACCCCAGAATGAATTGACCAGCTTGGTGAAATGGCTGCTTGTTCATTACTCATTACTAAATGTTTCGTTTCGTCTGGTTTACCCATCATGTGGAAAATCCGCGTATCTTCTTCCATATCAAAATAAACATACGCTTCCATACGACGTTCATGTGTATGACAAGGCATTGTATTCCAAGCGCTACCTGGTTCTAAAATGGTGTAGCCCATTTGTAACTGGCAACTTTCACAAACGTTCGGATGAATGTATTGGTAAATTTTACGTTGGTTCAATGTTAATGGATCACCCGTTTCCATTGGGGTAATTTCATCAATACTAATTTTTACGTTGGGATATTTGTGATGTGCTGGCACACAACTAATGTAAAATTTCGCTGGATTATCAGGGTTTTCTGAAGAAAAACGAACATGTTTTGTTTCTTTCCCAATATAATAGCCATCTTGTTTTTTCATTGTTTCTTTGGCGCCATCAATTTCAATAAAGCCTGGTCCCCCAATATTAATAACTCCTAGTTCACGACGTTCTAAGAAATAATCAACTCCTAATTCTTTGTCCAAAATAATTTCTAATTCTTCTGTGGTCGGTGTCACACCACCAAAAATCATCCGATCATTATGTGTGTAGGTTAAGCTGATTGCACCTGGAATAAAAACTTTCTCTACTAAAAATTCATCTCTCAATTGTTCTGTTGAATAGTGACGGATATCCGCCGGACTATGTGTATAACGTGTTTCCATATTTTGCATAACTAAAATCTCCTATCTATTTATTTTTCCTGAGCCCGTTGCCAAAAAAGCAAGGACTTCTTTTTGACTAAATTGATTACAATCACCATGGACAGTATGTTTTAACGCACTAGCCGCTGTCGCAAAATCAATGCAGGTTTGTGGATCATAGGCAGCTAATATGCCATGTAAAACCCCACCAGCAAACGCATCACCGGCACCGACACGGTCAACAATCGGTTGTAATCGATGACATTTGGACGTATAATACGCACCTTTGTACCATAGCGTTCCGATTAATTCATTATCTGTCGCTGAATGAACTTGACGTTTGGTTGAATAAAATACTTGAATGTTGGGATAACGTTCTTGCATTTTTCGGTAGTACCACGTTAATGCGTCTTCAAGTTCTTCCTCTGGTTCTGGAATCTCCAGTAAATAACGAGCATCTAATACCCCAGCTGAACAAATATCAACAAATGGAAGAATGGCCTTCAATGCCACGCTCGCTTCTTTCTGGGACCAAAGTTTCCCTCGATAATTAATGTCAAAACTTACTTGGCACCCTGCTTGCTTCGCTGCTTTAACTAGCGCAACCGTCATACTTTGCCAATTTTTTGATAACGCCGCTGTAATCCCTGAAATATGAAAGATCTCTACTCCTGAAAACAGCTCATGTAAGTCCCATTCCATTTCTTCGATTTGAGCAAAGCTTGAATAGGCGCGATCATAGACAACACTGGCTGCTCGTTCTCCTGTACCAGTTTCCAAGTAATACGTTCCTAGGCGTGTTCCGCCAGTTCGTACAAATTCCGTTGAAACCCCATAACGACTTAAATGCTTTTTGGCGGCTTCTCCTAACGAATTATCGGGCACTTTACTAGCAAAAGTCACTTGGTGGCCATAGTTCGCTAACGAAATCGCTACATTCGCTTCACCACCGCCGTAATGTACAGCGAAATTTTCTGTTTGTGCTACGCGTATTCCGACAGGCGTGGACAAACGCAACATGATTTCTCCCAATGTTACGACTTTCCCCATGTGCCTACACCCCTTTGATTGCTTGGAATTTTTCCATATAGGCTTGGGCAACCTCACGAACTTTTTCAAAATCCCCAGTTGCTGCTGGCGCTAACAGATTGCCACCAACACCGACAGCCGTCACACCTGCAGCAAACCACTCGGCCATATTTTCCAAACTGACACCACCCGTTGGCATAATATTTAACTGAGGCAATGGCGCTTTAAATGCCGAAATAACACTCGGTCCATAAACACTTCCCGGAAATAGTTTAATAATATCTGCTCCGCTTTTCAGTGCTTCTTTCATTTCTGTGATGGTCATACAGCCTGGCAAGTAGGGAACTTGATATAAATTGCAAATTTTAGCGGTTTCTTCATCGAAGCTTGGACTCACAATATATTCAGCCCCTGCTACAATAGCTAAACGAGCAGTCGTAGCATCCAAAACTGTCCCCGCACCAATGACTACGTCAGGATTTTCTTTGTATAACGCAACTAATTCCTGAATCACTTCTGTTGCTTGAGGAACAGTAAAGGTTAACTCAATCCCCCGCATACCGCCTGCTACAATAGCTTGACTAGCTTTTAGCGCTTCCTCTTTTGTCTTTCCGCGAACCACAGCAATCACGCCAGCATTTTCTAATTTTTGTAAAATTGATACTCGCTTCAACAGACTCCCTCATTTCTTATTTAGAAATATATATTTATTATAAAGAAATTTACAACTTCATTATACAGATAAAAAAAGAAAATGCAAACGTTTTTACAAAAATAAAAAAAGAAAGACAAACAAAAATCCCAATCGACTTTTGTTTGTCTTTCTTTTTCTACTATAATTTCGCTTCAATCGCTGCTTTTGTTGCCAAAAGGGCTTGATTAATCGTCGTTTTATTTTCCTCTGTCAAACGATATTTCGGCATGCTTACACTAAAAGCACCCGCAATTTCGCCATCTTTCATTAAAGATACTCCGCTACAGAAAATATCTTGTTCAATTTCTTCATCATCGTAAGCAACCCCCGTTTGTTGCACTTGTTTTAATTCTTTTTTCAAACGCAAGGGATTGGTAATCGTATTTTCGGTATAGGGAATTAATGTCTGCGTGTCTAAATATTGTTGCACTTGTTCTTCCGAAAATTCTGCTAAAACGGCTTTACCCATGGCCGAATTATACAAAGGTCGAGTAATTCCCACTTTCGAGGACATGCGAATGGTTTGATTTTTCGGTTCTAATTTATTGATATACAGAATTTCATTATTATTTAAAATCCCTAAATGAATGGTTTCATCGACCGTATTTTGAAGGTTTTCTAAATAAGGTACCGCAATTTCAGCTAAATCGATTTGCTCCACACTTTGATTCGCATAGCGAATCAATTTTGTTCCTAAGCGGTACGTCTTGTTCGTGTCTTTTTGAACATAGCCAATTAATGTTAAGGTTTCTAAAATTTTGATTGCCGTTGATGCCGTCATTTCGGTATTCTTTGCAATTTCCTGTAAGGTTTGATCGGGTTGTAAACTTAGACAGTCCATGATTTTAGCCGCTTTTAACAAGACTGTTCCGTAAGGTTTTGTTTCTTTCATCGAAACCCTCCTTTTCCATATAAGAAATTATATAGAAAAATAAAGAAATTGCAAGAAAAAAAGAACTCGAAGATTCATTCAGTAACGTTTTACTTTCACTTCAGGTCTTTCTCCCAGTCCTATTTCATTCTTATTTTCTTTTCTTTAACTCATCAGAAACATCTGCATCCTTAGGAATTAAAAGATACTCACTGACTTCTGTGGTTTCATTAAATACGACATATAATTTTTGTTCTTCATCGAAATCGCCTAAATCAATCGCTACGTAATTAGGACAAACTTCTGAGATACCATGAAACATTTGACTAAAGATTTTTTTCGTCATCCCCACATTACGATGCTGCTCTTCTGCTTTTTCCACCGCACTTTGTAACGTATATCCTTCATCTAAAAAACGCTTGATCCAATGCACTTTGACGACTGTATGTAACCGATATTTCCGTGGACCGTTTGCATCTTTCGCAATGGAAGAAATATACCCTTTTTCTTCCCAATAACGAAGTTGACGTGGCGAAACTTCAGCAATTTCACTTAGTTCACTAATTCCTATCAACAAATTCTCTTCATTTAACAAACGCTGAATCATTTTTGACCACATTAGTTTAACTTCCTTTCCCTTATCCTTTCCTTAATTGTAGTTTTTTTTACACCTTTGTCAAGTAAGTTGACAAAGATTCTAATTAGTTGTAAAGTAGTTAATGCAATTTAATTTGAAACTTACAGAAAAAGGAGCGATATATGTGACTTCACAACAACCTGTGGATATTCACGGAAAACCTTATAACCGGTCGTTACTAGTCGGCGTTTTACTAATCGGAACATTTTGTACGATTTTAAACCAAACACTTTTAACGACGGCCTTACCTACATTAATGAAAGAATTTGATATCTCAGCTTCAAGTGTACAGTGGCTAACCACTGGATTCCTACTTGTGAACGGCATTATGATTCCCATCAGTGCTTGGTTGATTAACAAATTCAGTTCAAAAAAATTATACATAACAGCGATGTCAACGTTCTTAATCGGAACCATCATCTGTTTTGTAGCGCAAGACTTCGGCATGTTATTGACTGGACGTCTTGTTCAAGCCGCAGGGGTCGGCGTATCTATGCCTCTTTTACAAACAATTATGCTTTCAATTTTCCCGCCTGAAAAACGTGGCGCTGCCATGGGCACAACGGGAATTGTTATCGGATTAGCACCCGCTTTAGGTCCAACATTATCTGGTTGGATTATTGATTCTTATACATGGCGTGACCTTTTTGGGATGGTCATTCCAATTGTTGTTTTAGTCCTAATTTTGGCTTCATTTTTAATGAAAAATGTCATCCAATTATCTAATCCAAGTATCGATGTCTTATCGGTCATTCTTTCTACTCTCGGATTCGGTAGCTTACTTTACGGCTTCTCAAGCGTTGGTGATAAAGGTTGGGGTAGCCCGCAAGTCTATGGATTCTTAATTGTTGGTGCGATTGTTTTATGTCTTTTTACATATCGACAATTGCATTTAGAACAACCTTTCTTAGAATTACGCGTTTTTAAATCAAAAGTCTTTACTGTCGCAGCCATTTTATCTGGCGTAACCAACATGGCAATGATTGGTGCCGAAATGGTTTTACCTTTGTATATCCAAAATATTCGTGGTGAATCTGCCTTCCATTCAGGGTTAATGCTTTTACCAGGAGCGTTAGTCATGGGACTTATGATGCCAGTAACGGGTCGCATTTTTGATAAAATTGGTGCCCGTCGTCTTGCGATTACCGGGATGTTTATTTTAACAGCTGCAACGTTACCGTTTGCTTTCTTAACAAAAGCAACACCTATTATTTATATCATTGTCCTATATGCGATTCGGATGTTTGGTATTTCGATGGTCATGATGCCTGTGACAACTTCTGGCATGAATGCTTTACCAATGAATTTATTAAGTCACGGAACTGCTGTAAACAACACCTTCCGACAAGTAGCCAGCTCAATTGGAACAGCTGTTTTGATTAGTGTTTTAACAAATGTTACCAAAGACGGCTTACCTGCATCAGACTTATTAAAAACAGCCCCACTCGCTTATCGCGACCAAGCAACAAACGCAACATTAAACGGTTATCACGCAGCCTTCTTCGTGGCAACAATCTTTGGCGTTCTCGGCTTTGCGATTACTTTCTTCTTAAATAAAAAAGAAGCGATGCCTGTTAAGGAAGTAGGTGCAATGAAATAATGATTATTTTCCTTTTAATCCTTTGCGTGTTAGGCTTTGCCTACACAAATGTATTTGGCCGAAAAGTTTGGCATAAATGCTGTATGGTTATTTTTGGTTTAGGCTTCTTAGCTTCGTTAAGTCTTATCGTTTTAAACGATAAAGATCATTTTGGTATGACCGAAGTTACTCAGGACAAAACGTTTGAACTAAAAAGCAGTAGTTCAAGTAAAGATGGCCCCAACATGTTATTGTACCAGCCGTTGGGCGATGGTTCCGAAAAAGTTTATTTATATAACACACCAGATAAAAAGAAACTACAAAAAACAGGAACGGAAAACGTCACAAACACAGTTCAAAAAGATGCTCAAAAAGCCACATTAGTCCAAAAAACGACGAAATGGTCCTATCAAGAGTCTTGGGCCAAAACACTATTTGGCCTTGCTGACAACGATAACCAATTTGCAAAACAAGAAAACACCTTCAACGTTGCTAGTGACTGGCTAGTTTTAAGTGCTGATCAAGCAAAAAAATTAGGCGAATATATGGAACAACATGCCGCTGATATCAAAAAAGAAGGGACTGAAACAGTTGGCAAAAAAATGATGGCTGCTATGATGGCGAATCCATCAATGTCCCAAGAAGAACAAGCGAAACTCACCGAACAATATACCAAAGAGTTTCAACAAGAATTGATTCAGAAAATTCTTAGTGACATGAAATAAAAAAGCGAGCTTGATAAGATCATCAAAAAAGATGTGACTACCAAGCTCTTCTTTTTAATTATAAATCGCTTTAATCGGATCCATCCTCGAGGCACCAATTGCTGGAATAATCCCGAAAAAGATACCTGTGAAGACCGAAACCAATGTTGAAATAGCAAAGATGGACGGCGTAATAATTGGCGTAATCGAAATATACCCACCGACCACAGTTGCCAATAAGTAGCCGCAGCCGACACCAATCAAACCACCAATCAATGTGATAAACGCTGCTTCCATTAAAAATTGGAATAAAATGACTCGTGGTTTAGCACCAATGGCCCGACGAATCCCGATTTCTCGTTTCCGTTCCGTGACAGACACATACATGATGTTCATGACGCCAATTCCCCCGACTAATAGGGAGATTGCAGTAATTGCCATCAGAAACATTGTCATACCCGTGACCATTTCTTCCATTTGTTGTTGGAGTTGTTGGTCTTGGTCGTTTTCTTTAAACGTTCCTTTCACTTCAGGATGATTTTCACTTAAAATAGTGATTGCCTGTCCTAAAATTGCTTCACGGTCCGCTCCCTCACGAACTTTAATATTGATGCCGCTAATTGCTTTTGTTTTCGCTAATTTATTATATGATTCTCGAGAAACAAAACTACTCATAGCAGTTGCCCAATCATCGTTCATGCCCAAACTATCTAAATCTTTTGGTGCTAAAATACCAATCACCTTGTACATATAACCACCAATTGAAACAGCTTTTCCAATGAGTTGGCTAGGATCATCAAGCCGAATTTGCGCTTCAAAGATATCATGATTTAAGACAATCGCATCTGTATTTGCATCGCTCGGTTGAAAATCACGACCATATAAAATATCATTCTGCCCTTTAGTCGACGTAATGGATAAATTCGCCTGCGCCCCAAAATAATCCATTGGTACAAACAAATTGTCTCCGCCCCCCATCATTGATTCACCATATTGAGGATAAATACTTTCAATTCCTTGAATGTCTTGTAATTTCTTCAAGTCCACTCGGCTAAACGTATAATCTGGCTCTTCATAGGACATAAAATTGTCACTGCTACCATCCGACATTGTATAATGAATCTTCAAAACATCCGCGTTCACTGCACTGGATGCCTTCACAACTTGACGCTTCATCCCTTCACCTAGCGCAGAAATCGTTACGACTGATGTAATCCCAATAATAATCCCGACCATCGTTAAAAATACCCGCAACTTATGCGCCTTTAAGCTTAAAAAAGTACTAACAAATAAATTAGCAATCATCTAATCACCTCTTCTTCCAAAAAGCGACCATCTTTCATATGAATCACTCGTGAGGCATATTTTTTCATATCTTCATCATGTGTCACCATGACAATTGTTTTGCCCTGTTCATTCAATTCTTTCAATAATTCCATGATTTCTGTACCCGTTTCACTATCCAATGCCCCAGTCGGTTCATCAGCCATAATCAATAATGGATCATTCACCAAGGAACGAGCAATGGCTACTCTTTGTTGCTGTCCTCCAGAAAGTTCAGTAACTTTTGATTTGGCTTTTGTTTCCAAACCGACAATTTTTAGGTATTTTTCAGCAATCGCTTTTTTCTCAGCGCGGCTTTTTTTCCCTTCATAAACACAGGGCAATTGAACATTTTGACTAACATTTAAAGAATTAATCAAGAAAAATTGTTGAAAAATAAACCCTAGATATTCATTGCGAAAGGCTGATTTTTTATTTTCAGACAATTTTGAAACATCTGTTCCTGAGAAATGATAGCTTCCGTCTGTTAAGCGATCCAAGAAACCGATAATGTTCATCAGTGTTGTCTTACCGCTGCCGGACTTCCCCATGATTAAAATGAACTCTCCTTGATGGATGGTCAAGTTCAATTCTTTTAAAACATGTAGTTTTTCCTTACCTACCGGATAGAACTTGTTAATGTCCCGCAATTCAATGAGGGGTTGATTTGTATTATTTGCTTCCACCATCAAGCCCTCCTATTTCGACGCATCTGTCATTGATTCGTTGGTTGCTGATTCATCAGAAGCAATCGCTGCATCTGATTCAACAATATCACCGACTTTTACTGGTTTTTTTGAAGAAATAACTACTCGGTCGGCTGATTCTAAGCCAGATTCAATCGCCATTTTGTCGCCATTTTCTTGCCCGACTTGGACATCACGACGAATGATGGTTCCAAAATCATTCACTAAAACGTAGGCCTGTTCACCCTCTTTTTGAATCGCTTTTTTCGGTAACTCAATCGCCCCTAAATCGCCTAAATCAATGGTTGCTTGCATATGGTAGCCATTTTTAACTTTGTCTAAATTGGCCAACGCAATTTTGACGCTATAACTAGACATCGTCGTGCCACCCTCTGGATTGCCACTCGCGGCATCGCTGTTGCCTTCAGGAGGATTATCATCGATGTAAGAAATTGAGCCATCCACAACCACATTGTTGGAAACAGAAGTTAGTTTAGCTTTTTGCCCAACACTAATTTTAGTCAAGTCCTTTTCATTCACTTTTCCAGCTAAATAAAGATCTTCTGAAGTTAACCGTAAAATCGGTGAATTGGCATCTTTTACTTCTGGAATTGATACGCGACCTTTGAAATTAGCCTTTGTGGAAATATATTGCTTCGCTCCTAAATCCGCTAAGGTTTCATTGGTGAAGGTAATCTCTTCATCTACCGCATCGACTTCTGTTTGATATTGTTCATTTAAATCATCACCAGACATTGTGCGGTCTTCTTCTTTAGTTTTATTAAATTTATCAATGGCCCGATTCCACTTATTATAGATATTCGCCCGCTTCGTTTCTAATTTGGCTAAGCTATTTTGTTGTGCCTCAATTTCTTTTGTGACCGCCTCATCTTCATAAGTAAATAATTCTGTGCCTGCATCTACGACATCGCCGTTTTTCACCTTAATCTCTGGATCCTTTGTTATTTTTTGATCACGCGCAAAGGCTTCCATTTGTTCCGGTTGGATGACACCGTTAATATAAATTTGTTGCAAGTCGGGAACGTCAAAATAGTCAATTCCCCAGTCATCTTTAGGCGCTTGCTTGACAGCTACTTGTTGTGCATTTTTATTTAACGCATTCACAGTTACGATGCCCCCAACCGCAATTACCGCAACTGCCCCCAATATAATTATCGTTTTCTTCTTCATTTTCTTCGTTTCATCTCCTCATTCTGTCTATTTTCCCCAACAAACTAAATTGCTCGGTCGTTCACTTATACCTATTTAACCATGCTTGAATTCAAGAAACAAGGGCATTTCTCTAGGCCTTTAGTCTGATTTATTTCATTTTTGTTCATTTTTTTATTTATTTCACGACAATAAATAACCATTGTTGGGTCTTTGTGTTTCAACAATCTAAAAAGGTTATTTTTATGTTATTTATAACTAAACTATGCGCAATCGAGATTTTTTGCTTCTTTTTTTATTTAAGGTACACTAGAAGAAACAATTGAAAGTGAGGGCTTGCCATGAAAATTATTATTTTTGGCGGTAGCGGTTTTTTAGGTCAACAAATCGCAAAAATTTTAGTCCAACGCCAACATCAAGTCATCAGTGTTTCACGTCATGGAAAGCCTGCCACGCTCTCCGCATCTTGGAGCCACCAAGTGCAGTGGGTATGCTCCGATGTTACTCGTGACACGAATTGGCAAGAACAAGTCCAGCGTGCTGACTGGGTCATTGATACGGTAGGTATTTTATTTGAAAATCCACGAAAAAAGAAAACCTATCAACGGCTAATTCTGACGCCCGTGAAAAAAATCAGCTCTTTTTTAGCACAACAAAAAAAGCCAGCTAAGTTTTTATTTATTTCAGCCAATACTGTTCCTTTCCCTTTGAGAAAATATATGGATGCCAAATTGGCAGCGGAGGAACTAATCCACCAAGAAGTCGCCGAAGCAGTAATTTTTTATCCTAGTTTACTTGTAGGTCAAGAACGTACCGGCACCATACTTTTTAGTAAATGTATTTATTTTTTTAAGAAAATCCCCTTTTTAAAGAACTTATTTATTGGCTATGATCCCGTGCCTGTGGCAGAAATGGCACAAGAAATTGTTCACGTTTTAGAAGGCGGCAATTCTATTTACACACACAGAAGGACCCGCTAACAATTTATCTCTCAATCGTCTCTGTCTAGAGGCGGTTTTTTTGTGTTACAATACAACTGTTCGAAGGAGAGAAGAAGCATGAAAAAAATTGCCATTATTGGCGGCGGCATTATCGGAATGACGTTAGCTAATTATTTAGATCCACAAAAATTTGACATTACCGTTTATGATGAAGGGATCGGCCAAGCGACTAAAGCGAGCGCTGGGATTATTTCCCCTTGGCTATCCAAACGTCGAAATAAGAAATGGTACCAATTAGCGCGAGAGGGCGCTGCCCTATTTCCAAAGCTAGTCAAAGATTTTCAGCTGACGGAGGATATTTATCGTCAATCAGGGACAGTCATTTTGCGTCCGGCAGCTGCTTTGGCAGACTTAGCCCATTTGGCAGAAGAGCGTAAGCAAACTGCACCTGAAATTGGAGAAATCACGATGTTGTCAGCGGTTCAAACAGCGAAGTTCTTACCGCTACTTAAGGAAACTCCCTCACTTTTTATTTCTGGCGGCGGTCGCCTAGATGGACCAGCTTATCTAAACCATCTTCAGAAACGCGCCGAAGCCAAAGGGGTCACTTTTTGTTCACAACGGGCGCACTTTCGACAACTGAATCAAGGGTGGGAAATTGTCACAAATTCAGAAAAAAAGAGCGTTGATTTTCTCGCTTTAACACCTGGTCCTCATTTAAAGGAATTACTCGCTACTTTAAATTTATCTGTGGACATTCATCCCCAAAAAGGACAATTGTTAGTTTTCGAGACCCCTTTTACAAATAGTCAGCAATGGCCTGTCGCTATGTTAGATGGCGAAGCCGATTTAATTCCTTTTAATCAAGGAAAAATTTTATTAGGTGCCACCCACGAAAATGAACAAGCCTGGGATTTAGAAGAGACTGTTAGCGCTTTTCAACAACTAACTTCTGGGACTGCGCCATTTCTAAAAGAAGCAGATCAGCTTTTTAAGCAACCCATGCATTACCGCGTTGGTACACGTGCTTATACATCTGATTTCGCTCCGTTTTTTGGTCCTTTGCCAGAGCTGCCCCACCTTGTGGTTGCTAGCGGACTTGGTTCATCAGGACTCACTACTGGCCCATTCATTGGTTACCAATTAGCTGAATACTTCAATACAGGTGCCTTCAAAGGAGAGCTTTATCAAAAACCACTTAGTCAATATGTAAAAAACAACCCCTCACTTTAATCAGTGAGCGGTTGTTTTTTTCTTTAATTAAGAAATGTGAAGTATCTTGGTAGAAGGATTTTGTTATTATGCTACTTGTGGTCGCGCATAGCGTTCTACGTTTTGTTTAATATTTTTAACCGTTTCTGGATCTTCAATGCCCGTTACTTCAGCGATCACTGTATCAACGCTTTCTTGGTCAAGCATTTCCTGTAATTGACGGCTTTGTTCATCTTCTGGATCATGATAATTAAAGACAATACCAATCATTGCTAATAAATGCGGCGACACTAGATTGCGTTCCTGTAATTCACGGATTGGTCGAATAAACCGTTCTTGCGCACCTAATTTTCTGATTGGTGTCCGTGCTACACGTGTAATAGCATCTGAAATATATTTATTTTGGAAACGTTGAATAATTTTTTCAATATAGGCTGCATGTTCTTGTTCATCAAAATTCCATTTAGCCACTAAAAGTTTACCGGTTTCCTGCAAAACTGATTTGAGTTGTGCTACCACTAAGGCGTCCTGCATCGCTTCGTCAATGGTTTGATAGCCTAACAACGCCCCTGTATAGGCAACTGTAGCATGGCCAGTGTTTACACTAAATAATTTTCGTTCAATATACGGCTCTAAATCAGCAACGTAATGAACGCCTTCTAACTGAATCTCTTTGGCTTTTCGGTTGGTATCATCAATGACCCATTCACAAAAAGGCTCAACTTGAACAAAAAGTGGATCTTCATGTTTTTGTAATGGAACAATCCGATCAACCGCCGCATCAGGAAAACCAATCCATTGTTCAGCATAAGCTGGGTTTTTCAAATATTTGGCCACTTCTTCTGCTAAAAAGGTTGAACCACCAATCATATTTTCACAAGCGATAATATCCAGCGGCTTTTGGCAATTTGCTTCGGCACGTGCATCAATTCCTTGGGCAATTAATTCAGCAATTCTTGGTAAAATATTGGGACCAATCGCCGTCGTGACTAAATCGGCTTCCGCAATTGCTTCTACTACTTTTTCTGGTTCTGTCATGTTATTT
Organism: Enterococcus sp. DIV1328a; assembly: GCF_050536905.1. Lineage (NCBI taxonomy): Bacteria > Bacillati > Bacillota > Bacilli > Lactobacillales > Enterococcaceae > Enterococcus > Enterococcus sp. DIV1328a. Next base: position 309,949 of record NZ_CP172912.1, on the reverse strand, counting down.
AACCCGGTCACATTTTCAACGTTAATTTGTTGATGTGAGGCATCGGCCAATTCAATTGTATAACTTTTACGTTCTTTTAACGCTTGAATGATGGTTTCATTAACATCCACAAACGTAATATGAAACCCGTTTTTAGCTAAAATTTCGCCGATAAAGCCGCGTCCAATATTTCCTGCTCCAAAATGTACTGCGTTCATTCTTATTCTCTCCTTTAAGCAATGGCTAAATTTTCTGTTATTTCTTCTTTACTTAATGCGTCGGCAAGTTGCACCACGTTATCCATATCACTACAATAAAGTGCAATTTGTTGGACTAATTGCAAATGTTCTTCACCGACTCCGGCAATCCCAAATAATACGGTAGCAATTTTTTCATCTTCTTCGGTGCCAAAATTAACACCCTCTGGGACTTGCACTACACAGATTCCTGATTTTTTCACTAATTTTTTGGCTTCTTCTGTTCCATGAGGAATGGCAATAAAATTCCCCATATAAACAGATAGCAATTGGTCTCTTTCAATCATTGCTTCGATATAAGCGGGCTCAACACAGCCTGCCTCGACTAGTTTTTCGCCGCAAAAGCGAATAGCTTCTTCTTTTGTATTAAACTGTTGATTTAATTCAATTGAAATATTCGTAAGATTTTCCATTGTTTTCTTCCTCTCTAGGCACTTTCTTTTAAGAGCGAAACCACTGTTTCATATTTTTGGGGATTAACCATACTTTTTACTGATAAGTGTGTCGCTTTCGGTGCTTTTTTACGGGCTTGTTCCGTTAGTTCAGCTTTAGTGACAATTAAAGCCTGTGTTTGTTGAGTTAATTCATTAATATTAATTTTTCGAATCGGCATTGAAATTTTCTCTTTATCTAAAATTTCTTCTAAGACTTTCATTCCCATCGTTGCTGACCCGACACGGTCATCGTGAACCAAAAGAATCTCATTGACATTTGCTAAATCTCCCTCAATTTCAGAAGCAGGTGTTGCTTTGGAGGCTGTTGGTTGTGCGTCGTTTTTTTCTTTGGTACCTGATAGTTCAGCCACAATTTCATCATAACGTGGTGAGTTCAAGAAGTTTTCAACTGCTACAAAGGTTGCATTAGGTGCTTTCTGTTTGGCCCGTTCTTGCAATTCCGCTTGTGTGACAATCAATGTATTTCCCTCATCGGTCAAATTATTAATGGCCCGATTCGTCACAGTTTGTACTAAACCAGCCTCTTGGACCTTTTTCCGTAAGATAGACGCACCCATTGCACTAGAGCCCATCCCAGCATCACAAGCAAAAATAATTTGTTGAATTCCTGACAATGAAGCACTACCATTTGTGACAGTTAATCCTTTTGATGCTGCTTTAGCAGCTTGGGTTTCTTTCACTTTTTGGGCAAATTCATCACTTTCTTCTTTCGCATCTGCTTTTAAAATGACTGCGGATACTGCAAAGGAAACAGCAGTTGCTGCCAAAACACCTAAAATAACTGGTAAGTAAGAACCCATTGGTGTCATCGCTAAAATAGCTATAATGGAGCCTGGTGAAGCGGGCGCACGTAAACCAGCATCTAACGTTTGGAAAACCAAACTACCTGTCGCACCACCTGCAATAACCGATAAGAATAATAACGGTTTCATCATTACATATGGGAAGTAAATTTCGTGGATACCACCAAGGAAATGAATAATTATTGCTCCCGGCGCAGAAGATTTTGCCGCACCTTTTCCAAAAAACATAAATGCTAATAAGACACCTAACCCAGGACCAGGGTTTGCTTCTAATAGGAAAAGAATTGATTTGCCAGCCGATAAGACTTGTTCTGTCCCTAAGGGTGTTAAAATGCCATGATTAATCGCATTGTTTAAAAAGAGCACTTTTGCCGGTTCAATAAAAATACTCGTTAATGGAATCAAATGAGCATTTAAAATGATTTCCACACCACGTGCCATTGCAGCAGTCAGCGCATCGACAATTGGGCCAATCGCTGAAAAACCAAGTAAAGCTAATGCAAAACCAATCAATCCAGCTGAAAAATTGTTTACTAACATTTCAAAACCAGCTTTAATCCGATGTTGGAAATACTGATCAAATTTCTTAATTGTAAAGCCACCAAGTGGACCCATAATCATGGCACCTAACATCATCGGAATATCGGTTCCCACAATCACGCCCATTGTCGCAATTGCGCCAACTACGGCACCGCGATCACCTGCAATTACTTTCCCACCAGTGTAGCCAATTAATAATGGAATTAAATAGGTCAACATTGGGCCAACCATCGTGGCAAAGGCTTTATTTGGCAGATATCCATCTGGGATAAATAGCGCTGTCAAAACGCCCCACGCAATCAACGCCCCGATATTGGGCATCACCATGCTAGATAAGGTACTGCCAAGTCTTTGGACTTTCGCTTTAATTGATACTTTATTTTTTTCTGGTACTTGTTCCATTTTTATTCTCCTTCTCTCAAGTAACTTTTCTTGTTGACTAAATTGTATCCGCTTTCCGAATCTGGAAAAAGTCGTACTTTGGCACAAACCATTGTGCCAAAAGTTGAAAGAAAAAAGCACGTGTTCTCTAGTTACGAAAACCAGAAAACACGTGCTTATTCCATTTCTAATAATTTCAATAATAAATGAACAACTTTTTATGCTATACTCAAATTGGCGACTTGCCTCGAAAGGAGGTGCATCACATGTACGAGATTGTCACAAAAATTCTTGTGCCGATTTTTGTCGGGATTGTCCTGAAACTTGTAACCATTTGGTTGGAAAAACAGAACGAGGAATAAACAAGTTGCTTCCAGCCGCTGCTGTCTAAACAGCAAAAAAAGACACCCTACTACTGATAGGGTGTCTTTTTAGTGCATCCATGCACGACTTTGTCACAAGTTACCTTAAATTTATCATAGGGCCTATTTTTTGTCAAGGAATCTTCTTATCTTTTTTGTTTAACCTCTTAAATTAAAATATTTTATTTTTTTAATATAAAATTATTTCAATAATTATTGAACATTTCAGAATGAATTGATTTTTTTCAGACGTAACTTTAGGCTTGAGCCAGAATTTTTTGTGCTTCATCTATTGTTTGACAATCACTGAGCCGCTGAATGTTTTCGAGATCTGAACAGAAAAAAGCTAATTCTTGAAGCATGCTTAATTGCCGTTGACTTTTTAGAGCAACGACAAATAACAAAGTAGCTATTTTTCGATCTGCTTCCGTACCAAAGTTGACCCCATCAGGCACTTGAATAAAGCAAATCCCTTCTTTTAAAACTTGTTCATCTTGTCCTTCCGCATGAGGTAATGCCACGAAGTTACCGATATACACACTGACTTTTTGTTGACGTTGATACATTGCTTTGACATAGTCAGGCGTGACAAACTGATTTTTTAGCAGTAATTCACCAGAAGCTGCAAGTGCTTCCTCCCAACTAGCATACGATTGATTCAACATTATTTGCTCCGCTGTAATTTCAAACATCTCTCAACACCTAGCCTTTCATTTCTTCAATTAATAATGACGAAAGCAACTGATAAACAATGGCTTCATTTCCTGAATGAAAAATTTCTGTATTTAAATCATTCATAATAATCGCACCACTGATTTTCCCTAAAATTTTCCCGATTGTTTCATCAATCGGCATCGGCGCTAGCATGAGTAACATACGTTGTAACTGCATCGGCTTTTTATCCATCCCTTCAATCATAAGTGGCTGGGCCAGATTAAAAATACAAAAAACAGGCTGTGTCACTGCTGTACTTGAGGTATGGAATAAGGCCATTTCCGTCTGAGGAATCCCAATAGGCGCTTGCTCGTAACGTTTCATCAATTGCTGACAGACGATTGCACTATCGGTGATTAAATCTGCGGAAAGTTGCGCGAGAGCTTGTTGAACGGTTTCTGCTAAATCCGCTTGATTATTTAAATCTGCTATGAAAAATGTTTCTAATAGTTTACTAATTTCTTCCATGAAAGCGACCACTGTTTCGTAGCTTTCTTCGCCACCTATTTTTTTCACAGGCGCTTTCCTAAGCGAGCGTTTTTCGTGACTAATCCGCTTAAACTCTTCTTTCAATTGGCGGATTTCATCGTCTAAAAGTAACGGTGAGATCAATTTATATTTACCATTGTATCCTGGTAATAATGAAGTGGAAATCACTAAGTCATAGTTTTCCTCAACATTCACCTTACCTAAATCCGCAATCCGAAAAAAATGAATCTGGTTGATAAAAGGAAAGTAGCGCCGTAATCGCATTTCCAGCATACTTGTCGAAGCCAAACCGCTAGGAGAAAAACCAGCAATATCAACTTCCATAATTTTGGGACTCCGCTCTAAAGAATTGGCAAAATGAAGTACCATGTAGGCAATTTCCTCTTCCGATAAATTCTTTTGCGGAAAAATTTGCGGCAACGCTTGGCGTAAAGCCGCAGCTATTTCTTGATATTGATTCATAATCCGTTCTAAAATGGGATTCGTTAAATCTTCTTCTTGTAAAACCGCCCGAGAAAAAACACCTGATAAATGCGTCAACAACATTTTATACAAATTGGTATCTTCGAAAAAATTAACTTCCGTTTCTTGACTTACTGCTTCAATCAGTTGTTTCACTGCATAAGCCAGCTGAGTGTCAAAATGTTCATCAAAAAAATCTTCATCAAAAGAATTAGAAAAATCACTTAATAAGCTAGCAAAAAAAACAATCTCACTGACAGCATATAGTTGTTTCGTTTCAGCAGCGACTTTTGAAAAAAGTCGTTTAGAACAATTTAGAAAGGCCTTATTCATCTGCCCAGTATAGGTCTCATCAGCTAAATAAAAACCTGCAGTGACCCGATCCATCGCAATTGTTAACATTAAAATCAAATGTTGTAATTTACGATCACTTAATGCTGGAAATAAAGTTTCTACTTCTGGCTGAACAATTTTTTGTGCAAATGCTAAATGTTCCGCATGAATAAATTGAAAGAAAAAATGGTCGTTTGTCGTTAATTCGGTAAAATGAAAAAATTGGTACTCATTAATTTCCATACTTAGAATATTCGCCATTAGAAGACGGCGATATTTTTCAGAACCAGTCACTTCATAGCCTTGATTCCGAGAAATCGTCAACGGAATCCGAGCAATCCGTGTTTCTAATTGTTTAATATCGGCATAAAAAGTCGTATTACTAATACAATACGTTTCCAGAAAATAATGCATAGAGACTGGCTCTTTTGTTTGCAGTAATGTCAATAAAATCGCATGTTGCCGCGCCAAAGTAGAAAGTTCCTGTGTCTCTTCTCCTAAAATAGCAGCCTGAATTTCCGTCATCGCTGCTTCATCTGCTTGAATCGAAAAGCGCCCACGAGCTACTTTTTCCAACGTCGCGCCCATCGATGCTAGCGAGGTTTCTAAATTTTCTAATTCACGATATACCGTCCGGCGGCTAACCTTTAACAAATTCATCATGCGGTTTACTGAAACGGGGGTGGGACTATTCACTAATTCCGTTAATAGAACAGTTTCTCTTGTCGTTAAAAACATCTATCAGCTCCTCCTTCCAGCCATTCTTGATACTCTTTCTTATTCAAAAAACTAGTAACTACGTATAAATTTTGTTGCGTTAGATCTAAATGATAGGCTTGCGCCAGTTCACGAGTCACTACGTAGGTTGTCTCCTTGGTAAAAAAGACTGTTTCCAGTGGTTCTTTAGATACTTCAATCGCGACTCCTTGTTTCGCTGCTTGTTGCCGCAATAATTCCATTCCCATTGTTTGCGATCCTCGAACATTCTCGGTATATAAAAAAACAAGCTTCTGTATTTGTTTGGTCGGGTTCGTTTCAGTAGACTCTGAACCAAGTGAAGATTGCTCTTGAGAAGAAGCAGTCAGTTTGGCTAAAACTTGCGGGTAATAGGATTTAATTTCTAAAAAATTTTGAACACTCACCATATCCTTTTCTGGGACGTACTTTTGTGCTAACTGTTTCAATTCTGCTTGAATGACCACTAATGTCTTAGGCTGCCACTTCATCTGATGAACGGACTGGTAAGTCACAGGTATCTCCAAGTCCACAGCTTTTAATTGTCGGCTCAGCAAACTAGCCCCCATGGCACTTGAGCCCATTCCTGCATCACAAACAAATAAAATTTGCTGATAGTTAGGTGTGACTGTTTCCACTTGGTCTTCCTCCTTCTCCTTCATCTTTATCATTGAAACTGGTTCAGTTCCTCGTTGACGTTTTAATAACAAGCTTGCTATTGCAAAAGAGCACAGAAAGCTAACAAAAATTCCACTAAAAACCGCCAGCCTTGCCTCAGTCGGTGCATTGGCTAAAATCGCAACCAATGAACCTGGCGAAGCAGGAGCGCTTAACCCCACATTAAATATTTGAAAAACAAGCGTACCACTCATTCCTCCAGCAATTACTGCTAAAAATAAGCGCGGATCCATCAAAACAAACGGAAAATAAATTTCATGAATACCCCCAATCAATTGAATCATGGTGGCGCCTCCTGCTGTTTTTCGTTGTCCTACAGGACCAAACAGCAGAAAAGCAACCAAAACGCCCACGCCTGGTCCAGGATTTGTTTCCAATAGAAATAAAATGGACTGACCTGTTTGACTAGCACCTTCTAAACCTAGAGGCGTTAATAAGCCATGGTTAATCGCATTATTAAAAAATAACACTTTTAAGGGTTCTAAGAAAACGTGAACCAATGGCAAAAGATTGGCTTCAATTAACCAAGAAGAAAATTGATACAGCCAAAAACTAGCGCTTTCAACAGCCGGAGCTACAACCAGAATACCAAAACAGCACAGCAGTCCTCCCACAATTCCTGCTAAAAAGTTTTTAGTCAGCATCTCATAGCCTTCTTTAACTTTCGGTAAGAGAATTTGTTCAATTTTGGCGAAAGTATATCCTGCTAAAGGGCCAATAAACATAGCACCAAACAACTGTGGAACAGCTGTGGAAACAATCACGCCCACTGTCGCAATAGCAGCAACGACGCCGCCACGTTGTTCCTCGAACATTTTTCCGCCTGTAAAACCAATTAGAATCGGTAAAACAACTCGAATCATTATCGTTTCGACTTCAGAAAGAGCTAGCCGTAGATTTCCAGTCGTATAGCCAGCCACCAAAGACAATAAGCTCCACGCAATAAAAATACTCAAATTTGGCATAATCATCCCACTCAAACGATGACCAAAACGACGTAAATAGGGAGTTACTTTCACAAACTTATGTTTAAAAAAGAGCGAATGCATTTCTTTTTCCTTCATATTCCTTGTCCCTCGCTCTCTATGTAGATAATTAGAATACTTCTATTATATGAAATTTCACAAAAAAATAGTATAGATTTTTGTAAAATAATTCTTTTATACACCTCACAAGAGAATCCGTTTACATTAATAGAAAAAACTTTTATACTAAAAGAAAGAAACTCTTCGGATTGGAGGCCAATTATGGCAATCAAAGCAATTGTAATGGATATTGATGGTACCTTGTTAACTTCAGAAAAAAAGATTTCACCAAAAACGCGACAAGCATTAGTAGCTGCACAAAAACAAGGCCTCTCACTGATTTTGGCTTCTGGCCGCCCGACTAACGGTATGCGGCCCTTAGCAGATGAATTGGAGATGGCTCATTATAATGGACACTTACTTTCCTATAACGGCGCTTGTGTCACCCATCACGGCAGTCAGCAACAACTATTTAATCAGACAATTTCAAAGTCATTGAGTCAACAAATTTTAGAGCATTTGAAACAATTTGACGTAATTCCAATGATTAATGATGAAACATTTATGTATGTCAATGATGTTTTTCATAACACCTTACATTTAGAGACTGGTGATTTTAATATTATTGAATATGAATCACGGGGTGGCAACTTTCAATTATGTGAGTGGCGTGATTTAGCCGCCAGACTAAACTTTCCCTTGAACAAAATTTTAATTGCTGGTGAACCCGCCTATTTACAAAAATATCATGAGGCCATCTACGCGCCTTTCAAAGAAACCGTCACCGCTGCTTTTTCCGCTCCTTTCTATTTTGAATTTACCGCAAAAAATATTGATAAAGCGCGTTCTTTAGAAAAACTAACCCTACAGTTAGGCATAACTGCTGAAGAAGTAATTGCTTTTGGTGATGGTCACAACGATTATACAATGTTGGAATGGGCCGGCACGGGGATTGCTATGGAAAACGCCGTTGACGAGCTTAAAAGCATCGCAACGGAAGTCACTTTATCCAACGACAATGACGGCATCGCTGTTGCATTAGCCAACTTTCTTTAAGATCGTTGGTTGATGCAAGCGTACGCCGTCATTTTTTATTGCCTATTCAAATGTCGTGATTTTTTCTGGTGCTAAACGAACAGATTCATAACCAGTTTCCATGCCCTTACCCACAGATAAAATCATTACTGGGACATAGCGCTCTTGATCTAAACCAAATGTTTCGGCTAATTTTTCCGCTTCAAAACCACCGATTGGATTTGTTTCATATCCGTGAGCTCGGGCCACTAACATAAATTGCATAGCTGCTAAACTCGCATCAATTTTTACGATGTCATTCATTTGTTCTCTGCTTAAACTTTCATAATGGGGAATAATGGCTGCTAATTGTTGGTCCCGCACTTCCTTAGGCATTTTACCACTAGCATAGGCTTGATTGTAAATTTCCTCTCCTCGCTCATGGCAGTTTAGATCACCAAAAATTAAGAGCATTGCAGAAGATGTTTCATTTTGACGCGTATTAAAGCGAATTAAGGGTTTTAATTTTTCTTTGCCTGCTTCACTTTCCACTACGACAAAACGCCAGGGCTGCATGTTAACAGAAGAAGGGGCAGTGGTCGCTTCTTGAATCATTGTTAACATTTCTTCATGAGAAATTTTATGGGTTTCATCGTACACCCGAACCGATTTGCGGCCAAAAACAATCTCTGAAAAATCATTCGTTGTATATGTTGTCATTCTATCATACCTCTTTCGTTGTAATGCTTTGATCTAGTTTTGTCAAAAGTTCTTTTAACTGGCGACAGTCGTCCTTTGTAAATGTACTGGGAATAATTTCTGTTACCATTTGTTGCTTGGCTGTACATTGCTGTAGTTCTTGTTGTGCTTTTTCTGTTAAATGCACTAGCACTTCCCGATTATTTTCTGGATTTCGCTGTCGTGTCACATACTGTTTCTCTTCTAAAATTTTCAAATGGCGAGTGACCGCACCACTATCGATTTTTAAGTGTTCTTGAATCTCCGTTTGAAGACACGGCTGACGTTCTTTTAAAATCATCAGCAACTCATAACGAGTCAAACTCAAGCCAACTTGCTCTTCAAAAACTTTGGTAATTTTTTGATCTAATACCTTTAACTGACATAATAATTGGCTGACTTCCCGTAATGATAACGACATAGTTTCCTCCTTAAAAAGATGACTCGTCAACAATTGACTAGTCAACTATAACTGTTTCTTTCTAAAAATGCAACCTTTTTTACAAGAAAAATAGAACAATTGACAGAGAGAAACTACAGTATTCCCCATCAACTGTTCTATTTTAATCAATCTATTTTTCGGTAACAGGTTCTGCTGATAACCGCTTAATCCCTAAACCAGTAAATGCACTGACCATTGAGAAGACAGGCGATAATAAGCTAAAGAAAACAAATGGTAAGTAAGTCAACGTTGGTACGCCAAAGGTCCCCGCTACGAAGCTACCTGCAATCCCCCAAGGAATGAGGTAGTTAATAACCGTCCCACCATCCTCCAAGGTTCTGCCTAAAACAGTCGGATCCAAGCCTTCTTTTTTGTAAACTTCTTTAAAGGCATTCCCTGGTAAAATAACCGATAGGAATTGTTCACCAATAAAAATATTTACGCCAATTCCTGTTAATAACGTTGATAAAATCAATTTCGGTGTACTGCTCATTTTCTGCGAAACAACTTCCATGACCGCAGAAATCAATCCTAATTCCATTAATAAGCCACCTAGAGACAACGTTAGAATAATAAGTGCCACAGTCGGCATCATACTCATAATCCCGCCACGACTTAATAATTGATCAATTTGTGCGTTCCCCGTTTGAGAAACAAACCCATTTTCCAACGTGTTTCCTAATGCCTGCAACGATACTTTCGGATTTTGAATAATAATCATAATTACTGCCACAATAATGTTCAACAAAATCGTGATAATCGCTGGAATTTTGCGCCAGGCACAGATTAACATTAAGGCTAATGGTAACAATGACCAAATGGAAATGGTAAAGTGGTCTTCCAATACTTGAATAACTTGAACTACTTCTGTCAGACTAGTATTCGCGTACGTTTGTCCTAAAATCATAAACAAGATTAAAGAGACGATAAATGCTGGTACAGTCGACCACATCAAGTTTTTTATATGTTTAAACAAATCCGCTTCAACAATCGCTGCGGCTAAGTTTGTTGATTCTGATAAAGGTGACATTTTATCACCAAAAACTGAACCAGAAACAATCGCCCCCACAACTAAAGCAGGATTTAACCCTAAGGTACTGCCAATACCGAAAAAGGCAATTCCAATTGTTGACATCACTGTAAAAGCACTACCTACTGCACTGCCGACAATCGCACAGACAATAAAAACTGACGGCACAAACCATTTAACACTAATCATTTTAAAACCAAAAACCATAATCGTTGGAATAATTCCAGCTTGAATCCAAACGGCAATCAATGCACCCACTAAAATGAAAATAAAAATTGGAATAATCCCTGGCTTCAAGCCATCAACAATCCCTTTATGCATTTGATCAAATGGTACTTTACGAAACATTGCGTAGCCTAAAATCAATGCAATCACAAACAAAATAGTAATATTTGGCGATATCTTTAAGCCAATTACTCCTGTTGCAATAGCTGCCACAATAATTAATAACACGATACTTGCTTCTCGAACACTCACGGTCTTCTTTTTCTGTTTTTCTTTCATTTCGTTACTCTCCTCTAATCTTTTTTCTGAATACTCTGACATTAAAGGATCTTATGATAACGAATAACCCCTCCACAACTCATTGAAAACGCCTCCTAAAGCTACATAAAAAGAGAGATTCATCCTTAAAGAATAAGGACGAATCTCTCCGCGGTACCACCTTAATTAGAAGCTTACTTGCTTCTCGCTTATGTATTATGTAATTGTTACTACTTATTAGTGTAATTCACAAATAGACTTGATCGATTCGCAGCAACCATCGACTTTCTGAACAAAACATCTATTTCCTACTGGGCTAATAATTTATGAATCTCAATATACCAAGAAGAAACCGACTTGTCAACGAAAATAGCATAAAAATTTTTTCACACGCCAACAAAAATTACTTTTTCTTTTTGTAAAAATAGAAAAGCGCCTCCGTTCTTACGAAAGCGCCAGTTAATTAGTGGGTTGTGCCACCTTGTAGTTGAATATCTTCTTGCGTTTTTACCGCTGCTTCAATCATATAGAACAAAGAATCTGTGATTGCTTCTAATGACATAGAAGCAAACGTTGGTTTATCAATTGTTTGTTCTGGTAGGAACGGAACATGAATAAATCCGCCACGAATAGTTGGATATTTAGTGTTAATTAAGTGTAGTAAGTGATACATAATATCATTACATACAAAGGTTCCTGCTGTATAAGAAATCGCTGCAGGTAATTGATGGTCATGACAATTTTTTACCATCGCTTTAATCGGTAAATTTGTAAAATAGGCTGTTGCTCCATCTTCAACCAACGGCACATCGCTTGGTTGTTGTCCTGCATTATCCGGGATACGCGCTTCCGCTAAATTAATCGCCACTTTTTCAACAGTGACTGTTTGGCGGCCGCCTGCTTGTCCAACACAAATCACCATATCTGGTTGATGGGTTTCAATTGCTTCAGCAACTTTTTCACCACTAGTGCCAAAAACAGTTGGCACCTCAACTTTAATAATTTCAGCTCCTGCAATTTCAGCAGGTAATTTTTTGACTGCTTCAAAGGCAGGATTGATTGCTTCTCCTCCAAATGGATCAAAGCCAGTAACGACAACTTTCATTTCGATCATCCTTTCTTATTTGAATAGAATCATATAAACAATTTGGAAAATTAACATGAAAAGTGCAATCGGCAATTGATTTTTAATGACGCCGTACTTATCTTTCATTTCCAACATGGCTACAGGTACGATATTAAAGTTCGCAGCCATCGGTGTTAACAGTGTACCACAAAAACCACATGTTAAGGCAACCATCCCAACTAATGCGGGATCTGCACCTAAAGAAAAGACAAACGGCACACCAATTCCGACTGTCATCACGGTTATTGCTGCAAAGGCATTGCCCATGATAGCCGTAAAAATAACCATTCCCACAGCATAAATAATAATCCCTACATTGACATTTCCTGCTGGTACTACGGCACTAACCCCTTTTGAAATAATCTCACCAACACCAGCGCTAGTAAAAACAGCACCTAAACAAGCTAATAGCATTGGCAACGTACTAAGAGGACCGACTGTTTCTAACATTTCCGCCGCATCATCAAAAAATACTTTCGGCGTATTATTTTTAGAAAAGAACATCATGATGAAAATCGCTACAAAGACACCAACACCGACACCGACTAAAGCTCCTAAAGTAGTCAATGTGGCAAAAAGAATTGCAAAAACCCCGATACTTAGTGCGGGAATAAAAATCTTCATTCCTAATTTTTGAGACATTTTTTCCATGTATTCTTTCGAAGGTAAGCGACTTTCTCCTTTTGTCACTTTTTGAAGAATTGCCGGAATTGTCATCACAAAAATAAGTACGCCACAGGCAACTGGTGGAATAAACCGACCAAAACCGATTAAGATCCCTAAAATCCCCCAGAATAAACTAGTCCCATACGCATGTTGATTGGTTTTATCACGAAAACTACGAAAACTTGTATATAACAAGATAATACCCATAAAAATATAAAGGACTTCCAATAACTTTGCACTCAAATCAATACTTGGATCTGTGAAAAAACTCATTTCAGTCCCTCCTGTCCATAATATTTTTTACGTAATCTTTTTTCTTTTAAAGTAAAGTAAATACTTGCCGAAATTAAGGCAACTAAGGCGACTGGTACTTCCACTAAAGCCAATTTTCCTAATGTCACTTCATAGCCTAAATCTTTCAATGTTGATTGAACAAGCAATGCCCCAGCCCCACCAACAAACAGAACTTGACCAAAGAACCAACAGATATTTTCCATGGCTGAAGCCATCCCTTTTAGTTCTTCTTCATACTCTGGCACCATTGGTAAATTTTTTGATTCAATTGTTCCTAACGCCATTGGCAAAATAATCGGACGCACAAAACCTGCTACCCCACCGAAACTTACGTTAAAAGCGGCGAAGATAATCCGAAAGACACCATAAATGTCAATAATCACACCAGCAGATACCTTTTTGAATCGTTTAATCAACGTAGCTGCTGACTCTTTCAAGCCATTTCTTTCTAAAGTTCCTGTTGCTAACATAATAATAATAAAGATAGCCATTCCTCGATTATTCACAAAGGTTGTTCCTAGTGTTTCTAGCATCGATGTCAAACCAAGCCCGCCAGTAAAAGCCGTCACTATTAAAGCAACCATCACAATCAAGATAGCATCAAATTTCAATGCGAAGCCGACAATGACGATCAATACGCCTAATAAAGGTAATAAATCCATCAAATCTCTCCTTCTTAAAATAAAATTTCACTTTCCATTATATGCCAATTTTCGCTCATTTGTAAGACTTTTTTAATTTTTAATGTTATTTTTTCTAAAGACACAGTTTCCAACACTTTTTAGAGCTACCACTCGCACTTTTTTCTTTTTTCCGCTAGAATAAAAGAAACAATAACATTGAGGAGGATTTTTATGTTCCAAACTTTTAGAGAAAATTTTCGGCGCCATACCCTATTGCGCGACGCCGTCTTTATCGTTATCGGAAGTGCCATTGTCTTTAATCCCGGTGCTTTCTTCCAGTTTGTCGGTTATTTAATTGCTGGTTATTTGATGCTTTTAGGGTTAATTAATATTTATGATGACTACAAAATAAAAAAACAAACGGGTAGCTGGGGACTTGGTTTCGTAACAGGTTTAATCTTTGTCGTCTTAGCAGTAGCCTTTTTATTTTTTGCACCAGTGATCGTTTCGATTCTGCCATTTTTATTAGGGATTAGCATTGTTATAAACGGCCTCGTTCAATTGACTTTTGCTTTAAATACTCGTCAAACAGGCGCGCTTATCTACAGTATTCTGGTTTTAATCGCTGGAGCTGTTTTAGTTTTCAACCCCTTCAAAAGTCTCTTAGTTTTGATGCAAGTCTTTGGATTTATCCTGATTTTCATGGGTGTCATTGAAATTATTGGTCATTTTAGAAATAAAGCTTAACGAAAGGAGCAACTTATGGATAAAGAAAGTACCAAGTGGATCCGCTTTTTAGGTGGGAAAAATTTACTTTACACATTAACTATCCTTTGTCTAATTGCTGTAACTATCTTTTTATTCAACACTGTTTCATTTATCTTTAAACCAATTTTTGTTATTTTTAGTGCCGTCTTAGGCCCGGTACTTTTTGGTATTATTCTATTTTATTTGCTTAATCCAATGGTGAAACGCCTTGAGAAAAAAATTCCCCGTGTTTGGGCGATTGCGATTCTCTATGTCTTAATTATTGCATTACTAGTGTTAGCTGGACTGCAACTTTTCCCAATTATCCAAGACCAAACGGAAGAATTAATCAAACAATTCCCAAGTTTTTGGAAAAGCACGCTCCAAGCAGTACAAGAATTTATGGCTAAAACACCTTTTGCAAAAGATTTAGAATCCGCTAATGAGTCGATTAATCAGCTCTGGGGCAAACTTGCAAACTCCTTTAAAGACTTTGCAGGGGATTACCTACAAACAGGCGCACAAGGTCTGGGAAGCGTCTTTTCTGCAGTCTCTTCTACTTTCCTAACCTTGTTTACAGGACCTATCATCGCCTTTTTCCTTTTAAAAGACAAAGAAAAGTTTTATCGCTTTGTAAAAGGCATCATTCCCCCAGCTTTTCGTCCTGATTTTGATGAATATAGCCAAATTGCCAACATTCAAATTGGCGATTATCTAAAAGGTCAAGTCATTGCTTCCTTGGTTTTAGGGATTATGTATTGGCCAGCTTTTCTATTAATTGGTTTACAATTTGGTAGCATTTTAGCTTTAGCTGCTGGTATTTTATGTATTATTCCTTATATTGGACCATTTATTGCCTTTATTCCTGGATTGATTATTGCCTTTCAGGATTCCACATTTATGGTAGTAAAATTTGTTATCGTCTGGTTTGCCATCCAATTGATTCATGGAGATTTTGTTATTCCTCGTGTGATGGGCGATAAATTAAAAGTCCATCCGATTACTATTTTACTTGTCTTGTTAGTTATGGGCGAACTGTTTGGTTTAATGGGCGTTATTTTTGGGATTCCAATGTATTGCCTAGTTAAAGTGACAGTCATTTATTTATTCCGCAAATTCAAACAACGCTATAACCGCTTTTATGGTGACAACGGCGAGTATGAACACACGAATTTTACTAAAGATCAATATTTAAAATAATACAATGAAAAAACTGGGACATAAGCCGTTTAGACTTATGTCCCAGTTTTTTTACCATACTTCTCTAGCAATTTCTTGAAGTAATTGAACTTTGCGCCATTGTTCTTTCTCCGTCAAACGATTTCCTTCTTCCGTCGAAGCAAAACCGCATTGCGGACTAATACTTAAGTTTTCTAAAGGAACAAACTGTTGGGCTTCTTCAATTCGTGCTTTCACTTGTTCAGTCTCTTCTAATTCAGGAAACTTAGAAGTAACTAAACCTAAAACGACTTTGCTGCCATTATTTTGCCAATGTCTTAATGGTGAAAAGTCCCCTGCACGATCTGAGTCATATTCCAAGAAGAAACCATCATAATTCGTAGCAAATAATTCTTTTGCTATCGGTTCATAACCACCTGAAAATAACCAAGATGAAGCATGGTTCCCACGGCAAATGTGTGTGGTTACAGTTAAATCTTCTGGCTTACCATCCAAGGCTTCATTAATAATCGTGGTACACACTTGTGCAATTTCTTCTGGCTGTATTCCTTTTGCTCGTAATTCTTCTTGTTTTGTCTGATCCGCTAGAAACGCCCAATTTGTATCATCAAATTGCAAATAACGGCAACCTCTCTCGTAAAAGGCCGCAATTGCATCTTTATATGTTTGTGCTAAATCCTTATAAAAATCACCAATCTCTGGATAAATTGTTTGAATGCGCGAGGTGCCGTCGTTGGATAAAATTTCTTGACGTAAAATCATGGTCGGACTAGGGATCGTTGCTTTGGCTACCGTGCCATCACCAACTTCCACCACCTCTTTTAAAAATGAAAAGTCCTCTAAAAATGGATGTTGCGTAGGAAAAGATATTTTATCCACTACGCGGATATTATAGGCCGGAGCTGCTTTTCCATGAAAGGTTTGGTTATACCCCGTTTCTGGGATATAGCCTGTCACACCATTTAATCCTTCTAAGAAATCAATATGCCAAAAACCGCGACGAAATTCACCATCTGTGATTCCCCGTAAGCCGCCAGCTTTTTGTTTTGCTACTAATGCTTTGATTTCTTCATCTTCAATAAGACGTAGCTCTGCTTGAGATAACGCACCTGCTTGGACCTTTTTCCGTGCTTTCTTAATTGTTTCCGGACGTAAAAAACTTCCCACATGATCAACTGTAAAAGGAATCTGACTACTCATTTGCCTCACTCTTTCCTATTTTTATTTATAAAAAAACGCCCTTTTACTAGCCGTAACTAGTAAAAGGGCGATTATTATCGCGGTACCACCTTTTTTCGGAAAGATGACTCTTTCCCTTCAACTGACAATCATAATCAGCGGTCTTGTTAACGAAAGACATTACGTTTTTGCCTACGTTTCGACAAAAATTCCTCCTAGGCCATTTTTCGATACAGACATCTAACTTTTTTCACCAACCAAAGTCTCTCTACCAGCTGTCTTGTATTTACTTTCTTATTCAACGGAAATTATTAGATTACAATTAGAATACCACGTTTAGCAAATTTGTCAACGGAGATGGATGAAATAGTAATGAAAAAAGCAGCTTCTTTTCAGAAGCTGCTTACGTCTATTTTTATCATTGCTAATTAGGCTGAGTGTCCTACGATTGTGCTACCTGAGTAACCAAAACCGACACGTGTAATACCTGGGTTAATTTCCCAATCACGGTGACCGCTACCTGAAGCTGTTACCATGTTTGTTTCATTGTACCACGCCATGATTACTGAGTTACCTGGCGCCCACATAATTGCGATAACTTCATCTCCACGAGACCAGTGATCATTTGGAATACCACCTGCTTCAACTTGTGCTGCACGAGCAGTTGCAGAAGCTGCTAAGCCTGCATCCCACACTACTGGACGTAAACCTAATGATTGACGTAGAACGTTCAATGCATTGATTGTTGGATCAGCAGAAGGTGTTGGTGTTGGTGGTGTTGGTTTCTCTGGTTCTGGTGTAGGTGTTGGTGTAACTGTTCCACCACCAGTTTGGCCACCATTATTTCCATTATCACTTGGTGTTGTAGGTTGTACTGGTTGTTCTGATGAAGAAGAGCCAGTATTTTCTGTTGCACTATTATCTGTACTTGGTGTAGTTGTTTCAGTTGTTTGTTGCGTGCTTGATTCAGTTGCTGAGCTTGAGCTTGCTAGTGCTTGTGCTTCTGTTGTTGATGAAGAGGCAACTGGTGCTTCTGCTTTCACTTCAGCTTTAGCTGGTTTTGCAGCAGCTTGTTTGGCTTTTTCAGCTGCAGCTTTTTGTTCAGCAGCTAAACGTGCTTGCTCTGCTTCAGCAGCTGCTTTTTGTTTTTCTAAGCCAGCTTTAGAACTTTCAGCAGATGATTGTTCTAATGCTAATGAAGCTTTCATTACGTTTAATTCAGATTGTTTAGAAAGTAAATCTTGACGTTTTGTTTCTAATTCAGCTTCTGTTGCTTCAAGTTGTTTCACTTTTTTCTCGTTTTCAGCTTTTTTATCAACAACGGCTTGTTTGTCTTCTTTTTGTTGTTGCATTAAGTCGTTGTTGGCACTTACGATTGTTGAAACAGCTTGAACACGGCTGATTGCATCTGCAACTGAGTCCGCATCTAAAACTGCATCTAGCATTGTTGTGCTTTGTCCATTAACTTGAACATCACGTGCTTGATTTTTGATTGCTTCGTTACGTTTTTCAATACGTTGATTCAAGTTTGTAATTTCTTGTTGTAATTGTTCTGATTTTGCTTTTAGTGTTTGCTTTTGTTCACGTAAAGCCATGCTTTCATCAAATACTGAAGATACTTCTGCTTCTAAAGAAGATACTTGTGAAGCTAAATCCCCTTGTTTTGCTTTTAATGATGAAATTTCTTGATTTTTTTCTTCAATTTTTTTATCAACATTGTCCGCCAAAGCGATGCTTGGGGTAGCAATTGCTGATAGCGTTAATGAACATAGTAATACTGATGCAAATAGACGTTTCTTCACTTGTCATTCCTCCGAATTAATTTCTAAAGTTTATTTAAAATATCTTAATCTTTTCTTACGACAAAAACATTCTACCACACCCATATTTCAATTAAGCAATAGAAATGTTACAAAAACATTTCAGATCACTCGTTCTTTCTCCATAATAGGTAAACTTACCTTTTGTAAGGCTTTTATGCCTTGTCATGACTGGTTTTCACGTGTTTTCAATTGTTAAACAATTCTTCGATTTTTTTTCATATTTTTTCTTTTTTTATTCAAATTTTGCTTCTTTTTTGTCGATATATGCTTTTTTTCGTAAAATTAATCATTTTTCCTTCTTTTTAGCAAACGTTTTTGTTACAAAATTCGTTATATTTTGGTAATGAACCAAGAAAAAGGCCGCTTCGTTGAGCCGCCTTTTATTATTTCTATGCAATGTTTTTGATCAAACTATTCAACTTATTTTTTATGGACTTATGGGCCTGTCACTAAATTCCAAGTCACCATTGCTTGATAAGTTTGATCTTTTCTACCTTGATTTGCTGGAATTTCTAATTTGATTTGATCAAAAGAAAAATCAAATTGATAAACATCACTTTCGTCAAACTGACCATTGGCAACAATATGGCTAGCTACACCGTTGGCAACTAATTGAATAGCGGTTGTTTTGCCAAGAGCAACTTTAGTTTCCGTTGGTTGATTGTACTGAATAAAACCTGAAACATTGGTTGTTCCTAACAATAACTTTGTCATTGATGATAGTTGATCCACTCTTCCTTCAAAGGGGGATAGTTCTGCAGTTAGTGCCCAATTGGGTTGTGATTTTTTCAAACGTAAATATGGATTTTCCTGACCATTTTCATAATAATCTGCTGCCTGCTTTAAACCATGTTGCTGCGTGTTGCTAGAAATGGCGACTTTACCAAAATCAAAAGTTGGTGTGCTGATAAAACCTTCCTCATCTGGTGCCACAATTTCTTGATTTTTAGGTTGGATTCTGACAGTATCAGCTGCGTGAACAGCAGAAAAATTCCCATTCATTTCAACAGCCGCTTGTAACACTTGATCTGGTTCACCTGTAGCAATTGTTGTCATCATAATAGTTGCTGTCTGACCAATAGGCACTTCCGTATTTAAAGCAATGCCAACTCGCCAATTTTCATCAGTAATAGGAACAATTTTGTTTGGTTCAGATCCAACACGAATCGTGACTTGGATTGGCCGAGCTAGACCTGGTGACCAACCACTTGCTGGCTTTAAGTTTATTTTTTTTAACGGTACTTCTCCCACATTTGTAAGCATAATCTGCCAAATTTGTATATAACCACTTGGCATGACTTTGACTAGTCCTTCTATTTGCATTTCAGCTTTTGCAGTTATTTCCTTATATACTGCTGTAATATCGTTCATTTCATTAAAAACAGGGGAGTTTATTGGTCGTTTTGTTTTTTCTAAGTTCTCTTGTTTTGTTTTATTTTGATACCAACCTTGATATAAATAAGTTTTACCGTTAACGCTGTATTGTTGTGGCAGTTTTTTTCCAGCTAAATAGCGAAAGCCATCCGTAGTCATTGGTTGTTGGTGATCCTGAATAAAATCAGATGGTGGTGCAATTTCAACACCATTGACATCCTCAAATGTATAATTTTTTTGAGGTATCTCCTTATAGACAACAGTTAAATCATCATTGTCGTCATAGGTAATATCATAACTGGGCGTTACGCTTTTTTCTAAATTTTCAGGTTTCGTTTTCCCTTTATACCATCCTTGAAATTGATATGTTTTTGAGTCGATTTCATAGCTACTTGGCAAAAGGCCGTTCTGTTTAAAGGTGTAAGGGTCACGTTCAATAAGCGTTTGCTTTCCTTGTCTAAACCCCGGTGGCGGAGGGATTGGTTTCCCTTGAGTATCCACAAAATGTTCTGTCACTTTGCGATTGGTAACATGATAATAAACCGGCCCTGAAAATTTAAAGTAATTCAATAGCCCAGATTGATTCGATGAATCAACCTTCACTTGGTTGTACAAAGGAACGATTAGTTTTTGGCTCTCGCTAATGTTAAACGTTACTCCTGTTTTCTGACTATATTGTTGTGCAGACAATTTTTCCAATTCAAATTGTGAAATTGCTGTTGGATACTGTTTTCCTGCTGCGTCGAAAATCGTCGGTAGCGGATAATTTGGATCAATTTCCCCGTCCTTGTTGCGCAAGCTTAAAGAGGCATAATATCTTGGTAAAAAAAATGTTTGATTACTCGCTGCAAGCACCGTTGACATGTCGGAATAGACGGCTACTTTCTCACTTGGAATTACCACTTCTTTTAAATTAGCCACTGTAGATGCTGTCGCTGGTTGACTTTCACCTTCCCACACATTTATGCCATTTGGGGAATTGCCTTGCCAACTATGATACTGTAGAAGGATCTCATTGGCGTTTACTGGCTGCCCCTCTTCATTAATAAATCCATAACGATAAGTTAGGTTAGGCGTCTCAATTCTTTCTCTAATCGTTTGACTTGTAACATTAGCCTCATTATCGATTAACTCACTTTTTGGCAATGCTAGTGGTTCTTCATCATGTAGTTTATCCTTTGTCTGTGGTTGTTCACTTTCGGCTTTTTCTGCTGTTAATGAATGATTGGTTCCTTCTCTTACTTGTTTTGTACTTGGGAATGTTTCTGCAAAAACAGTTGTCTGTATTAGTATGGGGAATACTAATATATGGCAGATGCCCGTTACTATCAATTCTTTCCATTTACTTCGCTTCATATTGTCCCTTCTTTCTAAAGAACAATCCAACAATTCTTAGTTAACTAAACATTAAGACACTAAACTTAGCAGAATGATCACTTACCATTTTCAGCAACAGTCTTGTCTTGTGGTATCGGTTTCATTTTTCTTTATACTTTGGATCATTCACTTGTTTCAGCGCTATTCGTCCAATACTTCTTTTTACTAACCAGTTATAACTAGTTTAGCAAAAAAGAATAATTTCTGAAATTCCGAATTTTAAACAGACAGGAGCATTTCCTGAAGATTCTATATATATCAAGGAAAATCGACCAAAAATAAACTAAAAATAAATTTTTCAATAGAGAATCATAGCTAAAACAGGATAAATTAATCATATTTTCACCTTCCTAGCTTTACCTTTATCAAAAAAAGCTCAAAATGTTAGTTTTGACAACTAACATTTTGAGCTTTTTGTTTTTTTTCTTAACGAATGATTTCGACTTTTTTGTCTGTCTTGACTGTAACACGGCCGTTTTTAATAACATATAACCGTTCTGGAATATCAATAATCGCATGTTCAACCACTTTTGTGTCTAATAAGACTAAATCTGCTTTATTCCCAACTGCGACACCGTATCCTTCTAGTCCCATCGCACGAGCAGGACTTGTTGTTACCATTGGTAGCACTGTTTTTAAGTCATCCGCTCCACCTAGGTGTCCAACAGGAATGGCTAACATCGCTGTTTGAACAATATCCCCTGTGCCATATGGTGTAAAAGCATTGCGAATATTATTTGTAGCAATACAGACATTCACGCCACCATCGCGTAATTTACGGATTGGCGTAACCGCACGTCGAACATTGTACTGATCATCACGAGCCCCTAAATGTAAATCCGTTGCTGGTAAAGCCATCACGCTAATATTCGCTTCCGCCATTTTTGCAATAATAGGCGCCAATTCTGCTTCAGGTAAGGCATGCAATGCCGTTAAGTGGCCCACTGAAACACGGCCTTGGTAGCCTTCAGCGATGGTTTTTTCACATAAATATTCAATACTCATATCATCAGCTTCATCGGCAAAATCTTGGTGTAAATCTACATCTTTATCATATTTTTTAGCAATTTCAAACACTAAATCAATATGTTCTTTCGCTGGTGCATCATTATAAGGAATACCGCCGACAACGTCTGCGCCCATATCCATTGCTTCATACATCATTTGTTCTGTTCCAGGGGCTTTAAAAATTCCTTCTTGCGGAAACGCAACTACTTGCATGTCAATTAACTCTTTGTATTCTTCTTTCAAACGCATAATTGTTTTGAAGCCAGTAAAACCTTGCGCTGGGTCAAATTCTGCATGCGTTCTTAACGCCGTGGTTCCATGAACGATTAACATTTCTAAGGCACGTTTGGCACGGTCGTAAATGTCTTCTTCGGTAAATGTTGGTTTTAATTCTGCGGTTACTTCAATTGCTTCTTTCAACGTACCTGATTTATTTGGT
Organism: Enterococcus sp. DIV1328a; assembly: GCF_050536905.1. Taxonomy (NCBI): domain Bacteria; kingdom Bacillati; phylum Bacillota; class Bacilli; order Lactobacillales; family Enterococcaceae; genus Enterococcus; species Enterococcus sp. DIV1328a. The sequence goes on along the minus strand of NZ_CP172912.1, from coordinate 287,194 downwards.
TTACGATCAGCGATTAATGCCTTGTCCAAATGTAAATGGCTTTCTACAAAACCTGGGATTAAAACACGACCATCTGCTTCGATGACTTCTTTGGCATCGCCAGTAATAACTGGGGCGATTTCAATGATTTTTCCTTCTTTAATAGCTACATCTTGTAATGCTTCACCGTCTTGAAGACGAACTTGTTTAATTAATAAATCCATGTTTTCCACTCCCTAAATTGTTTTTTATCCAAAGATTAAACCGATAACTAATAATAGTACAGAGGCAATACTTAACCATTTCACGTTTCCTTTAACAACATCCAAAATTGGAATTTGGAAGCCTGAAGATAAAGCTTGCATAGTAATATTAACGAAACTCATTTGACTACCTAAACCAACACCCATTGCTACAAAACCTAATGCTAACGGCGGGAAGTTCAACGATACAGCAACTGGTAGCACTAAAGTTAAAACAGAACCCACGTAGGCCCCAGCTGGAATCCCAATTAAAATCCCTGTTAAAATGGCAACTGGCACGACAATAAAGGCTGGTGCATTTTCAGCAACACCTGCGATGACAGCAAACGTTCCTGTTTGTGCAATAACATTAATAAAGGCTAAGAAAATCCCTACTTGGAATAAACGAGTCAAAATATATGTAGACCCATCTACCATCGCTTCGACAGATTTGTTCATTGAGAAATCTGTACATAAGAAAATTAAAACTAATGTTAAAATCATGTATACAAGTGGCGTAAAGAAGGCAAAACCAATTAAATCATTCACAATTGGTCCGAAAATTACAGCAAACAATAAGAAAATGGCTGGCAAGGTAATTTTAAATAATTCACCATTGCTCTTTTTATCAAATTCATCATCTGCCGACTCTTTAAAGCCAACATTTCTATGTTTCGTTCCCCAAAAGGCTAACACAATCGCTAATGCTACGAAGAATAACCAGTAAGGTCGCATGGTTGAAACATATGAACCGACACTGATATCGCCTAATTTTGAAACAATACTTGATTCTAATGAAGCGGGTGATGTTGTAAATGATACCGCAGCAGCTAAAGACATTGCTGCAATTAATTCAGGAACAACGCCAACTGCAGCAAAGGCCAATGGCGCAATAACCATCGCACTTCCGCCACCAATTCCTGACATATATGTGGCTGCGGCTAATAAGATAACAATAAAAGCTGAAACATACTCGACTTTTCCTTTTGTGCCTCGTTTGGCTAAAGTTAATGCAGCTGAATAACTACCTGCTTTAAAGACCGCCATCGCAACAGCTGAATTAATGATGGGAACGGTAATTCCTAACATCATTGGGATAGCTTCCAACATCTGTTTATTCGCTTCTTCTAGTCCAATGCCACCAATCAGCATCGCTAAGACGCCACCGATTAAACCAGCGATAATCATATCGACTTTCATAAACAATAGAACCAAAACAACAATCAATGGAATAATCACAACTAATGCCATGATTCCTGTCGGGGCAACTACATCCCCAATCTCATCAGCAAAGGCCGCAACTGGCACAAAAATACTAACTAAAAATGCAAAAATAAGTGCTACTTTTGACGATTTTTTCATTTTACTTTCCTCCAATAGAAAGAAGGCGAGAGCAACGCAGCAGCGAATACTCTCTGCGCTCCTCATTATTTGGCAAAGGCACCTTGCCCGCCATATTTATCGTAATGTACAATCTCACTAACTAAATAATCATAAATACTTTGTGGAATTTCAATGCCTTCTGACATGGCTTTTTGATAGTTTAGCTGACCAATTTCTCCTGGATAGTAAACTTGTTGAAACCCTTCTGCTGTAGGCACACTATGAAGTTCTTCCACCATTTGATTAATATTTTCTTTAAATCGTTCAGAATCTGTAAAGCGGCTTGGATCAATGACTAAAAACATCTGACCCAGATTCCGTTTCTCCGTTAAATCCGCATACATGGAGCTGACATGTTTGCCAAAAGGTAAGCCTAACAACGAACCAGCTAAGACATCGACCATCATCATTAGTCCATATCCTTTTGGTCCTGAAATCGGCAATAAACCTCGTACTTCATAAGGATCAGTCGTTGGCTGGCCTTTTTCGTCTACTGCCCATGTGTCGGGAATTTCAACATCTCTTGAACGTGCATCTAAAATTTTCCCCCAAGCCTGTACTGTCGTAGCCATATCAAACACGACTGGTTCATGACCTGCTCTAGGTGCTGCAAAAGCGATTGGATTTGTTCCAAAATAATTGCTTGTACCACCAAACGGTACCACCATTGGATCAGATTGACACATCGAAAGAGCAACCATGCCTTGTTCCGCTGCTTTTTTAACATAATACGATAACGTCCCGCTATGACTCGTTTGAGAAACGCCAACATATGCTAACCCTGATTCTTTGGCTAGGTCAACTGCAGCAGCTAATGCTTCGTTACAAACAAATTGACCCACGCCATTATCGCCATGAAAAATGGCAGTGGACGGTCCAGTTTTTTCAAATGATAATTCGGGATCAATCGTGATCCCGCCTTTTGCAATCCGTTCCGCATAATAATCCATACGAACCGCACCATGTGAATGAATACCGCTAGCATCTGCAAAAGTTAAATGTCGAGCAACTTCTTCGGCATGTTCAGAATGTAAACCAGCAGCTTCTAATTTTTGTTTCATCAGCTTTTCTAATTTCTCCGGTGTAACGACAACCATTTCTTCCATTGCGCTTGCTCCTTTATCATTAATCTTAAAAAAGGGAAAGAAAACAAGTGATTTTCTTCTTCGTCCTTGCATTTCCTCCCCTTTTTTCACTACTTATTGCTACTGTTAAAGACAGTATAGTCAATTTCATCCACTGATTTTGCAACTAGAATAGCAGAGTAAACATCTGAATTGACATTTAAAATTGTTCGTAACATGCCAACAAACCATTCGACGCCTGCAAAAATTGCAATACTCTCAATGGGTAAACCCATTTGCGGAACAATCACTGCCAGTGAGACTAAGCCCGCACCGGGAACAACTGCGTTTGCTAGTGAGACAAACGTTGCTGTAATTGCTAAGTAAATCATTTTCGTAATATCAAACTCTAGCTGATACATCTGAGCGATAGTCATTACAGTAAAAGCCATATGCATCGCTGAACCGTTACTGTTTAACGACATACCTAACGGCAACACTAAGTTAGTAATTCGCTTACTTAAACCTAATTTTGTTTCTGTTTCTTCCAAAGCTACTGGTAAAGTAATTGCTGAAGAAGTTGTCGCCAAGGCCATCACAGACATATTTTTCATGTTTGTAATTAAACGTAGTGGACTTACTTTACAGTACAATGTGATAACCAAAATCCAGATGCCCAAAAATAAAATAGTTCCTAATCCATAGACCAATAGATACTTCACTAACGGTAAAATAATTTGAAGGCCTAAGTGACTAATTGTTGAAGCAATTAAAGCAAAAATCCCCAGAGGTGCTAGATACATGACGTATCGAATGACTGTAATGATAACTTCATTAAAGTCCACAATTATTTGGAAGAGTTGTGTCTCTGGATGGCTTTGTAAGTATTTATTCAGTGCTAAACCAAAAAATAATGCAAAGACAATAATTTGAATAATCGATCCTTGAGTCAGTGAATCAAAAATATTTTTCGGAACGAAATTTAAAATCGTATCAGTGATTGAGATTTCTTGCGCTTTAATAGAAGCATCTTGGAAGCCAGTCATTTTAACACCGTATCCTGGATTAAAAATGACTGCCATTAGGACGCCCCATAAAGCGGCAGCTAAGGAGGAAATCCCGAAAACAGCGATTGTTCTACCCCCAAGGCTCGTTAATTCTTTTGGATTAATACTGCCAACTGCTTGGACAATTTGTCCTAAGATCAAGATAGGAATAGCCATTTGCATCAGTCGCAAAAAGACATCTCCAACTATTTTCAAGTAATTGCCGCTAGCAGGAATCAAGAGTCCTACGAGGATTCCTACGACAACAGCAATTGCAATTTGGGTGATCATGGACGGTTTTTTCATGGTAAACTACCCCTTTTGACTGATCACAGTTCCTGCTTCTTTATCGATGTTTTCTAAGTTTTCGATAGAAGTAATGATTGCTTTCCGTTTGTCATCACCTTTTACGAAGTCTAAGGCAGCTTCGATTTTTGGTAGCATACTACCAGCAGCAAAGTGACCTTCTTTAATGTATTCTTCTGCTTCGGCTACACTGATTTGTTCTAATGCTTTTTGATCTGGTTGATTGTAATTAATGTAGATGTTATCAACGCCTGTCAAAATAATCAAACGGTCTGCATCAACGTTTTCAGCTAAAACACGTGCAGAGAAATCTTTGTCGTTAACCGCTTCCACACCTACGTATTGTCCGTCTTCTGCTACGACCGGAATGCCCCCGCCACCAGAACAGATAGTTAAAACGTCCGCCTCTACTAAAGCACGAACCGCCTCTTTTTCAACAATTTCTTTAGGCATTGGTGATGGAACAACTTTTCGGTAGCCACGGCCAGCATCTTCCACATACGTAGAGCCATCTTTGGCTGCTTCCGCGTCAGCTTCTTCTTTTGTATAGAATGGACCAATTGGTTTGGATGGTTTTTTAAACGAAGGATCTTCTTTGTCCACACGCACTTGCGTAACTACAGAGATAACTGGTTTAGCAATGTTACGTTTTTCAAACTCATTAGTTAAAGCATTTTGTAACCAGTAACCGATACTTCCTTGTGTCATCGCAACACAAGTATCCAATTTCAACGCTGGATTTTTTTCACTTTCGCCTGCTTTTTGTTGTAAAAGCAAATTCCCTACTTGTGGTCCGTTTCCGTGACAGACAATGACTTGTTCCCCTTTAGCAACAAATTCTGCAATATATTTGGCCGCGTGATTAACGACGGCTTTTTGGCCTTCATCTGTTGGATCCGTATCTAAAATAGCATTCCCACCTAGGGCAATTACGTTTAAACTCATTGATTGATTCGCTCCTTTTTAGTAAAGCAAAGACAAAATCTTTTCAGTATCGACGGATAAGAAATAATTTGTTTACGAAATGAAAGATTTTGTCTTGCTCATTTTGATTGTTTCAGTCATTATCGAAGGGATAATTAACCTAATTTCGGTTTACTTTCATCTTTAGCTAAGAAAGCAAAAGCTAGTAAACCAATAACTAATAGTACACAAGAAAGATAGAAGCCAACTTGCATTGAGCCTGCTGTATCTGCTAAATATCCTGTGACATACGGTGCTAGGATTGACCCTGACATCCCAATAAAATTATAGGCACTTAACGTTGTTCCTAAGGCCGCTTTTGGTGCATGTTTGGTAACAAAAGTCACCATAATTGGATCTAACGCTAATTTCCCTGTTAACCCATAAAGAATTAAAACAGAAATTAACAATGTCCGATTTGTTACAAAAGCAATCGCAAAGACAGATAGGATTGCTAAAGGTACTAATGTAAAGACTAATTTTTTCGTCGCACCTGTTTTATCATTCAAACGAGCGAAGATTAAGGCGCCTGGAATAGAGGCCCATGGTACAAGTGATGAAATGAAACCAACGCTCGCTCCTGTAAAGCCACGTTCAGCAATTAAAAATTGTGGCAACCAAGTAATAATGACAAAGTTTGCATAAATACTTGTGAAACATAAAATAAATGCGGCTAATAAATTACGATTTGAGAAAATTTCTTTTAATGAGATCTTTTCTTGTGGTCCTTCTTCAGCAGCTGCTCGTGCAGCTTCTTCACCAGGACGAATCACTTTTTCTTTCAAAATTGTATAGAAAAGAATTCCTACGATAAACGTTGGAATCGCCATGATAAAGAATGGTTTGCTCCAATGTTCACCATTTTCTAAAACCAACTTACTTGAAAGTAGGTACCCACCTGATGTACCGAAGGCCATCCCACTATTGATGATGGCATTACCGATGGTCCGTTTACTTGCTGGAATCGCTTCTGTCGATAGCGCATATTGCGGGCCATAGTAAGCTCCTTGTCCAATACCAGCAATTGCACGAATGACTAAAAACATAACAAAGGTTGTCGCTAATCCACTAAAATAAGTAGAAATAGCAAGAACGATAAACCCAACAGCAATGACTAATTTCCGCCCAATTTTATCGCCAATCATCCCAAAAGGAATCTGTGCAACAGCATAGGTTAGAAAGAAGATACTATTGGCTAAACCAAGTTGTGTGTTACTTAGACCAAATTGTTCTCCAATGACCCCCATCACTGGATTAAAAATAGTTCGTGTTGCGTACATTAAAATCCAGCCTACGAAGAAAATGGCTACGACTTTAATCCAGTAACTATTGCTCACTTGCACTGCTTGATTTTTTTTACTATTCTCCATGTCTTCTCCTCACTTCTCATCTAACTCTACAGATTGTAAAGCTAGTAACATTCCAAATGACATATCTTTACCAGAGGAATGTCCGATTTGTATAATTCTGTCAATATTTTCGTCAACTCTATTATCCCGATGGTTCTCCAAATCCAAGAGTAACTGATACAACAATGAATTTACATATCCTTTAGCCGAGCTTGCAATATAGCCTTTACTAACATCTGTTGTGGATAAATTTGCTGCCGAAAGAGTAGCGGCTAACGCCGCAGCTCTTTCATCAGCAAGTATGAACAGAATTGTTTGATACGCCACTAAAATGTCATCACCACTCGGGGTTAACCCTTTGCCCCGACCAATCAGATAATTCGTTACTTCTTGCCATTCCGATAGTGTCCAAACTTTTTGTTTTTGGCTCATTTTTTTGAAAATATGCTTTGCTCGTTCGTCTAAAGGCAGGCCAATTCTACGTTCTAAGTTTCTCGCTAATAAGCGGTCTCGCAACAAGCGTAATTGGTCTTTTTCTAACTTGAAATGAGTAATGTTTAAAGAAACGACCTCGGCAGGTGTGAGTTGGATCGTTTTCACGCCGACTGTACTGTAAAAGGTCAACTGATTTTCTGTGATTTTGACTTTATTACCTTGTTGTACATACGGAAAGATTTCTTGAAACAATTGATCTGGCAAAAACATACCAAAGCTTGATAAATAATTATGGAAGTTTGCAACATTGATTAATTGATCCTGGACTTTCAGATTAAATGAACGTTCAAAAACACTGTGAATGGTTCCCATCTTGCCATATTGGTGGATAGGAAAAATGTAGTCACTAATGACTAGTTGGTTATTCAACCGTAATGCCTAGTTTCTCAGCATACGCTTCTAGGGCTTTTTCAAAACAGCCTAGAGGTGCTCTAACTGTCCCTGCACCAATTTGACCAACACCGGCATTTTTATGTGCAATCCCTGTATTGATGATTGGTGTAATTCCTAATTCCACCACTTTACGGATATCAATTCCTAAACAAGTTCCTTGGAAATCCCAAGTTGGAATTGAGAATGTTGGGTTGTGTCCTTCACAGATTTTTGCCATTTCATTTGAGGTTGCTAACGCATCTTCAAAGCCACCTGCACCAACAAACCGTGTTACGCCAGGTGCAGCTACCATAGCCATTGCTCCAACGCCTACTGTTTCAGTAATTGCACTATCCCCGACATCAGGATTTCCGTCTTCTTCGCTGAAACCAGTGAAGTAAAGACCTTTTGGTGTATTTACTGGTGCGGTATGCCATTGATCGCCTGTTTCTGCAATCCGGACCCCAAAGTTCACGCCGTTACGAGTCATCGTTGTGACAATCGTTCCGTTGGTATCTTTACGGGCACCATCAACAATTGCTTTTCCAGTTGCCATCATGACATTTAAGAAGAATTGATCTGTGTCAGCTAAGAATTTGATTACTTCGTATTTTTGATCTTCTGGAATATCTGTTTTGATAATTAATGGAGACAATTCTTTTAAGAAGTTCAAAGATGCGGCAATATTTCTTTGGTGGAACTCGTCACCCATTGTAATAGAGCGCGCAATCAATACGTTTAAGTTCAAGCCTTCTTCAGAAAGTTTCAAGGCTTTCGCAATAGTTGGTCCTAAAACATCTTTAATCCAATCTAAACGATCAACTACTTCTTGTGAATAAGCACCAAAACGCAATACTTTACCGATACCTTCATTCAAGATACAGTATGCTTCGTTACCTTCTAAGCGATTTTCTACAACAAAGACTGGCATATTACCAGAAGTAATACCGCCCATTGGTCCTACTGCTTTTACATGGTGACAAGGAATGAAACGTACTTCGCCAGCTTCAAAAATCTTCAAAGCATCTTCTTCATTGTCTGCCCAACGTTCGAATAATGCAGCACCGATACAAGCACCTTTCATTGGTCCAGTCATTTCAGACCATTGGATTGGCGGTCCAGCATGAAGTAATGTTTTTTGTGCGTCATCATTTAATTCTGGAATCACTGATTTCGCAGGTACCACATCTACTAAGAATGGTTGTGCATTTTTAATTTTGTCTGTTACTTTGTGATTTTCAGCTTCGATTTGTTCACTGTAATCTTCCAAGGCATCCAAAATTTTAATCATTTTTTTATTGCCGTTGGCACGCGGACGCCAGTTGAATTGAACAGTTTCGCCACCGTAATCAACGATTGATTCTGTAAAGCTTTGCAACCCAACGTTAATAATTCTTGGTTTGGTTGTTAATAGTTCCATTACTTTTTCGCCTGGTTTTGGTACATCGACAGTTGGTCCGTTGTAAGCAACCACTTCTTTATCGTCTTCTGAAATTTCGATTCCTTTTAGTAATAAAGCTAATTGAACAGCTTTAGCATTGCTTTCTGCAACTAAAACGCCGCCTTCTTTCAAACGATCAACCGACGATTGGTAATTTTGCGGATCTTTCGTCGTCCCACAAACAGTTGCAACAAAGTAAAGATCGCGTCCTGCTTCTTTGGCTGTGGCACGCGCTTCTTCAATTGCTGGTAATAACGCACCAACCATGTCTTCATGAGCACCGTAGCCTAACACCACATCGAATAAGATAATCCCCGTTTTTTCATCTTGTGCATATTCACGAATTTTTTCGATACGAACATCTGGGTCAATCATTGGGTGTGGACGACCTTGTGTATACATATCATCGCCTAAGTCAATGACTTCATAACCATGAGATTTCAAGACATAACCTTCTGCTTTCACTAAACCGCCAAGGTCTAAAGCTTCAGAAATTAACATACCTGCTTCAGAAGCTAATGTACCACCTGAATATAAGCCTTTTACAACTTTATCTTCTGGTAATGTTGGTACAGCTGGTTTTGCTAATGCTTCAAAGTAATTTTTCTTCACGGCCACATCATTTGCTAAATCAACAGCAATTTTAGCTGTTTCTTCTAATGTATGAGCTAGATAAACTTTGCCTTCGTGACTTGTTGGTTTTTCTCCTAAGAAAATCGCAACGACTGGTTTTGAAATGCTTTGTAATAATTCAACCACTTCATCACGAACTTCTTTTGCAGGTGGTTTAGAGATGACTGTAATCACATCGGTTGGTTCGTGATTTTCTAAGGCCACAATAGCATCTTTCACTGTGATAGCGCCTACTTTGTCGCTTAAGTCACGACCACCAGTTCCAATGGCGTGAACAACTCCGCCACCTAAGCGGTCAATAATCGTTGTAACTTCTTGAATCCCTGTCCCTGAAGCACCAACAACGCCAATGTTTCCTGGAGAAACAACATTTGTAAAGGCGATTGGAATACTTGAGATAATACCAGTTCCACAGTCAGGCCCCATCATTAGTAAGCCTTTTTCATGCGCTAATTTTTTCAAACGTACTTCATCTTCAATTGACACATTATCCGTGAAAGAGAACACGTGTAAATCATTTTTTAAGGCACGTTCCATTTCTGGCGCACCATATTCACCAGGAATACTGAATAGCGCTACATTCGCCTCTGGTAAAAGATCAAACGCTTCTGACCAAGAAGTCGCTGCTTGTGCTTCTTCACTAGTTCCCTTTGCTGATAAATCATCTAAGAATTCATCAATCGCTGGCATAACTTCTTCCATGATGTTTTCTTTTTCACTGTCAACCACAATCATCATGTCGTTTGCAGATGCACTATTGGCCTCATCCGTTAACAAGTTCGTGTTGTTAAGGATGTCTTTGTTGGCATCTGTTCCCATCATGATTTGACTCATGGTTACACCATCTAATGCATTGATTTTATTGGTCAATAACATTAAGTTGATGGAGTCTTGGTAATTGTTTTTCAAAATTACTGTGTGTAACATTGTTCATCCTCCTATCTATTCCTTACAATGCTATTGTATCGAAACGAGAAAGTGTTTTCATCGGACATAATTCTAAAAAAATGGTATAATTTTTATCCATAAGAGGAAAAAAGGAGAAAATGATGAAATTAAGAGAGTTATTATCGATAGGTGACTTAAAAAAAGGTAAAATTTTGACGAAAGAGATTGGTTTAGACAATGAAGTTGACTCGGCAATGGTCTTAGAAGCGATTGACATTGAGAACTGGAGTAGAAAGAATCAGTTAATTTTGACTTCTTTCTACGCATTGCATGATTTACCAGAAAAAGAGTTGGAAAATTTTTTCGTAAAGATGCGCCGAATTGGCATCAGCGGCTTAATTTTGAAAACAGATCGATTCATTAAAATGATTCCAGAGTGGTTTATCGAATTATGTTTCAATTATGAAATTCCTTTAATTAAAATCACACAAGACATTAGCTATGAAAAAATTCTGTTTACGATTTACGAGCCTTTGTTGAATTATCAGTCGCATGTCTTACGTACGTATTACGATGTACGCCAACGTTTCACCAAATTAGAGCGCCACTACCCAACGGTTGAGACGATTATGCAAGAATTTTATGACATCATTAAATTACCCTTTGCTTTAAAAATGTTGGATAAACATCTGGAAATTAGCGATGGCGACTTACCCCATGATGCGATTGTGCTCTCAAGAGAAAAACTAAAAAACAGTGAGTTCACTAAAAATGATTACTCTCTTTTAACACTTTATTCTCATGCCAACCCCAAAAAACAGTTGGCACTAGAAGTTTCTATTTTCAATAGTTATTCCACTAATTGTTTACTTCTGGTTTATTTACAAGATGAAAAGGTTAAAGAAACGGATTTAGTGATTATCGAAAATGCGATTGATGTCTTGCAAGAAAAATTCAATACCGAAAATTTGTTAAAAAAAGAACGGTATACTCGTTTGAACAACTTAGCGGATGCTATTTTACAAAATACACCGCAAAATCCTGACGAGCTAAACAGTTTGCTTCGTGAAGTGCAAATGCAAGAACTAGATTCTTACCAAGCGATTGCTTTTTCTACCAAAGACACCAATACACAACTCATGAAAGAACGAATTATTGTCTTACTTCGTACCCTGCGTGTGAAATCCATCTTCTTTGATCAGCTAAATTATTCGGCGGTCCTTTTTAACTTCAATGAAAGTGATGGAAAAATTACAAAGCTGCAATTAAGTCGTTTATTAGCTGAACTTTTAGAAGAAAACGACACGCTTACCGTTGCCGTCAGCAGTTTAAAATCACGAGAAGGGATTAAAGAGCTACTGATTGAATGTCTGGACATTCTGCGCTTTAATGAAACTTTTTATAACGGACCAATTGTCACCTTAGCCGATATCGGGGTATTTAAAAATTTTATCCGCGAAGACCAATTGGAAAATTTAGACGAATTAATTCCTCGCGCACTTTATCAATTAGCCGAAAATAACTACGATTTGTTTGAAACCTTGTACAGTTTTTTCCAAAATAATCGCAACTATAAACAGACCTCTGAAGCGATGTTCCTTCATTCAAAAACGATTCGTTATCGTTTAAACAAAGTGGAACAACTTCTTGATATTGACTTAGCCAATCCCTTGCAATTGTTAAATTATGAAATTGCCACATACATTATAAAGATGAGGAGACGTGCACTTGAAAAACAATCAAACACTCGCTAATGGCGCAACAGTTACTATCTACCCCACTACGACTGAATCAACGAACTATGTCGTCTATTTACACGGTGGCGGGATGATTTATGGAACCAAAAGTGATTTACCAGAAGAACTGAAGGAGCTGTTTACAAGCAATGGCTATACCGTTTTAGCACTGGACTATTTGTTGGCTCCAAATACAAAAATCGATCACATCTTAGGGGCGCTCACAGAAACCTTCCAATTGCTAAACGAAGAGATTATTCAAAACCAGCCCTTTGGTTTGTGCGGGCGTTCCGCTGGCGGTTATTTAATGTTACAGTTAACCAAACAATTACAAACACTAAATTTGACGCCACAATTTTTAGTCAATTTTTACGGCTATACAGATTTAGAATTTATTAAAGAGCCACGAAAATTATTAAAGCAAACCATTTCCGCTAAAGAAATAGCTACCATTGACCAAACAAAGCCTGTTTGGGATGATCCTTTTCTTTCTCGCTATCTGCTGTATCATTACAGTATTCAGCAAGGGCTATTGCCGCACTTTTACGGATTACCAGAAAATGAGGACTGGTCTGCTTACGCACTGTCAGACGAAACATTAAAAACGTTTCCACCTTGTTTCAGTACAGCTAGCAGCTCAGACGAAGAAGTGCCGTTCCGCTATAGCAAAAAAATCGGACGGACCATTCCTGAGAGTACCTTTAAAGCGGTTTACTATTTAGAACATGATTTTTTAAAACAAACCAAAGATCCTTCGGTCATCACTTTATTTGAGCAATTGGATAGCTGGCTGAAGGAACGATAAGCAATCAAGAAATTTTATTAAAGTATTAGACTTGTGATAGAAACTTTTTTATGATCCATGATATACTGTATATACAATATATACGAAAGGTGGGTTACTAGTGGAAATCAAAGAAAGAAAACTTAGAAAAGTTGGGAATTCTGTTGTTATGACATTGTCAAAAGAGTTTCTAGAAAGCATTGGTGCGACTGCGACAGACACCGTTTATGTAGACGAAGAAAAATTAAAAGATATTATTGTTAAAAAAAATATGTCAGAACATCAAAAAAAATTACAACAAATGATGGAGAACTCAAAACAAAAACATAATGAGCTGTACAAAGAATTGGTTACTAAATGAAAAGTATTTATTATTTATCAGCGGATGATCTATTTCAAATGAATACTTTCTTGATCCAAACGTATTCTCCCGCAGAACAAATTGGCATCAAAGATCGTAATGCATTAGAAATGGCTAGCAACCAACCAGCACAATTCGTCTTTGACGTTGACCTGTACCCAACAATTGAAGAAAAAGCAGCTATTTTAATGATTAACATTGCAACAAAGCATTGTTTTTACAATGCAATTAAACGGACAGCTGTAATGGCAACCGACTTATTTTTACAATTAAACGGTTATGATTTCCAATTAGATACGCAAGAAGGCGTTGATTTATTGGTTTTTATTGCTACTTATAGATCAGATTTCGATCAGTTGAAAAACGATGTATCAAAAGTAATCAGAGCTAAATTAAATCATACTTCTTCTCACTAATTTCATCAATGAAATATAAGATGGATGTCGTTTTCAATTGTAAAATTAAGCGTCTAATCCAAATAAATTTAATAACAAAAAGAAGCGAGAAATCTCGCTTCTTTTTGTTATTTTTGATAAAGTGTGGTTCCTTTTACCACACTGATTTCCACCGGTGTCTGACGAGCGACAAAAGCCGCCGCACATTCTGCTTCAGTGAGTAAGTAAGTTGCTTCAGCACCAACTTGCGGCCAATTTGCTTGCCCTTGTTCGTCTAAAGTTGTGACACCATCTGTCACTAAGCCCAATAATTGGGTTAAAGCATCTTGATCTTTCACATTAAAAAGTTCACCTAAACGAGCCAATTTTTCTTGTAATGAGCCATCACCATAAGGAGACCAGCAATCGTAGATATTGTCACAACCAAGATGGACATTGACTCCATGACGTAACAATTCCATAATTGGCGGAATCGTGTTAGGTGTGATTGGCACGCTGGAATTAATATGAATTTTTTCTGCTGCTAAAGCATCATAAACTTCATCACGTTCTTCACCAATGAAATCATTTAACCCGAAGGCATGGCTGATAAATACTTTGTCTTGTAGGCCATATTCTTTCGTTAAACGGATAATTTCTTTAATCGTTGTTGTCCCAGCTTCGTGACGATCATGTAAATGAATATCCACACCGACACCATGTTTATCTGCTAAGCGGAATGTTTCAGCCAATGATTTTTTGTAATCACCATCTAGTGAATAAGGATCCACGCCACCAATAAAATCGGCACCTTTTGCCAATGCTTGATCAACTAATTCAACGGAATCTGAACGTAGTAAGCCGTGCTGTGGAAAGACGACAATTTCTACCGCAAATGGTTTCGTTTGGGCCAATGCTTGGACTTCATCAAAATAACGTAAGTCTGTCATCGGTTCCACGTCGACATGTGTTCTGAAGGCTGTCGCGCCATGTGGTAATTCTAAGTCAATTAAATGGTTGGCGCGTTCTGTTAAAGAAAGTTCTAAATTATCTAAATAAGGGATTTCTGCTTCGACACGTTCCACAATTGACTTCGCTGGCGTCACCGGATACCACGGAACACCTAGTTTACTTTTATCAAAGTGACAATGTTTTTCAATCAAACCTGGTAAAATCAATTGATGGTGACCATCAATAATTGTCAACCCAGGTTCTTCTACCAATTCTTCATTGGGGATGATTTTCGTAAATACTCCATCTGTTATTTCAATTGCCACTTCTTTGGTTACTGTCCCAGATAACCAGTCACCTTCTTTTTGATACCCTGTTTCAATTCGAACATTTTTTAACCAATAATTCATGCTTTCCTTCACTCCTACCTGTATTTATTCCTTCCCGAAAGGACACAATACTTAGTTGTACTGTGCTAAAATTTTACTAATTTCCGTATAACCTTTTTGATTGGCATAGTCCATTGCTGTTCGACCAGAATTGTCTTTAATGGATTGATCCGCACCATTTTCCATTAACAATTTTACAATATCTTGGTATAGTTGGTTCCCTTCACGTAACCCCACTGCCTCAATCAACGCGGTATAGCCAAAGTCATTTTGGAAATCTATGTCTTCTCGTCCATCTTCTAACAAGAGCTTCACATTGTCAATATGTCCTTTTTCAGCTGCCGGAATTAACGCATTGCCACCGTAACGGTTATGCTTATTTAAATCTGGTGTCGCATTTTTTAACATATATGCTAAAATCTCCGTACGTCCTTGCGCTCCCGCATAAAGATAGGGACTATCACTACTGCTATTTTGCAGATTAATATCGGCACCCCGATCAATCAACGCTTTTGCAATCTCAATATCATTATTGTGAACAGCGATATTGAGCGGTGTGTTGCCTTCTGTGTCGACTTCATCCACTTGATAAGTAGTATCTTGTAAAATTTCCTTGACCTTCTTCGTATCTCGTTGATTGGCTGCTTCTAACAGCGCACCCACTTCATAGGTCTTCATCGGTTCTTTCACTTCCTCTTTTGATGTTGTTTGAGCCACCGAACGGGTTGTACTGGTGCTTTCAGTTTTTGCACTACTTTGAGTAGTCACCGTTTGACTATTTTTTGATGCTGCAGAAGGTGTTTCTCCTCCTTGACACGCAGCAAGTAATGGAATGGTCACGACACTTAATAGCCCCATTAAAATTTTTTTGTTCATTGTGCTCAACTTCCTTTCCTCGAGAGAAATATGAGATTTGTCTCCAGTGGTTCTAATCTAACGAATCTTTTTTTATTTGTCGATTAAAACGCTTTCTCTGTTTTTCTATTTTAAAAAGAGAGAAACCAAAAGAAGTCGAAACTTTTTTTGGTTTCCATTCGTATGTTTTGTTCTTAAAAGGTAAATTCAGGATCAAAAGTTCCTTGGTATGGTTCATGTTCCACATAGACTTGGATATCGTTTCCTTCGTTATCTTTACCCATTCGTGTGTACGTAAAACGATTATCATTCAATTCTGTTAATTCTAAGACAGCGCCATAGCGATTGGTTCCAATGGACACATGGGCACGGAATTTATTTTGATTTCCTACTTTAAAGTAGCCATAGTCGCCACGGGTTTCACCCGTTTGTAAATTGAAAAATTCATATTTGCTGCTGTCTTGGTCAAATTTCGCTAAGCTAATGAAGTTTTGATTAGCCGATGTTACATCATTGCCATCTTTATCCACTACTTTCGTGCCGTTCCATAAGCGCTCAGGCGTACCATACAACCAAGATGTTTTTCCAAGAATCTCATCACCAGGTCGATTAATATCGATTGCCCCTGTTTGCTCTGTCATCGCACGTCGGCCATTCGTAAATTCCAGTGTTCTCGGACGATTATTTGGGAAAGGTTGCGGATATCCATAGACAGGACCAGAGGTTGCTTTATTTTCTACAAAAACTTCCACATCATTTCCTGCTTTGTCTTTCCCTGTTTGTGTATACGTAAAAGTATCTTGGTACAACATTCTTGACCGGTAAACACCTTGATAATTCTTTGTTTCAGAAATAATTACTAAGTAGCTCTTATCAGATAAGCCAGCGGTCATAAAGAAGGTCCCTTCATCACCTGTGGATTTCCCAGTTTCTTTGTCAAAAAACTCATAAAAACTAGTGGTTGCATCAAACTTAATTGCATGTAATAAATCCTGATTTTCAGCGGTTAAATCGGTCCCATTTTTATCATAGACACGTTGACCTGCCCAATCTTTTTCCGATAACATTTCATCTTGCCGAATACCAATCGAGCGTAAATACTCAGGTAAATTCCCTAAATTATTGGGATTGTCTACGCTTTGAGGAACGTATGCTTCTGCCGTCAAAGCCCCTCCTGCTCCACCAACTAATAACGCACTTAAAGCCAACAATGTAATTGTACCAACGATTTTTTTCTTCATAAGCTACTACTCCCTTTCCCTCTTGATAATTTAAGGATAGCAAGTAGTTATTAACTCCACCTGTCCATAATATGAACAAATTATTAAATAATAATTATTATAATTATCTTAATAATAATAATTAATTGTAACTAATAACAATTTATTTATAGAAGAAGAGAAAACAAAAGAACGTTGGGGGACGTTCTTTTGTTAAATGAGAGAGAAGACAAGAGACTTTTAGAAAGTAAAGGCTGGATGATATGTGCCTTGGTAAGGTTCATGTTCTACAAACACTTGAATATCATTACCAGCATTATCTTTACCCATTCGAGTATACGTAAATCGATCATTGTTTAGTTCCGTTAATTCTAGCGCCGCACCGTAACGATTCGTCCCAATAGATACATGGGCCCGAATCTTGTTATTGTCCACCACTTGGAAGTACCCAAAATCGCCGCGGGTTTCACCTGTTTGTAAATTGAAAAATTCATATTTACTTGTGTTTGGATCAAATTTCGCTAAACTAATGAAATTTTGATTGGCCGCTGTCACATCATTACCGTTTTTATCTACGACTTTTGTGCCATTCCACAAGGTTGTTCCTAAAATTTTATCCCCTGATTTATTTGTCACAATTTTGCCAGTTTGATTGGTTAATGCTTCACGTCCATTTGTAAAAGCTAATTTTTTCCCATGATAAGGGATGTGTTCCACGTAAACTTCAACATCATTCCCCAGTTTATCTTTCCCTAAACGCTTGTAAGTAAATTTGTCTTTACTCACTTCGGTTAAATCCACTACGGCTTGATAATTTTGTGTCCGCGAAATTAAAATTCGTTTTGTGCCATCACCCGTCACAAAAAATGTTCCTTCGTCACCACGGGTTTCCCCAGTGTTTTTGTCGAAAAACTCATAAAAACCGGTTTCACCATCATATTTTGCTAACCCAATAAAATTAGCATTTTCTGCCGTTAAATCATTACCAGCAGCATCATAAACACGGGTTCCTTGCCAGTCCGTGCCAGATAAAATCTTAGTCGCCTTATCGCCTTTTGTTTGGCCATTGTTTTGATGTTTGCCTAAATTTGCTGTAGCACTATTTGGATTGGCTGCATGACCTGCAAATGCTGGACTTGCATAACCTGCTATAAGTAACGTACTTAATGTTACTAAAGTAATCGAACTTAATACTTTCTTTTTCATAAAGCATCGCTCCTTTTCTTTGATAAACCAATCTTAACAAACGATTCTAAACTACCACTGTCAGAAAAATGAACAATTTATAAACGATTAAAAACAACTATAAACTATTTTTTTATTAAAAATGAAGCGGTCAAAAGAATCCTTTATTTCCTTTTGACCGCTTCATCCACTCGTGATTAACTAATTAGAACGTGAAGTCTGGCGTAAAGTCTCCTTCATATGGTTCATGTTCCACAAAGACTTTAATTTCTTTGCCGTTATTGTCTTTACCCATTCGTGTATACGTAAAACGTTTATCATTTAATTCTGTTAATTCTAATGCAGCTCCATATTTATTGTCACCAATTGAAACGTGAGCACGGATTTTGTTATTATCAATTACTTGGAAGTAACCAAAATCTCCACGGGTTTTACCCGTTTCTAAATCAAAGAATTCATATTTACTTGTTTTATTATCAAATTTCGCTAAACTAATAAACATTTTATTTGCTTCAGTAACATCGTTACCGTCTTCATCTAAAACTTTCGTGCCATTCCATAATGTGGCCCCTAAAATGTCATCCCCAGGTTCATTAGTAACAATTTTGCCAGTTTCTGTTTCTAAATCTTTACGACCGTTCGTAAAAGTTAACTTTTTATCAGAATAAGGGATATGTTCTACAAAGACTTCTACATCTTTCCCGTCTTTATCTTTCCCCATTCGCTTATAGGTAAATTTATCTTTCGTTACTTCCGTTAAATCAACCACTGCTTGATAGTTTTGTGTATCCGAAATTAAGATACGCTTTTCGCCATCATCTGTCACAAAGAATGTGCCTTCATCGCCACGGGTTTCACCTGTTTCTTTGTCGAAAAATTCATAAAAACCTGTTTCACCATCATATTTTGCTAAACCAATAAAATTAGCATTTTCTGCTGTTAAATCATTATTATTTTTGTCGTAAACTTTTGTGCCTTGCCAATCAGTACTGGATAAAATTTCTGTTAATTCTTGTCCTTTTGATTGCTCTTTAGCTGCTTCTGCTGAACTAGAGACTGCAGTGCTTGAGCTAGCTGCACTTGATTTATCTGTTGCAGAGTTGGCTCCGCCAGCACAGCCTGCGATCAACATCGTACTAAAGGTTAATAAGGTAATCGTACTAAAAACTTTTTTCTTTTTCATAGTTGGTAATCCCCTTTTTTCTTTTTGATATACCTAGAATAGCAAAGCCTTATAAACTCCTACTTGCCGAAAAATGAACAAATTATAAACAAATGAAAAAAAGTTAATAACAATACTAGCTTTTTTTTGTTCACTTGTAATACACTATAAGTAAGAAATAGATTAAAACCACTAGGAGGGACGCTTTTGACCATTAAACGCCGCTTTTTTATTTCTTATATTAGTGCCATCATTATTACTTTAGCCTCTGTTTTAGCTGTTTTATCCTTAGCTTCTTACATCACATTAGGAACTGTCCCCAGTTTGCCCCAAGCTTACCGAATGATGAATAAGCAACGACCATTGACCGCTAACGAAGAAGAAAGTTATTTGGCCTTAGATCAATTGTTAAAAAAGTCACCGAAATTACTAGATACACCTTTAAGTAAAGAATTAAAGGAAACGATTCAAACAATTGAGGCAAAAGGATTAAGTGTGATTATTCGAAAGAATGCACGGTTTCCTTATTATTCGGATAATTTAGTAGAAAAATCTTTGTCTGTACATATTCCAAACTACGAAATGAATAATATTATGCCAACTGGCACACTGGATAATGCAGGGCGTCTATATCATTATGTCAAATCCGATTTTCATTATTTAGATGGTTCTAACGGGAGCTTTATTGTCTTGAAACGTGAAAGCAGCCTTTTTGAATTCTTCACACGCTGGATTATCTGGATGATTTTGTTAATTATCCTTGTAGCAATTGCGGCAGCTTGGCTCATTAATAAGCGCTTAACCAAAACCACTATCGAGCCATTAGAAGCATTAGAAAAAGCGACTAAAACATTGGGTAAGGATGCCCAAAAAGAAAATCCATTTACACCAACTAGCCACCAAACCGTCTCAACAGAAGTCAAACAGCTCCAACTTAGTTTTGAACAAATGTGGCAAGATTTAGAAGAAGCCAATGCGGAACGCGAAAAATATGAAGATAATCGAAAAGAATTAATTGCCAATATTTCTCATGACTTAAAAACACCAATTACTTCTATCATTGGTTACGTTGAAGGCTTGATGGATGGTGTTGCCAATACCGAAGAAAAAAAACAGCGCTATTTAACGGTCATTCATGAAAAAAGTTTAGGCCTCAATGATTTAATTGAAGAATTATTTTTGTATTCTAAATTAGACCTAGACCGTGCTGTCTTTACAATGGAAAAGACCAATTTCACTCGTTTTATTGCACATATTCTTGAAGAATACCGTTTGGAACAAGAACTCGTGATCACTTCTGTACTTCCCACCGAAGCTTTATACGTTCAAATGGATCCCACGCAGATGAATCGCGTGATTACCAATCTAATTCAAAATAGCATTAAATTTGCGGATCCCACTAAAGAACAACTAGCCTTTACGATTTCTTTAACGCATAATCAAACAGACTTAGTTTTAACCATTACAGATAACGGCATTGGTATCGATAAAAAAGAATTACCTTATTTATTCGAACGCTTCTATCGTGTAGACAAATCTCGAACCCCAACAGTTAAAGGAAGCGGCTTGGGATTAAGTATTGTCAAACAAATTATTGACTATCATCAGGGAACAATCACTGTCACAAGTAAAAAAGGAGACGGCACCAACGTGATAATTACGCTGCCGTTGTTGGAGGATGAAAAATGAAACCACATGTATTAATTATTGAAGATGATCCAAGCATTGCTGATTTGCAAAAAGATTATTTAGAAATTAACGATATGACTGTCACAATTGAACATGATGGAAAAAAAGGATTGGAAGCAGCTTTAAATGAGCCCTTTGATTTAATTATTTTAGATGTGATGCTGCCAACTATGGATGGTTTTGAAATCTGTCGTGCAATTCGGAAAAAAAAGCAAACGCCGATCATGATTGTTTCGGCTAAAAAAGAAGATATTGATAAAATTCGTGGTCTTGGCTTAGGTGCGGATGATTATATAATTAAACCGTTTAGTCCCAATGAATTGGTCGCTCGAGCAAAAGCTCATATGAACCGCTATCAATTGTTAAGCAAGGCAGAGCAACCGCCACAATTACTAAAAATCAATGAAATCGCTGTCGACACTGCCGCCCACAAAGTGTTTGTTTTAGAAAATGAAGTTATTTTTACAAGCAAAGAATACAAATTGTTGGTTTTCTTGATGGAACATCCTAACCGTGTGTGGAATAAAGAAGAACTTTTTGAAAGCGTCTGGGGGTTTGATGCCTTAGATACTGAGGTTTCGACTGTCGTTGTTCACATTAAACGGATTCGGGAAAAATTAAAAAAAGCCAATCTTTCTGACTCTCCAATTGAAACACTCTGGGGAAGTGGCTACCGCTTCAATCGATAAAGAGAGCAAATTCAATCGATAAAGAGAGCAAATTCAATCGATAAAGAGAGCAAATTCAATCGATAAAGAGAGCAAATTCAATCGATAAAGAGAGCAAATTCAATCGATAAAGAGAGCAAAAATAAGTCGGAGCCTATTTCTAGGCTCCGACTTATTTTTTATTAATTTACACGAGAAAATTTTTGATAAAGTTGGTTGAAAACAATCATAAATTGTTCAATTTCTGCCATTGTATTGCTTTCATCTAAACTAATGCGCACAGCGGAAGTCGCTAATTCCCCTGGCACATGCATGGCATACAAGGTGCTGCTAGCCATTTTTTTCCGGCTAGAACAAGCACTCGTAGTCGAAATATAAATCTGTTTTTCTTCCAATGCATGGACTAGCACTTCGCCGCGAATCCCTTTCAAAGCAAAACATAAAATGTGTGGCGCAAAATGTTCATTATCTTGTGAAAAAACAGTCACATTTTGAAATTCTTCTAGCGCCTTTAATAAATAACTCCGTAATGTCGCCACATGTTGCGGCCGTTGTTGTTCGTTCTCTAAATGCAAACGCAACGCTTTGGCCATTGCCACAATTGCTGGTACGTTTTCTGTCCCACTGCGTTGGTTGTTTTCTTGCCCGCCTCCTGTTAAAAGCGGCGCTAAACGTTTTCCTTGTTTCCAATACATAAAACCAATGCCTCGTGGTCCATGAAATTTATGTGCAGAAAACGTTGCAAAATCCACCCGATCCGTTAACCACTCTGAGTAATTAACTTTTCCAATTGCTTGAACCGCGTCTACATGAAAATGAATTTTAGGAAACTCCGCTAAAACCTCGCTGATTTCTTTAATTGGTTGAATCGTTCCCACTTCATTGTTCACTGCCATAACAGAAACCAAAATCGTTTCTTTTCTAATTAATTTCTGTAGTTCCTCGACTTTTACACGACCTTCTTTATCCACTGGCGCATAAGAAAGTTCAAAACCTAGTTCGACTAATTGTTCCGCTGTTTCTGTAACTGCTGGATGTTCCACTGCAGAAATAATAATATGATTACCAAATTCTCGTTTTTCGATTGCCGTTCCTTTTAAAACCCAGTTATCTCCTTCAGTTCCGCCACTTGTAAAATAGATTTCATTTGCTGAAACATTGATTAGCTCCGCAATCTGCTTCCGTGCTTGTTGTAAGAGCCGATTCGCTTGGTTGCCTAAGTCATGCAGACTAGACGGATTGCCAATAATCCGCTGACTGGTTTTTACATATGTATCTAAAGCCTGGGGGTAA
This sequence comes from Enterococcus sp. DIV1328a, assembly GCF_050536905.1. Taxonomy (NCBI): domain Bacteria; kingdom Bacillati; phylum Bacillota; class Bacilli; order Lactobacillales; family Enterococcaceae; genus Enterococcus; species Enterococcus sp. DIV1328a. Next base: position 264,366 of record NZ_CP172912.1, on the reverse strand, counting down.
ATCGGTGTAGTTGCACTATTATCAAAATAAATCATTTGTCACCCTTCTTTTTTAAAATTCTTTCCCATTATATACTTTCTAAAGTATCACTTCAAGTCACCACCACGCCATAAAAAACAGAGGCTTGTCTGTCGACAAACCTCTGTTTAGTGATTGTTTAATTAAATTGCTGTTAAATTAGGGTTATTGATATTTTTAAAATAAAAATCTTCGATTCGTTTGAACGCCCCTGGCTCAACAGCTTCCAATGCCGTTCCAATTTCATCTAATGCATCTTGATAACGGAATTCTGTCGAGAATAAATACATGCTTTTATCTAAAGCCGCTCGGATGTTCTCGTGAGTATGACGATAGCGGTTTGCATATTGCATCATTTGTTCTGTCAGAGCTGCTGCATTGACTAAATCTTTTGTTTTCTTATCTAATAACTCTAAATCATCTTCGCATAAGTCACATAAACGATTGATTTCATCCATGTTAATGCGCATTTTATTTAAGGCTCGGCTTAAATCTTCAATTCGATCCGTTGCCACATAGAAAAATTCTAAGTAATCAGCAGACAAACCTGGTAATCGTTGCTTTTCAACATACCGTTTGATACTCCGTAAACGGAATTCGTATTCGTCAACTTTTTCTTGGGCGACTTTTTCGCCTTTTCTTAGTTCTTTCAATGAAGCATCGATTTCTAATTGTTGATTTTCAATATCATCTAAAATCTTATAGCATTCTTTATAGAACGCTTGAATTTCAGAGTAAGGAACTGTATGTTCTTTCATTCGAGGTTCCAAGTCTTTTTGACGGCGGATAATTTCTTCAATTTCCGTTTGGAAACCACGACTACGTCCTAACTCGTTGTTGTTTAAGGTGTAGCTTTGTGATACATGGTCCAATTCAATCATTAATTGACGGTTATTTTTTAAGGAATGAGAAATATAATCGTCAATAATTTTTTGATTGGTTACGACATATTTCTTCGCTTCAATTTCACGTTCCATCACTTCATATAATGCATCAATCGCCGTTGCTGTGTCGCGATTTGCGACCTCTACTGCAGCAATCTCTGTTTTCTCTAAATCAGCCATTGAATTCTCGACACGTTTTTTCGCATGTTGAATTTCTTCAGCAAAGTTTTGTTCAGGGAACACATAATCGTCAGCTAATAATTGGTTGTAGCCTTCTTCGATTTCTTTTAATTGATCTGGGAAAGTTTCATTTAATTCTTCATACATTGGTGGAATCCGTTTCATTAAGTCTTCCAATTCATACGTATGACGTTCCGCATCTTCTAGGACTTCTCGAGCCTCGATTGGGTCCCCCGATGTATTTAGTGTGACAAATTGTGTGAATTCAATTTCGACGTTTCTTAATTGTTTTTGGATTTCGGAGTAAGCTGGACCAAAGCTAGCTTTATCATCTTTTAGTGATTTACTTAATTCTTCATAGACATCCAAAGCTTTTTGAACTTCCAATGAATTGCGCTCTTCACTTTCACGTAATTCTTTCAAGCCATTACGAATGACTTCCACTTCGGCTTCCATTTCGGTCATCGTTTCATTCGCTTCCACGACTGCTTTCTTCGCTTTCATGAAACGGAAAATTTCATTTTGATTTTCGACTTCATAAATTTGACTCTCTAGTTCGGCGAAAGAACGCGTCGATAGTTCTACCCAGCGTTGATTCCATTCACGGAAACTATTTTGACTCTGTCCAACTAGATGCATTTTTTTAATGTCATCGATTTCTTCAAAGACTGGCAAGTCAAACAGGGCTTCTTTACGAACTTCTAATTCATCTAATTGTTCTTGATTTTTTTTGCGCATAAAATAACCAATTAAGTATAGCACCGCAGCAATAATAACGATTACTAGTACTAAAATGATAATCCAATTATTCTTCATTTTGGCTCCTCCGATAATTTTTCTATAATAAAAGAAAGGTTGTTTGTTCTCTTCACACGGTTATCTATTGTTCCTGACCCTTGAAAAAGGGCATTCTTGCAGAAATACCTATAGAAAATTATAGCACAAACTGTATATTCATTCACTAGTTATAACAAACTTTTTTAAGAAAACCCGCGATCTTCTTACGAAGGGGTTGATTCACTGCTTTCATCGATCCGATTTTCACTAATTTTTTTACAAATATCACTTAGTTGTGTTAAGAAGGCATCCGCTTGACTTTGATCCATCCCAAAGTGTTCATCGCGCATAGCCCAAACTTCTAGCCCAGCTTCTTTGGCAGAGGCAATGCCTTTTTCTGAATCTTCAATGGCTATACATTCCTGTGGCGCAACAGCTAATTCTTGTAACGTGTGCAGATAAATATCCGGCGCCGGTTTACTTTCTTCGAAATCTTCCCCACTCACGACCGCATCAAAATAACTACTTAATTGCCCCACTGTCAAAACCTCTTCAATTGCGTCTTTTGTGGAAGAAGAAGCTAATCCGATTTTATAGCCTTGTCTTTTTAAAAATTGTAAAACACGTTTCGCATTTTCATCAAGCACAGCTAAATAATCTATCGGATGCGCTTTTTTATAGGCTATGTATTGTTCATTTAAAAAAGCAATATCTAGCTCTTTTTTGTTGACTTGTTCAATCTTTTGCCATAATGAACGCATATCCGCACCGACTAATTCTGGCAAGGTTAGGCCCTCAATGGTCAAATCAAATTCCGCTAAAAATGCTTTACGTCGCTCATAATAATAAGCTTCGCTATCTACTAGGACACCGTCCATATCAAAAATAATGGCAGTTTTGGATTCTGTCATACTATTTAACTCCTTCGTTACGACTCATATCTTTACAGTTTAACAAAATTTTAAGGAAAAATGAAGAACAAATATTTTCATGATTTCCTAACTTTCTGAAAATAAGTGGTTGCTTTTCTAAATGTTTTTCGGTATCCTTTTACTAATCTACAAATGAGAAAATAATTAAAAACAGGAGTGATAAACGTGAACGTAGTTAAATTCGGCGGTAGCTCGCTAGCATCAGCACCACAGTTACAGAAAGTCTTACAAATCGTCAAGGAAGAGCCGCGCCGAACGTTTGTCGTTGTATCCGCTCCTGGAAAGCGAACCCCGCAAGATATTAAAGTGACTGATTTATTGATTCAATACTATCAGCGCTACTTAAATAATGAGGAAATTGAATCGACAATCTCTGCCATCATTCGTCGTTATGAAGATCTTTTTGATGAATTACACTTGGATAAAGCAGTTTTAGCTGATATTGCTATTTCGATTCGCCAATTAGCCACTTTACCAAAAGAAAACAATGCTTTTTTATTTGACTATTTTTTAGCTAGCGGCGAGGACAATAATGCAAAAGTTGTTGCCAGTTTTTTCAATCAGAATGGCTTAGATGCTCGCTACATTAGTCCAAAAGAATTAGGTCTCCTAGTGACACCTGAGCCAGGCAATGCCCGCATTTTACCAAAAGCTTTAGAGAAAATTAGTGCCTATCGTGAGACTCAACAAATCTTGGTTATTCCAGGTTTCTTTGGTTATACAGAAGCCGGCGAAATTTGTACTTTTTCTCGTGGCGGTTCCGATATCACAGGGTCCATTGTTGCCGCAGGTGTTCAAGCAGATTTGTATGAAAACTTTACCGATGTGGACGGAATTTATGTCGCCCATCCTGGAATTATTGAACAGCCTCAAACGATTCAAGAATTGACCTACAGAGAAATGCGGGAGTTAGCTTATGCAGGATTTGCCGTCCTCCACGACGAAGCTTTAATGCCTGCCTATCGCGCAAATATTCCAGTCGTTATCAAAAATACTAACAACCCACATCATCCTGGCACCCTAATTACCACTTCTCGCAAAGTGAAGCATGCCCCTGTTGTAGGAATTGCTAGTGATCAAGGGTTCGCAAGTATTTACATTAGTAAGTATTTAATGAATAGAGAGTTAGGTTTTGGGCGACGGCTTTTAGAAGTACTAGAAAAATTAGCCTTAAGCTATGAGCATATGCCCTCAGGAATTGATGACATCACGATTGTTTTAAGAGAAGACCAGTTAACAACTGAAATTGAAAATCGACTGATGGCCCAACTCCAAGAAGTTTTAGCGCCTGATGAGTTACGCATCACGCATCACCTTTCCATGATTATGATTGTTGGCGAAGGCATGCGCCAACGAATTGGGGTTACTGCTGAAAGTACAATGGCGTTAGCCAAAGAAAAAATCAACTTAGAAATGATTAACCAAGGATCTTCGGAAGTAAGCATTATGTTTGGTATCAAAAAAGAACAAGAGGAAAAAGCCATCAAAGCCTTATATCGGACGTTCTTCCATGATTAATAAAAAAGACGAATGAGTTTTCTCATTCGTCTTTTTCATTGGTCTCAGTAATTTTCAATTGGCGTTGAATTTCCGCTTTAATTTTAGCTTCTGGCGCAAAATCTTGTTCCCAATTTTCAGGTTTTAATACTTTATTTGTTTCCGGATCATAATGTGGCTGCCCATCTGGAAATAATTTCCCCATATTGGCTTGATGAACGATTTCAATAATTTTTGTTGGATTGACGCCCATTAAGCAAAACGAACCATAAGTAAAATACAATAAATCAACTAGTGCATCCACTTCCTCCACTAAAGGATCAGATACTGGTTTGCCTTTCGCCAAGACTTTCTGCTCTGCTTTATCGACAGATTTTTTTAATCCGTTGACCAATTGTTGAAAAAGTACTTGGTCATTATCAGCAGCACTATATAAAAATTCCACAAGTTCTTCGACTTTAAACTCTGCTCGTCGACTGGCTAACTCTGGCGAAAAAGCAGTTGGTTGCTCTGGTTGTTGTGGATTAAAAACCTCGTGGAAGGCACAAGCCATTTCATAAGGGGATTGCTTTTCAGACATTCAGCTACCTTCTTTCTCAAAATAAATCTAATTGTTTTGGATTCAAATCATCGTAACTCAAATTCAAGACTTTTTGCATCTGTAGAGCGTTTTCTGCGGCATCGCCGCCAGAATTATTATTAAAAATTACGCCCACTTCTTTAGCTTCTTGCGACATTTTTAAAACAGCTTCGCTTAAATCAGCGATTTCCTGCGTATTATAATGATAAAGGGTTCTTTTTTTTCGCCACTCTGCATCATTGGCTAACCAGCCAGCCGCATTACGTCCGTGAAACCGGAAGAGCACGAGATTAGGATTCGTTACATACGGATAAAAGGGCACTGGATTCGTAGGAATCTGCGGTTCATCTACAATCACAAGTGAAAATTGATTTTCTTTCATAAATTGCAACATTTGTTTTACAAAGTTTGGTTGATACCATGAATTATTTCGTAATTCAATGGCGATGGGTAGGTCTTTAAACCAGTGACGAATTTTTTGCAAGTAAGCGACATTTTCTTTCGTACAACCAAATGTTCCTGAAAATTGTACCAGAAAGGCAAATAATTTTTTACTTTCAATTAATGGGGCCATACTTTCTAAAAAGGAGGTGATCATTTCTTCTTCACTTGCATAATAGGTCTGCCACTCACCTTGACAACTGATTCCACTATAAACTTTCATGACAAAGCGAAAGTTTTCGGGAACTGCTTTGACCCATTCAGTTACTCGTTCTTTGGGAGGAATCCCGTAATACGCCGTGTCCATTTCAACTAGCGGTAAATGACTGGCATATTCATAAAGCGTGGCCCGTTTTTTTCCAGTTAAATAGTCGTGTTCACTAAAAGATGTTAATCCTAAGCGAATCATGTCCTCCCTCCTCTGCGTACCTTTTTATTTTCTAAATCGTCATCTTAACTTAATTTGTCCAATCGATATTCGCTTCACAATAGGTTTGACCATCAATCCGAATCTCATGGCGTGTTTTCAACTGATTTTCTTGTTCGACAATTTCGTAATGACTTTCGACTTCTTGGCCATATTCTACTTCTTTATCAAATTTCACAAGAATTTTTTTCGGTTGATGCGTTGTTAAAAAGTCATACCCTAACACATCCAATAACCAATTAAAGTAAATCGCATTATTAACGTGTTGATTGCCATCAATATCAAAAAAACGCACACGATAAGGTAAAAAGTTCCCCTCTGTGACTTTTTCAATTTTTTCATGGCGATAAATTTTAGTGATTTTTTCAGAATCAAAAGGTGCAATAATTTCTGGTAACACACTACTGATTTTCCGATTTTTTTGATCCATTAAGACAAAGGTTGATTTCACAAAGACACATTCATTGCCTTCTTCATCATGAACCCAAAAGTTACGATAACAAAAATATTTGTTATAACTCATAGCTTGCGTTGTAATTGCTACTTTTTCACCAACTTTTGGTAAGCGGTGAATCTCTATTTCATAGTTGGTGATGACCCAGCCTAGGCCAAATTGGGCGACATAAGCCGCATCTCTTCCTAGTAATTCTGTTTGTTCTTCTGATACTTTAATGACAACCGCTAACAAAGCCGGTATCTTCATTGCACCAGTAAAATCGCCGTCATAGTAGGCAACTTCATAAGAGGATGTATGTTTTTTTCCCACGAAATAATCTCCTTTTTCCAATGGCTACTTTCGTGTCATTGTTTCTTCTTAAAAGTATACCACGTGATTTCTTCAATTGCGATTCCGAATGAAAAATTAACAAAACTTTGAAAAACACTATTATTTATATTATTTAAAAACATTCTTAATATTACTTAAAAAATATTGTTTTATTTTTAAAAATAACATTTCTTATTATTTGTATCCAAAAGATTATTATGTTATATTCCTATCTGTAAGCGCATACAAAATAATTTTTTAGGAGGTTTTTTTCGTGAAAAAGAGTTTATTAACAATCGTCCTGGCTTTTAGTTTTGTTTTAGGTGGCGCTGCATTGGCCCCTACTGTTTCGGAGGCTCATGGTTACGTAGCAAGTCCTGGAAGTCGTGCTTTCTTTGGTAGTTCTGCTGGTGGTAACTTAAATACAAATGTTGGTCGTGCACAATGGGAACCTCAAAGTATCGAAGCGCCCAAAAATACGTTTATTACTGGTAAATTAGCCAGTGCAGGTGTCTCAGGTTTTGAACCTTTGGATGAACAAACAGCTACTCGTTGGCACAAAACAAACATTACCACAGGTCCCCTTGACATCACTTGGAACTTAACTGCCCAACATAGAACTGCTTCTTGGGATTACTATATTACTAAAAATGGCTGGAATCCCAATCAACCATTAGACATTAAAAACTTCGACAAAATTGCTTCAATCGACGGCAAACAAGAAGTTCCTAATAAAGTTGTTAAACAAACAATTAATATTCCGACAGACCGCAAAGGTTATCATGTCATTTACGCTGTTTGGGGCATTGGTGATACGGTGAACGCCTTTTACCAAGCGATTGATGTGAACATTCAGTAAAAACACTCACATCTTAAACTAAATTAAAGGAGTTCTCAAAAAATGAAGCTAAAAAAAATAATTCCTGCTTTTCTGCTTCTTTCAACCGTTACAGTTGGCTTGTGGTTAACGCCTACTCAAGCTTCTGCAGATGCTGCGGATACGATGGTAGATATCTCTGGCAAAAAAGTGTTGGTTGGATATTGGCATAACTGGGCCTCAAAAGGACGCGATGGTTACAAACAAGGAACATCAGCATCACTGAACCTTTCAGAAGTAAATCAAGCCTACAATGTCGTACCGGTTTCCTTCATGAAAAGCGATGGCACGATACGGATTCCTACGTTCAAGCCTTATAACCAAACGGACACTGCCTTCCGACAAGAAGTCGCACAATTAAATAGTCAAGGTCGCGCAGTTTTATTGGCACTTGGTGGAGCAGATGCACATATTCAATTAGTCAAAGGCGATGAACAAGCCTTTGCGAATGAAATCATTCGTCAAGTGGAAACATACGGCTTTGATGGTTTAGACATCGACTTAGAGCAATTGGCGATTACTGCTGGCGACAACCAAACCGTCATTCCTGCTGCATTGAAAATAGTCAAAGACCATTATCGAGCACAAGGAAAAAATTTCATCATTACGATGGCGCCAGAATTCCCTTATTTAAAACCTGGTGCCGCTTATGAAACATACATTACTTCCCTAAATGGTTATTATGATTACATTGCCCCACAATTATATAACCAAGGCGGCGACGGTGTCTGGGTTGATGAAATTATGACTTGGGTTGCTCAAAGCAACGATGCTCTAAAATACGAGTTCCTCTATTATATGTCTGATTCATTAATCCATGGCACGCGCGGCTATCTACAGATACCAAACGATAAATTAGTCCTTGGTTTACCAGCAAATCGGGATGCTGCTGGTAGCGGCTATGTCGTTGAGGCTACCCCTGTAGCCAAAACTTTTGATCAGTTAGCAAAAGACGGTAATCCTATCCGTGGCTTAATGACTTGGTCTGCAAATTGGGACGTTGGTCAAGATGTCAACGGCAAGTCCTACAACAATGAATTTGCGACACGTTATAGTAACCTCGTAAAATAAAAGCTATTTTGAGACAGAACACCGCATTTGGTTCTGTCTCTTTTTAAATTTTACTCACCTGTCTTTCAATAATCCAAACAATGTTCTCTTGCTTTCTAACCAATTAATTTTAAACCAATCACAGAAACAATGATTAAAAAAATAAAAAATATCCGTCGTAGGTCTTTTGATTCACCTAAGAGCATTCCTAAAATAGCGCCTCCTGCTGTACCAATTCCTGTCCAAACTGCATAAGAAACGCCCATCGGTAATTGTCTCATCCCTAAATATAAAAATAAGAAACTACCACTAAACGCTAGAATTAAAATTAACAATGAACGTAAGTCTTTTTTTGTTGTAAATAATTTAATTGAACCTACGCCAAAGATTTCAAAACAGCCTGCAATAACTAAGTATAACCAACTCATCTTGTTTCCTCCTCTTTATTTCCAGTTACCATTTTTAAGCCAATCACACCTATTAATAACAGCAACAGAAAAAGAACTTTTCCTATGCCCAATGGTGTGTGGAATAAAAAATGATCTGTTACAATAGTTCCAGCACTACCTAAGCCGACAAATACAGCATAGGCTGTGCCCACTGGCAATTCCTCTCCTGCTTTAATCAGCGCATAAAAACTGATAAAGATTGCGATTACTGTCCCTAAAATCTCCCACCATGTTGTACTATGCTTCATGCCAATGACCCAAATCACTTCACAAAAAGCGCCAAAAATAACTTTTAACCAAGCTTTACTCATCTTGTTTTCCTTCCCTTCCAAACAAAAAAAGTGCCAACAAACAGTTCAGCTATGGCCTAAGAACTGTTCATTAACACTTTAGTCGCAAGCATCCGGCGATGTTTACGAAAGTTTATGTATTAAAATATCTCAGGCTATTATATTCTTATTTTTTTAAAAAATCAACTAAAAAATAATAGTTCGAATTCGAGACATTTCTTTTGCATTTTTAGGACTAATCATTTAAACTTACTTTTAGTAAGTTGATTAATCAAAAAATTATTTTTCTTTTAGGAGGATTTTTATTATGAATACACAAATTTTAGGTTTACACCACGTCACTGCCATGACTTCAAGTGCTGAAAAAATTTATCACTTTTTCACCGATATTTTAGGTCTACGTTTAATTAAGAAGACTGTCAACCAAGACGATATTGAAACATATCATTTATTTTTTGCTGATGATGCCGGCTCTCCCGGAACAGATATGACTTTCTTTGACTTTCCAGGCTTACCTAAAGGAACCAAAGGAACCAATACAATTTCTCGTACTTCCTTCCGTGTAAAAGATGATGCTGCTTTGGATTACTGGGTATCACGCTTTAATGAATATGCAATTGATCATGGAGAAATTCAAGAACGTTTTGGCAAAAAGTATTTAGAATTTGAAGATTTTGACAATCAACGTTACCAACTTATTTCTGATGAAAAGAACCAAGGTGTTGCAGCTGGCACGCCTTGGAAAAAATCTAACGTTCCTAGTGAACATGCTTTAATCGGCTTAGGTCCAGCCTTTGTAACTGTCGAAAATTACGAACATCTGCAACTAGTTTTAACTGAAGTTTTAGGGTTCAAATTGATTGATGCTGAAGGTAGTTTCCATTTATTTGAAGTTGGCGAAGGTGGGAATGGTGCCAGCATTATCGTAGAGCATCGAGAAGATTTGCCAGCGGCCCAAGAAGGCTACGGCAATGTCCATCACTTAGCCTTGCGCGTTGCCGATGAGGAAGCACTACGTTTCTGGATTGAAAAAATTAATCGTTTGGAATTTCCTAATTCTGGCTTTGTGGAACGTTTTTACTTTAAATCTGAATATTTCTTGGCAGCAACACATGTTTTATTTGAACTGGCAACCGATGGTCCTGGATTTTTAGAGGATGAAACCTATGAACACGCTGGTGAAAAATTATCATTACCGCCATTTTTAGAACCAAAACGGGCAGGGATTGAAGAATTTGTGCGTCCTTTCGATACTTCAGATGCGAATGTTCAAAGAAATTAGTATTTTTTCTAGGAGGCTCCTATGATTCATTACAATAGTAACGAGTTATCTGCAAAAACAGCGTATAAATTTTTATCAGGAAGTATTATTCCTCGGCCAATCGCTTGGGTTACAACACAAGATACAGCTACAGGTGTCGTCAACGCTGCTCCCTTTAGTTTCTTTAATGCGGCGGCAGCTGAAATTCCTTTAGCAACGTTGTCCATTTTACGACCAGACAAAGAGCCTAAAGATACGGCACGAAACATCTTGGCTACTAAAGAACTTGTCATCCATTTCGTTAACGAAGACGTTCTTACTCAAATGAATCAGACTTCGGCACCTTTAGCAGCAGAGATCAGTGAAATTGACACATTCGGTATTGAAACCATTGCCAGCCAGACTGTTGCTGTTCCAGCAATCAAAGCCGCGCCGATTCGGATGGAAGCTCGCTTACATCAATATGTACCTATTGCTAACCATGAAGGTCAAATTATTACGGATTTATTCATTGTAGAAATTACCGATTTCTATTTTGATTCAGCCGTTTTCGATGAAGAACATCAGTACATTTTACCTGAAAAACTCCAACCGATTGCTCGTTTAGCAGGCAATGATTATACAACATTGGGCGAAATCCGTGAAGTTCGCCGCCCAACGTAAAAAGAAGGCCCCGCCATGACGGCGGGGCCTTCTTTTTCTGTTTTATGCTAATGCTCCCATTGGATCCCAAGGTGCCAAAACAGTTGGCGCTTGTTCCCAAGCTTTTTTCTGTTCATCAGTTAATAAATCTTTGTGCACAACGATTTGATAAGTGTATTCGTCCATCCACGCATCGCTCATAACGAAGAAGCCATTTTCACCGACTTTTTCGCCCCAGCTATTTTCCACTTTCCATTTTGTTGTTTGACCATCAACGATATCAACACCTGTTAAAACCATGGCGTGTGTCATTAAGCTTTCACCAAAGTCTAAACGTTCTGCTTTAGTCATCGTAAAATCAATATCAAAAAGATCGTTCATATCGTAAACGTCTAATGCCATAATTCCTGTGTCACGTGTTGAAGATTGTCCGACATCACAACCAAACCAAACAGATTCGCCTTTTTCCAATTGTGCAGCAGCTAATTTTTTGAAAGCAGCCATTTCTACATTTAAATATTTAACTTCTTTGCCGCCGACAACATTCCCTAACATTTCAACAGTGTATGTTTTGTTGAATGGTTTATCTTCTGTAGGAGCATTAATAATACTTACATAATCATGTAAATTAACGCCAACGTATTTTTCAAAGAATGTTTGCGGTGTTAGATTTTGATCCAAATGATAATTTTTTTCTTCGTCACGGTATTCAAAATCAAAGGTTTCTGGCGGTGTTCCTAAAGAGATTGCTAAGAAATTATAAATTTCTTGTAACATTGCTTCTTTGTTTTTTTGGACTTCTTCAGCAGAAGCGCCTTTTTCAATTAAACTACGTAAAATTGTTGCATCTTTGCGTAATTTTTTATTTAAATAGTTGTTTAAATCACGTGAATTGGAGCTGTTGCTGCTTTCAGGCATTGCCGTTTTAGGCACTACGCCATATTTATCAAAAATTGAAACGATCATATCCCATTGCCCACCATCTTGTTGTGGTGTAGCTAATAAAAAGGCCACTTTACGACTAGTCAACGGTTGATCGGCTGTTGCAATAATATTTTCATAGAAATAGTTTGATTTTTCATATTTATCCCAGAAAAATGTATAGTTTTGTGATAATTCAAAATCTTTTAATTGAAACGCATTTAACATTCTATGTCTAAATGTATTTAATGCCGCAAACATCCAGCAGCGACCGCTTTGTTTTTGATTGGCCACTTTTCCAGTAGCTAAGTCGACTGAAAAGACGGGTACGTTATTCACGGCTCCTTGTACAGATTCACCTGAAGCGCTGATACCATTTTTTACTACACTACGTTGTAAGGCATTTTGTTTATTATTGTTCAAGAAATCTTGATGGAATTTCTCTGTTAATTTTGGTTCAATTGCTGTCATATTTTCATCGTCCTTTCATTTTACGTTCTTCTTCATTATATGCTTCTCTTTAAACAGAAACAACCATTTACTCTAAATTCCTTGCTTTCCAACTCTTTTTGTATTAGTATATATAATACAGATAGCACAAATAAGACAGGAGTGATTCGATGCTTTTAGAAATAGATGAACAAAGCGAACAGCCCATCTATCAGCAACTCATTGATCAAATCATTGTAGGCATTGCCAAAGGTGAACTGGTTCCTAATGAAAGTTTGCCTTCTATCCGACAATTGGCGGACGAAATCGGGGTCAATATGATGACTGTTTCAAAAGCTTATAATAAGTTAAAGCAATCAGGTTATATTGTGACTGACCGTCGTAACGGCACCAAAATTGCCGCAAAGTTACCTGCTACCGCTGTTTGGCAACAGCAATTGCATGAGCGTTTAGAACTTCTGTTGGCTGAAAGTTTTTTACATCAGCAATCCGAAGCAGAAATCCAAGCACTTATTCAGAAAATTTATCAAAATTTTGATTCGAAAGGGCGTGCATTATAATGGCGGTATTCTTTTATTTCATCCTAGTTTCTGTCGCTTTTTTTATGGCATTTACTATGGGGATTTATGCAAATCCTCACAAAAATATTATTTTGGAAAACACTTTACCAGAAGATAAACTACAAGATCCCAGCGTTCAAGCAATCCGAAAACGTTATAAAAAACGCTTGGTTCAACTAGCAGCCGTTTTTAGTGTTCTTAGTTTGCCTTTGTTATTTATTCCTTATGATTCGATTTTATTGTTCCTTTTTCTGTTACTTTTATTTAGTTTTATTGGCAGTGGCTACTATCTGCAAATCGTTTATATTCGCAAAATGGCCGCTTTAAAAATGCAAAACGGCTGGTTGTTGCCTAAACGTCCTCTCTTAATCGATACGCAATTAGTTTTAAATAAAAACCAGAAACTTATTTCATTTTGGTGGTTTTTACCTGCAATTATTCTTACTTTTGCTGGGGGCTTTTATTCCTTGCAAACGGCGATTGGTTCCTGGATTCTTTTCTTAATTACTGTTTTGATGTTAAGTTTGTTCATTGGCGGCTATTATTTTATTGCGCGCTTACCTGTCAAACCGCTAACTAGTGACTCAAAAATTAATCAGCAAATCAATGATTTATTTCGGCATCATTGGTCTGTTTTAATGGTTTTATCCGCCTTAGTTTTTGCACCGCTAACCATTTTACCAACTTTCACAATTGTAATTGATTATACGGTTGCGATGGCCCTTACTTTTTGTTATTTTATTCTTTTGTTTGTTTATGTAGGCTTTCTCTTCTACTACCTATTTTCAATGCGCAAAAAACAAGATCAATTCGTTTTACAGGCTGGCGATTATCGCTATGGGGATGATGATCAATATTGGCGGTATGGGATTTATATCAATCCAAAGGACCCCAAAATCATGGTTCCTGATCGCATTGGTATGAATTTATCTATTAACCTAGGACGGCCTGCTGGGAAAATTATTCTAGCCGCTACTGGTATTTTAACGATTGCGGTGCTGTTCTTTGCCACAGTGCCGATGTTTATAAATGATTTTTCTAGTCATGCCTTTCAAGCAACTATTGAAAATAAACAAATTGAGTTATCTGCCCCATTAGCAAAAACAAGGTCAATTCCTTTTAACCAAATCACTGTTGTTTCTTTGATTGATGACTTACCTCAAGAACGCATCCGCACAATGGGTGCTGCGACAGATAGTTACTTAACAGGAGAATTTAAAGTCGCTGGAAAACCTGCTTATTTACTAATTTATACAAAAAGTCATCCGATTCTGAAAATAGAAACGCGGGAAAAAGTTTATTATTATACTGCGCGTGATGGTCAAGAAACGACTAAGATTTATCAGGAAATCAAAGCCAAACTTCCATAACAAAAAAACAGGGCCTACTCATGATGGTAGGCCCTGTTTTTTGTTATTCGCTGACAACCTTGAATTTTGTATCTGCCAACGTGGTATTCAGTTCATCTTGGCTTACTTCACGATCTGCTGTCACAACGGCTGTTTGATCTGCCAAGTGAACCTCAACATTCGTTACGCCGTCAATTCCACTAAATTTTTCAGTGACCGCTTGAACACAGCCATCACATTTCATCCCATCAATTTTTACTGTTTTTTCCATTTCACTTCATCCTTTTCAATTTTATTTTTGACTTCCACTAGTTCTTTTCACCGTCGAAGGTTTAAATCCTTTTAAGCGTAAGGCGTTTAGTAAGACAGAGACTGAACTAAAACTCATAGCTGCTGCTGCAATCATCGGACTTAACAAAGGTCCACCAAATAAGTGTAACACACCCATAGCCACTGGAATACCTAATGTATTATAGGCAAATGCCCAGAAAAGATTTTCTTTGATGTTTTTGATGGTCGCTTTACTTAATTCAACTGCTGTAGGCACATCCATTAAATCACTACGCATTAGCACAATGTCGGCCGATTCCATTGCAACATCTGTGCCTGAACCAATAGCAATCCCCACATCTGCTTGGGCAAGTGCTGGTGCATCATTAATACCGTCACCCACCATCGCTACTTTTTTGCCTTCTGCTTGTAGTTTTTTCACTTCTAACGCTTTATCTTCTGGTAAAACTTCACTTAAGACACGATCGATACCTACTTGTTTTGCAATCGCCTCGGCAGTACGCTTGTTGTCTCCCGTAATCATCACGGCTTCGATCCCCATTTTATGCAAACGTGCAATGGCTGTTTGACTGCTATCCTTCACAGTATCTGCTACCGCAATGATACCCGCAAACGAACCATCTTTTGCCACAAACATTGGGGTTTTCCCTTCTTCTGCCAAACGATCCGCTTGTTGAACAAACGTTGATAGCTCAATGGCTTCTTCTTTCATTAATTTTATATTGCCCAAAAGTAGGACTCGTTCGTTGATTGTCACACGGATGCCGTGACCTGGAATCGCTGAAAAATCGCTTCCTTCTACTAATGGCAATTGACGTTCTTTAGCCGCTCCCACAATTGCTTCACCTAGAGGATGTTCTGATCCTTGTTCTGCAGAAGCTACTAATGTTAGTAACTCAGCTTCTGAAAGTGCTGAATCAGCAACTAAAATATCTGTAACCACCGGTTTGCCTTCTGTAATAGTTCCTGTTTTATCAAACACGATTGTTTGAATTTTGTGAGTGGTTTCTAAAGCATCCCCACTTTTAATTAAAACGCCATTTTCAGCGCCCTTACCTGTCCCCACCATAATCGCAGTCGGCGTTGCCAAGCCGAGCGCACAAGGACAAGCAATCACTAACACAGAAATGGTAATTGTCAAAGCGAAAATCCATGACTCTTGTCCTAAAAAGAACCAAGCCAAGCCAGAAAGAACAGCCAAACCAATAACGATTGGGACAAAAACACCCGAAATTTTATCAGCTAATTGTGCAATCGGTGCTTTTGAGCCTTGCGCATCTTCCACTAATTGAATGATTTGGGCAAGGGCCGTCTCTTTTCCCACTTTTGTTGCCTTGAATTGAAAGCTGCCATTTTTATTGATGCTAGCACCAATTACTGCATCACCGACTTTCTTTTCAACAGGCAAACTTTCGCCCGTTAACATGGCTTCATCCACAGAACTACTGCCTGAAACAATCACTCCATCAACAGGGATTTTATCTCCTGGGCGAACAATCACAATGTCATCCAACTGAACAGCATCAACTGGCACTTCAATTTCTGCGCCATCACGTAAAATATGAGCAGTTTTCGGCGCCAAACCCATTAATTTTTTTATCGCATCTGAGGTTTTCCCTTTTGAAACAGCTTCGAAATATTTTCCTAATGTAATTAAGGTTAAAATAACACCCGCTGATTCATAATAAAGAGCCATTGTAAAACTTGTGTCTCCTAAAAATATCATGGCTGTGCCATATAAACTATACACAAAAGCAGCACTGGTTCCTAAAGCTACCAAAGAAAACATATTTGGATGCCCTTTAAATAACGCTTTAAAACCAACTGTGAAAAATTCTCTGCCGACATATAGGACGGGTAACGTCAAAATCAATTGAACCATTGCAAAGGTCGTCGCATGTGTCATTGGATTCAACAAATCCGGCAATGGTAAGCCTACCATGTGTCCCATCGCAATATAAAGAAGTGGCACTGTAAACACCGCTGAGATCCAAAAACGTTGCCACATCTCAGCAATATGTTTTTGTTTCTTTTCACGATCTTGGTCCGCTGTTGCACCTGCAGCGACTTCTTCTGTCGCCTGATAACCTGCATCCGTAACTGCTTTGATAATTTCAGCACTCGTTACTTGATGGTCGTCATAACTAACCACCAGTTTTTCCGTGGCTAAATTAACAATCGCTTGTTGAACACCAGATAATTGGTTCACAGCTTTTTCAATCGTTTGGGCACAGGAAGCACAACTCATTCCTTCAATCGCAAACGTTCGTTGCTGGGCTGGGCTAATCGCCTTGTAGCCAGCATCTGACACAGCTTCCTTAATTTCTTCTTCTGTGACTTCCGTCTGATCATACGTGACACTTAATTTTTCCGTAGCTAAATTGACACTTGCCTTTGCCATCCCAGGTAACTTCGCCGTAGCCTTTTCAATCGTTTGGGCACAGGAAGCACAGCTCATCCCTTCAATATCAAACGTTTTACTTTCCATTTTTTTCACTCCTTTTTAAATTAAATGACATTGGCATTGACCAGGAATACAGTTGCAAGGGACGGATTCAACCGCCGTCTTGCGCTTCTCTTTCAAGAGTTCCTCTAATCGATCCAAATCGTCATAACTCAACTGACTCTCTGTTAAAATTGTTTCTACCACGGAACCAACTTTACGGCTGCACACCTTGGCTAAAAGTTCGTCTGCCACCGTTTCAACGCTCCGACGTTCTTCTACTAGCGGATAATAAATATATTTATTGCCTGCTTTCTCCGTTCCAACTAACCCTTTATCTGTTAAACGACTTAGTAACGTCTTGACGGTCGTTGATTTCCATTCTTTCTTCTCATTTAAAAGTGTATGCACTTCACGACTCGTGGTCTTGCCTTGGGTCCAAATAACCCGCATGACTTCCCACTCTGCATCTGTAATTGTCGCTAATTTATCTTTTGCCATACTCGTTAAATTCCTCCTTCATCAATAAAAAAAGAGTTCAAGGTTTTTGACTACAAACGTAGTCGTTTATCTTGAACTCATCATATAGCTATTTTATTTTTTTGTCAACAACTTCTGCTCATCTTTTTTTATTGCAACGCAGATTCTTGTTTTTTAACAAAGTATTTCAATAAGAACGGTGCAACTAAGGTCGTTAAGATAATTACCACAATCATGCTCGTATAATACGCTTCTGAAAGTAATTTAGATTGGTAGCCAATTTGCGCAATGATTAATGCCATTTCCCCACGCGAAACCATCCCAGCACCGACCATTAAAGAACTTGTATTGGAGAAACCAACCATTTTCGCTCCCCAGGCGCCGCCCAGTAATTTCGTTAAAATCGCCATAATCGTCATTACCAAAATAAAAGGTAAATCTTTTCCTAACGTGTTAAATGTCACTGATAAGCCAATGCTGGCAAAGAAGACGGGAATAAACACGGCATAGCCAATAGCTTCAATATTGAAATCAATTTCTGTTTTTGCATCCGTTTGTCCCACAGCAATCCCTGCAAAAAAGGCACCTACGACAGAACTTAAACCAACTAAATCAGCCAAATAAGCCATGCCCAAACAGATAATCAATGACATGATAATAACAGACGACCCAATGTTCATTTTTTGACTTAAACGTAGTAAATAGGGAGCAATAAAGCGGACCAAAAAGAAAATCCCAATAAAGAATAAGCCTTGTTCAATTAACTTAACAATAAAGCTGACTTCTGTATTGCCGCCTGTACTTGCACCAATCATGCCGACAGCGACACTTAAAATAATCACGACCACGATATCGTCAACGACGGAAGCCCCAAGAATCGTTGCACCTTCTTTACTACTTAAAACATTCAACTCTCTTAATACTTCTACTGAAATGCTGACCGACGTTGCTGCTAAAACTAACCCAAGGAAAAAAGCTTCTTTCCAAGAAAAAGCAAACAGCTGACCAATCAACATAGTAAAACCAACCGGTAAAACGATGCCCAAAATAGCGACCATGACACTAGGTTTCGCATATTTTTTCAATAATTCCAATTCACATTCCATTCCAGCAATAAACATCAGCATAATGACACCAATTTCTGAAAAGTCATGCACAAACACATCTTGATGCACAATATTTAACATCGCTGGACCTAACACAATCCCTACTAGCAATTGCCCAATTACCGCAGGAATTCCTACTCTTTTACAAGCAACACCTGCTAAAGTCGTTGTAATTAAAATCAAACATAAAATACCTAAAAATTCCATTCTATTTCCCTCTTTCTCTATTAACCAATCATCACTGATTCTTTTGGATATTGAACTTTCGACTGACTTTCCAAGCCTTTCTTAATTAATGACAATAACACCGTGTACACACCCACACGACCGATGAACATTAGAAAAATAATCACCAGTTTACCAAAAACAGTTAAATCTGGTGTTAACCCCATTGTTAAACCGACCGTTCCAAATGCAGAAATCACTTCAAAAACGATATACTCAATCCCGTTTTTTAAAGGTAATGTTTCTGTAAACGAGAGAATAACTGAAGCAGTTACACATAAAAAAGTTGCCAAGAAGAACAAAGTAAATGCTTGGAGCACTACTCGCTCAGGAATTGTGCGTTCATGGAATTCCACTCGCTGTTTCCCTTTAAAAATTGCACGAAATTGTAAAAATAACACACCAAACGTAGTGGTTTTCAAGCCGCCAACGGTTGATCCTGAAGTGCCACCAATAAACATCCACAAAATCGTGACAATCAGGCCTGGATTACTCATTTTCAAATAATCAACCGAATAAAAGCCAGCCGTTCTTGGTGTAACCGACAAGAACCAACTGTTGACAAGACGCTGCCAAAAAGACATGTCAGCTGGAAAATGGCGATATTCTGAAATGTAAAAAATAACGGTCCCTAAGACTAAAAAGGTGGCGGTCACCGTTAAAGCAAGGCGAGTATGAATACTAACACGGTGCTTAATTTTATTTTTATAGCCTTTAATCATTGCAAAAATATCGCGCCACACAATAAATCCTAAGCCACCAGCTATAATTAAAAAGCTAATAACTAGTAAAAGATAAGGCGAATTTTGATAAGGAACCATACTATCCCCTAGCAAATCAAAGCCAGCATTACAAAATGCCGAAACGGCATGGAAGAAACTAAAAAACAACCCTTTTTTCCACCCAAATGTTGGCACAAATTGAAAGGACAACAAGAAGGCTCCAAGTAATTGAATAATGGCCGCAAACTTCATAATATATTTCATTAAACGAAAAACTCCGGAAACTTCACTAACATTTAAAGCTTCTTGATACAACATCCGTACACTTAGTGACGCTTTTTTCCGCAGCAAACTAAAGAAAATCGTGGCAACGGTTAAAAAGCCTAAGCCGCCTAATTCAATCAAAATCATAATAATAACTTGCCCGATAGGACTCCAATGCTCCGCCGTATTCAAAGGCGAAAGCCCTGTAACACAGACGGCGGAAGTTGCCACGAAAAAAGCATCAATCCATTGCGTTTTTTGTCCAGCTTGTGCAGAAAAAGGCATCATTAATAAGATTGTGCCTACAACAATTAATAAAAAAAAGCCTAAGACAATTGTTTGAACCGGTGAAATATACAACCTTTTTTTGATCTGATGTTTCATTTTTTTCTCCTCTACCATTTCTTTGTCAATCAAAAACAACACAAACGGCTAGACAACTGTTGCTTTGTTCCTCTCGCCCTATGAGAAACTCAAAACCTTGAAAGCAACTTGCCCAACCGAATAATTATTTTTTAATTTTTGTTTTCACGTTGATAAATCGAATAAACCAACTCATTTTTTTGATAAACCTGTTTTAAACGAACTGGGATTGATTGAGCCATTGTCTCGTATAGAGCAATGCCCTCACCCAGAAACAGTGGTATTGTCGTCAAAATGAAGGTATCAATTAAATCAGCTGCCAAAAGCGGTTGAACCACTTTTGGGCCTCCAACAATCCAAATTCCCGCGCCGTCTTCTTCTTTGAGACGACGAATTAATGTGACGGGATCTTCCTTGGTAAAAGTTCTTGAAGCAGTTGATGTTTCTGGATGAGAGGTAATGATATAAGAATGCTTGTCTTCATAAAAATACACATCTGGGGACAATTCTTGTGTCACTTGATCATAAGTAGTCCGCCCCATTACCACAGTGTCTATTTTTTCATACATTTCATCGTAACTACGATCTTCTTCATCGCCACGAATATTCTCTTCTAACCAAGCAACACCGCCCGCTTTGTCCGCAATGAAACCATCAATACTCGCTGCAATAAATAAAATTACTTCCCGTGCCACATCAACGCCTCCTTTTCTCTTCTTATCTATTTTAGCTTGTTTTCACAAAAAACTCTAGGGGTGCGCATTGTTATTTTTAAAAGAAAAAAGAGAAAAACTAGGATAATTGGGCTACTTTTTGTAAAATAGGAAATAAGAAACTTTTTATTGAGTTATTTTACATTTTTTTCAAGAAAAATAAGAATTGGTTTATTTGATTTACACAAAAAAATAACATATTCAGTTTTTATATAAAGGAGGATTACTTTGTTTGATTTAGAGAAGGTTCAGACCTTGAATGAATTAGAAATGCTCGTTTACCATTATGTATTGGAACACCTGCACCAAATCCCTCAACAGACCATTCGCCAACTGGCTACTTCCTGTCATGTCTCCACCTCAACGATTCTACGATTTTGTAACAAAATGGGCTATGCTGGTTTTTCCGAATTAAAATATGCAGTGAAAGAAGAAGCCAAACAAACACAAACGTTTGAAAATTTTTATGATGCCACGGTTCACGTCGATGCTTTTTTGAAAAAATTAAACCAAGAAACCTATTACGAAATGCTTCGTCCAGCAATCCAAATGATTGTTCAAGCACGTCACGTTGCCTTTACTGGCATTGGTACTAGCGGAATTTTAGGTAGTTATGGCAGTCGTTATTTTGCCAACTTAAATATCAATTCTTACAGTATTGCTGATCCCTTTACGCCTATCCCCAAGCGCGGATTTGAAAATACATTAGCCTTGATTCTGTCTGTATCTGGGGAAACCAATGAAATGATTAAACAAATGACCGATTTTAAAACAGCTGGCGCCAAAGTGCTAAGCATTACCAACAATCAACATTCAACTATTGCCCGCTTGGCTGACTACAACATCTCCTATTATATGCCCGACGAACGTTCTCCATTTGCAGATAAATCAGTCAATACAACCACTCAAATCCCTGTCATTGCTTTAATTGAACTCCTAGCTCATCAAGCAAGTCAACTTTTAAAGGAACTAGATGAAACACCTTTCTAGTTGTTTTTCACAAAAGCTCATGCTGTCTAAAACAGTATGAGCTTTTTTGTTTTTTTTCTTGGTACATGTTTCTCATTCAAGCAAAAGTCTATTTTTTCTTCAAATAACCTTATATAGTAAATATGTAAACGGATACATTTGCATTTATATTATTCTTCAAAGGAGAGATTTTTATGAACGAATGGATTAACGAGAAATTATTACCTCCAGTACTAAAATTCGTCAATACCAAAGCAATTACTGCCTTACGGAACGGGATGCTTTACACGATGCCTTTTACCATTGTTGGTTCCGTGTTTCTTCTATTAGCGAATTTCCCAGTTACAGCTATTTCTGAATGGGTTAACGCAAGCGGTCTGGCTGTTTATTTCAATCAAGCATATGGGGCATCTTTTGCGATTATGTCGTTATTTGCGGTCATCGGTATTGCCTACTCATATGTAAAAAGCGAGGGATTTGAAGGCCTCCCAGCGGGCATGATTGCCATGGTAGTTTTCATTTTGTTTATGTCATCTGAAGTCAAAGATGCGGTTTCTGGCGCAGTAGTTGGCAATGTCATCAACAAAGATTGGACAGCTGGCAAAGGGATGATTACAGCTATTATTGTTGGTTTGTTAGTCGGCGTTGTATATAGTTGGTTTTTACGTCATGATATTCGTATCAAATTACCAGAAGCTGTACCAGAAAATGTGGCCAATTCCTTTACTGCGTTAATTCCTGCCAGCGTCATTGTAACTGGTGCAATGCTAATTTTCATTCTTCTAGATAAAGTCTTCAATACGACATTCTTTGACTTTATTTACGAAGTGCTACAATCACCACTTCAAGGAGTCACAGATTCACTAGGTGGCGCATTACTATTAGGTTTTGTCATTCCGCTCTTTTGGTTTTTCGGTGTTCACGGGTCAACAATCGTTGGCGGTATCATGGGCCCTATTTTACAAGCAAACTCTTTAGAAAACACCGAAATTTTGAAATCAGGAAAAGACTTAACACTGGCTAATGGCGGCCATATTGTTACACAACAATTTTTAGATCAATTTTTAACGGTCACTGGTGCGGGCATGACAATCGGGTTAGTCGTGTTCATGGTTTTCTTTGCCAAATCAGCTCAGTTCAAGCAATTAGGTCGGCTTTCAATTGGGCCAGCTGTTTTCAATATTAACGAGCCAATTGTCTTTGCTACACCTATCGTGATGAACCCAATCATGGCTGTGCCATTCATTATCACACCGATTGTTTCTTCTGTTGTGACATATTTTGCCTTGTACACAGGACTGGTTCCTCTCTTTACTGCGGTACAAGTTCCCTGGACTACTCCTCCAATCATTTCTGGACTTTTAGTTGGTGGTTGGCAAGCAGCGTTGCTTCAAGTAGTGGTACTAACGATGAGTTTCTTTATCTATTTACCGTTTGCTAAAAAAATGGATGCACTTAATTACGCAGAAGAAACCAATCAACCAATTACTGAAGAAACCCTTGAAAAAGTCGAAGCACAAAACGTATAAAAATTTGAACAAAGGACTGAAACGATATGTCAATTTTGAAAAATGATTTTCTTTGGGGCGGCGCTGTCGCTGCTCATCAATTAGAAGGAGGCTGGGACCAAGGCGGTAAAGGGGTGAGCGTGGCGGATGTAATGACTGCTGGTGCACATGGCGTTCCTCGTAAAATTACCGCAGGCGTTTTACCAGATGAACACTATCCTAACCATGAAGCGATTGATTTTTACCATCGCTATCAAGAAGATATTCAACTATTCAAAGAACTTGGTTTAAATTGTTTCCGAACCTCTATTGCTTGGACACGAATTTTTCCTAACGGAGATGAAGAAACGCCCAATGAAGAAGGCCTTCGTTTTTATGATGCACTTTTTGACGAGTGTTTGAAAAATGGCATTGAGCCAGTCGTGACACTGTCTCACTTTGAAATGCCTTATCATTTAGTCACAAAATATGGCGGCTTTCGCAATCGCCAAGTCATTGATTTTTTTGTCAAATTTGCTGAAGTCTGTTTCACTCGTTACCAGAAAAAAGTCAAATATTGGATGACCTTTAACGAAATTAACAACCAAGCCAATTATGAAGAAGATTTTGCACCTTTTACTAACTCTGGTATTGCTTACCAGGAAGGAGAAGACCGCGAAGCAATTATGTATCAGGCTGCTCATTATGAACTAGTCGCTAGCGCACGTGCAGTGAAAATTGGCCACGCTATCAATCCCGACTTCCAAATTGGCTGTATGATTGCGATGGTGCCTATTTATCCTTATTCTTGTAATCCTGAGGATATGATGATGAGTGTTAGCGCAATGCAAAAACGTTATTGGTTTACCGATGTTCATGTCCGCGGTCATTATCCAAGTGCAATTCAATGCTATTTGAAACGAAAAAACATTTCATTAGATGTCACAGAAGAAGATTTAACTGATTTGGCTAATGGCTGTGTTGATTATATTGGCTTTAGCTATTACATGTCGTTTGCTGTGAAAGGTGCAGAAAAGGCCCCTACTTTTGACTACAATGAAGCAAAAGACTTGGTGCGAAATCCTTATGTAGCAACATCTGATTGGGGTTGGCAAATCGATCCTATGGGCTTACGCTATGCAATGAATTGGTTCAATGATCGGTATGAATTACCACTCTTTATTGTTGAAAATGGCTTTGGTGCTATTGATGAGCTAGAACCAGACGGAACGATTAACGACACTTACCGAATCGCTTATTTACGTGAACATATCGAGATGATGAAAGAAGCCGTTGCGTATGACGGCATTGATTTGATGGGCTATACACCTTGGGGATTCATCGATTTAGTGAGCGCTAGTACAGGCGAAATGAAGAAAAGGTATGGCTTCATTTATGTAGATAAGGACAACGATGGTCACGGAACGTTGGAACGGCGAAAGAAAAAATCGTTTGCTTGGTATCAACAAGTGATTGCTACGAATGGAGAAGAATTATAAACAAAAGGCCTTCGTCTAAAGACGAGGGCCTTTTGTTTATGCTTGTAATCCCTTTTCTAAATCAGCCAATAAATCTTCGACTGCTTCAATTCCTACAGATAAACGAATGAGTCCATCTTTAATTCCCACAGCTTCACGATTTTCTTTGGGAATAGATGCGTGAGTCATAATGGCAGGTACTTCAATTAAACTTTCTACGCCACCTAAACTTTCCGCTAAAGTAAAAATTTCCAACGCTTCTACGAAAGGAACGACTTGCTCATCCTTGGCTAATTCAAAAGAAATCATGCCACTAAATCCCGACATCTGTTTTTGCGCAATTTCGTGACCAGGATGACTCGCTAGTCCTGGATAATACACCGTTGCTACAGCTGGATGCGCTTCTAAAAATTCTGCGATTTTTTGAGCATTTTGGGCATGCGCTGCCATCCGGACGCCTAATGTTTTTAAACTACGTTGGACCAACCAACTATCATGTGGTCCTAAAACAGCACCAATCGCATTTTGTAAAAAGGCAATCTTTTCTGCGCTTTCTGGATGATTCGTTACGACTAAACCAGAGACTACATCACTATGGCCCCCTAAATATTTTGTCCCGCTGTGAACCACAATATCAGCACCTAACGCTAACGGCCGTTGAAAATAAGGCGTCGCAAACGTATTATCGACAATGGTTAACAACTGATGTTTTTTAGCAAGCTTAGCCGCCGCTTCAATATCTGTAATTTTTAACAGTGGATTACTTGGTGTTTCCAAAAACAAGGCTTTTGTATTTGGCTGAATTGCGGCTTCAATTGTTGATAAGTCGCTGGCGTTTACAATCGTGTAGCTTAACCCATTTGCTACAAATACTTTATCCAATAAACGGAAACTCCCCCCATAGACATCATCACCTAATAAAATATGATCTTCGGGTCCAAACATAGAAATGATTGCATGGATACCAGCTAAGCCTGAGCTAAACGCAAAGCCATGGCTCCCACCTTCTAACTCAGCGATTAAGGTTTCTAACGCGTGACGTGTGGGATTACCTGAACGAGAATATTCATATTCTTTTGGCTGGCCCACGCCATTTTGTTCAAAGGTTGACGTTTGATAAATAGGAACACTCACTGCACCTGTTGTTGCGTCTTTGCTAATGCCGCCATGAATTAATTTGGTATTGAATTTCATAAAAGTTTTCCTCCTAAGAATAAATATTTTTTGATAAATAACGGTCACTACCGTCAGGAAAAATAGTTACAATTGTGCTGCCTGCTGGTAAGCGGCGCGCCTCTCTTAATGCCGCCGCAAACGCTGCGCCGCTGGAGCTTCCCACCAGCAAAGCGCTTTTCTTGGCTAATTGTTTGACCCAGAAAAAACCATCCTCGTCTGAAATGGTATAAAAGCCGTCCACAGGAATCTGTTTAAGAAAAGGCGGCACGAACTCCACGCCAATGCCTTCGATTTCATGTCCGTGTGCAGGTCCGCCATTTAAAATTGAACCTTCTGGCTCCACGCCCCATAATTGCGTCTTACTATTTTGTTCTTTGAGATATCTGCCAACACCTGCAAACGTTCCACCACTGCCTAAACCTGCGACAAAGCTAGTAATCTTTCCGCCTAGGTCTTGAACAATTTCAGGTCCTAATCCTTCGTAGTAAGCAGCAGGATTATCCGGATTTTCAAATTGTAACGGCACGTAACTATTAGGAATTTCCTTGGCTAAGTCTTGGGCACTAGTTATCGCTCCGACAATCCCTTGCTCTGTTGGCGAAGGGACAATTTTAGCACCTAACGCTTGCATCAGCTGTTGTTTTTCCTGACTAAATTTTTCTGGCACAACAAAGATTGTCTTGAGGCCCAGTTGACTGGCTGCTAATGCCAGGCCAATCCCTGTATTCCCCGCTGTCGGTTCAATAATTGTTGTGGCTTGATTTATCTTTCCCGTTTTCATTGCTTCTTTGAGAAGATGCACACCAAGCCGATCTTTGACACTGCCACCTGGATTCAAATATTCTAGCTTCGCATAAATTTTAGTGCCTTCTGGCATAGGATATTGTTCACTTGTAAATTCAAATAATGGTGTTGCTCCGATTGTGTCTAAAATTGACTGAACAATCATAGCGAATTCCTCCTTCTAATACATGTACATAAAACAAAAAGGTGCTGATCGCATCAGCACCTTTTTTGTTTATTTCTGGTTGTCTAGATTCAGAGAGGAATCGTGTTAGGCAATTTTTCAGAAATAACGGAGGTTTTCCCCATCACAAAAGAGTATGCTGCACTATTTTGCACCATACAACAACAGCTTTCCGTTTCTAAAAAAAGGCTAGCTTGTTTTTTCGTCATGGTTGATTTCCTCCTTCGTCATGTGTTGACCAAACTATACCATTTCCCATTTTCTAGTGTCAACGATTCTAACGATTGCTATTTCCTATCACACCAATGGTTTTCTTATAGGTAAAAGAATTAATAGACCAAAAAAAACAGAAGGCTAGCCTTCTGTTTTTCTGCTACTTATTTAGCACGTTTTAAATACGTACCTTCCGCAGTATTGATTTCTAATAATTCGTCTGCTTCAACAAAATCTGGAACGTTAACAACTAATCCTGTTTCCATTGTAGCGGGTTTACCAGAACCAGTTACTGTTGCGCCTTTGATTGAAGGTTGTGTTTCAGCAACACGTAAGATTACCGTTGTTGGTAAAGTTAAACCAATGACTTCTTCACCATAAAATTGAATTTTTACTTCCATATTTTCTAATAAATATTTTAGTTCTTCTTCAATTAAAGCAGTTGGTACTTCATATTGTTCATATGTTTCTAAATCCATGAAAATAGCCATATCATCTTGGCTGTATAAATATTGAACCGGTTTTGTATCGATGTGCGCTTTTTTCACTTTTTCATCTGGGCGCATTGTTGTATCTGTTGTTGAACCCGTACGAACATCTTTTAATTTCATACGCATAACCGTGTTACCTTTACCTGGTTTGTGGTGGCTAGCTTCCATTACTTTAATTAATTTGCCGTCTTGCTCAAAAGTCATACCGGCTTTTAAATCGCTTGCTGCAATCATTGTAATTTCTCCTTTTCTCTGGTTAATTCTTCATTATTGTAGCAAATAACCTAGGATTAATCTAGGAAATCACGTATCTTTTTTAGAAGTTTATCACTCCCCAGACATTGAATTGGGAAATAAAACGAGTTTAACTTGCCTTTTTTCTTGAATTGCGTTAGAATTACCAAGCTTTCATCAATTATTTTCACTTTTTACATAGAAAAAATCAATCATTAAAGGGGGTGATGATATGATACGTCAAACGCTATCTTTATCAAAAACACATGAGGTTGTCTGTCACTAAACATACGTTGGTGAGACAAATTGCCTTTCAGCGTATGTACTCGGTCTATTTGAAAGGAATTTAAAATCATGAACCCAACTATTCAACCTTACCAATTTAACATAATTAAAGAACAAGTCGCTGTGTTACTAAACACCTATACGTCTGTTAACGATGCTACGACTGTCAAAACTGTCCAGGCCCTATGTGTCGAAAAAATCAATGGGTTATTTCCAGAAGAACACCCTGCTGTTACGATTTTGTTGGACAAAGTGATGGATCGTCGTTTAACACGCGCACGTGCTGAAAAATATTTAGATGAATTAAAAGAAACCGTGCTGCCCTTTAAAGAACCTTCAACACCACAAGTCACGAAAGTCTTTCGCAAAGTGAAAAAGTTAAAGATTCCTGAGTGGGAAAACATGGATTTACGGAACAATACCTATGTCGGTTGGAACGACGCTGGGACTCAGAAAAAATTTATCTTAGCTTATCGAGAAAATAAATTAATCGGCGTCCACGGCACCCTTTCACCCACCATTGTTAAAGGTGTTTGCTCCATCTGTCAAACAATCACGAATGTGTCTATGTTCCTAGCTACCACCAAATCAGGCGGCGACGGAACCTACACGAAAAAAGGCAATTACATTTGCCATGATAGCGACACCTGTAACCAACAATTAACACAACCTGAATATTTGGAAGCCTTTATGGAAAATGTTAAGGCTGTGAAATAACAAAAAAACCGTCAAGAAATTTTCTTGACGGTTTTTTGTTACATCTCTTTCAATTTCCCACGAAATTCTTCAATACTTTCATAACCTTTTGCTGCCATGACTTCTTGTAATTCTTTGGCTAGACGTTCAAAAACTTGTGGACCTTCTTGATGCAATTGTGTGCCAACTTGTACTAATGTCGCACCACATAAAAGATGCTCAAAAACATCTTTTCCGCATGTAATACCGCCCGTTCCAATAATTTTGATTTCTGGTTTCAAACGTTGCGCAAACGCACGAACATTGGCTAACGCTGTTGGTTTGACATATTCGCCGCCCAGTCCACCGAAACCTCCTTTTGGTTTAATGACCACTTCTTCCTTGTCACTGTCAATATATAAACCATTACCGATGCTATTAATACTATTCACGTATACTAAAGGGAATTTATTTAAAATTTCAGCCATTGCGTCAAAATGTGCAATATCAAAAAATGGGGGTAATTTTACACCTAATGGTTTAGTAAAAAATTGGAAAACTTCTGTTAAAAGCTTTTCTGTTAATTCAAAATCATAAGCAATTTGCGGTTTACCAGGCAAATTGGGACAAGACAAATTAAATTCTGTCACTCCTGTGTATTCACTTTCTTGCACTTTTTTTAAAATAGCGATATTTTCCTCATAATTCATACCAGATACAGATAAAAAGCATAACTCCTCGGGAAATTCCTTTTGACGTGCAATCTGATAATCTAAATAATAATCAATCCCTAAATTAGGCAAGCCCATTGAGTTAATACTTCCTAATGGTGTATCAAAATACCGAGGTTCCTCATTGCCCTGACGAGGATTAGGTGTTGCCGTCTTAGCGACAAAAGCACCTGCTTGAGAAGCCGCTAACTCATCCATTTCCTTAATTGTCATACAATGAATGCCTGATGCGTTCATTAACACATTCGCCAATTTATGTCCCGAAAACTCTACTGAAATATCCAAAAGAAAAACCCTCCTGTAAATTGTTTTACTCATAAGCTTACCACCTTCACGTAAGCTTTTTATGATTATAGCATGTTCTTTGACTTTCAGCATGTTTTTTTGTGTTAGTGTTATTTATACACTATTGCTGACGATAATAATAGAATTCGGCAGAGTAATTTCCAGCATTTTGAGCTATCAATATCCGTGGTTTAGTAGTATCTGACTGATCACCATCAGGATTGCTAAATCCAATTTTATAAAGTCCAAGTGCCGCTCCAGTCTGTCCACTTCTAATATTTGCATAGGGGATCTTGCTAGTTACATCAGATTGAGGAACACCTGTAATTATTTGACCATCTTCTGTCGTGCCATCTTGGTTAATCACTAATACTTGACCATTTCCATTTTGCCAAATCCCCGCCAAAGTTGTAAAATCACCATTGTTGATTGCTTCGATATTTAAGTCTTCATTTGCTGAATTCACTTCATCTGAAGAAATATCTTGCCCATTGTCAGTTAAGTTATCACTTGATTCTGTACTATTTATATTACTAGATACACTAGAAATAGTTGATGTTATCTGTGTATGAGTTATTCCCGCATCTTCTACTTTCGGTGCACAACCTGTTAAAAAAATGATAAGTATTCCATTAAAAAATAACTTCTTTTTCATCTTACGCCTCCGTCTTGAATTTTTTTCTACCATAAATTTATTTTATCATACCAGAACAAAAAAAGAGCAAGCCTTCACCGCTTGCTCTTTCTAATTATCTTTTTATCGTCCCACAATAAACGTCAATTCACATTCGCAGACCTTTTTATCTTCCACGTAAGCAGTCGCTTTGCCGATGCCGACAAAGTCACGTAATTTGACGATTTCAAAATGTAATTTCAAGACATCACCAGGGACCACTTTTTGACGGAATTTGGCTTTGTTGATACCGCCAATATAGGCTGTTTCACCTTCAAATTGATCCATTTTTAAGATTAAAATCGAACCTACTTGTGCCAATGCTTCAATAATCAAAACGCCTGGCATTGTTGGATTTCCAGGGAAATGTCCTTGGAAAAATTCTTCGTTAATTGTCACATTTTTTGTTGCAATAATCTTTTCATTTGGAATAATTTCATCCACATAATCAATATAACAAATCGGATAGCGATTAGGAATCATTTCCATAATTTCTGTTGCAGTCATTACTTTTTTCATACTAGTTTTCCTCCCATTTCTTCAAGCAAATTACACCATTATGGCCACCAAAGCCAAACGAATTACTAATTGTATAGTCCGCTGTAATGTCACGTGCACCTTCTGTGACATAATCTAAATCACAATCTGGATCAGCTACTTGGTAGCCTACTGTCGGATGAGCTTTTCCTTCTTGCAATGTTTGCACACAAGCAATCGCTTCGATACCGCCAGCCGCGCCCAATAAATGTCCAGTCATACTCTTTGTACTTGAAATTGGAATTTGCGATGCTCGCTCACCAAAGACACGCTTGATGGCCGTTGTTTCCGCAGCATCATTCGCTGGGGTTGACGTACCATGAGCATTGATATACCCAATTTGTTCCGGTGTAATCCCTGCTTCTGCAATCGCCATTTCCATCGCAGCCGCCGCGCCACTACCGTCTTTTAAAGGAGCGGTCATGTGGCTAGCATCACAGTTGCTGCCATAGCCAACAATTTCACCGTAGATAGTTGCGCCACGTTTCTGTGCATGCTCGAGTTCTTCTAAAACCAGCATTCCTGCGCCTTCACCCATCACAAAACCTTTTCGTTCTTTATCAAAAGGAATCGAAGCCCGAGTCGCATCTTCTGTTGTATTTAAAGCATTCAATGCTGCAAAGCCTGCAATCCCAATTTCACATACTGTGGCTTCTGTCCCCCCAGTTACCATCATGTCCGCTAAACCATATTTAATCGTGCGAAAAGCTTCACCAATCGCATTCGTCGCAGAAGCACAAGCAGTCACGATAGTTTGAGAAGGTCCTTTTGCACCTAGACGAATCGAAATATTTCCCGCTGCCATATTAGCAATTACCATGGGCACGAAAAATGGTGTTACGCGTTTTGCGCCTTTTTTATCCATTACCCGTACTTGGTCTTGTAAGGTAGTCATCCCGCCAATCCCACTACCGACAATCACACCTAAACGAGTCGGGTCAATCGTTGCTTCTGTTAAACCACTCATTTTCCACGCTTCTAAAGCAGCGACCAAGCCATATTGAGAAAATAAGTCCATTCTTTTTTGCTCTTTGCGTTCTAAAACAGCACTTGGGTCAAACTCTTTTACTTCACCAGCCAAAGCCACCCCAGTATCTTCAGAATCAAATTTAGTAATTTTGCCAATTCCTAGCTTGCCATCCACTAGATTATGCCAAAATTCTTTTACCGTATTGCCTAATGGTGTTACGGCACCCATGCCGGTTATGACCACTCTTTTCATACTGTACCTCCGAGTTTATTTTGATTATCAAACTATTATTTCATACGGTTTCCAGCACTTTTTCTTAAAAAATAAGAAAAATAGTTTGACTTTCAAAGTATTTTGGTTAATAATTCAGACATCAGGAAAAATGTCTGTTTTTTTCAAGATTAGAAAATTGAGAAGATTTTGTTATCATTCTCACACAGATAATACCAGTTGAAATTTTATTCGTCAACTCAATAAATGTAACTTTTACATTTTGATGAAGAAAAGCCTATTCTATCAACAAAAATTTTTTATTAAAGGAGATTTTATATGTTTTTACAAAATAAGAATGTCGTCGTAATGGGTGTTGCCAACAAAAAAAGTATTGCTTGGGGCTGTGCAAAAGCATTAAAAGATCAAGGGGCCAATGTTATTTATACGTATCAAAACGAACGCATGAAAAAGCAAGTGGTTAAATTAGCAGATGAAAATGATTTGTTGGTGGAGTGCGATGTTGCTTCTGATGCGTCCATTCAAGCAGCCTTTGAAACAATTAAAAACGAAGTGGGCACAATCGATGGACTAGTCCATGCGATTGCTTTTGCCAAAAAAGAAGAATTATCTGGAAACGTTAGTGACATCACTCGTGATGGTTTCCTATTAGCACAAGATATTAGTAGCTACTCTCTTTTAGCAGTCACTCATTATGCGAAACCTTTGTTAAATCCTGGTTCAGGAATTGTCACATTGACGTATTTAGGTTCCGAACGTGCGATTCCTAACTATAATATGATGGGGATTGCTAAAGCATCTTTAGAAACTGCCGTGAAATATTTAGCTTTTGAATTAGCTGCAGATAAAGTTCGTGTCAACGGAATCTCCGCAGGAGCGATTAAAACATTGGCTGTGACTGGTGTAAAAGACTACGATCAATTGATTAGTATTTCTAATGAGCGGACACCAGATAAAACAGGTGTAACCATTGAAGAAGTCGGAAACACTTGTGCCTTTTTAGTCAGTGAACTAGCTAGTGGTGTGGTCGGTGACATCATTTATGTCGATAAAGGCGTTCACTTAACTTAATCATTTTTTGTCTTTATTTTCTATTTATACATTAAAAAACAGAGATTGGACAATCTCTTTCACTCATTGATTGTCCAATTTCTGTTCTATTTTTTACTTTATTCTATAATAAAATTGACAGTTTCAATTCCAAAAACAGTTGTTAGAATTTGATTGACTTGTTCAAAAAGTTCTGGTAAATCTTCCAGTTTATTTTTAGATTGGATTTTTTCAGAACCGTTATCGTAGCTTAAATGATTGTACGCTTCTTTAAAGGTTACTGCTGTGTCTTCTTTTCGATAAAGGATATATTCGTCATCTAGTATATCCATTTGTAGCTCCTGTTTAAATCCATTTCTGGCAACAACAGCAGAAACTAGATGAGCAACTGTCAAGCCATCTAACGGAATGTCCACTCCATTCATTGCTAATGTGTAGACGGTATCTTCCACTAAACCACAGGCGTTACAACCACCACTGGTTAAATCTACTGTACTTGTTATAATTGCCTCTTGCATCGTTTCTTCCCCCATATTGTTTTTTAAAGTTATTCTTTCATTTGTTATTTACGAACGTAATTCACATCATAATCGTCAACTTCAATATAGATATAGATTTTTTTATCAGGCATTTTACTGCGAATGTCTCGTTCAATCGCATTCACAACATCAGGTGCATCTTCTTCCATTGGTTCTACCACATCAATTTTTGCCGCTACTAAAATTTCAGTTGGGCCTAAATGAACGGTCTTTACATCAATTAGTTTTTCAACATCCGCCCGATCAAATGCGGTTTTAATTTTTGCTAAATCTGTAGCGGTCACACTTTCGCCAATAATCAAACTATAAAATTCTTTCGCTAAGAAAATGGCTGCACACATTAATAGTAAACCAATCAGTAAACCACTGATAGCATCAAATGCAGCAATCCCAGTTACCATTGTTAAAAGGGTTCCCACCAAAGCTAAACACAAACCAATAACCGCACAAAAGTCTTCCGTAAAAATAATTAAAATTTCACTGTGACGACTTTCTCGCAAAAATTTTAAGAGCGATAACTTCTCTGTATTCAATTCTTTGATTTCTTTCATCGCTACACGCAAAGAGCTACCTTCCACAAGCAAACCAAAAATTAAAATACCAATGACAATAGCCACATTTTCTACTTCATGAGAGGGATGCAGTAACTTCTGAATAGCCTCCATTACGCCTAACGCGCCCCCACCAAAAAAGAGCATCGTTGCAACAATTGTACTAAAAAAGTATTTTGCACGGCCTTCTCCAAATTGATGTAACGCACTTTGTCCACGAGAAGCGCGCTTATTCCCAAAAAGTAATAACACCTGATTACTACAGTCCACGACACTGTGGATACTTTCATTCATCATAGCGGTACTACCACTTAAAGCAAAACCAACAAATTTACTAATCGCTACTAAAATATTCGCAATCAGTGCGGCAATAACTGCAAACATGCCACTCGATTTTTTTGTCTCCATAATTACCTCCTATATGTAACGTAAAACTAAGATAAACCACCCGTTTATTCATCCATCATTTTACCACTTCTGAGGTATTTGTAAAAAAGAGTTCTCTTAAAATTCAAAAAGAAATGTACTGACTGTTTTAGTTGGCCCTCATTTATCGGTGTCCATCCCACTCTTGATAAAATTCCTCCAGATAAAGTTCCATAAATTGATGACGCTTTTCCGCCAATAAGCGACCATAATTTGTATTCATTTGTTCCTTTAACTTTAAAAGTTTCTCATAAAAATGCATAATAGCAGTATCTTCCCCATTCCGGTATTCTTCTTGGGTTAACTGTTCACGAGGTTGTTTGTGAGGATCGTGAATTAAACGGCCTTTATTTCCCGAATAAGCCATCACCCGTGCAATTCCAATTGCGCCGATGGCATCTAGTCGATCCGCATCCTGGACCACTTTTCCTTCTAATGTAGTGACTGTTTTCCCAGTATTTCCTCCTTTAAAGGACATATTAGCAATAATGGAAAGGATGTGATTCGTTTGCCCTGTTGATACGTTATTTGCTTCCAACCATTGTTGCACCTTTAGCAAGCCAGCCTCTTCACTTTCGTTAAATTTTTCATCGCCAATATCATGTAACAATGCTGTTAATATACATAAAAATAAATTTGCTTGTTCTTTCTCTGCAATTGTTTTTGCTAATTGTGTCACTCGATAAATATGCCACCAATCATGGCCACTTGCTTCGTTGGCTAATTCTTGTTGAACATAACGCTCTGCTGCTTGAATAATTGTTTGTTCTTCAAAACTAAGAGATTCATTTTCAAACATCCTAACACTCCTTTATTCTGGATTTAAAATTTCCACTTGGATAATCCCGCTAGCTTTCAGAAACATATTGGTGACAATCGGACCTACAAAAGAAAATCCTCTCTTTTTTAAGTCTTTTGCTACGTTATCTGATAAAAGCTGTGTGCGTGGGACTTGGTATGCTTCTTCATAAATAGATAAAACGGGGACGTTTTTTACAAATTGCCATAGATAATTGGCAAAACTGCCAAATTCTTCTTGTACTTTTAAAATTGCTTGCGCATTTTTAATGGTTGCTTCAATTTTGCGCCGATTGCGAATCATATCTGGATCAGCTACTATTCGATCGACTTCGTCAGGCAACAGCGCGGCAACTTTTTCCGGCTTCATTTGGCAAAAATTTTTCATGAATGCTACTTTTTTCCCTGCTGCTGCTTTCCAACTTAAACCAACTTGAAAAACACCCACCGTCAACAATAAAAACAGCAAATCATCCTCTCTTGTAGGTTTTCCCCATTGTTCTGTATACCATTGATAGTTGTTCATCGCCGCCTCCTTTTAAGACTGTTCAAATGTTAATAATGCTTGTTTCATTGCTAAACCACCACGGTAACCGGTTAATTGTCCCTTGCTGCCGATGACTCGATGGCAAGGAATGACCATTAATAAAGGATTTTTCCCAATCGCTGTGCCAACTGCTCGAACCGCACGTGGACGCCCAATTTTTTCTGAAATTTCTTGATAGGTCATTGTCTCACCATAAGGTATTTCTTGCAACGCCTGCCAAACTTCTTTTTGAAAGGGCGTTCCTTCGATGTCTATGGGGCAAGCAAACGTTGTCGAATGTTGGTTAAGATAACTTATTAATGCTTCTTTATAAGGCGCAGTTTTCTTTTCAGAAGCTTCTAATTGTGCTTGAGGGTACCAGTTTTTCAGCTCTTCTATCGATTGATTGGCTGAACCTACAAAAGCTAGTCCAGCGTCTGTCACACCAAGATAATAGTGATCGTTCTGCCATTCTTGTTGCGCATAATAAATCTTTTTTACCATATGTCTACACTTCTTTCTCGTGTTTTCTTATCTTCATTATAATTCTTTTGGCTTTCAAAATCTTGCGCTCCTATCACTTTTTACTTGTTTTTATTAGGGATTCTTTTACAATGAAGAAAACGGGAGGTGTGCTTACAATGAAAACAACGTATCGACTTACTCAGAAACGTTGGGAAGCCATTCAAAATAATAATACGCAATTTGATGGTGATTTTTTTTATGGTGTGACCACAACGAAAATTTTTTGTCGTCCTTCGTGCCCTTCCCGTGTGCCCAACAAGAACCACGTTCTGATCTTCAAAACGGCTCAGGAAGCTTTAACACTTGGTTTTCGTCCATGTAAAAGATGTCAACCAACCGGGCAAGTCGTTCCTAACGAGGAATGGGTTGCTCAAATTAAGCAATTTATTGATCGGCATTCAGCGGAACCATTAAGTTTAGACTATTTAGCGCAAGCCTGCCACGGTAGTCCCTTTCATTTGCAGCGAACCTTTAAGGAACAGACAAAACAAACCCCGTCAGCTTATTTAACAAGTGTCCGAATTAGGCAAGCCCAAGAATTGCTTCTCCATTCACCCCTTACGATTCAACAAATCGCGAAAAAAGTTGGCTTCCAAACCGCAGCATATTTTGCCACCACTTTTAAAAAAGAAACAGGCGTAACCCCCTCTGTTTATCGCAGTAAAAATGAGCCGAAAAAATAACATTTCGGCTCATCGGATTATTTATTGGGGCGTGATTGTAGCCACGCTACAATCAATTGACTGATTTCTGTTTGCTGTTGCTCATTAGAAATTGTCGCTTTGTTGTCTCCTTTTTGGACACCGTAATTACCAAACCCTGCATGATTCCCACCTTCGATAGATACATACTGCGTATCTTTTGGCAAAAACTGTTTGGCTTTTTGATAGCTAGTCCAATTTAAAACACCATCGTTTGTGGCTGTTATTGACAGAACCGGCAGATTTTGCTTGTTTAGTGCACCTTTTTCGTCAGGATAGCTGGCTAAATAAATCATGCCTTTGATTCGTTGCTCATTTTCCGCTACAAAACGACTAGCCATCACACCACCCAGAGAATGCCCAGCCACAACGAAGTTTTGTTGTGGATGATCCTTTATAATTTGTTCTGCAGCATTTGGTGCAAGAACCGCTAAATTCAAAGGAAAATGAACAATATAGACATCATAACCTTTCGTAGCAACTTCTTGCGCCCATTCACTATAACTAGCGGGCGCAACCAATGCACCTGGATAAAAAATCAGTGCTGTATCATTTTTTTGCCCGTTTGTGTAATAATCATAGTTTTTTTCTTGCGTGGCACTTTGACTTATTTTTAAGGCCGAATCGGTCGCTTGATACGTACTATTTTTAATAAAAATAGTCAGGCCGATGACTAAGATTACTAAAAAAAGCCCCAGTCCTAGGACAATTTTTTTCCAGCGTGATTTTGTTCTATTTTTCATCTCATTTCCTCCCAATGAAAAAATTCTTCTTTCTGATTCTACCTTTAATAAAAAAAGAACACAACAATAGGAGTTGGTGGAGCAACCCTTTTCTTGCTCCACCAACTCCTAAATAGACTGTTTCTCGACGCCAGGGATTATTTTGTCTCTTTTTCGCCTGCTTCTAAGTAGCTGATAATAACCGTCTCAAATCATCATTTATTTTTCCTACACTTCCCTTATTAAAATAACAATGAAGCTGAAAGCAGAAATATCAACACCGAACAGATCAATAAAGCCCTGTTATTTGATAAAGTATAGTCTAAATAGATATACTCGCCAATGAAAAATACTATCAGAGCTAACGAAGCCCTCAATAAACCAACATTTTCAAAAATATATTCTTTGAAAATGAAGGAAAGGACTCCCAAAATAAGGAATGATAGTAACATTGACTTAACAATAAACCATTGCTTTCTCGCCATTCTACCACTTCTCTCTAATGAAATTAATTATATCGCTTCACTTGAAACCATCAATACACTTTCTTAAACTTTTTCATTAATATATAAATTATTTTTCAACAAACAGTCTTACTTTCATAAATTTGTCTGTTGTAAAAAATAGTAGCATACACTATTTTAAATAGACATAGCTATTATTCTATTTTATAGGAACACATTACTAATATAAGCAAGCATAGTAACAGCCTTATACAATTTAGATAATAAATAACAACCTATTTCATTAACTAAAACAACAATAGTCATAAAAAGGACTGGTTTTTAACAGATACATGTCACAATGTTTTCATGCTATTTATTTAATAGTTGATTCACTAATTAAAAAAATAATTTCTAATTTTCACTTAATATAAATGTAAAAATACCCCATCAGAACATGCTTTTATTCAGTTAGTATAAAAACGGTCCAAAATCTAGTCAGCATAGTCATGCGATAAATCGTTTTTGAGCTCGAACCACTTCTATTTAAAAATGTGATGAGGTAAGCCTTCACTTTTAATAAAAAAACAATAGGAGTTGGTGGAGCAACCCTTTTCTTGCTCCACCAACTCCTAACTAGACTGTTTCTCGACGCCTTAGATTATTTTGATTCTTTTTTGCCTACTTCTAAGTAGCTGACATCATTGACTTTATCCAAAGTATACTCGCCATTTTTGTAATGAATCGTTGTAACACTAGCATTCTTCAACCCGCCTTCTGGGACTTTAAAATCATCAAATAAAGTTGCTAACAACGCTGAAATACTCAAGCCATGAGAGACCACTAAAACATTGCCATTCCCGGGATTGGCTGATTCTGTGGCAACAATTTTATCTAAGCCTTTTTTCAAACGTTTGGTAATTGTAGCATAGTCTTCTGCAGGCCAGTTATTCTTGCTTTCCTCGCGCTGTTGATCCAGTTTAGCTACACTGTTGGCAAAGGATTCAGGGGTCATGTTTTTCATAAATTCTTCTAAGGAAACACCTTGATCATCAGCAATATCCTGCCACATTGTCTTGTTTAAATCCCCTTCATAGCTACCAAAATTAAATTCACGTAAATCTGGGTCACGCACGACTTCAAGGTCTTTGCCTGCTTTATTTTGATCTAAAATAAGTTGAGCAGTTTGCAAGGCGCGGCCACTATCACTACTATATGCATTTTGAAAGGCAACATCTTTCAGGCCAATTCCAGTTGCGGTCACAACTTTTTCACCTTCTGGTGTTAAGACCGCATCTGACCATCCTTGTACGCGGTCCGTCGTATTTAACATAGTTTTTCCATGGCGCACAATGTAAAGAGTTAGTTCTTCAGGTTTTGTCTCTTTTTCTTTTGTCGTTGCTTGCTGATTTTTACCACAACCAACCATTACTAAAATGGCCAGAAAAAGCATCCCCACAATCGTCAATCGTTTTTTCATTTTTTATTTCCCCTCATTTTCTACTCAGTTGTTAAGTTTTCACCATTACTAGCGATAACTTGTTTGTACCAATTAAATGATTTTTTCTTAGTTCGTTTCAAGGTTCCCTGACCTTCGTCATCCATATCTACATAGATAAAGCCGTAACGTTTTTTCATTTCGCCAGTCCCTGCTGAAACTAAGTCAATACAACCCCATGGCGTATAACCAATTAAGTTAACCCCGTCTTCTTCTATTGCGGTTCTCATGGCTTCAATATGTTGTTTAAAATAATCAATGCGGTAATCGTCGACAATCGAGCCATCCTCTTGCAATGTGTCTACCGCGCCAAACCCGTTTTCAACCACAAACAATGGCATATTGTAACGATCTGACAACTGACACAATGAAATTCTTAACCCTAAAGGATCGACAGCCCAGCCCCATTCAGATTCTTGCAAATAAGGATTTTTAACCGCAGGCATTTGGTTGCCTCCGACATATTTTACTTCTTCTGGATAAGCAGTCGAAACGGTCGACATATAATAACTAAACCCGATATAATCAACTGTTCCTTTTTGAATAATCGCTAAATCCTCTGACTCCATTTGAATTGTCATTCCTTCACGCTCAAATTCTTTGAGCTTATGCGCTGGATAATAGCCCTTAGCCTGGACATCCATATAAAATTCTTGCTCTCGGTTAAATTGAACAGCTGCCATCACGTCCTCAGGTTTGCAGGACAAAGGATAACTCGGGATATAAGCCACCATCATACCAATCTGGAAATCTGGATTGATGGAATGTCCTAATTCAACGGCTTTCGCACTTGCTACAAATAGATGATGCGCTGCTTGATATTTACTTTGTTTATCATTATTGTGAATCCCAATTTGCGTCCAACTTCTTAAAAAATTAATTTCATTAAAAGTCATCCAATACTTCACTTTATCCTGGTAACGTGTAAAAATGGTTTCGCAAAAGAAAACAAAGAAATCAATCACTTCACGATTTTTCCAACCATCATATTCATCGGCCAAATACATCGGAATATCAAAATGGTTAATCGTCACAACAGGCTCAATTCCATGGCGCAGCAAAGTATCAAAAACTTTATCATAAAAGGCTAAGCCTTCTTCATTAATCTCTTTTGTTCCATTTGGGCAAATCCGGCTCCAGGCGATAGACAGCCGAAAACATTTGAAACCCATTTCTGCAAATAAGGCGATATCTTCTTCGTAATGATGGTAAAAGTCCGTCGCTACATGACTAGGATAGTATAATTCTTCATCGATATAGCCAATCGCTCCTTCGGGTAATGCTTGATCGCGCGTACACGAAGCTTTTTGGCCCTCTTTAGTTAAATACGTAATCCGTCGCGGTTCTGTTTGACTACCACCAGTAATTGCATCTAATGTACTCAGACCTTTGCCTCCTGAAAGGTAGCCACCTTCATATTGGTTAGCAGCTGTTGCGCCGCCCCATAAAAAATTTTCTGGAAATCCCATAAAATCCCTCTTTCCCTCTGTTTTTAGGCATAACAAAGAAACCATCAAGGGAATTGACGCTGGCAGAAGAGTCCTTGTTTTTTCTACCAACGTCAAACGCCCTTTAATAGTTGCTAATTTTATTAATTACTTAAATCTTCACCATTTGTTGCGATTACTTTTTTGTACCAATCAAACGATTTCTTCTTGCTTCGTTTTAACGTACCATTTCCTTCGTTATCGCGATCCACATAGATAAAGCCATAGCGTTTTTTCATTTCACCAGTTCCAGCTGATACTAAATCAATACAGCCCCAAGTCGTATAGCCTAACAAGTCGACACCATCTTGTTCAACGGCATCTTTCATCGCTTGAATATGCGCCGCCAAATAATCGATACGATAATCATCGACTACATAACCATTTTCGTCTGGTGTGTCTACCGCTCCTAAGCCATTTTCAACAATGAATAGTGGTTTTTGATAACGATCATATAAATCATTCATCGTAATTCTCAAACCAAGCGGATCAATTTGCCAACCCCATTCACTGGCTTTTAAATAAGGATTTCTCACAGAGGCAAAGATGTTACCAGCTGTTTGCTCATTAATTTCTGGATCTGTTGATGTGACACGAGAAGAATAATAAGAGAACGAAATGAAGTCCACCGTATGTTCTTTTAAAAGTTCTTCGTCGCCTTCTTCCATTTCAATTTGAATACCTTTACGGGCCATTTCTTTTAAAGCATACGCAGGGTATTCCCCACGTGATTGGACATCAATAAAGAAATAATTTTCACGATCTGCTTGTCGAGCAGCGAAAACATCTTCTGGTTTACAAGTATAAGCGTAGTTGGAACCAGCCGCTAACATACAACCTACTTGGTTTTCAGGATCTACCTCATGAGCAATTTTTGTCGCAATTGCACTTGCTAGTAGTTCATGATGGGCCGCTTGGTATTTCACTTGTTCTTTGTTTTCGCCTTCTTCAAAGTATAGACCTGCTCCCATAAATGGTGCATGTAA
The DNA here is from genome assembly GCF_050536905.1 of Enterococcus sp. DIV1328a. Classification (NCBI taxonomy): domain Bacteria; kingdom Bacillati; phylum Bacillota; class Bacilli; order Lactobacillales; family Enterococcaceae; genus Enterococcus; species Enterococcus sp. DIV1328a. Next base: position 221,754 of record NZ_CP172912.1, on the reverse strand, counting down.
AATCATATTAATTTCGTTAAATGTTAACCAATATTTGACTAATCCTTTATATCGGTTGAAAATTACACGGCAAAGATTTTCATAGAAACCTACTAACTTACGACTACGCCAAGCGCCATATTCTTTCACTAAGTGCATTGGGCAGTCAAAGTGTGTAATCGTTACTAGTGGCTCAATCCCATATTTATGACATTCTTTGAACAAGTCTTCATAGAACTTCAAGCCTTCTTCATTCGGCTCTGTTTCATCTCCCATTGGAAAAATTCGACTCCAAGCAATGGATAAACGGTATGTTTTAAAACCCATTTCACCAAATAAGGCGATATCTTCTTTATAGCGATGATACATATCAATTGCCTCTTGTGCAGGATAGAAATGTTCTTCATCAAAGTTAAACATTTTCTTTTCACCAGTGATTACTGGAAAACGATCTGGACCCGTTGGCGCTAAATCGACGTTTGCCAAACCGCGTCCGCCTTCGTTATAGCCACCTTCACATTGATTGGCTGCTGTTGCGCCACCCCATAAAAAGTCTTTTCTAAATGCCATAAATTCTCTTCCTCCACATCTTTTTATATTAAAGCGGTCAGCAAATCATCACTTGTTGAAACTTCATTACTGCCGACTTCCAAAATATCTAAATAATCCGCTGTATTCGTCACAACGATTGGAATTTGTGTACTAAACCCAGCTTTTTTAATTCCTTCTAAATCAAAGGTTACTAATGTTTGACCTTTTTTCACGCGGTCACCTTGTTTTACAAAAGCTTCAAAGCCTTCGCCTTCTAATTGAACTGTATCAATCCCAATATGAATCAATAATTCTGTGCCGTTATCTGAAATCAAACCTAATGCATGTTTTGTTGGGAATAGTGTGACAATCGTTCCATCAAAGGGTGCAACCACTTTACCTTCCGTTGGTTCAATCACGACCCCATTTCCTAATGCTCCATTCGCAAAAGCAGGATCCTCTGCATTTTTTAAAGATAACACTCGTCCTTTGACTGGACTTGTAATATTTTCTTTTTTAATCGTTGTTTTATCAATAATCACTTCTTCTTCCTCAACTGTATTGTCTTTCCAGAAGAAGAATGTTAGACCAAAACCAACGACCGCTGCAATGGCAATTGCAATAAAGGACTGGATCATCCCACTTGCATCATCACCATTGATAAAGTTTAGCACACCGAAAATTCCTAAACCACCCATTGTATAAGCTGTCACATTGTTGATCATCAAATATAAACCACCGACAGCGCCACCAATCATTGAATAAATAAATGGCCATTTTTTTGGTAAAGTGATTCCATAAATTGCTGGCTCTGTTACACCAAAAATACCAGAGATAATTGCTGGCGGACACAAAGCTTTTAACTTTTTATCTTTCAATTTGAAGAACATCGCTAAAACAACCGCTGTTTGCGCAAAACTAGCTGCAAATGATCCCGTTAATACTTGGCTTGAACCTTCTTGTGTCACTTGCATAATGGCTAATGGCACAACGCTCCAATGTAAACCAAAAATAACTAAGACTTGCCAGAAGAAGCCAAGAATCAAACCATACAAAGCTGGTGAGAAACTCATTAATGCTGTAAAGCCAGCGCTTAATAAATCTGTTAGCATGCTAACGATTGGCCCAATTACTAAGAAACCAATTGGTAAGGCAATCAACAAGACGAAAAACGGTACTAAGAACGTTTGAACAACTTCTGGAATAATCCGTTTAAACACTTTTTGAACTTGTGCCGCAAAAGCAATAATGAAGATGATTGGTACGACACTACTTGTATAGTTCGCACCGACCCAAGGGATCCCCATAAAGGTATTATAGGCAGGTAAACCGAATAAATTATACGGTGCTGCGGCTCCCGCACCCGCTGTTGTTTCAAAGGCCGTTTGTAATGCACTTCCTTGAATCGTTGGGTAACATAAAGCTGCGCCAATCACGATCCCTACCATTGGATGCAACCGGAATTTTTTAGCTGCTGTATAACCTAAAATAACTGGCATAAAGTAGAAAATTGCATCGCCAATCCCATTTAACATGGTATAAGTCCCTGACGTAGCCGTATAGAGCTTTAAGAAAACCAATAAGGCATTTAACCCTTTGACCATCCCAGCCGCTGCTAACGCCCCTAAAAAGGGTTGGAAACAACCACTTAAAATATCTATTAAGCGATCAAATAAATTCCCACTGGAAGCTTCTTCTTCACGTTCTCCTGACAAGCCTGCAATACTAACTACTTCTTCGTAAACGGCTGGAACATGGTTCCCAATAACGACTTGGTATTGTCCGCCGCTTTTCATAACAGTTACCACACCGTCCATATTTTTTAAGACATCATCATTCGCTTGACTCTCATCTTTTAATTTGAAGCGAAGACGTGTGATACAATGTGTCAAACTATTAATATTCTCTTGCCCACCGACATTTTTTACAATTTTTTCTGCTAGTTCATGATATTTTCCCATCTTTTTTTCCTCCAAAAATTTATTTTCATTTGAAGGTTTAGCCAACTGAATGTCACTATCCAAAGTGGTGCGTTTATTGTTCCGTTGTTTGTACAATTCGTGCAATGTGAATCGTTAGGTACAAGCGTTCTTCATTTGAAACTTGATAGTCATAGTTCTCATTTAAATACAAGCTGATCTTTTCCACGCAACGATAGGCGTTGAGATATTTCTTTTTAATTACCGCATACAGTTCTTCATCATCATTTTCGACAACTTCACGTTGGTGTAATAAGCGATAACAGAAAAATTTTAAATGTGTGCTAAATCGATAAAAGTAGACAGAGTCTTCATCAAAACTTACCTTAAAATAGTATTTGACGATATTTGTAATCTCTTGCATCAACTTTGTCAATTCGTAAATATTACCGACTTCTTCCTCCATCTCCGCATTCACCAAGTGCAATGCGATAAAACCTGCCTCATCCGTTGACAATTCCATTCCTACGCGCTTTTGTACCATTTTTAAAGCATTTACTCCTACTTCGTACTCTTCAGGAAAAAAACGTTTAATATCCCATAATAATAAATTCTTAATTGCAATTCCTTGTTTTTTTCTTTCTAAAGCTGTGTACAAATGATCCGTCAGAGAAATATAAATGGTATCATTCAAACTCTTTTTCAACGTTGATTTTGCATAAACAATAATGTCATCCGAGAGTTTCATCATCTCTAAAGGAATATTTCCTAACAATTCTTGAAACTTAAGTGATGTTTCTTGATTGGCTAAATAAAAAACTTGATCGATGCTTTCATCAGTAACCCAATCACCAATGCGTTTCTTAAAAGCAATTCCTTTGCCCATAACAATTTGCTCTCGTTTATCATCATCTAATGTAATAACCACATTATTGTTCAAAATTTTGTGAATAATCAATGCCCCACCTCCTTTGTGTTTCGTTGAAAAAAGAAAAACCCAATTTCTTCAAAAAGAACGACACATCTGTCGCTTCATGAAAAAATTAGGTTTAGCTTGTCTTTAAACAATCACTATCCATCTATTTACTTATCCCTACATCCAAAGAATAACATATTTACAACAAATGTCAACGCTTTCAACGACATTTTTTTGTAATAAAAATAAAAAAAGCATACAAACAATGTTTGTATGCTTCACTATGACCCGTACGGGACTCGAACCCGTGTTACCGCCGTGAAAGGGCGGTGTCTTAACCGCTTGACCAACGGGCCATTAAAAAGAAAAAACGGAGAAGGAGGGATTTGAACCCTCGCGCCGGTTTCCCGACCTACACCCTTAGCAGGGGCGCCTCTTCAGCCACTTGAGTACTTCCCCAAGAAATAAATGGGCCTAAATGGACTCGAACCATCGACCTCACGCTTATCAGGCGTGCGCTCTAACCAGCTGAGCTATAGGCCCCAAATAAGAAAAAAGCGGGTGACGAGAATCGAACTCGCGACAACAGCTTGGAAGGCTGTGGTTTTACCACTAAACTACACCCGCAAATTTTTCTTGGATGGCGCGGGACAGAATCGAACTGCCGACACATGGAGCTTCAATCCATTGCTCTACCAACTGAGCTACCGAGCCAAAAACGGTCTGGACGGGACTCGAACCCGCGACCTCCTGCGTGACAGGCAGGCATTCTAACCAGCTGAACTACCAAACCAATTCGTTTTTGCTTTATGCAAATGTATGCTTTAAAAAATAAAAGCAATTGCGGGGGCAGGATTTGAACCTACGACCTTCGGGTTATGAGCCCGACGAGCTACCTGACTGCTCCAC
>NZ_CP172912.1:0-212500 GCF_050536905.1 Enterococcus sp. DIV1328a | reverse complement strand
ATGGAGCCTAGCGGGATCGAACCGCTGACCTCCTGCGTGCAAAGCAGGCGCTCTCCCAGCTGAGCTAAGGCCCCGAACTTATTTGATTGAAAGTAGACCTCTCAAAACTGAACAAAGTAAAGACGAAATGTGTATTTCCGTAATATTCCTTAGAAAGGAGGTGATCCAGCCGCACCTTCCGATACGGCTACCTTGTTACGACTTCACCCCAATCATCTATCCCACCTTAGGCGGCTGGCTCCAAAAAGGTTACCTCACCGACTTCGGGTGTTACAAACTCTCGTGGTGTGACGGGCGGTGTGTACAAGGCCCGGGAACGTATTCACCGCGGCGTGCTGATCCGCGATTACTAGCGATTCCGGCTTCATGCAGGCGAGTTGCAGCCTGCAATCCGAACTGAGAGAAGCTTTAAGAGATTTGCATGACCTCGCGGTCTAGCGACTCGTTGTACTTCCCATTGTAGCACGTGTGTAGCCCAGGTCATAAGGGGCATGATGATTTGACGTCATCCCCACCTTCCTCCGGTTTGTCACCGGCAGTCTCGCTAGAGTGCCCAACTAAATGATGGCAACTAACAATAAGGGTTGCGCTCGTTGCGGGACTTAACCCAACATCTCACGACACGAGCTGACGACAACCATGCACCACCTGTCACTTTGTCCCCGAAGGGAAAGCTCTATCTCTAGAGTGGTCAAAGGATGTCAAGACCTGGTAAGGTTCTTCGCGTTGCTTCGAATTAAACCACATGCTCCACCGCTTGTGCGGGCCCCCGTCAATTCCTTTGAGTTTCAACCTTGCGGTCGTACTCCCCAGGCGGAGTGCTTAATGCGTTTGCTGCAGCACTGAAGGGCGGAAACCCTCCAACACTTAGCACTCATCGTTTACGGCGTGGACTACCAGGGTATCTAATCCTGTTTGCTCCCCACGCTTTCGAGCCTCAGCGTCAGTTACAGACCAGAGAGCCGCCTTCGCCACTGGTGTTCCTCCATATATCTACGCATTTCACCGCTACACATGGAATTCCACTCTCCTCTTCTGCACTCAAGTCTCCCAGTTTCCAATGACCCTCCCCGGTTGAGCCGGGGGCTTTCACATCAGACTTAAGAAACCGCCTGCGCTCGCTTTACGCCCAATAAATCCGGACAACGCTTGCCACCTACGTATTACCGCGGCTGCTGGCACGTAGTTAGCCGTGGCTTTCTGGTTAGATACCGTCAGGGGACGTTCAGTTACTAACGTCCTTGTTCTTCTCTAACAACAGAGTTTTACGATCCGAAAACCTTCTTCACTCACGCGGCGTTGCTCGGTCAGACTTTCGTCCATTGCCGAAGATTCCCTACTGCTGCCTCCCGTAGGAGTCTGGGCCGTGTCTCAGTCCCAGTGTGGCCGATCACCCTCTCAGGTCGGCTATGCATCGTGGCCTTGGTGAGCCGTTACCTCACCAACTAGCTAATGCACCGCGGGTCCATCCATCAGCGACACCCGAAAGCGCCTTTCACTCTTATGCCATGCGGCATAAACTGTTATGCGGTATTAGCACCTGTTTCCAAGTGTTATCCCCCTCTGATGGGTAGGTTACCCACGTGTTACTCACCCGTCCGCCACTCCTCTTTCCAATTGAGTGCAAGCACTCGGGAGGAAAGAAGCGTTCGACTTGCATGTATTAGGCACGCCGCCAGCGTTCGTCCTGAGCCAGGATCAAACTCTCATAATAAAAGTTAGAACAATCTTGCGATTGTTAAGCTCAATTTGTTTGCTAGCATATTGCTTGCTTGTTAAAAATGTTTGTTGTCTTGAATTGAATCAAGACGCCCTACACATTTGGTTCGTCTATTCTTTGTTCAGTTTTCAAAGGTCTACGTTACCTCGCAGCAACTTTTATATCATAACAAACTTTCGTTTGAATGTCAAGAACTTTTTTAAAAAAGTTTTTTTAAGTTGTTTCGCTTGGTTGTTGTTGTCTGTTGTGACAACTTCTATATCTTATCATCTCGTTTGTTATTTGTCAACAACTTTTTTGGTGTTTTTTCAAACTTTTTTCGAGAGATTTGAAATCAAGAATTGTTATTTAATTATTGATTTCTGAATCGCTCAGCTGTGTGACTCGCCTTGCGACATGTAATAATATACCAAGATTTCAAGCATTGGTCAATCATTATTTTCACTTTTTTTAAACTTTTTTTCAATACCGATTATTCTTTCTTATCCGATTAGATAAAGTTCGTTTTTTTATCAGATTACCCATTCTTTTTATTACCCATCTTCGATTTTTTTAGAAAAAAAGAATTGGTTTCAATTGTTTTTCTATTCTTTTTTTATTTAATTTTTTGCGAATACAAAAAAAAGATGCCCTTAAGGCATCTTTTTTTATCTCATTGTTGGGAATAGCAAGACATCACGAATTGATTGTGCATCAGTTAATAACATAACTAGTCGATCAATCCCAATACCTAATCCTCCGGTTGGTGGTAAGCCATATTCTAAGGCTTCGATGAAATCTTCATCTACTCCGTGTGCTTCATCATTTCCTTGTTCCCGTTCTTTTTCTTGTTCTTCAAAACGTTCACGTTGGTCAATTGGATCATTTAATTCTGTAAATGCATTAGCAAACTCTTTTCCGATAATAAACAGTTCAAAGCGGTCAGTGAAACGACCATCTTCTGGATTTTTCTTCGCTAATGGTGAAACAGCTACTGGGTGACCATAAATAAATGTTGGTTGTTGCAACGTATCTTCTACAAATGTTTCGAAAAATTCATTAATGATATGACCGACTGTCATGGCATCTGTAATTTCAACATTATGTTCTTTAGCCAACGCACGGGCTTCTTCTATCGTCATCTCTTGCCAAAAATCTACGCCCGTTTGTTCTTTGACCGCATCTACCATGTGTAGACGTTTGAAAGGACTTCCTAAGTCAACCGCTTGACCATCGTACGTGATATCAGTAGTTCCTAAGACTTTTTCCGCAGCATTACGAATAATTCCCTCTGTTAAATCCATCACATCTTGATAATCAGTATAAGCGGTATAAGCTTCTAGCATTGTAAATTCTGGGTTATGAGTGGTATCGATTCCTTCATTACGGAAGACACGACCAATTTCATATACTTTTTCCATGCCACCGACAATTAAACGTTTTAAATGTAACTCTAGGGCAATGCGTAAGTATAAGTCCATATCTAATGCATTATGGTGTGTGATAAATGGACGAGCAGCAGCTCCTCCTGCTTCGTTATGCAAGACAGGCGTTTCTACTTCGACATAGCCATTGCCATCTAGATAACGACGGATTTCGCTAATAATTTGACTGCGTTTCATGAAACGATCAAAGCTTTCTTTGTTACTGATTAAATCCAAATAGCGTTGACGATAGCGTTGTTCCACATTCGTTAATCCATGGTATTTATCTGGCAACGGACGCAAAGCTTTAGTTAATAACGTAATTGTTTGAGCTTTAACAGTAACTTCCCCCGTATTGGTTTTCATTACTTGACCTGTCACACCAAAGAAGTCGCCTAAGTCAGCATGTTTAAATAGTTCATAGGCTTCGTCTCCAACTTGGTCCTTCCGAACATAAATTTGAATTTGGCCTTCACGGTCTTGCAAATGGGCGAAACCAGCTTTTCCTTTACCACGTTTTGTCATCATACGTCCAGCAACGCTGACTTCTGTATTCATTTCACTAAGTTCTTCTTTTGTATGATTATCATATTGTTCATGAAGTTCTGCTGAATTATGAGTGCGATCGAAACGTTTACCGAAAGGATCAATCCCTTCTTCACGTAAAGCTTCCATTTTTTCGCGGCGCACGAGCATTTGATCATTTAAATCCTCTAAATGCGCTTGTTGTTCTTCTGCCACTGTTGTTCCTCCATTCTTGATTTTAACCTATCCTAATAATGCCACAGTAATTCGAAAAAAAGCAAGCCGAATTTTACTTTCGGCTTGAATTTTTTATTCTTCTATAGTAGTTACAGCAACTTTGGAAATCTTCTCTACAAAGGCATCAAGTAAATCGACAACTGCTTGTTGTGTTTCAACTTGGTTAATCGCAACTTTGACTTTGGCCGCTCGCGAGATTCCTTTTAGATAGTAAGAAGCATGTTGGCGAAACTCACGGACCGCAATTTTTTCACCTTTTAAATCCACTAATCGTTGTAAATGAACTTTTGCAATATTAATTTTTTCAGCTGGTGAAGGCTCAGGCATCAATTCGCCCGTTTCCAAGTATTCTTTCGTCCGTTGAATCATCCAAGGATTGCCCAAAGCAGCTCGACCAATCATCACACCATCCGCTCCAACATATTCTAACATGCGTTTAGCATCTTCAGGCGTTTTGACATCGCCATTTCCCATAAAAGGAATGGTTAAATGCTTTTTCACTTCCTTTAAAACGTCCCAATTGGCTGTCCCTTCGTACATTTGGACACGTGTCCGACCATGCATAGCAATTGCCGAAGCGCCTGCTTGTTCGGCAGCCAAAGCGTTGTCTACAGCATATAGATGATCTTCATCCCAGCCTGTTCGCATTTTTACAGTGACAGGCAAAGAAACTGCCGAAGAGACTGCGTGAACCATCTCATGCACTTTATTCGGATCCAGCAACCATTTCGCACCAGCTTCAGCTTTAATTATTTTATTGACAGGGCAACCCATGTTAATATCAATAATCGCCGCTTGCGTATTTTCTTCAACAAACTTAGCAGCTTCCACTAATGTTTCTTTATCTCCACCAAAAATTTGTACACTTAAAGGATATTCTCGCTCATCAATATATAGCATTTCTAAGGTTTTTTTGTTCCTTAATTTAATTCCTTTGTCACTAATCATTTCACAAACGACTAATCCTGCGCCAAATTCTTTTACAGTCACACGAAAAGCGGCGTTACTAATACCCGCCATCGGAGCTACGACAACACGGTTGGGGATTTCAACGTCTCCAATTTTCCACATAGTCTTTCCTCCTACTTTTGTTTCGTATTGCGAATCGCTTCATCGCGAAGTTCAATTAATTCTTCTTCACTATAGTGATATTTATTGTTACAGAATTGACAAACTGCTTCTGCTCCATGATCTTCATCAATCATCGCATTTAATTCATCGATCCCAACAGCAATCAAAGCGGTCGCAAATTTTTCTTTAGAACAGTCACATTTAAATTGTACAGGCATTTTTTCTAAAATTTCTACTTCGTCTTCTCCCAATAAGCGATACAAGACTTGTTCAGGTGTTTCTCCATTTTCTAGTAATTGTGAAATTGGTGGCACTTCCGCTAGACGCTGTTCAATAAAATCAATGGTACTTTCATCGGCACCTGGCATTACTTGAATCATAAAACCACCGGCTGCTTTCACCGATTCATCCGTGTCCACCAATACACCTAAACCGATAGCTGAGGGAACTTGTTCAGAGACCGCCATAAAATATGTAAAGTCTTCACCGATTTCACCAGAAACAATAGGTGTTTGTCCAGAAAAGGTTTCTTTTAATCCTAAATCTTTAATGACTGTGAAAATTCCTTCGTTACCGACAGCGCCACGTACATCAATTTTACCTGTTGCATTCAACTTTAAGCTGACATGTGGATTTTTAATGTAGCCTTTTGTTTCTCCACGGCCATTACTATCGACAATAATAGCGCCAGCTGGGCCATTCCCTTGTACTTTTACAGTTAATTTATCGTCACCTTTTAAAGTCGCTCCTAGTAAAAGGGCTCCAATCAATGTGCGCCCTAACGCTGCGGTAGAAGAACTCCATGTATCATGTCTTCTTTGCGCTTCGCTAACAGTTTCAGTGGCACTGATGGCATATGCTCGAATTGAACCTTTATAACAAAGGGCTTTTACTAAATAATCTTCCATTCTTTTTCCTCTTCTCTTGGTGCTTTTTTGTCCATTAGTCAGATAATACTAGGAATCAGGTGTTTTTTCAACCAAATAATCTTCCTTCTATAGAATATCTTAATATTATAGAAGGTGCAGTATTCGTCAACTCGACAAATACTGCACCTTCTACTAATTGGTTATTTATAACGATCTTCGTAGTTATTGCGATCATATTCAGAATTGGAATCTGAATCTTTTTTCTCTTCAGATTGGACTTCTTTTTCTGTTTGTTCGCTTTCTACTTTGACTTCTTCTGCTTCATCATGTAATTCTTTTTTCGCTTCTTCAAAGTCTTGTTTTTCTTCAACTTGTTTTTGCGCTTCTTTTTCTTCTAAAGCACGTTTTGCTTCTTCGAATGTTTGCGCTTCTTTTTCACTAGGGTAGTCGCTGTCAGCACCTTCAGGCATTTTACCTGTTTCAAATAATGATTTGATTGCTTTTGCATCTAATGTTTCATATTCTAATAGTTTTTCAGCGATTAGTTTATGTTGTTCACGGTGCGCTTCGATAATTTCATGCGCTTTCGTATGAGCATCCATTAAGATACGACGAACTTCCTGATCGATTTCAAACGCCACTTGTTCTGAGTAAGCTTTTGTTTGACCATAATCACGACCGACAAAGACTTGATGGTTTCCTTCATATTGAACAGGTCCTAATTTGTCACTCATTCCATATTCAGTTACCATGCTACGGGCAATCCCTGTTGCTTGTTCAAAGTCATTTGAAGCCCCTGTTGATTGAACGCCAAAGATAATTTCTTCTGCTGTACGTCCACCAAGTAAGCCAACGATTTGTTCAAACATATCTTCTTTAGTCATTAAGAATTGATCTTCTTTTGGTAAAGCAATCATATAACCGCCTGCGCGACCACGAGGGATAATTGTTACTTTATGGACAACACGGGCACGGCTTAAGACTAAACCAACGATTGTGTGTCCCGCTTCATGGTAAGCCACCATTTCGCGTTCTTTTTTATTAATCACGCGATCTTTTTTAGCTGGACCAGCAATTACGCGGTCTTCGGCTTCATCCACATCAGAAGCATCAATTTTTTTCTTGTTACGACGAGCGGCAACTAAGGCTGCTTCGTTTAAGACATTTTCTAAATCAGCACCAGCAAAACCTGGTGTTTGTTGTGCAACAACTTTCAAATCAACGTCATCAGCTAACGGTTTGTTTTTCGCATGAACACGTAAAATCGCTTCACGACCTTTGACATCTGGACGTCCTACCAAGATTTGGCGGTCAAAACGACCTGGACGTAACAACGCTGGGTCTAACACGTCTGAACGGTTCGTTGCAGCAATTACGATAACTCCTTCATTGCCATCAAAACCATCCATCTCAACTAATAATTGGTTAAGGGTTTGTTCACGTTCGTCGTGTCCGCCACCCATACCAGCACCACGTTGACGACCAACTGCATCGATTTCATCGATAAAGATAATCGCAGGTGCGTTTTTCTTCGCTGTTTCAAATAAATCCCGGACACGGCTAGCACCGACCCCGACAAACATTTCAACGAAATCTGAACCTGAGATTGAGTAAAATGGCACACCTGCTTCACCTGCTACGGCTTTAGCAAGTAACGTTTTACCAGTCCCTGGAGGTCCTTCTAATAGTACGCCCGCAGGAATCCGTGCGCCTAATTCAGCGAAACGACGTGGATCTTTTAAGAACTCCACTACTTCAACTAATTCTTGTTTTTCTTCTTCCGCACCAGCTACATCTGAGAAGCGGACACGGTTAGCTTTTTTATCGGCTTCTTTGGCTTTTGATTTACCGAAGTTCATCACACGGCCACCGCCGCCACCGCCACCGCCTTGTTGGCTCATCATCATGTAGAAGAAGAAGAAAATAATCACTAATGGTAAGAAACTAAACAACAGTGACAACCAAGCTCCACTTGTTGATTGTTCTTTGACAACTAGCTTCACCTTGTTATTTTGTGCCGCATCTTGAATGCCAGCTAAGGTTGTATCACTAGGTAAAACGGTTGTTGTGAAGCCTTTTGACGACGCTTGCGTTGAGCCCCACAATGACAGACCACCTGTGTCTTTCACTTCTTGTTTTTCTTTATACTGACCTTCAATCCGGTAAACCCCATTGGTTGGTTGAATGGTCATGTCTTTGACTTTTCCGTCTTCCAATTGTTGTTGGAAGGTTGAGTAATCGATGTCTGGCGATTGTTGGTTGTTATTTCCAAAAATGAAATAGACAACCATGACCATGGCAAGTACTACTAAGACGTAGTATAAACCATTTTTCATGCCATTATTCTTTTTGTTCATGCCTGTCCTCCTTATGCTCATCATTACAATTCATGTTATTCTTTTATCAATCCTGACCTTTACATTGTAACACAATTAATTCCTTGATAGATATTAATTTGATTCGTAAACTTCAGGTTTTAAAACGCCAATATAAGGCAAGTTGCGGTACGTTTCTGCATAGTCTAATCCGTAACCGACCACAAACTCATTGGGCACATCAAACCCTACGTAGTCAGCTTTAATGTCTACTACACGGCCTTCTGGTTTATCTAATAAGGTAACAATTTTCACAGATGCAGCTTTACGGTATCTAAACAAATCTACTAAATACGCTAATGTACGACCACTATCGATGATATCTTCTACGATTAAAATATGTCTACCTTCGACATTTGTGTCCAAGTCTTTGACAATTTTTACTTCGCCTGAAGAAACTGTCGCGTTGCCGTAGCTAGATACATCCATAAAGTCCAATTCTAAATAAGTATTGATTTCACGAGTCAAATCAGCCATAAATGGTACTGCACCTTTTAAAATACCGACCACTAAAGGATTTTTCCCTTGATATTCTTCTGTCAGTTGCTTGCCAAGCTCTGCAGACTTCGCAAGAATTTCTTCTTTGGAGATTAGGACTTTCTCAATATCTTTTTCTATCATAGTGCGCTCCTTTCAGCATTACTCCTTTGTCTTAAAAAGGAGTCTGTAGTGTATTTTATCAGTTTCTAAAGGAATACTCAAATAGGAATTTGCAAATTTTGGTACCCAAATGATTTCCTCTTGCTCATCCGTAATGACCCAAGCACTCTCTCTCGCTTCATTTGGCACTTTTTGATCAATAAAAACTCTGCTTAATTTTTTCGTAAACCCTGGTTTTAATGTAATCCGATCACCACTTTGGCGATGACGAACGGTCAAAGGTGTGGCTGTGGTCAACGGGATCGCTAACAACTGACCCGTCCACTGATTAATCTCTTCAGGAAGAGGAAACGGTTTGTCTGTCGCAATTAATCCTAGCCACTCGGTTTCCGATAAATAAATCCCCGCGCCAGGTACTAATAAATGTGTAACTTCTTCTCGCAGTGCAACCTGTTTTTGTTCTAAGTACAGCCAATCGTAACTTTTAGCTAGTTGCCATTGCTGTTCTAACATAACCGAGCCTTGCGGTTGGCGTTCATCATTCAAAACTTTTAAAACTTGTGTCATCTGGCGTTGGTTTAACGAAACCCCTAATGGCACTAATGTTTTTTGGAAAAACGCGGTTAAAAAGAAGTGCTGGTACGCAGGCGTTTCTTTTAATAATCTCTTCAAAGGAATGCGCCAGCCTTGTTTGGTCGGTTCTACGGCTTCAGATAATTGAGGCTCAATTTGTTCTTGAATAAATTCTTGAGCAAAACGTTGTTCATTACTAAAAGAAGCAATCTGATCTAAGAATTGCGGATTTTCCTGCTTTAATAGCGGCAAAACCTGATTACGAAGCCGATTTCTTAAATATTCATTGGTTTGGTTTGTTTCGTCCTCAAAATAAACGAATGCTTGGCGCTGTGCAAATTGATACAATTCTTCTTTTGGATAAATAAGTAACGGGCGAATCAATTCCCCTGTCGCAAAAGGACGTCTCTCTTTAATGCCTGCGGAATGGGAAAAATTAGTTCCTCGAATCAGCTTCATTAAAATCGTTTCCGCTTGATCGTCTAGATGATGTGCCGTCATTAAGACCGCCGCACCTTCAATTTCCATGACTTCTTTAAAAAATTCATAACGAAATGTGCGCGCTTTTGCTTCTAAATTCCGTTGCTTTTCAGGGTCTTCCCAACGTGTTTCATAATACGTTAGCTCTCGCTGCTGACAATAGGTAGCGAGATATTGCGCTTCCTGTGCCGACGCTTCTCGCAATTGATGATTGACATGTGCAACAACCAATTGTAACTGTTCTTTTTCTGCCACCTGTTCCATTAACGTCAAAAGGGCCATGGAGTCTACACCACCAGAAACGGCGACCACGATTGTTTGATGCGGTTGCCAAAATCCTTGTTCTTTTCCTCGTTTATAAAACTGCCAAAACATTGTTCGCCCTTCTTTCTTCCTTAGAATAAAAGAGGAACCGAGAAATAACCCATTCGTTATCCCCAGTCCCCCTATTTGTTTGTGCTTAGCCGCGACGTCCGCCACGTCCGCCACGTTTGCCTTCAGTATTACGTTTTAATGAAGATAAACGGTCATCACTATCTTTCAAGAAAGAGCTCATCAATGAGTCAAAATCTTGTTTATTGTTATTGTTATTTGCTTGTGGTTTATTGAAAGGCTTTTTGCCCCCTGCGCGTGGATTACGGTCACGATTCTCATAATTGTTTTCACGACGTTGAAATTCACGTTTTGGTTGTTGCCCTTCTGCTGGCTCTTGTGCTTTACGGATCGATAAGCCAATTTTGCCGTCGTCACCAACTGAGGTTACTTTCACTGTTACTTCGTCACCTACTGTTAATACATCATGAATATCTTTAACGAATCCATTAGACACTTCACTGATGTGTACTAACCCAGTTTTTCCTTCTCCTAAATCAATAAATGCACCAAAGTTAGTAATCCCTGACACTTTTCCTGGCAATTTAGCTCCTACTTCGATTGACATAAAAAAATTGTTCCTCCTATTTTTTCCCTAATTATAATTGCAGTTTATTCAGCTGAAGACTTAGTTGTTTCAGTTGAAGACTGTGATTGACTATTTTTTTCTGAACTGCTCTTGCTTTCTTCCGCTCCAGAAGTCTGTGTTTTTTTCATTTGTTCTGGTGTGGGATAAATCTGTTCGCCTTCTTTTGAGAGAAGGAAACGGCTACGTGCTAATTTTGCCACATAATCATCATCTTTTAACAAAGCAACGTCTTTTTTTAGATCCTTGACCTTCTTATCAACTGCTACGGATTCAGCAATTGCATCTGCTCGTTCTTGTTTGAAAGCACCTAAGCGATGATAATCTTTCATCAATTGGATGCCAGAAAAGGCAAAAATAATGAAGGCCACGAGAAAAATCGCTGCCAAGCGTCTGCGTCTAAAAATCAATTGTTTCTGTTGTTTTTGGAATTCGACATACTGTTCTTTCGTGTAGTCATTTTCCAATGCCGCAACTTTCTTCGAGTTTTTTTCATTCTTTCCCATCGTCTCGCTCCACTCGCTTTGGATTGTCCGTTTTATTATACCAACATCTAAGAACCTTGTCTAATGTTAATTTCAGAGAAGTTAAAGAAAATCAAGCTTTTTTCTAAAATATTCTTTGCTTTTGAAATAACAGCGGTTGATTTATTAATTTTTTTCAAAAGCGGCGCGTCCGTTTCATTAAAACGCTGAAAGGATGAAGCGCTTGGAATATTCATCTTTTCAATGAACTTGCCAAGCGCTCCATCCTCACCTGCTTATTCTTCAGAGACACGTGTTTCTGATTTTATTTCATACATTTTTGTGGCATCTTCTTTTTTCGTAGAGTCATTTAGTTGCAGGACTTCTACTTCTAAAATTCTGTTCCCAAATTGAATTTTGACAAGGTCACCAATCTTCACAGTACTAGAAGATTTGGCTAAGACTCCGTTGATTTGAATCCGACCTTTATCAGCGACTTCTTTGGCAACTGTTCTTCTTTTAATAATGCGAGAAACTTTTAAAAATTTATCTAACCGCATCACATTCACCTCTTTTATTTTTTTTGTCTCATCCGTAAAATTTTTGCGCCATACGGTAAACTTAACCATTCACGTATCGTAAATAATTCTAACTTAATGATGGTGCTAATAAAAACTGTACCACCCACTGCAACACCTAAAACTGTAACGAAAAACGCTTGACTTCGGTGATGCACACCTTGGAACAAGATGGAGATAATTCCTTGATAGACCAGTAATGACAGCATCATGATTGCTAAACTAAGCAACAATTTTTTCAAAAAGCTTCGTTCTCGAACAAAACAATTAATCGCTGCATCCGATTGTCGGACTAAAACGAATAACGTCGCTAGTAACCCAAGAATAGTAGACCAACTAGCACCTAATGTTCCCCAACGAATGGTGAAAAAGCCCGTTGTCAGTAATTTCACTAATAAGCCCACACCAGCTGCCACTAAAGGACCTTTAAAACGATTGCGACTTTGTTCAATACTTTGGTAGGCCTGAATAATGGCCATAAAAGCGATGGATAAAACATACACCCCTAAAACATCGTTGCCTTTATAATCTTTAAAAAGTGTAAAGTTCATGTACGGCAATAACATCATTAGACCAATCGAAGCTGCCGATGCCAAGGTTGTGGTAAGACGCAAAAAGATTTTTGCAACTTGTAAAAATTGTTGACGGTCTTTTTTCATAAAATATTTTGTCAAACCTGGTAAAAAGGTCGAGCTTAAAGCTAAAGCAATTACCAATCCTAATTGAACTAGTGGTTGTCCTCTATCATAGACCCCTTTGTCCACTTTCGCAGCTAAATCAGAGAGCCCGAAAAGCATGAGAGCATTTTTTACTTTAAAGGAATCAATTAATTGAAATAGAATCAGAAAAGCACTATATAAAGAGACCAAACCACCCTCAATCATTAAACGTTTAAATAGTCCTGTGGTTTGAGGCATAATCTTCCATTGATGCAAGTATTCCGTACTTCCACTAAGAATTTTTCGATTGTAGTACCATAAGACAAGTACCGCTAAGACACCGCCAGCCAACGCACCACTCATGGCCACCGTCCCCGTTTGGTAAATGGAGCCACCAAAGTAATGATAGGACAACGCAGCTACTAGAATAACCCCGACACGCACAAACTGTTCCATCACCTGTGAAATACCACTAGGCACCATCAACAAATGACCTTGAAAATTCCCACGATAGAAAGAAAGAATTGGAACGAGTAAAAAGGTAAAGGAAACAACTTCCATTAATGGTTGGAGTGCAGCATCCCCCATACTAATAGCAATTTCTTGACTACCAAAGAAAAAGAAGGCCCAACAAGCAATCGCTAACCATAACACATAGGGATATAGTTGGCGCAACACTTGTTTTTGACTCCGAATATCTGGTTGTTCAGCAACAATTTTGGAAATAAATTGCGGTAAGCCTGACAATGCTAATGTCATCGCAATCCCATAGATTGGATAAACTTGCTGATACACGTAAAATCCTTCATCCCCTACAAAGTTCTGAAAAGGAACGCGATAAAACGCACTCAACACTTTTGCAATGAAGGAAGCAATGGTTAACACAACGGCACCTTGCATCATTCGTTGCATTTCTTTTTGTGCCATCTTCTAGGCCTCCTTTTAAAGGGAATCCGTTTCTTGCGAATGTTTGTATTTTTCTTGTCGCAATGCGGTTGTAAAAGCAGCAATTTCTTGAATCCAAACAGCTTCTTTACAATCTTTCGGCAACTTCAAGGAAATAGTCATTTGTTCTTTCTCAACTGCTAGATCCGCTTTTAAGCTGGTTGCCGATAACGCTTCAAACAACTGCTCCACAGAGTATGTTTTTGTGCCAATTTTACTTAACACAAACTTGACTTTTTGGTCGCGTTTACGAATACTTTCTAACAAGGCACGGTCGCCATCCATTTTGATACGGCCAGTGGTTAATAAATGCGCCACTTCGTCAGGATACTCTCCAAAGCGGTCTAACAAGTCCGCTTCTAATTCTTCGTACATATCCATATTTTCTAATTGACGAATCCGTTTATAAATTTCAATTTTTTGTCGTTCGTCTGTAATGTACGTTCCTGGAATATAAGCATCAATGCCCAAATCAATTTCAACAGACGTTTTTTGGTCTTGGATATTTTTTCCTTGTTTACGAGCAACTGCCTCAGATAACATCTGTGAGTACATATCAAACCCAACCGAATCAATGAAGCCATGTTGTTGGGCACCAAGAAGGTTTCCGGCCCCTCGAATGGAAAGGTCACGCATCGCAATTTTGAACCCAGAACCTAATTCCGTAAAGTCTTTAATTGCTTCTAAACGTTTCTCACTAACTTCGTTTAGGATTTTTTGCTGTTCGTACATAAAATAAGCATAGGCCACTCGATTGCTACGCCCCACACGACCACGTAATTGATACAACGTAGATAAGCCCATATAGTCCGCATTTTCTACAAACAAGGTATTAGCATTAGGAATATCTACTCCTGTTTCAATAATTGTTGTAGTGACTAATATATCATATTGTCCTTCAATAAAATCAAACAAAGTATTCTCCAGTTGTACTTCTGTCATTTGACCATGTGCATACGCAATTCTTGCATCTGGAACTAGCGCTTGTAACTCTTCAACTTTTCGTTCAATCGTATCTACTCGATTGTATAAATAAAAGACTTGACCATCTCGAGCCATTTCTCGCTCAATCGCTTCCCGAATCGCCCCAGGATTATTTTCCATGACATACGTTTGGATCGGATAACGATTCTCTGGTGGGGTTTCGATGACAGATAAATCACGGACACCTAACATCGACATATGAAGGGTCCTTGGGATTGGCGTTGCTGTTAACGTCAAGACATCCACTTGTGAACGCAATTGTTTTAGTCGTTCTTTATGTTTCACTCCAAACCGTTGTTCCTCATCAATAATCAACAAGCCTAAATCACTAAAATTAATATCTTGCGACAATAAACGATGGGTACCAATCACAATATCTACTTGGCCATGTTTAATTTTTTCAATTGTTTCATTTTGCTGTTTTTTCGTGCGGAAACGACTTAATAAACCAATTTCTACAGGAAAGCCCTCAAACCGCTCTTGAATCGTTTCGTAATGTTGTTGCGCTAAAATAGTTGTTGGCACTAAAAAGGCAACCTGTTTATTGTTGCTAACAGCTTTGAAAGCCGCTCGTAAAGCCACTTCTGTTTTACCAAACCCTACATCGCCAACTAACAAACGATCCATTGGTCGAGATTTTTCCATGTCGTGTTTAATTTCGGCAGCACTACGTAATTGATCATCTGTTTCAGAATACGGAAAAGCCTCTTCAAATTCTTTTTGATACGCATCATCTGGCGGAAAAGCATAGCCTTTTTCCGATTCTCTTGTCGCATAAAGTAAGATTAAATCATCCGCGATATCTTCAATTTTTGAAGCAACTTTTCGTTTAGTTTTCGTCCATTCACTGCCGCCTAGCTTGTTAATTTTCGGCGTTTTAGACTCGGAAGCAACGAACTTTTGAATCAAGTTCAATTGTGTTACTGGAATAAATAACTTGTCATCATTTTGGTACAAGATAGTCATGTAATCTTGATGGACCCCATCAACTTCTAAGGTTTCCATACCAATATATTTACCAATCCCGTGATTCGCATGAACGACATAATCGCCCGTTTTTAAGTCGCTATAACTTTTCAAACGTTCCGCATTAGAAATTGTTTGACGACGTGCCCGTTTTTTGGTCGTTGTATGAAAAATTTCTTTTTCCGTAATCGCCACGAGCTTGTTTTTAGGTAATTCAAACCCTGTTTGTAATGCCCCTTGGACAATTTGGACATGCCCATCTAACAACTGATCCCAATTGCTTACTACGCTAGGTATGTCAAAGTCCTGAAATAGCTCTTCGACTTTTTGAATCCGTTCTTTCGTAGGAACAAAAACAACGACCGTTTGGTTTTGCTTTTGCCAACGGTCCACTTCCGCTTTTAGCAACGGCATTTGACCGAAGAATTGTTGCATTGAACGATATTGGAAATTATGGACTTTTTGGAAACGAAGATTCCCCATCCCTTTTTGAAAAAGTGAAAAGAAGGTCGTATTTCGTGCAGTTTTTCGCAATTGATCATGAAAGTCTACACCAAAAGTTTGTTCAGAAAACACGCGCATTTCTTCAATTTTCAGGGTTTGCCATTCCGCTTCCTCTCTAGCGATTTCTCGCTCCGTTTCCATCATACGAGAATAATCATCCACAAAAAGCAAACTATTTTCTGGTAAATAATCTAACAGCGTAGTTTTTTGTTGGTACAGAAAATCTGTATAATAGTGAGCATTTTCTGTAGGAATCCCTTGTTCCCAAGAAGACAGCAACTGACCAAAATATTCTTCTAAAAAATCGGTCTCCGTTTGATCTTTAGCTGTCGCTAAACGTTTTTCTAGAGCATCTTGTAACCTCGTCATGCCATGATTCATATCTGCCTTTGAGAATACTAAATCAGTCATTGGTGAAATCGTTACTTCTTCAAGATTTTCTAATGAACGTTGGGTATCTGCTTCAAAATAACGGATTGAGTCAATTTCAACATCAAACAGTTCCACCCGAACAGGGTATTCGGCATTTAGCGGATAGACATCAACAATGCTTCCGCGAATACTAAATTCGCCGGGCTTTCCGACCATCGATTGGCGTTCATAGCCCATTAACACTAAGCGTTGCGCGAGGATTTCAGGTTCTACTTCCGTCCCGATTTCCCAATGAAGTTGCGCATTTTGCCACGTTTCTTTCGTTGGCAAATATTTTCGTAGTCCAGCTACTGGTACGACCACGATTCCTGCATTCGCTGTCATCAGGAAATTTAACGCACTCACTCGATCTGCGCGCGCTTCTGGTGAAGAAAAGGCCATTTCGGCGGATAACACTTCATCTACTGGAAATAGATGAACTTGTTCTGAAGGTAAAATATTTAAAAAATCATCTACTAATTGATTGGCATAGTATAGGTTTGGGACCGCAATAACAATTTTTTGATGCGTCTTTTGTAAAGCGCCTGCCATCAGTAATGTTTTAGCAGAGCCTGATAACCCAGTAATTAGTTGGCGCGTTCCTGTTGTCATTAGTTGACTGCGCCATGATTTAGCAATTTCTGTTTGGCTAATTCGTTCGATAATATTCAAACAAGGGCCCTCCTTTCTGCTATTTTCCATTAAATTGATTCATTGTTTCAACAAACGTATGTCCTTCGCATGCATATAAAGCGGCATCGGCTGCTTTTTTTACAGCAAGTAACATCTCTTCGTGTGTTTCTTTGGGAAAAGTACTTAGTACATGGTGGATAACTGTATCATTTTTTGAGGGCCGACCAATGCCAATTTTAATTCTAGGAAAGACATTTGTGCCTAAATGGGCAATCAGACTTTTTATCCCATTGTGGCCGCCAGCACTACCTTTTTGCCGTAAACGAATTTTACCGACCTCTAAGTCTAAGTCATCATAAATAACAATCAAGTCTTCCTCATCTACCCCAAAGTAGGTCAACAACGGACCAACAGAGCGACCTGATTCATTCATAAATGTTAATGGTTTCACTAACAATACTTTCTCAGTCCCTATAAAAAACTCTGCAATATCTGCTTCAAAATTACTATTATTAAACGAAACATTTTGCCGATACGCAATTTCATCTAGCGTAATAAAGCCAATGTTGTGTTTTGTTTCTTTGTATTTACTACCGGGATTTCCCAGTCCTACGATTACTTTCATCTTTCATTCTCCTTGGATTATAAGCTTGCCAACACAAAATGGCTGGGAAGCGTATGCGCTACCCAGTTTTATTCATTATACCATAGAAATAAAAAAACTCGCAGTCTTTGAAGATTAAGAAAGATGTAAAAAAATTTTTTAGAAATTTAAATATGCGCAAGATAGTGAAATTACGCACATGTAAGAGCTACCATTTTGAAACAGGTCTGAAAACTGTATCATTTTTACAATCAAAGTTCGTGACATTTTTTACAAACCATGTTACTATCACTTTAGCAACAGGAAATAAAAACTCGTTGCTCACGAAAAAGAATGTAGAGGAAGGAATGGTACACATGACTGCAGCCGCAGGGAATAAAGATCACCAAAAAGTAATTTTAGTCGGGGACGGTGCCGTAGGTTCTAGCTATGCCTTTGCTTTAGTAACTCAGAATATTGCTCAAGAAGTTGGGATTATTGATATTAATGTACCAAAAACTGAAGGAGACGCGTTGGACTTATCTCACGCATTAGCATTTACTTCTCCTAAAAAAATCTATGCTGCTACTTATGACGATTGCCATGATGCAGACTTAGTTGTCTTAACAGCTGGTGCGCCTCAAAAACCAGGCGAAACTCGTTTAGACTTAGTTCATAAAAACTTGAAAATTAATAAAGAAATCGTTACAACAATTGTTGATTCTGGTTTCAATGGTATCTTCTTAGTTGCCGCAAACCCAGTCGATATTTTGACTTATTCAACTTGGAAATTCTCTGGCTTCCCGAAAGAACGAGTAATCGGTTCAGGAACTTCACTAGATTCTGCTCGTTTCCGTCAAGCAATTGCCGAATTAGTTGACGTTGATGCACGAAATGTCCATGCCTACATCTTAGGGGAACACGGAGATACAGAATTCCCAGTTTGGTCACATGCGAATGTCGCTGGCTTACAAATTTACGAATGGGTGAAAAATAATCCTGACGTCGATGAAGAAGCAATGGTTAATTTATTCTTCAACGTACGCGACGCTGCTTACACAATCATCGAGAAAAAAGGAGCTACTTTCTATGGAATCGCGGTTGCACTAGCGCGTATCACTAAAGCTATCCTAAACGATGAAAACTCTGTGTTACCACTATCTGTTTATTTAGAAGGTGAATATGGTCAAAACGATATTTATATCGGTGCACCAGCGATCATCAACCGCCAAGGAGTTAAACAAGTCATTGAAATTCCATTAACAGATGCTGAACAAGAAAAAATGGAAGCTTCTGCTTCTGCATTAAAAGAAGTTATTGAAACAGCT
The DNA here is from genome assembly GCF_050536905.1 of Enterococcus sp. DIV1328a. Classification (NCBI taxonomy): domain Bacteria; kingdom Bacillati; phylum Bacillota; class Bacilli; order Lactobacillales; family Enterococcaceae; genus Enterococcus; species Enterococcus sp. DIV1328a. Next base: position 193,634 of record NZ_CP172912.1, on the reverse strand, counting down.
TTTGCTAAATTTGAAGCAGAAGAAGCAAAATAACTCCTTCTATAATAGTCGAAAATTGAAAATAACCAAGAGTGACCACTATTGTTACTCCGCTTTAAAGCCTGGTACAAAAATCCAAAGTGATTTTTGCACCAGGCTTTACTTTTAATCTGTTTTACTTTACTCATCACTCAACTTTTTAAAAAAATTATTGTTTTGTTTAGCTCGAAAAATAACAATAACCAAAAATAAGTTTGTTATCTAAAATTCACTACACTACTTAATACAGCCCATCTGCTTCTTCTTTTGTCACAATGTAAATATTTTTCATTTGCGTATAAGCATCTAGCATTGATTTATGCGTTTCTCGACCAATTCCTGATTTTTTATAACCGCCAAATGGCGCGCCCGCAGGCAATTGATTGTATGTGTTGACCCACATCCGACCTGTCCGTACACCACGAGCAACCCGTAATGCCACATTGATATCTTGAGAAAAGACGGCACCACCTAGACCATATTCAGAATCATTAGCTAAACGAATGACTTCTTCTTCCGTTTCAAATTTAATCACTGTTGCAACAGGACCAAAGATTTCTTCTTGGGCCACGCACATTGTATTCGTGCCATTCGCTAATAACGTAGGTGCTAAAAATGCCCCCTTGTCTAGCCCATTTTCTGTTAAACGTTGCCCACCAGTAATCAGTGTAGCTCCTTCCTTCACACCAATTTCGACATATTTTAAAATTTCTTCCAATTGATGCTCATTGATCTGAGCGCCCATTTCAACATCTTTTTCCCACGGGAAACCAACGTTCACTTGTTCAAATTTTTCCTTTAAAGCTTCTACAAATTGATCATAAATACCTGACTGAACGAACACACGAGACCCAGCACAACAAACTTGCCCTTGGTTGAATAAAATTCCTAACTGCACACCTTCTAATGCTCGTTCCCAATTGGCATCTTCAAAAATAATGTTGGCTGATTTTCCGCCAAGTTCTAAAGTGGCTGGAATTAGGCGGTCGGCCGCCGCTTTAGCGACAGTGTACCCCACCTCTGTTGAACCTGTAAAAGCTAGCTTATCAAACCCTGGATGTGCCAACATATAATTTCCTGAATCAGAACCACGACCGGTGATTAAATTCACTACTCCTTTCGGCAAGACTTGATCAAAAATTTTAAACAATTCCAACAGACTTAATGATGTGCTCGAGGACGGATGAATCACAACCGTATTACCTGCTGCCAACGCTGGTGCTAATTTCCAAGCGCCCATTAATAAGGGGAAATTCCACGGAATAATTTGACCCACAACACCGATGGGTTCTTTCACAACAATGGATAACGTATCCTTATCAAATTCTTTGACAGACCCTTCTTCTCCACGAATCACACTAGCAAAATACCGAAAATGGTCTGCACTGGCAGGAACATCAATCGATTGCGTTTCCCGAAGCGGTTTTCCATTATCTAAAGTCTCTACCATAGCCAAATGTTCTTGATTTTCTTCAATCAAATCAGCAATTTTCAACAAAAGATTGCTTCTTGTTACAACATCAACATCTTTCCATGTCTGAAACGCTTCTTGAGCTGCTTCTACAGCTCGATCCACATCTGCATTTGTGGCATCAACAAATTCTGCTAATTTTTCGCCATTACTAGGATTGTAACTAGCAATCATTTTGTTACCACTACCTGTTGTCCACCCTCCATTAATATACAATTGATAGCTACTGGCAACTACTTGATTTATTTCTTTTTTACTCATTTAACCACCTCTTTTTTTATTTTTTGTATCCGCTTACAATTATAAGACATCTTTCGCCTAAAAGTAAATGATTCTACCTAAAAAAAATATAGTTCTCGGCGACTGTTGCTAACTTATCCCGACCTGAAACCTCCTGGCAATAACTGAATGTATTAAACTTTATTGGAGAAACCTTTTGCCACAAAAAAAGCTAGCACTGAAGAATTAAAATTGCTTCTTCAGTGCTAACTTTGATTTTTCCAACTCATTCGTTCTTATTGACAAAGAGCTGATTTTTTTATTTATCTTTTGGAACGATATAGTTCATTAAATGTGTTTCATCGGCTGAGATTGTACGTGTCGAAACAACGTTTAATCCCTTCACGTTCATTTCAGAAATTAAGATGCTACCATCTTTAAAGACTTTTTCTACAAATGCGACATGACCATAAGTATTGTCTGCGCCTAAAACGCCAGCTGGGAAGGAAACCGCTGCGCCTGCTTTTGGTGTACGACTTACTTTGTACCCGCGTGCACGACCTGTTTCGCCCCAATCTTGACCATTCCCCATTGTTAAGTCCACACGTTTACCTAATTGCGTAATACGGTTGTAGACATATTGTGTACAGTTGCCCCAAGCATAACTATTAAAGGTGTCATAGTTTTTGCCATTATAGGCTGGGAAATTTGATTCCATTGGTTCAACGGTTGCTTTTTCTTTATCATAATAAGTTAAATCGTATGTTTTAATTAACGCATTTAATTTCTTATGGTAATCTTTGTCCGTTGCATATTTTCCTGTTAGGAAACGCGTCGCTTCTTTGTATGATTTGGCTTCCGTTTTCCAGACACCATGATAGAAATCTTTATTGGAATCTAAACCATTTTTCAATAATTTCGCATAATCTTCCATTGATTCTTTATACGTTGGATATTGACGGAATTTTGCTTCTACTGTGTATAGGTTACCAAAACCATTGTCTTCATAGGTAATAAAAGAAACAGATTGACCTTTGTAATCGCCTTTAATACCAAACAAATTGTAGTTTGGTTTCTGGCTTAATTTACTATTGCCGCTGCCACTTTCTAAAATTGCTTGAGCAATCATCACACTAGCATATAAGTTTTTGTCCTTGGCCACTTTCCGAGCAGATTCACCGATTTCTTGAATAAACTCTTCTGTCTTCTTCGTTTTGCTGACCGTAAACGTCTCATCGTCTTCCACTAACCCAACCGTTTCATTTGTAACTGGTGGGACTATTTCGGGCTGCGGTGTTGACGCTGCTGGTTGTTCTACTGGCTTTTCAGCTGGCGCTGTTGGTGTCACTGGTTTCGCCGGCTGTTTTGATTCAGAAGTACTCGTGCCAGGTTTTGGCTGTTCTTTAGAAGAACTTGGTGTGGTCGTCGGCGTGGTACTTGATTCAGTTGTACTTGTTGACGTAGAATCTGTGGTTGACTCTGTTGTACTCGTTGAGGTGGAGTCAGTAGTCGATTCTGTCGTACTTGTGGATGTTGAATCCGTTGTGGAATCTGTCGTTTCGGTTCCTGACGTTTCCGTGGACTCCGTGGTTGTAGATTCACTTGATTCGGTTGAACTTTCTGTTTCAGTTGTTGATTCTTCTGTCGCTTCTGTTGTTTCACTAGTTGCTGTCGTTTCAGTGTCTTCAGCAGTTGTTGCTTCTGCGGTTGTTTCTGCAACAGAACTATTTTCAGCTACCAAGTTATTACCTTCTGCAAATGCACCTACTGGCATTGATGAACCTAAAAGTAATAAGGTAGAGAACAGGGCAAATTGTTTTTTCATACTCATTCTCCTTTTTTATTTTTCTCCATTTATTTTTATGTACCAACATATATAATTGACATAGTTATTGTTTAAATGGCTCCTTTTTTAATAGTATACTGTTTCATAAAAAATTTCTAGCAAAAAGTTAAAAAAATAGAAGAAAATTCACAAATTCTTCTATCTTTTTTTGGTAATTTTCTAAGAAAAAAAAGAAAGGGCTTGAACAAACATCAATGTCCTCTCTTTTTCTCGTTATCCTTCAAACAAAATACTTTTTTTTCGAAGCGCCTCTTTGATTTCTTGGAAAGTTTCTTCGTCTGCACAGCGAATAGTATGCAGATGAACGCCTCCTGTTAAAACTGATAGTAATGTAGCATGCTCTTTTTGATACTTGTCCATAAATTTATCAATATCTTTCTCTGATTGAATGCGCAAACTGCCGATTAATTCCCCATAAAGCGGATGTGCAATACTCACATCTACCACTTCTCCACCTTTGGCAACAATGACTGACAATTCTTCTCTCGTTTGTTCAGGCGTATGTTGACAAGCAATTTTCCGTTCAATTCCTTCTAAAGGTTGTTCCAACATATACCCTCGAGCTGTTGCGACAATTTCGACCCCTGTCGCCCGTAATAGAGCGACATCTCCTACAATAATTTGTCTGCTGACATCAAAAGCTTTTGCAAAACGAGTGGCACTAACTGGCTTTTCGGTCTCTCTTAATCTTTTAACAATCTCTCTTCTTCTGATTTCTCCATCCACGACCTTCGCCTCACTCTCCTAAATGTTTTTCTTGGAAACGTTTAGAGGCGTCCATAATTCCCTGGAAAGTCTCAGATAATGTTTCTTCATACTCGGCATTTTCAACATGATTCAGAATAGTTTCTAATACTTGTTGTTCTCTTTCAGAATCAAAAACCGCATGACCTGCTTTCTTTTTCACTGCAGCAATCTCTGCGACGACGTCCATCCGCTGTTCTAATAAACGGACCAGTTCCTTATCGATTTGGTTAATCTTTGCTCGTTGTTGTTCTAAAGAAGTTGTTGGGGCGTCATCTTCAGTCAATTCTTTAATTATCCGTGCTGGATTACCTGCGATCACACAGTTTTCTGGGAACGATTTGGTCACAACAGCACCTGCTGCCACCACTACATTATCGCCTAATGTTACGCCAGGAAGGACAATCGCTCCACCGCCAATCCAAACATTGTTGCCAATGATAATTCGTTTCCCTGATTCCATTCCGCTATTACGCTTGGCCGCTTGTAATGGATGCTCGGCTGTATAAAGTTGCACATTGGGTCCAAACATACAGTTATCGCCAATTTCGATTGGACAAACATCTAAAAAAACGTTATTAAAATTGGCATAGAAATTTTTTCCCACAGAAATGTTGTAGCCATAATCAAATTGAATCATCGGTTCGATGTACGTCCCGACACCCACTTTTCCAAACGTTTCTTCTATTAATTGACGACGAATATATGTGTCTGGTTGTTGGTTAATTAACGCCATTTGTTCACGGGCTTTTTTGCGATCGGCCACTAATTCAGGATCTGAGGCAAAATATAGTGCACCTGCGATCATTTTTTCTTTTTCTGATTTAAATTCTTCCATTCCGTTACTCCTTTATCGTTAATTCTGCAAATATCGTTTCGGCTTTCGCTTCTAAAAAATAATAAGGTTGTTGTAAAAATAGCGGCGTTTGATTAATGGCTAAAATAGCTGCCGTTGGTTGTTTATAATGAATCAAATCGCAAAATGGATGCACTTGAAAACTCGTGCCGACAATCACGATTAAGTCGGCAGAAGCAACGGCCTGAATGGCTTTTTCGATTGCCTCTTCGGATAGTCCTTCTTCATACAAAGTAATAGCTGGACGGATTTGTCCATGACAGTCTGCGTGCCGATCACTAAGCAAATAGTCTTGCCAAGGAACCGTTGCACCACAAGTTTGGCAATAACATTCATATAAATTACCATGAAAGTCCACCACTTCTTGGCTACCTGCTTTTCGATGAAGCCCATCAATATTTTGTGAAACAATTTTTCCCCGTTTCATTTGCTCTAATTGGGCCATTTTCTGGTGAATGATATTAGGTTGTGCGTCTGGATGATAGAGCGTTTTAACGAATTGATAAAACTTTTCTGGCTCTGTTTTTAAGCAAGTCCGGCTCAATAAGTATTCCGGTTGCTGGATTCCTTGATAGACACCTTTTAAGGAACGATAATCTGGCACACCTGAGGCTGTCGAGATACCCGCACCTGTTAAAAATGTGATTTTTTGTTGGGTTGCCAACCAATGAATTGCCTCGGCTTGCGTGATATCTTGCATATCGATTCAGCTCCTAATCTTCTATATTATAACGTATTTTAACATTAGCACCAAAAGTTTTTCCACTTTTTGAAAACTTCTTACCTATATATTGATTTATCTTGAAAGAGTTTGTGACAAATTTCTCAACTCGTGGTAAAATATGCATGAGTAAAAGTGAGGTGAAACAACAATGGTCGCATTTATTATTTATTGGGCTGCAATTATTGCCTGCATCGCTTGGGGCGTTTTAAGCATTTGGTTCTCTGTTTTTTATCTTTCTCGTAAAGAAAACGGAAATCTTTGGGCTTTTGCGTTCTTCAACGTTATCGCTATTATCGCCTTAGCAATTGTTTTATTAGTTTACAAAACTTGGGATTTCGGTATCTTAACTTACTCAAGTCTAATTTATACAATTTTAGCTTCTTTAGGTGTATTGACTGTTCTTCAAGCTATTTTAGGTCGTGAACCAAAAGCTGTCAAAGCTTAAGTAAAAAGCAACTGTTCCTTTAGGAATGGTTGCTTTTTTCGTATTAGTTTCTATTTCGTAGGGAAAATGTTACGCTAATTTCATGGTGTTTGTGTCCTCTTGATAAATTCCTTTGCTGGAACATATTGACTTTCTTCTGGATTTATCCTAAAATTAATAACTGAATTTAATAACTGAATAGTGCCTCAAAAAAGAGGTAGAGGTCGCGGTTTTTATTACGCTTGTGGAGTGAGAGGACACTGGGAAGCAAGTTTAGGATCAATCGCCGAAATGCATAACGGAGCCTCTTCTGTTGTGTGTTGGGACGTAAGTTAAGAGCTTGCGGACTGTCTTAGTAGTGATGCTAAGTTGTGCTATGTTTCGTTGAGGAATTTTTTTCGACATTACCTAGCAACCTTACATCTGTTTGGTTGTTTTTTTGTATTCAAAAATAGGTTGTGACAGAAGTATTCTCCTTTAAAAAGACAGAATCGCTTTTGCTCAGCTGATTATCAAAGCTTGTTGATTGAAAAAAGACAAAACGATCAATCAGACAAGAAATTTAAAGGAGAGAAAAAGATGAACAAAAAAGTTTTTTCATTCAGTCTACTACTTGTCACGCTATTTTCGTTACTTGGCATGACAACCAACGCTTCGGCGGAGGAAAATGGTGAATTTCGTGTCGGCATGGAAGCTGGCTACGCCCCTTTTAACTGGTCACAGAAAAATGACGCACATGGCGCAGTGCCTATTCAAGGCAACTCTTATGCAGGCGGCTATGATGTTCAAATTTCTAAAAAAATTGCCGATGGTTTAGGTCGTAAATTAGTAATCGTCCAAACCAAATGGGATGGCTTGGCGCCCGCCTTACAATCTGGAAAAATTGATGCCATTATCGCCGGAATGAGCCCAACCGCTGAACGAAAAAAAGAAATTGCTTTTACAAACCCTTATTATGAATCACAATTTGTCGTAATTGTAAAAAAAGATGGCAAATACGCTAATGCAAAAAGCTTGAAAGATTTAGCTGATGCTAAAATTACAGCTCAACTAAATACATTCCACTACGGATTAATTGATCAAATTCCAAATGTCAATAAGCAGCAAGCAATGGATAACTTTTCGGCTATGCGAACAGCACTTGCTTCTGGCATGATTGATGGGTATGTTAGTGAACGCCCTGAAGGCATAACAGCAACTAGTGTCAATAAAGAATTAAAAATGTTAGAATTTCCAAAAGAAAAGGGCTTTGATGCTAGCGCTGAAGACTCGCAAGTAGCAGTCGGCATGCGTAAAGGCGATCCAGACATTGAAAAAGTAAACAAAATTTTAGCAGGTATTTCTCAAGATGAACGGACAAAAATTATGGACCAAGCAATCAAGGATCAACCTGCAGCAACAGATAGTGATGAACAAAAAACAGGACTTATTAACGATTTCAAAAATATTTGGAATCAATATGGCGACATGTTTTTACGTGGTGCTGGTTTAACGCTATTTATCGCGTTAATTGGGACAGTTGTCGGAACAACCCTTGGTTTACTAATTGGTGTCTTCCGTACAATTCCAGATTCTGAAAACCCAGTCGCTCGTTTCTTCCAAAAATTAGGAAATTTAATTCTTTCTATTTATATTGAAGTTTTCCGTGGTACACCAATGATGGTTCAAGCAATGGTTATTTTCTATGGTTTAGCTCTAGCTTTTGGCATCTCTTTAGACCGAACAGTGGCCGCATTATTTATCGTTTCTGTGAATACTGGTGCCTATATGTCTGAAATTGTTCGCGGAGGTATTTTCGCAGTAGATAAAGGACAATTCGAGGCAGCACAAGCGATTGGGATGACCCATGGACAAACAATGCGTAAAGTCGTTATTCCCCAAGTATTACGTAATATTTTACCTGCAACAGGGAATGAATTTGTCATTAATATCAAAGATACGGCCGTGTTAAGTGTTATCGGTGTTGCAGATTTATTCTTCCAAGGGAATGCTGCTTCTGGCGCAAACTTCCAGTTCTTCCAAACCTTTACAATTGTCGGCATCATGTACTTGGTAATGACTTTTGTGATCACACGAATCTTACGTGTTGTGGAACGTAAAATGGATGGCCCTTCTGCTTACGTTAAAGTAGAAGAATTAACTGAAGAAGGAAAAGAAAGCTAGGAGGCAAACAGATGAGTGCAATTATTGAAATTGAACATTTACGAAAAAGCTTTGGCGAAAACGAAGTATTAAAAGATATCAATATGAACGTCAACAAAGGAGAAGTTGTCACCATTATCGGTTCTTCTGGTTCTGGTAAATCAACGTTACTACGTTGTATTAATTTGTTAGAAAAACCAACAGATGGCAAAATCATCTATAATGGTAAAAATGTTTTAGAACGTGGTTATAGTTTGCCCAAATATCGGACCCATTTAGGTATGGTTTTCCAATCATTCAATTTATTTAATAACATGAATGTCTTAGAAAACTGTACTTCTGGTCAGATGACTGTCCTAAAAAGAAACAAAGAAGAAGCCAAAAAAATTGCCTTAGAAAATTTAGAAAAAGTTGGCATGGCTCGTTTTATTGATGCCAAACCTGCTCAATTGTCTGGTGGACAAAAGCAACGGGTAGCCATTGCTCGAGCATTATCAATGGATCCAGATGTTTTACTTTTCGATGAACCAACTTCTGCATTGGATCCTGAAATGGTTGGCGAAGTGCTAAAAACGATGAAAAATCTTGCCCATACTGGGCTAACAATGGTGATTGTAACACATGAAATGGAATTTGCGCGGGACGTATCCGATCGTGTTATTTTCATGGATAAAGGTGTCATTGCCGAAGAAGGGACCGCTGAAGATATTTTTGTCCATCCAAAAGAAGCTCGGACAAAAGAGTTCTTACATCGGATTTTAACGAAAAACTAGTAAAAAAGAGGCAGTCATTCTGGTTAGAGTGACTGCCTCTTTTGTTATTTTTTGTATTGACGAATCATTGGCGGTTCATAGGAATCAATAAATGCACCAATTTCTTCTAAGGAATCTGAAATGAAAATTTTAGCTCGATCCGCTTCTGTTAAGAAATTAGTTTCTACCATTTTATCAAAAAAAGCAGCTAGTAAATCATAGTAACCATTCACGTTGTATAAAATACAAGGATTCATATGTTCACCGACTCGGCCCCAAGAGATCACCTCGCTAATTTCTTCTAGCGTGCCGGGACCACCGGGTAAAGCTAAATACACATCTGCCAATTCAATCATCTTTTTCTTACGCGCATGCATATCACTGACTGTATGCATCTTTGTAATGCCATTATGTGCAATCTCTCGTTCCATTAAAAAAGTGGGCATGACACCAATTACCTCTCCACCTTCTGCTAAAAGCGTGTCAGCCACCGTACCCATTAGACCAACATTGCCACCGCCATAAACTAGATCATAGTGATTTTCTTTCATCCAAGCGGCTAACGCTACTGCAGCTTGCTGATAGATTGGCTCATTCCCCAGACTGGCGCCACAATATACTGCCATTTTTTTCACAAACATACCCTCCATTTAGATAGATTCTTTTTTACCATCTATCCTCTGGTAGCTATGGTAGCATATTTTGATTTTCTCGAAAAGGTGCAGCCATTTTTCTTTTCGTTTTAAAAGTATTTGAATTTTCAGACAATAAATGCTATAGTCTTTTTATATTTTAAAATTTCAGAAAAAGGAGCCCTATTATCTTGTCTACCTCACTCACTATTCGCTTAGTTGCCGAAGCCGATTGGCCCGCATTACATGCCTTGGATCAAATCATTTGGACAAAAAAGAATACCCCTGCCGAGATACAACCACTCTCGCTTGCGGCATATCAAGAAAAAATGAAAGATGAAACGATTTTTGTTGCCATCAGCGAACAACAACTCGCTGGATTTATTGAAGTCCATCCGCCCACTTCGTTAGCAGCTCATCAAAAGCAATGGCTACTAAGTATTGGCGTTTCGCCAGATTTCCAAGGCCAAGGGATTGGTGGTACTTTGTTGTCGTATGTCAAAGATATGGCCCAGATAAGCGGGATTCATAAGCTGAGTTTGCGAGTAATGGCTACCAATCAAGAAGCCATTCGATTCTATGAAAAACATGGTTTTGTGCAGGAAGCACATTTTAAAGAAGAATTTTATATAAATGGACACTATTGTGATGATTATCAGTATGCTTATTTCATAGAAAAATAAGAAAACCAATGTTTTCTATAAAAACTGGTTGCTCTCTGTTTCTTCTTCTGTTATTTTAAATAATAAGACAATATTAAGGAGTGTGAATCTATGCAAAAAAAGTTAGTTTGGCGTGATTATCTATACGTTGGTTCAATGTTATTCGGTTTGTTTTTCGGTGCTGGAAATTTAATTTTCCCTGTACATATGGGACAAGAAGCGGGGGCTTCCGTCTTTTTAGCAAACTTGGGCTTCTTAGCCACTGGAATTGGCTTACCTTTTCTTGGTGTCATTGCTATGGGTGTTTCTAAAAGTTCAGGTGTTTTTGACTTAGCTTCTCGGATTAATCGTCGTTATGCTCTTATTTTTACCTTACTATTATATTTAACGATTGGTCCTTTCTTTGCTTTACCAAGGTTAGCAACTACTTCTTTTGAGATTGGTCTTGCACCATTTGTTCCTAAAGACTTGCAATGGCTGGTTCTTGCTGGTTTTTCCGCATTATTTTTCTTAGCTGTTTGGCTCTTCTCTAGAAAGCCAAGTAAAATCTTAGATTATGTGGGTAAATTTTTAAATCCGTTATTTTTAGCATTGCTAGGAATTTTGATTGTTTTAGCCTTTGTAAAACCATTAGGTCATGTGGCCAGTGCCGCTGTTGGTGAAAATTATATTTCAAGTCCTTTCTTTAAAGGATTTACAGAAGGTTATAATACGCTGGATGCTTTAGCTTCATTAGCTTTTGGGATTGTTGTCGTTTCCACTTTACGAAATATGGGCGTCGAAAAACCAGGAGATATCGCTAAAGGAATGATTAAATCAGGTGCTTTCAGTGTTGTATTGATGGGGGTTATCTATACCTTACTTGCTTATATGGGAACAATGAGTATCGGGGCTTTTCCAATCAGTGAAAACGGCGGGATTGCCTTAGCCCAAATTGCCAATTACTATTTAGGCCTACCAGGGAGTATTTTACTGGCTTTTATCGTAGTTCTTGCTTGTTTAAAAACCGGTATTGGCTTAAGCACAGCCTTTTCTGAGACTTTTGAAGAAATGTTTCCGAAAGTTTCCTATCAAAAATTCTTGGCAATTGTTGTTATTTTACCAGCTATTTTTGCAAATGTCGGCTTAACCAACATCATTCAATTTGCCGTTCCAGTCTTGATGTTCCTTTATCCATTGGCGATTACTTTAATGCTTTTGGTAATCATCAGTCCTATTTTCAAACATCGACGGGAAGTCTATCAAGCAACGACCTATATCACATTGATTGCTGCTGTTTTAGATGCATTAAATAGCGCGCCTGCCTTTATCAAAGATACGGCGTTTGTAACAACGCTTTTAGAAAAAGCCGGCCAATACTTACCATTGTTCACTATTGGCATGGGCTGGGTCGTTCCAGCAACGGTTGCTTTTCTAATTAGTTGGGTTTGGGTCATGATTTCTAAAAAAGATCCTATTCTTGATTAATTCTTACCAAAACGACACTAGAAAAAATGCGGAAGCGCATCTTTTCTAGTGTCGTTTTTATGTATATTCGTTGTACCAAACTCTTGACTATGGTAAATTGAAGTTACCAACAAGTACTGGAGGAAATTGCCCATGTTAGTTACAACAACCGAGAGAATTAGCGGTCAAGAATATGAAATTATTGGAGAAGTTTTCGGGTTAACCACACGTTCTAAAAATATGTTTAAAGATTTAGGTGCTGGACTAAAAAGCGTAGTTGGCGGTGAAATCAAAGGTTACACTGATATGCAACGAGAAGCACGCGACCAAGCAATCGAACGTTTAAAAGCAGAAGCCTCTAAATTAGGTGCAGATGCCGTTGTGATGATGCGTTTTGATTCTGGCACAATTGGCACAGACATGCAATCTGTCGTGGCTTACGGAACAGCTGTTAAATACATCTAAATTTTGCAACTAAAAAGACGCAGACCTTTTCTTGTAAGGTCTACGTCTTTTTAGTTTTCATATTTCACTTCTGCTAAATACAATCCTTCTGGATGAGCAGTCGGACCCGCTAAATTTCGATCTTTGGCTGCGATAATTGCTGGAATCGCGGTTGGTTCCAGCCGCCCATTGCCGATTTTCAATAGCGTACCAACTAAAATCCGAATCATTTTGTACAAGAAACCATCGCCCCGAAAAGTGAATGTTAATTCATCCCCCGTTTCATTAACATGAACACTGGCTTCATGAATGGTTCGGACTTTATCTTCTACCGAACTTCCTGAGGCACAGAAAGAGGTAAAATCATGGGTACCTAATAAATCAGGCAAAGCTTGTTGGATTTTTTCGAGATCAATGGGATACGGAAAATAACTGGCATAAAAACGTCGAAATGGACTTCGCGGTTTGCCAATATCCACTTTAAATTGATAGGTTTTTTCGATCACGTGATAACGTGCATGAAAGTCTTCTGAAACACGTTCCACGCTTCGCACAGCAATGTCTTCTGGTGTTTGTGTGTCTAACGCAAAGCGCATTTTTTCCAACGGACGTTCCTGCGGATAATCAAAGTGAATCACTTGGCCCATTGCATGAACACCTGCATCTGTTCGTCCTGAACCAAAAACCGTCACGGAGCGTCCATTATTCATGCGTGCTAACGTTTTTTCTATTTCTTCTTGAACGGTACGTTCATTAGGCTGCTTTTGAAAGCCATGAAAATGAGTGCCATCATAGGCAATGATTGCTTTATAGCGGGGCATAATTTTTCTTCACCTTTTCTAAGTTCTTAATACAAATAAGCCAATGGTTAACAAGACAAAGCCAAACATTACTATTGTATCTCGTAGGTGCCAATGAAGAATGCGGTATTTTGTCCGTCCTTCACCGCCTTGATAACCTCTTGCTTCCATGGCAGTCGCTAAGTCTTCCGCACGATTAAAACTACTTACGAAAAGCGGAATCAAAAGTGGAACAATAGCTTTCATTTTTTGAAGTAAGTTTCCTTCACCAAAATCAACACCACGGGCACGTTGGGCATTCATAATCTTTTCCGTTTCATCCATTAATGTTGGGACAAAACGTAAGGCAATTGATAACATCAATGAAACTTCATGAACTGGAAATTTCACCACACGAAGTGGGCGTAACAAATATTCAATCGCATCTGATAACTCTAATGGTGCCGTCGTTAAAGTTAATAACGTTGACATGAAAATAATTAAAACAAAACGACAGAAAATAAATAGCCCATTCGTCACACCAAACTGGGTAATGGAAATAATTCCCCACTGAAAGTACACCTCTCCCCCTTGTGTAAACAAGGTTTGAAGAGCCACAGTAAACAGAATTAGCCATAATAATGGCCGAACACCGCGGATAAAGAAGCGGGCGCTGATTTTTGATAATGAAATAGCAAAAGCAGTAAAGGCTGCTATTAAAACATAACTCTGCCAATTATTTGCTAAAAAGATAATTCCAATAAAATAAAAACTAGCTAATAATTTTGCACGCGGATCTAAACGATGGATAAAAGAATCGCCTGGAATATAACGCCCAAAAATCAATTTATTCATCATTTTGCCTCACCTGCTTCCTGCATTTTTTTCAGAAGCTGATCGGCTAATTGATCGGCCGTTAATGGTAATTGCTCAAAAGAAAAGCCTTTTGCCACTAATTTTTCAGCAAATTCGGCTGCAGTTGGCACGCCTAATTGTTTTTCTTTCAGCCATTGTGTCTCTTGAAACACTTCTTGTGGTGCTCCCGCTCGGACGATTTGTCCTTTTTCTAAAACAATCACATGATCTGCGTAATTAGCCACGTCATCCATCAAATGTGTCACTAAAACGATGGTCATATTATGTTCCTTATGCAGACGGCTAAACATCTCCATCATTTCTTTACGACCCTTAGGATCCAAACCAGCAGTCGGTTCATCTAATACTAAGACTTCTGGTTCCATCGCTAGCACACCAGCAATTGCGACACGGCGCATTTGACCACCTGATAACTCAAACGGAGAATGTTGTAAGTATTTTTCATCTAAGCCGACTAAATCAAGCATTTTCTTAGCTAATTTTTTCGCTTCTTCGTCTGAAACACCAAAGTTTTTCGGTCCGAAAGCGATGTCTCGCTCCACTGTTTCTTCAAACAATTGTGCTTCTGGAAATTGAAAAACGATCCCAACTTTTTTACGAATTGGTTTTAAATTCTTATTATCAGTTTCTGGCGTAATTACACGCTCTCCAATTGTCACTTGGCCTTTAGTTGGTTTCACCAAAGCATTTAAATGTTGCAATAGCGTTGATTTGCCACTGCCAGTATGACCGACAATCGCTGTATAAGAGCCGTCTTGAATCGTTAAATTAATATCGAATAATGCCCGTTGCTCAAAAGGAGTATTGGGTTGGTAAGTAAAATCTACTTGTTTAAAACGGATGTCCATAACCAATCCACCATCCCTTCTTCTGTTAAATAATTCGTTGGCACAACAACGCCACGCTCTTTCAAAGCTACTTTTAATTTTTCAGGAAACGGTAAATCCAAGCCCATTTCAACAAGCGCTTCTCCTGCAGAAAAAATCTTTTCTGGTGTTCCCTCGTTTGTCAATTGTCCTTGGCGCATCACTAAAATACGATTCGCATTAGCCGCTTCATCAATATCGTGGGTAATAGAAATAACTGTTAAATTGCTTTCTTCTTTAATCTTTTGAATGGTAGCAATTACTTCTGCACGACCTTCTGGATCTAACATACTTGTCGCTTCGTCTAAAATAATAATATCTGGTCGCAAAGCAACCACACCAGCGATAGCTACTCGTTGTTTTTGACCGCCAGATAGCCGAGCAGGTTCTCGCTTGGCAAAATCTAACATACGAACCCGTTCTAAGGCATCGTGGACACGTTCGACCATTTCATCACGCGGAATACCTTGATTTTCTAAACCAAAAGCCACATCGTCTTCGACTGTTGAACCGACAAATTGGTTATCTGGATTTTGAAAAACCATTCCTACCATACGCCGGATATCCCAGACGTTTGCTTCATTTAATTCTTTGCCGCCAACTTTGATAGTCCCAGCAGCTGGCAGTAACAGACCATTGATCGTTTTGGCTAACGTTGATTTACCAGAACCATTATGGCCAATAATAGCGACCCATTCGCCTTGTTGAATGGAAAAAGACACATCTTTTAAAGCGGGAGAAGCATCTTCTGGTTGATAATTAAATTGGATATTATTTAGTTCAATGATTGGTTGCATCGCGTACTCCCTCAATCTATTTATTCTTTCTAACACTACCAAAAAAGTAGCGTTTTTTCAATCATCTGTTCTGATTCTTCACACTATTTTTTATTATACCAAAAGAACGGTCATTATGGGAGCTCTTATCTGTCTTGACAGGTCTATTTTTCATAAAAATAACTTCTTGTTCTCATAAAACAAGAAGTTACTGATTTTCTTTTAAAAATGTGTCTTCAAATATTCAAACGCATATTGGGCATATAACTCAGCACCCATTGCCATCGCATCTTCATCAATATTGAAACGACCATGGTGATGTGCCCATTCCGTATCTTTCTCCGGATTACCACTTCCCACTAAGGCAAAACAACCAGAAGCATGTTCAGTATAATAACTGAAGTCTTCGCCACCGGTTGTCGGCTCTTCTTGTCTTAAGGCCGCTTCACCAAAATTTTCCTTAATTAGTGTTTGAGCAAACAAGGCATCTTGCTCATCATTAATCACTGGCAACGTTCCATATTGATAATCTAACGAAGCCGTCCCACCGTAAATAGCGGCTGTTTGTTCCGCATAGCGTTGTAGCGCCTGTTCTACTCGCTTACGCGTTGCTACACTAAAGCAACGAACCGTTCCTTCTAAACGTGCATTCTCAGCAATCACATTAAAACGGGTCCCCACATCCATCCGTCCAATCGTGACAACTACTGGATCTAAAGGATCTGTCTCCCGAGAAACAATCGTTTGCAGATTCATCACGAAAGAAGAAGCTATGACTGCCGCATCAATACAAGCGTTTGGCATGGCACCATGGCCACCACGGCCTTTAAAATCAACAGAAAAAATATCTGCGGATGCGAAACTTGAGCCCACTCGACACGAAGCGGTTCCTACAGGCATTTGTGACCAGATATGTAAGCCAAATACATCATCAACACCGGTCATTGCGCCTTGCGCAACCATTGCTTTAGCACCTTGCGCATTTTCTTCAGATGGTTGAAAAATTAACCTTACTGTTCCCTGAAGTTCTTCTTGGATTTCTTTTAATACTTTAGCTGCTGTTACTAACATCGCGGTATGGGAATCATGCCCACATGCATGCATCTTGCCAGCTTCTAAAGATTTATAAGCTAAATCTTCATTTAATTCCTGTACAGGTAAGGCATCCATATCCGCCCGCAGCGCAACCACTCGGCCTGGTTTGCCGCCCACAATTTCAGCAATTAAACCCGTCGGTTCTGTTTTGCGATAAGTAATTCCTAATTGATCAAGAACTGCCGCGACTTTTTCTGTCGTTCGAAATTCTTCAAATTGTAATTCTGGATGTTGGTGTAAATCCCGTCGAAAAGCAATCATTTCTTGTGCATGCTGCATGATTAGTGCTTTGATTTTTTTCATACTTACGCCCCGTTTCTACAAACTTAATAAAATACTTGAAAAAATACCCGCTAAAATAACCGAAACAATGGTGACTGTTACGAAACCTGCCACTAACATCGGTGGCATTAAATGGCTCGTTAAAGCCGCCTGTTCTTGTTCATCTTCTGTCAATGATTGAATCACTTCATTAGTAATAATATAATCGGCTGGAAAGCCATATAAAGCTGTCAACGAAACAGCGAATGCCATCTCTTTACTCACACCTAATACACGACCAACAATTGCTGAAAAGATGTACATCCCGATAACACCAATCACAATAATCCCAATCATTGGTAAAAATAAATCCATCAACATTTCAGGTGTGGCTTGCTTTAAGCCATCAAAGACAAAAAGCATTAACCCTAAAATCGCAAAACCAAAGCTATTTGCTTTCTGTAATGGTTGCTTTTCTAAAAAGCCTAAAGACGTTGCAATCACGCCAAAACATAAACACAGCACAAAAGGACTAATCGTCACAAACGGTGCCGTCCACACAGAAACATAATAAGCAAGTGTGGCAACTAAGGCTAAACGTAAAATTCGTGAATAATCTGTATGATATCGTTTGGGTACTTTTTCAAATAGTTTAGGCACATCTGGTTCTGCTCCTGTTTCTTGCCCCTCTTGTTCATGAACCGGCTGCCATGTCCCTGCTCGATATTCTTGAAGCTTCCGCTTTCCTTCTTTTTTTAGAACAATTGAAGTTAAGGGATAACCTGCAAACCCTTGAATGACATAAATTAAAATTGCCAAAACCGAAAGTGAGGCTAAACCAGCTGATTGAGCCGCTTCTGACATTACTAATGAAGAAACTAAACCTCCTACTAACGGCGGGATTGCAACTAAAACTGTTTTTAAGTCAAAAACAAAAGTCCCTACAGCTAACAACAAGGCAATAATGCCCAGAATACCTGACAAAGCAATCACAATCGTTTTCCATTGATTAACCAATTCTTTAACAGAGAGCAGAGTACCCATATTAGTAATCAACAGATACATTAATAAAGTGGCAACCACTGTAGGAATCCCTGCCACTTCCACAATATTTTGTGGAAAAATAGTCCAATAACCAAGAATAAATAAAACACCACAAACAAAAACGGATGGAATCCAAGCTTTTGTTTTGATAGAAACTACATCACCAATGTATAAAATAACCATCAGCAACGAAAAAGCAAACATTTGCGACATATAATTCCCCCTTCTACTAACTCAGATGTTTAATTATCTGAAAATTCCAATTAATAACCAGTATAACAAACCGGAAAAGCTTCTGCAATGCTTTTAAGAAACAAAAAAGCTTTGAGAAAACAGCGTTTTCCCAAAGCAAAAAAAAATCACCTTTATATGATGAGTGCTCCCCTGCTAAAGCCATCTTTAACAGGGAAAGCAGAGCTAGACTCGGAGTCGCCTCCAACATCATAACACTCTAAAAGAAACATCTATAAAGTGATCGGTTTATTAATTATTTAACAAATTCGATAACTACCATTGGTGCTGCATCGCCGCGTCTTGGTTCTGTCTTCAAGATACGAGTGTAACCACCTTGGCGTTCCGCGAAACGAGGTCCTAAATCGTTAAATAGCTTTTGTAAAGCTGATTCAACAACGATAGACTCATCTTCTTCACGAACACTAGCAACTTCATTACGAACGAAAGTAGCTGCTTGACGACGTGCATGAAGATCTCCACGTTTACCTAAAGTAATCATTTTTTCTACAGTTGAACGTACTTCTTTCGCACGAGCTTCAGTAGTTACGATGCGTTCGTTGATGATTAAATCAGTTGTAATATCACGTAGCATAGCTTTACGTTGGCTTGATGTGCGTCCTAATTTACGGTAACTCACGTTGGGTTCCCTCCTTCGTTTCTGTTCTCACGAGCCACTGCTGTTAAGCAGGACTGGAAACTTCGTAAAAGTCTTAATCGTCCTTACGTAATCCTAATCCTAGATCATGCAATTTAAGTTTTACTTCTTCAAGAGATTTACGACCTAAATTACGTACTTTGATCATTTCTGGTTCAGATTTGTTTGTAAGTTCTTGTACAGTATTAATGCCTGCACGTTTTAAACAGTTATATGAACGAACTGATAAATCAAGTTCTTCAATCGTCATTTCTAGCATTTTCTCTTTTTGAGTTTCTTCTTTTTCCACCATGATTTCAGCGTTTTTCGCTTCGTCAGTAAGGTTTACAAAGATATCTAAATGCTCAGTCATGATTTTCGCAGCTAAACTTAGTGCTTCTTGAGGAATGATTGAACCATCTGTCCATATTTCCATTGTTAATTTGTCGAAATCATCACGACGACCAACACGTGTATTTTCTACTTGGTAGTTAACACGACGAACGGGTGTGTAGATGGAATCAACTGGAAGTACACCGATTGGCATATCTTCTTTTTTGTTTTCGTCTGCTTGAACATAGCCACGACCAGGTTTCACTGTTAAGCGAGCATGGAAAGTAGCTCCTTCAGCAACACTACAGATAACTAAATCTTTATTTAGGATCTCAACATCACTGTCCACGATAATATCGCCGGCAGTCACGGTAGCGGGTCCTGTAATATCGATCTCAAGGGTTTTCTCTTCTTCAGCATATAATTTCAATGCTAAGCCTTTAATATTCAAAATAATTTGTGTTACGTCTTCTCGTACACCTGGAATGGTTGAGAATTCGTGTAAAACACCATCGATTTGAATATTCGTAATTGCAGCTCCTGGTAAAGAAGACAATAAAATACGACGTAGAGAGTTACCTAAAGTAGTTCCGTAACCGCGTTCTAATGGTTCAACGACGAACTTACCATAATCTCTATTTTCATCAATTTTTTCGATTCTTGGTTTTTCAAATTCAATCATTCTTATCTATACCCCTTTCAAAACGAAAAGTGTCTTGTTCAATGACGTTCCTAATTCAAACTCAGAATGAGTGGCGCTCATTAAACACGACGGCGTTTTGGAGGGCGGCATCCATTATGAGGAACTGGAGTCACGTCACGAATTGCAGTCACTTCTAAACCTGTTGCTTGTAATGAACGAATTGCTGCTTCACGTCCAGAACCAGGTCCTTTAACTGTTACGTCTACAGTTTTAAGTCCATGTTCCATTGCCACTTTAGTTGCGGCTTCTGCAGCCATTTGAGCGGCAAAAGGAGTTGATTTTTTGCTTCCTTTAAAGCCTAATGATCCTGCTGATGACCATGCTAATGCATTACCATGTGTATCAGTAATCATTACGATTGTATTGTTGAATGTAGAATGGATATGTGCTACACCTGATTCTATATTCTTTTTGACACGGCGTTTACGACTAACTTTTTTTGCTGCCATGAAGTTCTAACCTCCTTCACTTAGGAATTATTTTTTCTTGCCTGCTACTGTTTTAGTAGGGCCTTTACGAGTACGTGCATTATTTTTCGTGTTTTGTCCACGAGTTGGTAATCCACGACGGTGACGGATTCCACGGTATGAACCGATTTCCATCAAGCGTTTGATGTTTAAGTTCACTTCACGACGAAGATCCCCTTCAACTTTTAACTTATCAATTTCCGCACGAATCGCATCTGTTTGTTCGTTTGTTAAATCACGTACACGAACATCTTCAGATACGCCAACGTTTGCTAAAACTTTTTTAGCTGTAGTGTTACCAATACCATAAATGTAAGTAAGAGAAACTACTACACGTTTGTCACGAGGGATGTCTACTCCTGCAATACGAGCCATTATTCGTTACACCTCCTAATTATCCTTGACGTTGTTTATGTTTTGGATTTGCTGGGCAAATAACCATAACACGTCCTTTACGGCGAATTACTTTACAATGTTCACACATTGGTTTTACTGATGGTCTTACTTTCATGATAATACCTCCTGTGGTTTTACGGAGTACAATTATTTAAAGCGATAAGTAATACGGCCACGCGTTAAATCATACGGTGATAATTCAACTGTTACTTTGTCACCAGGTAAGATACGGATGTAGTGCATACGGATTTTACCTGAAACAGTAGCAAGAACTTGGTGTCCATTTTCTAGTTCGACTTTAAACATTGCATTCGGCAAAGTTTCGACGACTGTACCTTCGACTTCAATCATATCTTCTTTTGCCACGCACAGTACCTCCTTGTACTTGTTTCGCGTTTTCACACGATAAAACGGCGGAAACTCCAGCTCCCACCTAGAAATTCTCAACTAACTTCGTTATTCATTTTGATGTCACAAAACTGTAGAAGTCGGACTGATATATTCTACCATATTTAGTTATGTTTTGGCAAGAGAAACTGAATACAACAACAGGGTTAAACTGCGGGCAATTGGAAATTAGTTTTCGTCAATGATTTTTTTCACATCAGAAAAAACAGTATCGATTTCGCGATTGCCATCGATTGTATGCATCAAGCCTTGTTCTTTATAGAAAGCTAAGATTGGTGCGCTACTTTCAATGTTGACTGCCAAACGATTTTTAACCGTTTCGGGCTTATCATCTTCTCTTTGGTAGAATTCATGTCCGCCACAGCGATCACAAGTGCCTTCAACTTTTGGCGGGTTGAATAATTTATGATACGTTGCGCCACATGTGCGACAGATGAATCGTCCAGCTAAACGCTCGATTAATACATCTTCTTCTACATGGATGTCAATGACAGCATCAATTTTTTTGTTTAATTCTTTAAGCATTGTATCTAATGCTTTTGCTTGATCCAGTGTACGTGGGAAACCATCTAATAGGAATCCTTTGTCTGTGTCTGGTTCAGCAAGGCGTTCTTTAACAATTCCGTTTGTTACTTCGTCAGGAACCAGTTCACCTTTATCGATATAAGATTTCGCTTCTAGGCCCAAGGCAGTTTCATTTTTCATTGCTGCACGGAACATATCTCCAGTAGAAATATGTGGAATGCCATACGTATCAATGATTTTTTCTGCTTGGGTGCCTTTACCTGCTCCAGGTAATCCCATTAAAATGAGGTTCATATATTCTCCTCCTAATTTTAAAGACCGGCTTATGAAGCTAGCCATATGTGAGAATGGTGCTGAGGTAAAACCTCAACACTCGATTCTTACTTATTGATAAAGCCGACATATTGACGTTTCATCATTAATCCTTCTAATTGTTTCGTTGTTTCTAATGCAACCCCGATAACGATTAGTAAACTTGTTCCACCTAAACCGATTGATTGAGGTAAGTTCCAAACCATTTGCGCAATGATTGGAAGTAAAGCAACAAGTCCTAGGAAAATTGAGCCGACAACACTTAATCTCATTAACACGCCAGATACATATTCTTCTGTACCTTTACCTGGTCGCACGCTTGGAATGTAGCTTCCTTGTTTTTGTAAGTTTTCCGCTAATTTCTCAGGGTTTACTTGAACAAATGCATAGAAGAACGTAAACGCAACGATTAGGACAGTATAGATGATTGCCCCTGGAACTGTGTTATAACTGAAGATTTTTGTCATAATGTCATACCAATTTTCACCAGCGAATTTTGATGAGAAAGCTTGTAAAATGGCATTTGGTGTTGCAATTAACGAGCTGGCAAAGATAACTGGAATAACCCCAGCAGCATTTACTTTTAACGGTAAATAACTACTTGTTGGTGCACCAGAAACACGTTTTGTATATTGGATTGGAATCTTACGTTCTGCTTGTTGGAAGAACGTTACGACTGTAACAATCACCAAAATAGCAATAACTAAGATTGCAATGAAAATAACAGATTGCCAAATACGAGAAGACTCGATATTGACGAAGTAATCTTCATAGATTTCTTTGACTGCTCCTGGCAAACGAGAAATAATCCCGGCAAAGATAATCATTGAAACACCATTTCCGATTCCTTTTTCTGTAATTTGTTCACCCATCCAAGTCACAAACATCGTCCCAGCAGTTAAAATAACTGCAATCATCACAAAGGTACCTAAGGTTGGATTGTTGACAATCCCAGTTTGACTTAAGCTATTAAAACCAGCAGTGATCCCCATTGACTGAGCCACACCCAAGACAATCGTTAGATATCTTGTAGCTTGATTTAATTTCTTACGCCCAACTTCCCCTTGTTTTGACCATTCTACAAATCTAGGTACAATATCCATTTGCAATAGTTGAATAATAATAGAGGCTGTAATGTATGGCGAAACCCCCATCGAGAAGATAGAGAAGTTTTGCATGGCACTACCACTCACCATATTCAACATATTCAAAAAGGGTAAGCTACTTAAATCAGACAATCCCTTTGCATTCACCCCGGGCACAGTAATGTGCGCACCTAGGCGAAATACAAACAAGATTAAAACTGTAAATAAGATTTTTGATCTAATGTCTTTGACTTTAAAGGCGTTCTTTAATAGCTTGAACAATTAGATCACCTCGATTGAACCACCAGCAGCTTCGATAGCTTCTTGTGCTGATTTCGAGAATTTAGCTGCTTTCACAGTTAATTTTTTCGTTAACTCACCATCTGCAAGAACTTTGATTCCCGCTTTTTCGTTTTTAACGATTCCTGCTTCTTTTAGGACAACAGGAGTTACTTCTGTTCCATCTTCAAAACGGTTTAAAGTATCTAAGTTCACAACAGCGTAATCTTTACGATTAATGTTTGTAAACCCACGTTTTGGTAAACGACGGAATAATGGAGTTTGACCCCCTTCAAATCCTAAACGAACACCACCGCCTGAACGGGCTTTTTGCCCTTTTTGTCCACGGCCAGCTGTTTTACCATTACCAGATGAAGTACCACGTCCAACACGGTTACGTACTTGGCGTGAGCCCTCAGCAGGTTTTAATTCATGAAGTTTCATAGGTTTGGCACCTCCTTAAGCAATCTTCTATTACAAATCTATAAATCTTAAACTTCTTCTACGTCCACTAAATGTGAAATAGTGTTAACCATACCTTTGATTGCTTCATTGGCAGGTTTTGTAACAGTACTATTCACTTTACCTAAACCTAACGCTTTAACTGTAGCACGTTGGTTTTGAGGACGTCCGATAACACTGCGTTTTAAAGTAATTTTTAATTCAGCCATTATTTTTGTCCTCCTTAACCGATAATTTCTTCTACAGATTTACCGCGAAGTGCTGCCACTTCTTCGGCACGTTTTAATTGTTTTAGACCTTCAACAGTTGCGCGAACAACGTTAATAGGTGTGTTTGAACCTAGTGATTTAGATGTAATATCTGCTACACCAGCTAATTCCAATACGGCACGAACTGGTCCACCAGCAGCTACCCCAGAACCTTCTACTGCAGGTTTCATAAGGATACGGCCGCCACCGAATACGCCAATTACTTCGTGCGGGATAGTAGAACCAACCATAGGCACTTCAACTAAGTTTTTCTTCGCGTCTTCGATTGCTTTACGGATAGCTTCAGGTACTTCTTGTGCTTTACCAGTACCGAAACCAACGTGTCCGTTTTTGTCACCGACAACAACTAAAGCTGCGAAACGTAAACGACGTCCACCTTTAACAACTTTTGTTACACGGTTGATCGCTACAACGCGGTCTTCTAATTCCAAATGTTTTGGATCAATATAAACCATGAATGGTGTTCCTCCTTCTCCTAAAATTCTAGTCCATTTTCACGAGCAGCTTCAGCTAAAGCTTGCACGCGGCCATGGTAAAGGTATCCACCACGGTCGAAGACTACTTTTTTGATGCCTTTTTCAGCGGCACGTTCAGCAACTAGTTTACCAACAGCTGCAGCTGTTTCTGTTTTTGTTCCACCTGAAATTTCTTTATCCAAGGCAGAGGCACTTGCTAGCGTCACACCCGCTACGTCATCAATGACTTGCGCGTAGATGTTTTTGTTAGAACGGAAAATGTTCAAGCGTGGGCACTCAGCAGTACCAGAGATTTTGTTACGTACACGACGATGTCTCTTTTGACGTGTTTTGTTTTTATCTGGTTTTGTAATCACAATTTTCACCTCTTTGATTTAATGTTTACTACTAATATTTCAAGCAGTCAGCAGATTACGGAAAAGAGAAGCTGGCAGACAAGACAAAAGCATTTTATTGGAAAAATCCCATAAAATGACAGTTGCTTGTTGTTGACTTCTGTTTTCTACACAGCTGTTATTATTTACCAGTTTTACCTTCTTTACGGCGTACAAATTCACCAACATAGCGAATCCCTTTGCCTTTATAAGGTTCTGGAGGACGAACGCCACGGATGTTAGCAGCTAATTCACCAACAACTTCTTTGTTGATGCCTTTAACGATAACTTGTGTGTTCGCAGGTACTTCAAATGTTACGCCTTCTGGTGCTGTCATTTCGACAGGATGAGAATAACCAACGTTTAAAGTTAATTTGTTGCCTTGTACTTGGGCACGGTATCCGACCCCGATAAGTTCAAGTGCTTTTTGGAAACCTTCAGAAACACCAACAACCATGTTGTTGAAGTTTGCACGAGTTGTTCCGTGGATTGTTTTCATTTCTTTTGAATCGTTTGGACGAGTGAATGTCACTTCGTTTCCTTCGATGTTCATTTTGATATCAGAAGAAAATTCGCGTGTTAATTCACCTTTAGGTCCTTTAACTGTAATGTTGTTTCCGTCTTGCTTGATTTCAACACCAGCAGGAAGAACAACAACTTTATTACCAATACGGCTCACTTAGAGACACCTCCTTGTGTATTTTTTAGAATTACCATACGTAGGCGATTACTTCGCCGCCGATATTTTTCGCTCTAGCTTCTTTGTCAGTAATTACACCCTCTGATGTAGAGATGATTGCAATTCCTAGACCGTTTAATACTTTTGGTACTTCGTCAGCTTTTACGTATGCACGTAAACCTGGTTTAGAAATACGTTTTAAGTTTGTGATAACACGTTCTTCGTTTTTACCATATTTTAGGAAAACACGGATTACGCCTTGTTTGTCATCTTCGATGTATTCTACGTCGCGGATAAATCCTTCACGTTTCAGGATTTCTGCGATATCACGTTTGATTTTTGAAGCAGGTACTTCTAAAGTTTCATGTTTAACCATGTTCGCATTACGAATGCGAGTTAGAAAATCTGCAATTGGATCTGTCATGACCATTGAACTATTTACCTCCTTTATGCGAGTTTACTTGTTTACCAGCTAGCTTTCTTCACGCCGGGAATTTGACCTTTATAGGCAAGTTCGCGGAAGCAAATACGGCAAAGATGAAATTTACGATAAACTGAATGTGGACGTCCACAACGTTCACAACGAGTATAAGCTTGTGTTGAATGTTTAGCAGGACGTTTGTTTTTAGCAATCATTGATTTTTTAGCCACGTAGTTCGCCTCCTTATATTATTTTTGGAATGGCATACCTAATTGTGCCAACAATTCGCGAGACTCTTCGTCAGTGTTCGCTGTTGTAACAATTACGATGTCCATACCGCGTACTTTATCTACTAAATCATAATCAACTTCTGGGAAGATTAATTGTTCTTTAATACCTAAAGTATAGTTACCACGACCATCGAAAGCTTTTTTGCTGACACCGTGGAAGTCACGTACACGAGGTAAAGAAACTGTTACTAATTTATCTAAAAATTCGTACATTCTTTCGCCGCGTAGCGTTACTTTCGCACCGATTGGCATTCCTTCACGTAAACGGAATCCAGCGATAGATTTTTTAGCTTTTGTGATAAGTGGTTTTTGACCAGTGATTAATGCTAA
This sequence comes from Enterococcus sp. DIV1328a, assembly GCF_050536905.1. Lineage (NCBI taxonomy): Bacteria > Bacillati > Bacillota > Bacilli > Lactobacillales > Enterococcaceae > Enterococcus > Enterococcus sp. DIV1328a. Next base: position 166,880 of record NZ_CP172912.1, on the reverse strand, counting down.
TTCTTCAACAGCTTTGTCTAAGTTTTTAGCATTTGATACTGCATCACCCACACCCATGTTGATAACGATTTTATCAACTTTAGGTGTTTGCATAACTGAGCTGTAATTAAATTTTTCCACCAATGATGGTGTTACTTCTTTAATATATTTTTCTTTCAGGCGGTTCATTCAGTAAGCCCTCCTTCCGCAATTTTTATTTATCTAAAACTTCACCTGTTTTTTTAGAAACGCGGACTTTTTTGCCGTCGACTTCTTTAAACGCAACTTTAGTAGCTTCTCCGTTTGAAGGATCAATCACCATTACATTAGAAACATGAATTGGCGCTTCCACTTCAAGGATTCCACCTTGTGGGGCTGCTTGGTTTGGTTTTTGGTGTTTTTTAACGACGTTGACACCTTCAACGATAACTTTATCTTGTTTAGGAAACGCTGCTAAGACAACGCCTTCTTTGTTTTTATCTTTACCAGTGATAACTTTTACTTTATCGCCTTTTTTAACAAACATTACTGTTTCGCACCTCCTTTAACGTGGGCTCGAGATTATAATACTTCTGGTGCTAGAGAAACGATCTTCATGAAGTTGTTTTCACGTAATTCACGTGCAACTGGTCCGAAGATACGTGTTCCGCGTGGGCTTTTATCGTCACGGATAATTACCGCAGCATTTTCATCAAATTTGATGTAAGAACCGTCAGCACGACGAGCGCCAGATTTTGTACGAACGATAACGGCTTTAACTACTTCACCTTTTTTAACAACCCCACCTGGCGTTGCTTGTTTGACAGTAGCAACAATAACGTCACCGATGTTAGCAGTTTTACGACCAGATCCGCCTAGGACTTTGATCGTTAAAATTTCACGTGCGCCAGAATTGTCAGCGACTCTTAAACGACTTTCTTGTTGGATCACGATGTGTATCCCCCTTTCAGATTTTGTGCTTCAATCTATTAGGAAATTCTCGTTTTATTAGATAATAACTGCTTCTTCGACTACCTCTAGTAAACGGAAACGTTTTGTAGCTGATAATGGACGAGTTTCCATGATTTTTACGATGTCTCCAACTTTCGCTGTGTTGTTTTCATCATGCGCTTTATATTTTTTAGAATATTTCATACGTTTGCCATAGATAGGGTGGTTTTTCTTTGTTTCAACGACAACTGTGATTGTTTTATCCATTTTGTCTGATACCACACGACCTTGGTAAACTTTACGTTGATTTCTTTCTTCAGTCATACGCGTTTGGCCTCCTTCCACTATTAGTTAGCTTGTTCACGCAATACTGTTTTGATGCGTGCAATCGATTGACGTACTTCTTTAATACGTGCAGTGTTTTCTAATTGACCTGTTGCTAATTGGAATCTTAAGTTGAACAATTCTTCTTTTAATTGTTTTTCTTTATCTAGCATTTCGGCAGTGGTTAATTCTCTGATTTCTTTAACCTTCATTCGATTCACCACCCATTTCCTCACGTTTTACGATCTTAGTTTTTACCGGCAATTTGTGAGATGCAAGACGAAGAGCTTCACGAGCTACTTCTTCAGGAACGCCTGCGATTTCAAACATGATTTTACCACGTTTAACTGGTGATACCCAGCCTTCTGGTGCCCCTTTACCTTTACCCATACGTACGCCGATAGCTTTACTTGTGTAAGACTTGTGAGGGAAAATTTTAATCCATACTTTCCCGCCACGTTTCATGTAACGAGTCATTGCAATACGGGCTGCTTCGATTTGACGGTTAGTAATCCAGTGAGATTCAGTTGCTTGTAAACCCCATTCACCAAATGCTACTTCTTTTCCGCCTTTAGCTTCACCGCGCATTTTTCCGCGGAATTCACGACGGTGTTTTACACGTTTAGGTACTAACATGATTATTTCCCTCCTTTCTCAGTGTTTTTTTTCGTTGGAAGAATTTCTCCACGATAGATCCACACTTTAACTCCTAGTTTTCCGTAAGTAGTGTCCGCTTCTTCCCATGCGTAATCAATGTCCGCACGTAATGTGTGAAGTGGTACAGTTCCTTCAGAGTATCCTTCTGAACGAGCGATATCCGCACCGTTTAGACGACCTGATACTTGAGTTTTGATTCCTTTAGCACCAGCACGCATTGCGCGTTGGATAGCTTGTTTTTGAGCACGACGGAAAGCAACACGGTTTTCTAATTGACGTGCAATTCCTTCGCCTACTAATTTTGCATCTAAATCTGGTTTTTTGATTTCAACGATGTTGATGTGAACTCGTTTGCCAGTTAATTTATTTAATTCTTTTCTTAGGTTTTCGACTTCAGATCCGCCTTTACCGATAACCATACCTGGTTTAGCTGTGTGAATTGAAATGTTAACACGGTTTGCAGCGCGTTCGATTTCAATTGTAGATACAGCAGCATCAGCAAGTTTTGTTGCGATAAATTTACGGATTCTTAAATCTTCGTGTAAGAATTCAGCATACTCTTTTTCAGCATACCATTTCGCATCCCAGTCGCGGATGATGCCTACACGCATTCCAATTGGATGTACTTTTTGACCCACTGATTGTCCCTCCTCTTAAATGTTTAAGCTCTGTTTTCATAAAGAAAACAGCCTATTTCATGAGACTTATTTCTCTGTTACAACTACTGTGATGTGACTAGTACGTTTGTTGATTGGTGAAGCTGAACCTTTTGCACGAGGACGGAAACGTTTCATTGTTGGTCCTTCGTTAACAAATGCTTCAGATACGACTAAGCTTTCAACGTCTAAGTCAAAGTTGTTTTCTGCGTTAGCAACTGCTGACATTAAAACTTTTTCAATGATTCCAGCAGACTTGTTCGGTGTGAATTTCAAGATTGAAATTGCATCCGCAACGCTTTTCCCTCTGATAAGATCGATTACTAAACGTGCTTTACGAGGTGAAGTGCGAACTGTTTTTGCAGTTGCTTTAGCTGATGTAATTTGTTCTGACATTTGCATATCCTCCCCTCAAAATTAGCGTTTAGTTTTTTTATCGTCAGCAACGTGGCCACGATAAGTTCTAGTTGGTGCAAATTCACCTAATTTATGTCCTACCATGTCTTCTTGAATGTAAACAGGGACATGTTTCCGTCCATCATATACAGCGATTGTGAAACCTACGAATGATGGAAAAATTGTAGAGCGGCGAGACCAAGTTTTAATTACTTTTTTCTTTTCGGCACCTTGTTGTGCTTCGACCTTTTTCATCAAATGATCATCGACGAAAGGTCCTTTTTTTAAACTACGACCCATGGTGAACCTCCTCTCAAAATGTACGACACATGGTCAAAAAAATTATTTAGTACGACGACGAACGATAAGTTTGTCTGATTTAGCTTTTTTATTACGTGTTTTGTATCCAATTGCTGGTTGACCCCATGGAGATACTGGCGCTTTACGTCCAATTGGTGTTTTACCTTCACCACCACCGTGTGGGTGATCGTTAGGGTTCATTACGCTACCACGAACAGTTGGGCGTTTACGCATCCAACGAGAGCGGCCAGCTTTACCAATGTTGATTAATTCGTGTTGTTCGTTACCAACTGAACCGATTGTTGCACGGCAAGTTGCTAAGATCATACGAACTTCGCCAGAGTTTAAGCGGATTAATACGTATTTGCCTTCTTTACCAAGTACTTGCGCGCTTGTTCCAGCTGAACGAATTAATTGTCCACCTTTACCAGGTTTCATTTCAATGTTGTGGATAACTGTACCAACTGGAATGTTTTCCAATGGTAATGCGTTACCTACTTTAATATCTGCTTCTGGACCAGATACTAGGCGCATGCCTACTTCTAATCCTTTTGGTGCTAAGATGTATGCCTTAACCCCGTCTTCGTAATGAACTAACGCGATGTTAGCAGAACGGTTTGGATCGTACTCGATCGTTTTAACAACCGCTGCGACGTTATCTTTATTACGTTTGAAGTCAATCACACGGTATTGACGTTTGTGACCGCCACCTTGGTGACGAACCGTAATGCGACCGTTGTTGTTACGACCGGCATTGTTTTTTAATGGCTGTAACAATGATTTTTCTGGTGTTGAAGTTGTGATTTCAGCGAAATCAGAACTTGTCATGTTACGACGGCCATTTGTGGTAGGTTTGTACTTTTTAATCGCCACGTCTTATTTCCCTCCTACGTTGATATTGTTCAGGACTGCTTATTCAGCAGCTTCGAATAATTGAATTTCTTTTGAATCTTCAGTTAATGTAACGATCGCTTTGCGACGTTTTTTTGTATAACCTGCATATTTACCCATGCGTTTGAATTTTGGACGCACGTTTAAGATGTTTACGTTTGCTACTTTAACATCGAATGCTGATTCAACAGCTTGTTTTACTAAAGTTTTGTTTGCGCGAGTGTCCACTTCGAAAGTATATTTCTTTTCGTCCATAGCTAACATGGATTTTTCAGTGATCACTGGGCGTTTGATTACGTCTAGTAATTCCATTATGCAAGCACCTCCTCAATTTGAGTAAGAGCTGTTTGTGTTGCCAAGACTTTGTTAGCTGACACAACATCTAACACACTAACGTTATCAGAAGTTACTACAGAAACGTTTGGTAAGTTACGAGCTGATAAAGCTGCAAAGTCGTTACCATTTTCTAAAACAACTAATACTTTAGTATCGATAGACAAGTTAGCAAGAACTTGTTTGAATTCTTTTGTTTTTGGTGCATCGAAGCTTAAACCTTCTACTGCTACCAAGTTATTTTCAGCAACTTTGTCTGATAATACAGATTTCATTGCTAAGCGACGAACTTTTTTAGGAAGTTTGTAGCTGTATGAACGCGGTGTTGGTCCAAAGACTACGCCACCTCCACGCCATTGTGGTGAACGGATTGAACCTTGACGAGCACGACCAGTTCCTTTTTGACGCCATGGTTTGCGGCCACCGCCACGAACAGCGCTACGATTTTTAACTGCGTGTGTTCCTTGTCTTAATGAAGCACGTTGCATGATGATTGCATCATAGACAACACTTTCATTAGGTTCGATTCCGAAGATTTCTTCATTTAAAGTGATTTCACCGTTTTGAGTTCCATCTTGTTTGAATAATGCTACATTCGGCATTCCTTAGTTCCTCCTTTCCCTACACTTATTTAGCTTTCACAGCTGATTTGATTGTGATTAAAGATTTTTTCGCTCCAGGAATGTTTCCTTTGATTAAGATAACATTTCTTTCTACGTCCACTTTAACAACTTCAAGGTTTTGAATTGTTACGCGGTCGCCACCCATACGGCCGGCTAGTCGTTTATTTTTAAATACACGGTTAGGCGCTACTGGACCCATTGACCCAGGACGACGGTGATAACGAGAACCATGAGACATAGGTCCGCGGCTTTGGCCGTGACGTTTGATTGCCCCTTGGAATCCTTTACCTTTCGTAGTACCTGTAACATCAACAACGTCTCCTGCTTGGAAAACATCTACTTTGATTTCTTTACCTACTTCATATTCTCCTAGCTCAACATTCTTGAATTCTTTAATGAAGCGCTTAGGAGCCGTGTTTGCTTTTGCAACATGACCTTTCGCAGGTTTGTTTGATAAAACTTCACGTTTGTCTTGGTAACCAACTTGGATAGCTTCGTATCCGTCAGTTTCAACAGTTTTTACTTGTAAAACTACGTTTGGCGTAGCTTCAACTACTGTTACTGGAATTAATTCACCAGACTCAGTAAAGATTTGTGTCATTCCCACTTTTTTCCCTAAGATTCCTTTGGTCATGAGTACACCTCCATCTTAATTTTATAGTTTGATTTCAATATTAACACCAGACGGTAAGTCAAGCTTCATTAGAGCGTCAACTGTTTTTGGTGTTGGGTTCACAATGTCAATTAGACGTTTGTGAGTACGCATTTCGAATTGTTCGCGAGAATCTTTGTATTTATGAGTCGCACGAATAACTGTGTAAAGTGAGCGTTCTGTTGGTAATGGAATCGGACCTGATACGTCAGCTCCAGTTCTTTTTGCTGTTTCCACAATTTTATCCGCTGATTGATCTAAAATACGGTGTTCATACGCTTTTAAACGGATACGAATTTTTTGTTTTGCCATCTTGTTCCCTCCTTCGCCTATTTTAAAAGTAGACATAGCTCCACGAAAATTTATCCGGCATGCTCGTTCATGGCAAAGCGTCCGAGCGTGTCGCAACCTCTCGCTTCACAGCCGGCAAATCAAATCGTTGATCTACCAATGCTTTTTACACTCCTGTAAACAGCACCTTTTTGATTATACTATGAAAGGATAGTGTTAGCAAGGATTTTCTGCGTTTTTTCGAAAGAATTTTTTCTTGTTTTGAAAAGCATTTGTTTTGTTTTTCAATTCTTTTCATCCTATTTTTATAAAAAAAGAATTTGGGATTCCTTTTTTACCAGAATCTCAAATTCTTTCTTTTTTATTCTATTAACCAATCCGGCGCATTGGAATATCATTGTTATCTGGATGAACCAATAAATATTGAATAACATCAATATTGCTTGCTTGGAATGAGGCTGCACATGCTTGCAAATATAAGTCCCACATTCGATAGAAGCGCTCCCCTTTTTCGTCAACAATTTCTGTTTCTATATTATGGAAGTTTTTTGTCCAATGTTCCAACGTCAATTGATAATCTCTGCGCAAACTTTCCAAGTCAATCACTTGCAAGTCATTTTCTGTCATATGGCCGACTAGCTCAGTGACACCAGGAATATAGCCACCAGGGAAAATATAACGATTAATCCAAGCATTTTTAGCCCCACCTTGTTGGCGACTGATACCATGAATCAACGCCGTACCTTTAGGCGCTAAGTTTCGTTGAACGACGTCAAAATATTCATGTAGATTTTCTGCACCGACATGTTCAAACATCCCAACACTCGTAATATGGTCAAAAGACTCTCCTTTTAAATCACGATAATCCATCAATTTGACAGTCATTCGATCTTGTAGGCCTTCTTTTTCTATAATATGGCGAATATGATGAAATTGCTCTTCACTTAATGTAATCCCAGTTGCTTTGGCTCCATATTCTTTCACCGCAGTTAAAATTAACGTGCCCCAGCCGCAGCCAATATCCAGTAAAGTGTCGCCCTCTTTGATAAATAATTTATCTAAAATATGATGAACTTTATTCACTTGCGCTTGTTCTAATGTATCTTCAGGCGTTTTAAAATAAGCACATGAATACGTCATTGTTTGGTCAAGCCATTTTTTGTAAAAATCATTTCCTAGATCGTAATGGCTGTGAATATCCTCTTGCGAACGTTTTTTTGAATGACTTTCTTTAGGAAGCCATTTAATAAATTTAGCATTGTGTAAAAAGCTATCCTTTTGGTTATACACATCATAAATCAGCGCTTGGATATCGCCTTCGATTTCAATTTTGCGATCCATGTAGGCTTCCCCTAAAGTTAACGAAGCGTTATTCAGTAAATCCTTCACAGGAATTTTTTCATTGAATACAATTTTAAAAACCGGATCCCCCGACCCTTGCCCATACTCTTTGACGGTACCATCCCAGTATGTGACTTGTGTCTTTTTTGAAAAAGACCATTTAAACAGTTGACTGTACGTTTCTTTTTCTAACATTGCATTCCCTCCATTAAATACCATTTGAAGCCAAAACAAAAAGAAGTCGCTTTCCGGTAGTTCGTCAAAACAAACACCACAGTCCGTTCTAAACTGAAGCACAGAAAAGTTATCACCCCTTCTATGTTCCGCTTCTTTTTTTGCAATTACAGTTCTATTCTACTCCTCTTTTAAAAATTTGAACATTCTTTTAACGTAATACCTACTATTGTTATTCTTTATCACAAAAAAACTAGAGCCAGTCCTTGACAGACTCCTCTAGTTCTAAATATTATTCTTTCTTACGCATCCGTTGTTCCGCATGAGTGTATGCGCCATGCCACACGTGCCCCACATAAGGATTAACTTGAATACCGTGTTTAATCGCCGCTGCTACAAATTTTTTTGCTAAAGTTACTGCTTCTAACACCGAATAACCTTTTGCCAAGCCAGCTGTGATTGCCGCTGAAAAAGTACAACCTGCACCATGATTATAATCAGTAGGATATAATTCATTTTCCAAAAGATGCGCGGTGTGACCATCGTAAAACAAGTCCAGTGCTTTTTCACCAGCTAAGCGATGTCCCCCTTTAACCACGACATGTTTGGCTCCCATTTGTACAATTCGTTTTGCCGCTTCTTCCATCTCCGCCACGGAAGAAATTTCGCCTAAACCAGATAAGATGCCCGCTTCAATTAAATTAGGCGTGGCAACTAATGCTAATGGCAGTAAATCGTTTTTTAGGCCTTCCACACTTTTGGGTTGCAGAATTTGTGCCGTTCCCTTACAAGCAATGACTGGGTCAATCACGACTTTTTGAATTTTCTCTTGTTTAATGTACTTACTAGCCATTTTAATATTTTGTTCATTACCCATCATCCCTGTTTTCAAAGCCGCTACTGGACCGCCTGCAAAAACCGAAATCAATTGTTTTTCTAAGAGCGTTTCTGGCAATTCAGTTACTTCATGCGACCAGCCTGTCGTAGGATCCATCGTCACAATCGAGGTTAAACTTGAAAATCCAAAAACTCCATACTCTTCAAATGTTTTTAAATCTGCTTGAATCCCTGCCCCTCCAGTTGAATCGGAGCCTGCAATCGACAATACTTTTTCCATTAAATCACCTAACCTTTTTCTCCAAGTATACTGAAGAAACAAGTCTGCTAAAACAGCCAATTGGCTTATTTTTTAGCCAGCCAATTTCTAAACAAAAAAAGACCAGAGAATAAATTCTCTGGTCTTACGTCCGAATACCCCAGTTTTTTACGCTGGTTAAAGCTATAGTTAAAAAGTTAATTATTTAACGATTTCAGTAACAACGCCTGAACCTACAGTACGTCCGCCTTCACGAATAGAGAAACGAGTTCCGTCTTCGATAGCGATTGGGTGAATTAATTCAACGTCCATAGCAACATTATCACCAGGCATTACCATTTCAGTACCTTCTGGCAATTCTACAACACCAGTAACGTCTGTTGTACGGAAGTAGAATTGAGGACGGTAGTTAGTGAAGAATGGAGTGTGACGTCCGCCTTCTTCTTTTGATAATACGTATACTTCAGCTTTGAATTTTGTGTGTGGAGTGATTGTAGCTGGTTTAGCTAATACTTGTCCACGTTCGATATCTTCACGTGCTACACCACGTAATAAAGCACCGATGTTGTCGCCTGCTTCAGCGTAGTCTAATAATTTACGGAACATTTCAACACCTGTAACAGTTGTTTTAGATGTTTCGTCTTTAATACCAACGATTTCAACTTCGTCACCAACGCGAACTTCACCACGTTCAACACGGCCTGTAGCAACAGTACCACGTCCAGTGATTGAGAATACGTCTTCGACTGGCATCATGAATGGTTTGTCAGTATCACGTTCTGGAGTTGGGATATATTCGTCAACTGCAGCCATTAATTCTAAGATTTTTTCTTCATAAGACTCGTCGCCTTCTAAAGCTTTCAAAGCAGAACCTGCGATAACTGGAACATCATCGCCTGGGAAATCGTATTCTGATAATAAGTCACGAACTTCCATTTCTACTAATTCTAATAATTCTTCGTCATCAACCATATCCATTTTGTTTAAGAATACAACGATGTATGGTACACCAACGTTACGTGATAATAAGATATGTTCACGTGTTTGAGGCATAGGACCATCAGCAGCAGAAACTACTAAGATAGCTCCGTCCATTTGAGCAGCACCAGTGATCATGTTTTTAACGTAGTCCGCGTGTCCTGGGCAGTCAACGTGTGCATAGTGACGAGTTTCAGTTTCATATTCGATATGAGAAGTGTTGATTGTGATTCCACGTTCTTTTTCTTCTGGAGCGTTATCGATAGAATCGTAGCTTTGTGCTTCCCCGCCACCGTGTTTTGATAATACAGTAGCAATTGCAGCTGTTAATGTAGTTTTACCATGGTCAACGTGTCCGATAGTACCAATGTTAACATGGGATTTAGAACGGTCAAATTTTTCTTTTGCCATTTTGAATGTTCCTCCTAAAAATATAAATTTTATTGTTTGTTTTATATGTGATAGACGTTACTAAAAATCGTCTGATCATCATAAGCTATTTTACACGAAATCTTGAAAAAAGGATAGTTCTAAAAACAAACCTTTTATTCTCAAGGAAAATTATGCGTTGCCGCCGTTTTTCTTGATGATTTCTTCTTGAACAGACTTAGGTACGTCTTCATAGTGGTCAAATACCATCATAAATGTACCGCGTCCTTGTGTTGCTGAACGTAATGTTGTAGCATAACCAAACATTTCAGCTAAAGGTACCATCGCATTAACGATTTGAGAGTTACCGTGTGCTTCCATACCTTCAACACGTCCACGACGACTTGTTACGTGTCCCATGATATCACCTAAGTAATCTTCAGGAACAGTAATTGTAACTTTCATCATTGGTTCTAAAATAACTGGGTTTGCATTTTTAGCCGCAGCTTTCAATGCCATAGAAGCAGCTACACGGAAGGCCGTTTCATTTGAATCGACATCGTGGTATGAACCATCGTAAAGTTTTGCTTTGATATCAACTAATGGATAACCAGCAAGAACACCGTTGTTCATAGAGTCTTCTAACCCTTTTTCAACTGCTGGGATGTATTCACGAGGAACCACACCACCGACAATTGCGTTTTCAAACTCGAAGCCTTTACCTTCTTCATTTGGTGTAAATTCAACCCATACGTGACCGTATTGTCCTTTACCACCAGACTGACGAACGAATTTACCTTCTGCTTTAGTCGCAGCACGGAATGTTTCGCGGTAAGATACTTGAGGAGCACCTACGTTAGCTTCAACTTTGAATTCACGTTTCATACGGTCTACTAAAACGTCTAAGTGCAATTCACCCATACCAGAGATAACTGTTTCACCAGTTTCAACGTTTGTTTCAACGCGGAATGATGGATCTTCTTCAGCAAGTTTTTGTAGAGCCACGCCCATTTTATCTTGGTCAGCTTTTGATTTAGGTTCAACAGCGACTTGGATAACTGGATCAGGGAATTCAATAGATTCAAGAATAACTGGTGCATCTAATGCACATAATGTATCACCAGTTGTTGTGTCTTTTAGACCAACAGCAGCAGCGATATCACCAGAGTACACTTTGTCAATTTCTTGACGAGTGTTGGCGTGCATTTGTAGGATACGACCGATACGTTCTTTTTTGCCTTTTGAAGCGTTCAATACGTATGAACCACTTTCAAGGACACCAGAATAAACACGGAAGAAAGTTAAACGACCTACGAATGGGTCAGTCATAACTTTAAATGCTAATGAAGCGAAAGGTGCTTCGTCATCAGCTGGACGAGTTGTTTCTTCGTCTGTTTTAGTATCGATCCCTTTGATAGCATCGATATCTAATGGAGATGGTAAGTAATCAAGAACAGCGTCCAACATTAATTGAACCCCTTTATTCTTGAATGCTGAACCAGCTAATACAGGGAAGAACTCAACGTTGATTGTTGCTTGACGGATACCAGCGACTAATTCTTCTTCAGTGATTTCTTCACCTTCAAGATATTTCATCATTAAGTCTTCGTCAGTTTCAGCAACAGCTTCAACTAATTTTTCGCGCCATTCTTGCGCTTTTTCTAAATAATCTTCAGGAATATCAGTTTCTTGAATATCTGTTCCCAAATCATTTGTGTAGATTTCAGCTTTCATTTTAATCAAGTCAATGATTCCAGTGAAGTCTTCTTCAGCTCCGATTGGAATTTGAATTGGATGAGCGTTTGCTTGTAAACGATCATGTAATGATTCTACTGAATAGAAGAAGTCCGCACCGATTTTATCCATTTTGTTACAGAATACAATACGAGGAACTTTATATTCAGTCGCTTGACGCCAAACAGTTTCTGTTTGAGGTTCTACACCTGATTGAGAGTCAAGAACTGTTACCGCACCATCTAATACGCGTAGAGAACGTTGTACTTCAATTGTGAAGTCCACGTGTCCTGGAGTATCGATGATATTTACACGGTAGCCTTTCCACTGTGCAGTTGTCGCAGCGGATGTAATCGTGATACCACGTTCTTGTTCTTGTTCCATCCAGTCCATTTGTGAAGCACCTTCATGGGTTTCACCGATTTTATGGATTTTACCAGTGTAGTACAAGATACGCTCAGTTGTTGTTGTTTTACCAGCATCAACGTGGGCCATGATACCAATGTTACGAGTTTTTTCAAGTGAAAATTCTCTTGCCATTTTGTATGTTTACTCCTCTCTTTATTTAAATCGATTGTAAATTGACTTTCTGCTGCCACTTTACGCGACAGACAGAGAGGATCTTACCAACGATAATGAGCAAATGCGCGGTTTGCGTCTGCCATTTTGTGTGTGTCTTCGCGTTTTTTAACAGAAGCGCCAGTGTTGTTAGCAGCATCCATGATTTCTTTCGCTAGACGTTCTTCCATTGTGTGTTCACCACGTAGACGTGCGTAGTTAACTACCCAACGTAAACCTAAAGTTGTACGACGTTCTGGACGAACTTCAACTGGTACTTGGTAGTTAGAACCCCCAACACGACGTGCTTTAACTTCAAGAACAGGCATAACGTTTTTCATTGCTTGTTCAAAAACTTCCAATGGATCGTTACCTGTAGATTCTTTGATGATATCAAATGAATTATAGATAATGTTAGCAGCAATCCCGCGTTTACCGTCAACCATTACACGGTTGATTAAGCGAGTTACTAATTTTGAGTTATAAATTGGATCTGGTAAAACATCACGTTTTGCAACAGGACCTTTACGAGGCATCCGTAACTCCTCCTTCCGAAATATGATTTTTCAAGTTGTTATTGTCTTATTATAATTAAGCTTTAGGACGTTTTGTACCGTATTTAGAGCGGCTTTGTTTACGGTCGTTAACACCGGCAGTATCAAGCGCACCACGAACGATATGGTAACGTACCCCTGGTAAGTCTTTTACACGTCCACCACGTAATAATACCACGCTGTGTTCTTGTAAGTTGTGACCGATACCTGGGATATAAGCTGTAACTTCGATTAAGTTTGACAAACGAACACGGGCATATTTACGTAAAGCTGAGTTCGGTTTTTTAGGTGTCATCGTACCCACACGTGTACAAACTCCACGTTTTTGCGGAGAGTTAACGTTTGTTTGAGTTTTCTTAAAACTGTTATATCCTTTGTTTAAGGCTGGTGAATCAGATTTTTCTACTTTAGATTTACGAGGTTTACGTACTAATTGGTTAATTGTAGGCATTCCTTGTTCTCCTCCTTCCTTACTTCGCTTCTAGTTCCACACATCCAGGTGGTTCTTTTTTCGCGATAAAAAATAATGCAATCTCTGCACTCTTTATCAAATATGCTTTGATAGACAGTCAGCACGTCCCTATAAGGAACCTGTAGATAAAGCACCTTTGTTAGGATACCACGATAAGTATCAGCTGTCAACCCTCTTCTTTCGCCTTTCGAAAAAAAGCTTTTCCTTCTATTTAAACGCACTTTTCCTTTAAAAATTTTTATGACTTTTTCAAAAACTTTCTATCTTTTTTAGTTAATTAACGGTACAATATCTTTGACTATTGAAGGGGGCGGAAAACAGCGATGAATCTGAAACAAATGGTAGGAATCGAAGCTGCAAAATATGTAGAAGACGGCATGATTGTCGGTTTGGGTACTGGCTCAACAGCAAAATTTATGGTAGACGAAATTGGTCGTCGCGTAAAAGAAGAAGGATTGTCAATCGTAGGGGTTACTACTTCAAAAGAAACAGAGAAACAAGCCTTGGCCTTGGGCATTCCTTTAAAAAGTATTGATGAGGTTCCGTATGTAGATCTTACGATTGATGGCGCCGATGAAATCAGCGCTGATTTTCAAGGAATCAAAGGCGGTGGCGCTGCCTTACTTTTTGAAAAAATTGTGGCCACTTATTCAAAGAAATGTATTTGGATTGTGGATAAATCAAAAATGGTGGACGATTTAGGGGCTTTCCCACTTCCAGTTGAGGTTGTTCCTTATGGCAGCCGCCAACTAGTGCATTTATTTGAAGAAAAAGGCTATCACCCAACACTTCGTTTAAACGCTGCTGGCGAAACATTAATAACAGATGGAGGCCACCATATCATCGATTTGCATTTAGAAAAAATTACAGATCCAGAAGCTTTAGGTTCTTATTTAGACAACTTGGTTGGCGTCGTTGAACACGGCTTATTTTTAAATATGGTTTCTATGGTAATCGTCGGTTATGAAGCTGGACCGAAAACCTTACATGTTCCCGCACGTTAAGAATGTGTGAAAAAAGATTATTTATATAGGAAGGATAATATATGAAACGAATTGGTTATGCACGCACAACTATTATTGAAGACGATTTAAAAAATCAACTAACCACTCTCCAATCGTTTGGTTGTGATGATATTTTCCAAGAGACATTTGATCCTCAAGCGGAGATCAGTGTCTTAGACGAAGTCGAAAAACTTCTTTCTGCTGGGGATACACTTATTGTTTGTAAATTGCACCATTTAGGTAAAACAACCCGCCAATTAACAGACTTTATGAAAATGTTAAAGAAAAAACAAGTTGATTTTGTCAGCATTTCAGAAGGAATTGATACTCACCTTCCAACAGGTGAAGCCTATTTCCAATTAATGGAGAGCTTATCTGCGATGGAATGTGCACTAATTAAAGAACGAACACTCGTTGGGCTCCACAAAGCTCGTGAAAACGGAAAAGTAGGTGGACGTCCAAAAATTGATGGACGTACCGTCCGCAAAATCCGTGCATTATATTATGAAAACAAAGAAACAATCCAATTTATTTCTAATAAATGCGGCGTTTCGGTGGGCACTTGTTATAAGTACATCAATTTACCTGAGACAGATGTCGAGCGGCTGTATTCCTAAGAATAAAATTACTAAAAGAATGATTTTAAGCTTTTGATAAATCCATCTAGTCTCTCAAAGCGTTTTAATTTATTTCTACTCGTTTATTTTAAGTTTTAGAGTTTGAGGTCTGGACAGAACTGTTTAACTCCGAGAAATAAGAAGAAATTTCCGAAAAATTTTCTTTAATTTTTGAAGAATTTTGACTTATTTCTCGGAGTTGGTTCTGTTCCCGCACTCAAACTTTTTATTTTTTTATTAATTTAAAAATAATTGAATTTATTTTATACAGTTCCCCCTCTCCTCAATCACTTGTAAGACCCCTCATTTTTATCCCTATTATCTTCACAAATTATTAATTATATGTTTTTTTATTTAAATTTTATTTAATTTTTTTATTCAAATTTTGTTGTGCAACAGTTCTTGTTGTTATATAATTTTAATGCGAGGTACAAAAAAAATGATGAAAAAGGTGGTTTTTTTATGAAAAAATTAGTAGTAAAAGCTGTAGTTTCCCTAAGTGTTCTATTGTTCACTATTGGTGTTGGTAGCACTGTCGCACAAGCAACTATCGCTCGCCCTCATCCAACTTATTATGATACTTGGAATTACGGAAGAAGCGGTAATCACGGTTGGTCTTATTATTATTTACAAGCTCCTGTCAGACTCGGCTCTTCTTCAGCTGTCAAAAATATGTTTGGTAGAGTAAAAGCTAGATCTGCTGCAAATTATGGTTGGGCTAGAGCTGATGCTACAAAAGCTTGGAACGATGTTCGTTTAGATGCTTTTTATGGTTGGTATGCATTTTAAAATGAGTTAATTCAAAAAGGAGTACCTCGCACTTTTTATAAAGAAAGGACTTGAGGAATGAAAGCACGTGGTATCTTACTAATCTTTGCTTTATCAACCTTCGCATTGATTGGCCTTACGCAATTAAAAGAAATTGCCGATGATATTAAATTCCCCGCTAAATATCTGATTCAATTATCCAGCGACACAGAAAAAATCAGTTCCCATACAATTTACCAGCTTTTAGCAGAAAATAGTCAAAAGAATCAGCAACAACTCTTTCGAACCTATTTAAATGATCAAGGGAATGAAAGTTACTTTGCTTTCCTACCTACTCTTGAAAATAAACAAAAATTTGAAACAAATCTCAAAAAATTAGCGAATGTTTCCTTCGAAAGTAGTTATTATTCCGATAAGGCTTTTACTGAGGAAACGCTCCAACAGTTAAAAAACAAAGGCGTTCAGCCGCAAAGTATGGAATTGCAGTGGTATCTCGCAGGCCCAGCTCTTTGGTCTGACGGCATTCGTGCAGTTGGTTTATGGAGCCTAACATTGGCACTGTTTTTTGCTTATTTTTCGATTCTCTACTTATACCGTAAAAAAACCTATGTGGCACGCTTTATGGGCAAAGGAGCCATTTTTGCTTGGAAAAGTTGGTTAACCGATTGCTTAACAATCATAGTGAGTTCCGTCAGTCTATTTGGCGTATTTCTGCTAATCACCCAAAATAATTGGCTTTCTATGAGCGCACTTTCTCTACTCTCCATCCTACTAACTAATGCCATCTTCTTACTTTTATTAATTACCCTTGGCAGCGTCTTATTTTATCAGTTGACCAAATATGGCAATATTTTAGCAATTTTAAAAGGCAAAAATATGCCTATATTAGTAAATATTATTTGGTTTTTTGGAATTGTTGTTACACTCTTAGTGATTCCACTGATTTTAAATAAACTGACCAACGAGCAAGCTATTTTAACACAACATATTCAAGGATTAAAACCTTGGCAACAATTAAAGGATTATCGCACGCTTCTTGTTGAATTCCCTAGTGATCAACAACAAGTAAAAAATGGATTT
This sequence comes from Enterococcus sp. DIV1328a, assembly GCF_050536905.1. NCBI lineage: Bacteria > Bacillati > Bacillota > Bacilli > Lactobacillales > Enterococcaceae > Enterococcus > Enterococcus sp. DIV1328a. Next base: position 150,103 of record NZ_CP172912.1, on the reverse strand, counting down.
ATCGATGTCAGTGCCGATGAAGACTATGGCAAAAAATTTATGAATTACTTTTCAGAAAAGGATTATATTTTCGCCCAACAATCAGCAATTATCATCCCTGAACAGTTGTCTAGTCAGCAAAAGCAAGAAATACTTAAAAATTATGCTAAAGATAAGGTTAAGCCAGAAGTAACTAAACATATTACTTATATGAACAACAACGCGTATCAAATCAATCGGCAATTACAAAATGAAACAACAGAAAATAGGCAATCCAAAGTTCCTGCTACCATGTATGTTCCTCATAAATACAAAGCAGACATCGAAAGTGTCAAAAACGCTACATATATGGAATTTTTTCGTGACTCCGATATCAAAAGAAGTGAATTTAAGATAGTTTTTGTGCCAAATGGTAGAAAAACATTTCTATTTGATTACCAAGGAGCAGAATTAACTCGCTTCGATAAAAGCCGGACTCAATACAACCTAGATGAAATTATAGTCGTTTTAAACATGGAAACGGTCTTAGCCATCCCTTCTGCCGTTTCAACTTATAACAACATCACTAATGGTCTTTTTTCTGCCAATGCTCTTGCTCGTTTAACAGCAGATACTTCTTTAACGAAAAACATTGCCGATGTTATTAGTCCGTATAAATCTATTCAACTTAAAATGAATCGGCTGGTTGATCGAATCAACAGTGCCAAATTAGCTGTTGGCGTTTTAGTCATGGTTCAATTTATGCTCTTGCTCCAATTTTTTACAGGTATGTTAAAACAGCACTTAAAAGAAATTAGTATTAAACGCTTGTTAGGCATCAATCTAAATCAAGTGCTTCTGATGACTTTTAGCTATTATTTGGTTTTATTACTGCTAACATTTATTGTTGCCTTTTTAATTACCAATCAAGCGCTAATTAAATATCTACTTCTATTAGGTAGCATCGTTGAAATCGTACTCGTTTTTTTCATTTTAAAAAGGATTATTTCAAAAAGAACCAGCGATTTCTTGAAAGGAGATTTTGAAATTTGACCATCTATGTAGCGAATTTATCACAAAAATACCAAGAAAAGGTAATCTACGAAAACCTTAATTTACAATTTGAACCGAATAAAACCTATGCCATTATTGGGCCTTCCGGTTCTGGAAAATCAACGATTCTTAATTCCTTAGCAAGAATCATTCGACCAACACAAGGACAAATTTCAATTGATAACCAAAACATTTGGAAAATCAAAGAACAAAAATTTTTCAAAGAGTATCTCGGCTACGTTTTTCAAAATTATGCTTTAATTGATGAAAAAACCGTTGCTTATAATTTATCCCTCGTAAATAAGAATATCGACCAACAAATAGAAGCGCTTTCAGATTATGGATTAGATTCAGACTTACTAAAATCCAAGATATATGAACTATCGGGAGGACAAGCACAACGTGTTTCAATGGCTAGAATGGCATTAAAAAAACCAAAAATTATTTTAGCAGATGAACCTACTGGAGCGTTAGATGAAAAGACCGGTGCGGATATCATTGCTCGTATATTAGATTTAGCAACACCAGAAACTTACGTGATCATCGCTACTCATGATCCACATATTTATAATCAGGTAGATGTTGTTATAAACCTAGAAAAACTATTAGCTGGAGGAAACAATAATGATTACGAAAACTAAACTATTAGTCCCACTCTTTTTGATACTGGTTTCGTTAGGCGGTTACTATTTTCTCTTTAAAAAACAGACGGAACAGCCTCAACTAGCCCTTTTCAAACAAAAAAATAACCCTGGACAGGAACAAGTGCTTTCTAATAATACTTCTAAAAACAAAAACATGTCCCTAGAAAAAACAGGGATTTATGAAATCTCGACAACTGCTATGAAAGATACTTCAGCGGCTTCTGCTGATTCTATGATTCCACCCATGGGCAAAACTTTTACTGGTGTCTATTTAACTAACGATGATTCAATTGAAATTCCCGCAAATACAACCGTCCAATTCACACCGGTACCGTTTAAGCTATTAGGCAGCAAAGAAGCTTTTACTCTAACGAAAATAGGGACATATTATGTTGGCAGTCAAATAGCTTCTGGAAAGTATCAGGTTACCTTTACTGCTTTACAAAAGGAGCAACGAATTCAGTTAATTCAAAGCGATAATCAAAAGAATGAACAACTGAGTGAATTAAATGACGAGCAACAAACACTTGACATTGACTTAAAAAAAGGAAGTTTACTTTTACTAAAGTCAAACTCATTTGATGTCAAAGTTTCCTTTGAAAGAACCAATTAATATTTCTATAACTACTACTCCATAAATGTTCAAACTAAATAGAGGTATCCATCTTTCTATCTTTTCAGCAACTTTCACGTTTTTTTACTATTTTCCATTGGAAATCTTGCGCAAAACGGTGTACAATAAACGTGGAAATCTTATTTTCAGAAAACTAAACTCAAAGGAGAGCTTATACATGCCAAAATTAGTTTTTTCTCGTCATGGACTTAGCGAATGGAATGCCTTAAACCAATTTACTGGATGGGCTGACGTAGATTTAGCACCTGAAGGTGTTGAAGAAGCAAAAGAAGGCGGCCGTAAAATTAAAGAAGCAGGCATCGAATTCGACGTTGCTTATACTTCTGTTTTAACTCGTGCCATCAAAACTTGTAACTATTTACTAGAATACTCAGATCAATTATGGGTACCTCAAATCAAATCTTGGCGCTTAAACGAACGTCACTATGGTAAATTACAAGGACTAAACAAAAAAGAAACTGCTGAAAAATACGGAGACGAACAAGTCCACATCTGGCGTCGTTCTTACGATACTCTTCCTCCATTAATGGAAGCAACAGATGAAGGTTCTGCAGCAAACGACCGTCGTTATGCAATGTTAGACCAACGCGATATTCCTGGTGGCGAAAACTTGAAAGTTACTTTGGAACGTGCATTACCATTCTGGCAAGATGAAATTGCGCCAGCTTTAAAAGACAACAAAACTGTCTTAGTAGCGGCTCATGGTAATTCATTACGTGCTTTAGCTAAACACATCGAAGGCATTTCTGATGAAGATATTATGGATCTTGAAATCCCAACAGGTAAACCATTAGTTTATGAATTAAACGATGATTTAACTGTGAAAGAAAAATACTACTTATAAGAACCTGTTTCTTATTAACAAAAGCGGTTTGCCAAGGCAAACCGCTTTTTTATGGATTAAATAAATTGACTTTCGGTTAAACAATCTTTATAAATCGCTACTATATCCGCTGCATCCAATGGCACATAAGCCTTTTCGGCAATTGCACTATGGTCCACAGCTTGTTGTGCCATTTCTTCAAATTTATCTGCTTCGATGCCAACTTCTGGTAATGTCATTGGAATGCCACAAGCCACAAAGTAATCATATAATGCTTGAATACCTTTTTTCGCTGCTACTTCCTCTTCTTGTTCGACTATTCCCCAAACATTTCGAGCAAATTGCGCAAACTTGCCTACGGTTTGTTCAGACAAAACGTAATTCATCCAACGAGGCGTTAAAATTGCTAAGCCAATCCCATGCGTAATGTCATAAAACGCACTTAATTCATGTTCCATTGGGTGACAAGACCAAACACCTTGTTTGCCGCGCCCTGTTAAACCATTTAAGGCTAAACTGCTTGCCCACATTAAATTAGCACGTGCATCATAATCTTCTGGATTTTCTAAAGCAATAGGACAATTTTTGATAACCGTTCGCATTAAGCCTTCTGACACAAAATCTTGGACGTCCGTGCCTGTCGAAATACTAAAATAGTTTTCAATCAAATGACTGAAAATATCCGCTGAGCCAGCTGCTGTTTGATTTTGAGGAACCGTAAAAGTATTCGTTGGATCCAAGAACGAAACTTTTGGAATCATATTCGGACCACCAAAGCCTAATTTTTGATTGGTTTCTAAGTTAGAAATGACAGCACCTGCGTTCATTTCACTACCTGTCGCTGCTAAAGTCAAGATGGTCACGATTGGTAAAGCAGGACCTGTATACCCTTTTCTGGCTGCAATGACTGTCCAGATATCTTCTTCCGAATAAAAGCCCGCAGCTATTGCTTTGGAACAGTCAATGGTTGAACCACCGCCAACTGCTAAAATAACATCGACTTGGTTTTCTTTACACAACTCAATTCCTTTTCTAACGGTTTCAATGCGCGGGTTTGGTTCGACACCGCTCAACTCAATCAATGTATGCCCGTTTTTTTGGGCCAAATCAGTAATTTGTTGGTACAAGCCATTACGTTTGATACTACCGCCACCATAAACAAGTAAGACATTTTTGCCAAATTGATCTAACACAGCAGGTAATTCGTCTAAACGATCTTTCCCAAAACGGATGTCTGTTGGTACATAAAAATTAAAGTTTTCCATTCTTTCATCCTCCATTCAATGCTCTTACGCATTTATCATACTATTTTTTCAAAAATCCGCCAATCAAAAAGCCGAGCAAATGACAGTTGCTTTCACAACGACCAATTGACCCAGCTTTTGATTCTTTTTTATAACGAATCGCTTGTTTTGATTAACAAATAAAGAAAATAAGGCGCACCGATGATCGCAACAATAATCCCTGCAGGCATTTCTCCATTGCCAGGCAATAGCCGACCAATCGTATCACTAACCAATAAAAGTAAACTCCCAAACAACGCCGCCAATGGCAATACCTGTTTTTGTTGCGTAAAACCACATTTGCGAGCAATATGTGGCGCAAGTAAACCTAAAAAATTAATTCCCCCTGTAACGGAAATCGCTGATGCCGCCAACATCACCGCTAACAGCAACGAAACGATTCGTTCTTTTTTCACAGCAATACCTACAGAAATAGCTGTTTCGTCCCCCAATTGTAAAATATCCAACAGACGATGACGCTTCATCGCAAAAAAGAACCCGATGACTAGCCAAGGCAACAAAGCGCCCACAAAGAACCAATTACTACCCCAGATACTGCCTGCTTGCCACATTGTAACAAAACGGTACTTTTCAGTGTCAATTTTTGATGTAATTAATAAGGTGAGTGCTGAAATACCCGTACTCAAAATGACACCCGATAAGACCATTCGAACTGGCGTCAATCCTAAACGATGATGATACGCGATTACTAAAATCCCAACAGCCGCTAGCAAGCCGCCAACTAAGGCCACGAGCGGAAGTGCAAACGTTGTGATACTTGTCGTCTCAACAAAACTAATAAACAAAATCACTGCCAAACCCGCACCCGCATTAATGCCTAAAATCCCAGTATCTGCTAACGGATTCCGAGTAATCCCTTGAAGAATAGCGCCGCTTAAGCCTAAAGCTGCGCCCGAAAGGACCGCTAGCACAATCCGTGGTAACCGAAAATCCCAAACTAACAGTTGTTTGGCCTGACTTCCCTGTCCCAAAAGAAGGGCTTTTAAATCCATGACGGAAACAGATAATTCCCCTTGCGTTAAACTGATACAAGCAGTTAGGATAATCCCAACTATTAAGACAGCCACCCAACGGGACACTTTTTTCTGTGTCATCCTAGTTGCCCTCCTTTACGAAATAAATAAAGAAAGAATGGGATGCCAATTAAGGCCGTGATAATCCCAAATGGTGTTTCAAAAGGCGGATTCACCATTCGAGCGATTAAATCTGCCACCAAAACGAGGAGCGCACCGCCTAACGCCGAGAACGGAATCAAGCGACGGTAATTTTCTCCAGAAACTGTTCGCATCACATGAGGCACCACCAAACCAACAAAACTGACCGAGCCAACCAGCGCCACAGACAATCCTGATAAAAGCAAAATCGTTATACTGGCAAACAACCGAATACGCTGCGGATTTCGCCCCAAACCAATTGTTGCATCATCGCCAAACCGTAAAATAGTCATCGACGGACTAATCAGAACTGCTAATGCAAATGCGCCCAGAAAGATCGGGACGACTATTTTTAATTGTGCCCAAGAAATAACGCTGACGCCGCCAAGAAACCAAAACGTTAACTCTTGACTCAAATTGAACTGAATGGCTAAGAATTGACTAAATGATAAAAAAAGGGCACTAATACCAGCCCCCACCAAGGTCAGACGCATGGGGCTTGCTCCTCGAATTGAATGATTAGAAAGATAATAAATCAGTGCCACACTCACGCCGGCACCAAGAAAAGAAACAACTAAAAGCCACCAATAACTTGCCTGAGGGAGGAAAGCAAAAACAAGCGCTAAGCCCAAGCCAGCCCCAGCATTGATACCCAGCAAGCCAGAATCTGCCAATGGGTTTTGCGTAATCCCTTGCGCTAACGCCCCACTCACCGCTAAACTTGCTCCCACAAAAGCGGCACCTAAAATCCGCGGCAACCGAACCGTTTGGATGACTTGATGCGCTTGATTGGTCGCATCGAAGTGCGTAAATGATTCAATAATCGTTTGAATCGAAACCGACGTCGCACCAAACATCAGCGACAGAAGCATTGTCCCCAGCAGCAAAAAAAGACAGACAAGCAACACTTGCCATTGGTGTCTATAAAATCCGCTTATGCCTTTCATCCATCCAGCTCCATTTCCATCAACTCATAAGAAAGCACTAGTGGCCGCTGTGTCTGACTATGATAACTAATTTCTGCTTGAATAGCGAAAACATCTGCTAAGCCAGTAACAGTAATCACTTCTTGCGGTGTTCCCTCATTGATAATCTTTCCCTCTTTCATCGCAATCACGCGATCAGAAAAACGAGAAGCTAAATTAATATCATGAATCGTCATCACGATAGTTTTCTGATGTTCTTGATTGATTCGTTTTAACACATTTAAAATTTCTAGCTGATGCGCAGGATCCAAATAGGTGGTCGGTTCATCTAAAATTAAAATATCTGTATCCTGCACTAGCGCCATAGCAATCCAAACCCGTTGCCGTTGTCCACCTGATAAAATTGCCACAGACTCTCTAGCTAACTCAGTTAAGCCTGTTAATTCTAATGCCCATTGTATGTACTCTTGATCTTCTGTGGTGACACTTTTCCAGCCCGATTGATAAGGATATCGCCCGAAAGAGACGAGGTCAAAAACAGATAAATCGATTGTATTTTCTGGCGTTTGTGATAAAATCGCTAGTTCTTGCGCCACTTCTTTTGAAGAAAAATGTTGAAGTTCTTGGTTCTTAATGAACACCTTGCCTTTCTCAGCTGGCAAAATACGCGCAAGTGTTTTTAACAAGGTCGATTTGCCACAACCATTTGGTCCAATAATACTTGTAATAGTTCCCGCTTCAAATGAACAGTTCAGCGCTTCACTAATCACTTGACGACCATATCCTGTAGTTAAGTCCTCTGCCTCTAAATAATTCATAACCATTCCTCTTTAATTTTTTTGTCGTTATTTTACATTTATTGAGAATCGTTCTCACTCATTGTTCCTTGATTATAAAAGAGCCTTCCTTAAAAAGCAATGTTTCTTCCAATCAAAAAAACGAATTATCTAAAAAATGCAACTTATTTGCTCAAAAAAGCAAGCGATGATTGACAAACCGTCGTTTTTAACTGATAATGAGAATCGTTATCAACTAAAAATAAAGGAGTTACACAATGAAACTTTTAAAAAAGACGGTCCTAATTGGTACCACCCTTCTTCTTGGTTCATTCTTACTCGGAGCTTGTGGTAATACGAATAAAGAAGCCAATAACGCTGACAAAACACATGAAGTAACAGATACCTTAGGCAATAAAGTAACCGTCCCCGCGAAACCCAAACGGATTATTGCGAGCTATTTAGAAGATTATCTAGTTGCACTAGGAGAAAAACCAGTGGCACAATGGACAGTTGGACAAGGCAGCATTCAAGATTATTTAGCGAAAGAATTGAAAGATGTCCCCACTATTTCCTATGACTTGCCATATGAAGCGGTTCTAAAATTTGAACCTGACTTATTATTAATCAGTTCATCTGCTCTAGTTGAAGGCGGTAAATACAAAGAATACAGTAAAATTGCGCCAACTTATGTAGTCAAAAACGGCGAAAATGTCACCTGGCGTGATCAATTGGAAGATATTGCCACTGTTTTAGATAAAAAAGAACAAGCGAAAAAAGTGTTAGAAGATTATGATACCTTAACCAAAGGCGTCCAAGAAGACCTTGGCAAAAAAGATGCTGGCAAATCTGCGGCAGTCTTATGGGTAACCAACAACCAAGTCTTTATGGTTAGCGATAATCGCTCAAGCGGAACTGTGCTCTATCAGGACTTAGGCCTCCAAGTTCCAAAATTAGTGGAAGAAATTTCTAAAAACGCTACTGCGGATTGGAATCAAGTTTCTTTAGAAAAATTAGCTGAGCTTGACGCAGACCACATTTTCCTTGTAAACAGCGATGAATCAGCACCTCTTTTCCAAGAAGCAATTTGGAAGAACTTACCTGCTGTGAAAAATAACCAAGTTCATACCTATGATAAAAAAAGTAGTTGGTTATACAACGGACCTATTGCGAATACTCAAATTGTTGAAGATGTAAAAAAAGCGCTCTTAAATTAAAAAAAATGCTTGGATGAAAATAATCATCCAAGCATTTTTTTAATTAGCAATTGCCGTTTCTAAACCAACTTCAATCATTTCATTAAACGTCGTTTGGCGTTCTTCTGCCGTTGTTTCTTCGCCTGTCACCAAGCTATCACTCACCGTCATAATCGCCAATGCTTCTACATCAAATTTTGCTGCTAAATAATATAACATTGCCGCTTCCATTTCAATCGCTAATACCCCGTATCGACCTAAACGAAAGACATCATCTAAGCTATCTTTGTAAAAAACATCATCTGACAATACGTTACCAACATGGGTAGTAAAGCCTTTTGCTTTAGCAATTTCGTAAGATTTGAGTAAAAGATCAAAGCTCGCAATTTGTGGAAAATCATATTTAGGAAAATCATTGCGAATCGCGGAAGAAGGTGTCGCTGCTGCTTGTGCGATAACTAATTCACGAACGTTGACTTTTTCTGAAATAGAACCACACGTACCAACACGAATTAACTTCTTCACATTGTAAGAGTTAATTAACTCATGGGCATAAATACCTGCTGAAGGCATCCCCATCCCTGTTCCTTGGACCGAAACACGCTGTCCCTTATATGTTCCTGTGTAACCTAACATTCCACGAACTTGATTATAGCAGACAGGATTCTCTAAAAAAGTTTCCGCAATATATTTTGCTCTGAGGGGATCCCCTGGTAGTAAAATTTTATCGGCAATTTCACCTGGTTTTGCTTCGATATGCACACTCATTCTGGTTTACTCCTTTTTTATAAAGCTGCTAGTGTTGCTTTCACTAACTCTTTGAATTGTCCTTTAACGCGTTCAGTTGTTTCAACTACTTCTGCATGATTTAAACTACTTTGCATACCAGCTGCTAAATTCGTAATACAAGAGATGCCTAGTACTTTCATGCCACTATGCACAGCTACAATGACCTCCGAAACAGTTGACATGCCAACTGCATCCGCACCCATCGTCCGTGACATCCGAATTTCTGCAGGCGTTTCATATGTCGGGCCAGAAAAGCCCATATACACGCCTTCTTTTAAATCAATATTTTGTTCCGCAGCCACTTTTTTTGCCACTTCCCGATATTCTTGCGTGTAAGCATGACTCATATCTGGAAAACGCGGCCCGATTTCTTCATCATTTTCACCAATTAACGGATTATCGCCTGTAAAATTAATGTGGTCATTGATTAACATCAAATTCCCCGGTGTATATGTTTCATTTACGCCACCAGCTGCGTTGGTTACAATCATTGAATGAATGCCTAAAGCAGCCATCACACGAACGGGATAAGTGACCGTTTGCATCGAATGTCCTTCATAATAATGAAAACGTCCTTGCATCGCCAAAACTTTTTTTCCAGAAAGCGTTCCGTAAACTAATTGTCCAGCATGTCCAACGACTGTTGAAACAGAAAAATGGGGAATTTCAGAGAAAGGAATAGCAATCGCATCGGTTATTTCATTAGCTAATTCACCTAACCCAGAACCTAAGATTAGACCGAAGTCTGCTTGTTGCACCCCTTTTTCTTTCAAAAACTCAGTTGTTTCGTTTAAATGGTTCGTTAACGTTGTCATGTGTTGCCTCCTCGAATTATTGTAATTGATTTAAAAAGCTTTGACCGTTTTCCGTTGCAGGAACTTCAAAGTTTTCAGCAATCGTTGCTGAAATATCTGAATAAAATCCTTGTGGCAAGCTGCCTTGTTTTGTCATTTTTTTACTATAAGCCAATAAAGGCACATATTCACGTGTGTGGTCTGTTCCTGGGAAAGTTGGGTCATTCCCGTGATCTGCTGTAATTAAAAGCAAATCATCTTCGGCCATAGCTGCCATAATCTCTGGCAAACGACCATCAAAATCTTCGATGGCTTTTGCATAGCCCTTCACATCACGACGGTGGCCATACAGCGCATCGAAATCCACTAAGTTAGTAAAACTTAAACCTGTGAAATCTTTCTTCATGACCGTTAATAATTGATCCACCCCATCCATATTGCTCTTCGTGCGGATAGCTTCAGTAATTCCTTGTCCATTAAAGATGTCGTTAATTTTCCCAACAGCGATCACATCATTGCCGTTTTCTTTCAACGAATCTAAAACAGTATGGCCAAAAGGATCTAAAGCATAGTCATGACGGTTACTGGTTCGAGTGAAATTACCTGGTTCACCAACATACGGGCGAGCGATAATCCGACCAATCATATAAGGTTCGTCTTTCGTAATGTCACGAACATATTGACAAATTTTATACAATTCTTCTAATGGAATAATGTCTTCATGCGCCGCAATTTGTAAAACAGGGTCCGCTGAAGTATAAACGATTAAATCCCCTGTTTTCATTTGATGTTCGCCGTAATCATCAATGACTGCTGTCCCGCTATATGGTTTGTTACAAACAACTTTTCGCCCAGAAAAATCTTCAATTTGTTTCAGTAATTCTTCAGGAAAGCCGTTTGGGAATACTCGAAAAGGTTTTTTGATGTTCAAGCCCATAATTTCCCAGTGACCGGTCATAGTATCTTTTCCAACAGAAATTTCTTCTAATTTGGTGGCATAGCCATCGTGGTCTGCCACTGCTTTGACACCTGTTAAAGGAGCAATAGTTCCCAATCCAAGTTTTTCTAAATGAGGAATGGTTAGTCCCGCTTCTTTGGCAATATGACCCAGTGTATCACTGCCGACATCTCCAAATTTTTCAGCATCTGGTGCTTCACCAATACCGACTGAATCTAGTACGATTAAATGAACACGTTTAAACACACTTGCTTCCTCCTCTAAGGTCGTAAATACGTCAAGAATGACAATTATTTTACGCTAGCCTTTTAAATAGTCTCGAGAATCAAACAGAATAATCTATTTATTCTCAGCTCTTCAATTATACCATGAATCCGCTATTATTGCCTGAAAGAGCATTAAAATTTTCACTGATTCCTTCGATTTTAGCAGGGCTTAAAAATTGAAAGAAAAAAAGTCTCCCACCGTAATTAGGAAACTTTTTTATTGTTTTTTTCGAATAGCCTGCTCTTTAAAAAGAACACGACTCTTTATACAATCGAAACTTTTAACACTCCAAGCGGTCTCCCTCTTTTGGCACATTTAAATACCAGATAACCGCTTCTGATAAAATCACACCAATGCCAATGGGCGGATAAAAATAAATGCCGATATATCCGATTGCGAAAAGACAAAGATGAATGATTTTTGTTGCCTTACTATAAGATTTCGATTTTCTTAACTTAGCTGCACCTTGTGGATCTTTCACTACATTGTCTTCATAAATGATCCTTGTTAGCAAGAAGTAGGCAAAATCCCAAACCGTATACACAACAAGATAAAAATAAACAGGTGCCCGCATCCACCAAAATTCACTCACCCAAGCAGTTGCTACCGGAATGAAGGCCATGGAGAATAACCAAAAATTATTTGCCCAAAACGCTTTTTTAGAAAACCAATGAGTTACGGACATTATGTAATGATGATTGTACCAAGCGATACAGATAAAAATAAAACTGACAATAAACGATAAAAAATATGGGATATTTTCTATCAAACCTGCCAAAACACCCACTTGAGGAGTCTTAATTTCTAAAATCATGATGGTCATGATGATGGCAATGACTGCATCACTAAATGCTTCTACACGTGTTTTATTCATTGAACGTCCTCCACTTTTCCTATTCTTACTACAAACAAAAGTATAGCAGAAAAACCAACGATTTTTGAAAAAAAAGCTGCTAGACTTGTTGGTTTTTTTCAAAATTTCGACACTTCCTTCGAATTGTAAAAAACAGCCAAAAGAAAAAAGAAAAGTTACCTTTATCAACTCGCTTTTTTGCAGTGAAGCAGTACCTAATGTCGCTTGTGTTCAACTGATTATCCTAAGAAAAGAAATGGCCCCCCGTCGCTTTGACGGAGGGCCTATTTCTTTTCTTATTTCGTTTTGACGTAATTTTTCCCGTTCGCTTTTGGTCCCGATGATTTTCCGAAGAACACAACTAGGACTAAAATGGTCAATACGTATGGTGCTGCTTGTAGATAAACTTTTGGAATTTCTGAAATAATTGGTAAGTTTTCCCCAGCAATACTTAAGTTTTGTGCAAAACCAAAGAATAAGGCTGCGCCCATTGCCCCAAGTGGATTCCATTTACCAAAGATCATTGCGGCCATTGAAATAAACCCTTGTCCTGCAATTGTGGTAATCCCAAAACGACCCGCAATACTTTGAGCAAAGACAGCTCCGCCCATACCGCCTAAGAAGCCGGATAGCAAGACGCCAGAATAACGCATTAAGTAGACATTAATTCCCAATGTATCTGCCGCTTGTGGATGTTCTCCCACAGAACGTAACCGTAAGCCAAAACGTGTTTTATAAATGACAAACCAAGCTAAAATCGCAATCAAAATTGCTACGAAAGCTGGCAAAGAGGTTTTTGCAAAGAATAGTTCACCAATCACTGGAATTTTTGACAATCCTGGGAAAGAAAAATAACCAAATGATTGTGTAATCATATCTGTTTGTCCTTTTTGATAAATAACTTTTACTAGGAAAACCCCTAGCGCCGGTGCCATCAAGTTAATGACAGTACCACTGATAATATGATCTGCTCGTAAGTTAATAGTTGCAACGGCATGTAAGAGAGAAAAGACAATCCCGACAACGCCTCCTACTAAACAAGCAATCCATGGTGTCGCCGCGCCAAATGTATCAGCAAACGTCAAGTTAAAAACGACCGAACTGAAAGCGCCCATTACCATAATACCTTCCAAACCAACGTTAACCACACCACTTCGTTCTGAGAACGTTCCGCCTAATGCTGTCAAGATGAGCGGAGTTGCATACACTAATGTTTGCGTGATGATTGAGGAAATTGTTGCTAAATCCATTAGATGTCTCCCCCCTCTTGATTGTTTTTGTCTGGCGCCGCTTCAATTGTTTCTACAATCGCTACTTCTTTTTTACTACCAGACGCTTTCGCTAACAAGAAACGAATTAAATAACTAATTCCCACAAAGAAAATAATTGCTGCAATAACAACATCAACTAATTCGGTTGGTACACCAGCTATCAACGGCATTCCTTGTCCACCAAGTTTTAACATTCCAAACAGTAATGCGGAAAGTAAAATCCCGATTGAGCTACCTGCTCCTAATAGAGACACGGCCATACCATCGAACCCAATGCTCAACGATGTGTTTTGAATAAAGAAGTTTTGGAAAGTCCCCAATCCTTGGACCGCACCACCTAAACCAGCCAGCGTTCCTGAAATCATCATGGATAAAATAATCGTTCGCTTGCTGCTCATTCCAGCATATTCAGAAGCAAATGGGTTTAACCCCACCGACCGAATTTCAAAACCAAGCGTTGTTTTTTTCATCAAGAACCACACAAGAATAAGGAAAATGAAGGCCAAGAAAATGCCGATGTTCAAACGAGAGCCATCACTGATACTTGTTAAAAACGGTGAGCGTAATGATGCATTCGCACCAATCATTTTGGTAATCCCTTTATTCGCCATAATACTTGGTTTCATGACATTATTAGCAATATGATTTCCTGTGTATAATAAAATATAATTCAACATAATCGTAACAATAACTTCACTCGTCCCAAAATAGGCACGCAAGAAACCTGGAATGGCTGCTGCTAAAGCTCCTGCAACTGCCCCAACAATAATCGCCACCGGCAACGCAATCATCCGGGGGGCATCAGGCATGGATAAAGCGACCCAAATACTAGCCACCCAACCACATAAGGCTTGTCCAGAAAGCCCGATATTAAAGAATCCAGCCGAATTTGCCACCGAGAATCCTAAAGCGGTAAAAATCAACGGTGCTGCGGTGACAAAAATCTCACCAATACTTTTCTTTCCTTGGAAAGCTGTTTCAAACATCGCTTGATACCCAGCCACTGGGTCATAGCCAAAGATAACCATAATAATTGCCCCTAAGAGGAAACCCATAATAACAGATAACACAGGGACTAAAATATTTCTTATTTTTTCAGAACGATTATTCAACAGTTTCACCTGCCTCTACTTTTGATAACTCAGCACGGGCTTCTTCCAATGAGTAGCCAGCCATTAACAAGCCCAATTCATTTTCTGTCGTTTCTTTCGGATCAACAATTCCGACGATTTCCCCCGCATGAATAACAGCGATACGATCAGAAACGTTTAAAATTTCGTCTAATTCAAAACTTACTAATAAAACAGCTTTATTTTTATCTCTTTGTTCAATTAGTCGACGATGAATGTATTCAATAGCTCCGACATCTAAACCGCGTGTTGGTTGAGAAACAATCAACAAATCTGGATCGCGGTCAACTTCTCGGGCAATAATCGCTTTTTGCTGATTCCCACCTGAAAGCGCCCGAGCTGGTACTAATTCATTAGGAGTCCGTACATCATATTCTTCAATTAATTCACGGGCATGTTTGTTAATCATTCGATAGTTTAAAATACCTGTTGAACTGTATGGTTTTTGGTAATACGTTTGTAGGCCAATATTTTCAGCCAATGTCATCTCTAATACCAAACCATATTTATGTCGGTCTTCAGGAACGTGGGCGACACCCATTTCCGTAATTTCCCTAGGTTTGCGATTAGTAATCTCTTTTTCATTCAAATGAATGGAGCCTTTTTCGACTTTCGTTAATCCTGCTAAGGCTTGGATTAATTCTGTTTGTCCATTGCCATCAATCCCCGCAATCCCAACAACTTCCCCTGCTCGGACATCTAAGCTAAGATTTTTCACCGCATCTAAGCCGCGGCTTTCTTTCACTACTAAATCTTTAATTGATAAAATTGTTTCTTTCGGTTGCGCTGGTTTTTTCTCTGTTTTGAAAGAAACAGAACGGCCCACCATCATATCGGCTAACTGTTGCGAAGAAACGTCTTTCACATTGACGGTGCCAATACTTTGCCCCCGGCGAATGACCGTACAACGGTCCGCCACTTTTTTAATTTCATCTAACTTATGTGTAATTAAAATGATCGATTTGCCTTCATCGGTTAGTTCTTTCAAAATAATCATTAATTCATCAATTTCTTGTGGCGTTAATACTGCGGTTGGTTCGTCAAAAATTAAAACGTTCGCCCCGCGATATAAGGTCTTTAAAATTTCAACCCGTTGTTGCATACCCACAGAAATATCGCGAATATAGGCATTGGGATTTACATCCAACCCGTATTGCTTAGACACTTCTTCAATCTCTTTTTTCGCTTTTTTCCGGTCTAAAATACCGCCATGGGTAGGTTCACTACCTAAGATAATATTTTCAGTCACAGTAAAGGCTTCAACTAACATAAAATGCTGATGGACCATTCCGATTCCTAAACGATTGGCTGCAGTAGGACTTGTAATGTTGACTTTTTCGCCATTCATATAAATCTCACCTGAGGTCGGTTCCAATAGCCCTGATAAGATATTCATCAAGGTCGACTTGCCTGCACCATTTTCACCTAGCAGTGCGTGGATTTCACCAGGTTTTACTTGTAAATCAATTTGGTCGTTGGCTTTGAACGTCCCAAATTCTTTGGTGATTTTACGCATCTCAATTACGTTTTCTTCTTGAGACAAGGTCTATTCACTTCCTAACAAAATTATATTGGCAATACTTTAGAGGGTAATTTTGACCCTTAACTAAGTAGTTGAAGAACCTCAACTATTTAGTTAAAAATCCAAACATCATAAAGGGTTTCCTTGGCAGCCGTCGCTGCCAAGGACCACTTCATTTTTAGAAGGAACAATAATGAGCCCTTCTTTTTTCATTTAGGAGCTTAAATTATTCTGGTTTTTCTGGGACTTTTACGTCACCTGAGATTACTTTATCTTTTGCTGTTTTAACAGCTTCTTTTGTTTTGTCGTTTAAATAGCCGTCTGTTAAGTCAACGCCACCATCTTTTAATCCATAAACTAAATGTTCGCCACCAGGGAATTTGTCTTCTAACGCACGGTTGGCAATATCTTGAACCGCTGTGCCGACACCTTTAAGCGTTGAAGTTAACGTGAAGTTGTCTTCTTTGCCGTCTTTTGTTTTGTACTTGCCATCAGCATCTTGATCGCGGTCAACACCGATTACCCAAACTTTGTCGCCAGAACCTGATTCATTCAAGTCTTTTGCTTCTTGGAAGACCCCTTGTCCAGTCGCACCAGAAGCATGGAAGATGATATCAACGCCGTTTTGGTACATTGCAGCAGCTAAAGCTTTCCCTTTGGCAGGATCAGCAAATGAAGCCGCATATTTTGTATCAACAGTAATTTCTTTACCTAATTCTTTCGCAGCATCAGCCACACCTTTTTCAAAACCAGCTTGGAAACGGTCAATTACGACCCCTTCTTCACCACCAACAAAACCGACTTTGTTCGTTTTTGTTTCGTTTGCAGCAGCAACACCGGCTAAGTAAGCTGCTTCATTATCTCTAAATGTTGCAGAAACGACATTCTTTTTGCCATCGATTTGATCATCGATTAAAACAAAGTTTGTATCAGGGTTGGCATCTGCTGCAGAAGAAATTGCATCTTTTAGCAAGTAGCCAATACCAAAGATTGTGTTGAATTTACTTGATACCGCTTGGTCAATATTTGTTGTATAGTCAGCTGCATCATTCGATTGAATATATGCATACCCTTTTGAACCTTCTGGTAAATCATGTTCTTTACCCCAAGCTTGCAATCCTTCCCAAGAAGATTGGTTGAACGACTTGTCATCCACGCCGCCTGTATCTGTAATGATTACAGCACTATGCGCTGCATCCCCTTTGCCACCGCCGCTTTCAGCGGTTTTGCCTTTGCCACCACCACATGCTGCAAGTGAAACTGATAAACCTAATGCAATCAAACTAAAACCGAATAATTTTGCTTTTTTCATTTCTGTAAAGCCTCCTAAAAATAGTTTAATGTATTTAAACAACTAAGTTGTTTCTAAGGTTGGTCTGGGACTTTTACGTCACCAGAGATGATTTGTTCTTTGGCTTCTTTAACTGCCGTTTTGGCTTGATCGCTTAGGGCTTCTGTTGTTAAATCAACACCGCCATCTTTCAATCCATAAGTTAAATGTTCGCCGCCAGGGAATTTATCTTCTAATGCAAGATCAGAGATTTTTTTCACAGCAATATTTACCCCTTTAATGGTTGAAGCTAACGTTAAGTTATCATCCTTGCCATCTTTGGTTGTATATTTACCGTCTTCGTTTTGGTCACGGTCAACACCAATCACCCAAACTTTATCTTTTGAACCTGTTTCATTTAGCGCTTTGGCTTCTTGGAAGATTCCTTGTCCTGTAGTCGCCGCTGCGTGATAAATAATGTCGGCACCTGCTTGATACATAGAAGAAGCTAAGGCCCGTCCTTTTGAAGCGTCTGCAAATGTCCCTGCATAAGTAGACGTAATTTGAATATCTTTTCCTAATTTTTTGCCAGCATCTGCTACACCTTTTTCAAAACCAGCTTGGAAACGGCCAATAACAGGTCCTTCAACCCCGCCGATAAATCCTACTTTGTTGGTTTTCGTAGTGTTAGCTGCTGCCACACCTGCTAAATACGCAGATTCATTATCTCTAAATGTTGCAGAAGCGACGTTGTTTTTCCCATTAACTGTATCGTCGATTAGAACGAAATTCGTTTCTGGGTTGGCGTCCGCTGCATCTACTACTGCATTTTTTAGTAAATACCCAATGCCAAAAATCGTTTTAAATTGACTTGAAATGGCTTGGTCAATGTTTGATGTATAATCAGATGCTTCATTTGATTGAATATACGCATACCCTTGAGGTCCTTCTGGAAGTTTGTGCTCTTTGCCCCACTCTTGCATTCCTTCCCACGCAGATTGGTTAAAAGATTTGTCATCAATGCCGGCTGTATCTGTGACCATTACGACACTATGTTGTGGATCACCTTTTGTGTTGGCGTTCTTTTTGCTATTGCCACCACATGCAGCTAACCCAATGGTTAAGGCAACTGCTGCCAATCCTAGACCTAAAAATTTTGCTTGTTTCACTTTCCGAAAAGCCCCCTACTATTTTATCTATTATTTCATTCGCATTTATGCTATTGAAATCTACTTTGAGCCCAACGAAACCTTATGTCCTTTTTTTAAAAATCTTTATCTGTAAATGAATAGGGCAATAATGCCTCAACTGTCATTGTTTTAGTCGCGCCATCTTTACCAACTAGCGTGACTGGCATTTGTGGATCAAAGAATTCAGCCATTACTTGACGACAAGCGCCACATGGAGAAATGGGTGCCTCTGTATTACCTGCTACAACTAAATGTTGGAAGGTCCGTTCATCTTCTGAAATGGCTTTAAAAATCGCCGTTCTTTCTGCACAATTTGTTAAACCAAAGGAGGCATTTTCAATGTTGACTCCTTGATACATTTTTCCGTCTGCAGTCACTAAGCAAGCGCCCACAGGAAAGTTAGAATACGGTACATAGGCGTGTGCCAATGCTTCTACGGCACAATCAAGCCATTCTTGTTTTACTGTCATCTTTTTCGCCACACCTTCGTTTAATTTGAAATACGAATTAATACCCTTCGCCAGTTGCGCCAGAAACAATTGCTACACCCGTACTTGCACCGATACGTGTTGCCCCCGCTTCAATCATTGCTAGCGCTTCTTCTGCATTATGCACGCCACCAGAAGCCTTAACGCCCATGTCAGGACCAACTGTCTCACGCATTAAACGAATGTCTGCTACTTTAGCGCCGCCTGTTGAGAAGCCAGTAGATGTTTTAACGAAATCGGCACCTGCTTCTTTGGCTAATTCACAAGCTTTAACTTTTTCTTCGTCTGTTAATAATGCTGTTTCAATAATCACTTTGACTAACGCTTTTCCTTTGGCTGCATCTACTACGCCTTGAATGTCTTGACGTACGTAATCGTATTGTTGTGATTTTAATGCACCAATATTAATCACCATATCCACTTCATTCGCACCATTTTTAATTGCATCAGCTGCTTCGTATGCTTTAACTTCTGGTGTATTCGCCCCCAAAGGAAAGCCAATAACGGTACACACAGCGACGTCGGTATCAGCTAATTGCTCGCTAGCAAAAGCGACCCAACAAGGATTGATACATACAGAGAAGAAGTTGTACTCCTTAGCTTCGTCAATAATTTTTTGGACAGCGGCTTCTGTCGCTTCTGGTTTCAAAATAGTGTGGTCAATCATGCGGTTTAATTCCATGATGAGAATTCCTCTTTTCTTTTTGTTTTATTCCGTAATAATATCGTGAATCAAAATAGGCTCTTCGCCGGTTGGTCCAATTTCAATGTTTTTATAAAGCAATTGTTCGACTTCTGTCACGTCTTCACGATTGGCATAAATGGTTAGTAATGATTCGCCTTTTTCAACTGGGCTCCCTACTTTTTTGTGAAGTTTCAAGCCAACTGCAAAATCAATCGTATCTTCTTTCGTAGCCCGACCAGCGCCCAGCAACATTGCGGCAACGCCAATTTCATTGGCAACGATTTTTTGTACCACGCCTGTTTCTTTGGCAGGTAAATCAAATTGATAAGTTGCGGTTAATAATTTTTCTGGCTGGTCAACAACGGAACTGTCGCCGCCTTGATTTTCAATCATTTCTTTAAATTTTGCGAGCGCTCGACCGCTTGTTAAAGCTTCTTCTAATAAAGCCCGTGCTTCGTCTAACGTCTCGGCTTTTTTAGCTAAAACGACCATCTGACTTCCTAAGACATAGCACATCTCCACTAAATCTTCTGGCCCATTTCCTTGCAAGGTCTCGATTGCTTCAACGATTTCTAAGCTATTTCCGATGGCCTCCCCTAAAGGTTGTGACATGTCTGAAATTACTGCCATCGTTTGGCGATTTGCCAGTTTTCCAATGCGAACCATTGTTTCCGCTAATCGACGAGCACTTGCTAGGTCTTTCATAAAGGCCCCTTCACCAGTAGTCACGTCTAAGACAATCGCATCTGCCCCTGCGGCAATTTTTTTACTCATAATGGAACTTGCAATTAATGGAATTGAGTCAACAGTGGCGGTCACATCACGTAACGCATAAAGTTTTTTGTCTGCTGGTGCTAGATCACCTGACTGACCAATTACTGCCACTTTTGTATCGTTCACCAATTGAATAAAACGTTCTTCTGTCAATTCAACTTTAAAACCAGGAATCGCTTCTAATTTATCCAACGTACCGCCCGTATAGCCTAAGCCACGACCAGACATTTTTGCTACATTGACCCCGACACTAGCAACTAATGGCGCTAAAATAAGCGTCGTAGTGTCGCCTACGCCACCTGTAGAATGCTTGTCGACTTTGATTCCTTCTATAGAAGAAAGATCCACAATTTCGCCTGAATGGACCATTGCTAACGTCATTTGTGTAATTTCTTCGTCTGTCATATCTTGGTAAAAAACAGCCATTAAAAAGGCACTTACCTGATAATCTGGAATTGAACCATCTGTGTATCCGTTGATAATAAATTGAATTTCTTCGCTTGTTAGTTGATGCCCGTCACGTTTCTTTTCAATAATGTCTACCATTCTCATGAATTCGTTCCCTCCGATTTCCCGATAATGTATTATACAACAAAATCGTTCAGCTTTAAACCATTTAGTAAACCAGTTTACTATTATTTTTTTCTTGTGAAAACGCAAACAACACGAACATTCCATTTCTAAGCTGTTTTTTAAATCGGTTTTGTGCTTTTTCTAGCAATAAACGTCGCATCAAAAACTTTATTTGGAACTTTCCCTGTTGGATCTGCAATAGCTTCCACCAAAAATTTTGCTGCATAATAGCCAATATCAAAACTCGGCTGATAGACGGTTGTTAAACTCGGCACCAAATATTCGGAAATTTCCAAGCCATCAAAGCCAACCACCGAAATATCGTCAGGAATTTTCTTGCCCGCTTCTTCAATGGCTTGATAAGCTCCCATCGCCATTTCATCATTACCACAAAAAATTGCTGTGATTTCTTCATTTTTCAAAACTTCTTTCGCCGCAGCATAGCCGCCATGCAAGTTCAATTCCCCAGCACAAACATAATGCGGACGAAAAGGTAAATTGTTGTCCTGTAACGCATGCTGATACGCCGTCACTCGTTCCGTTAAACGATAATAGCCGGCACTTTCGCGCAACATACCTATATGCTGATGCCCTTGTTGGATCAAATGATGGACCGCTTGATAAGCACCTTCGTACTCTTTAACGATTAGTCGTCCGCTATCTCGTGGATTAATCCCACGATCGACAAGAATGACAGGAATCGGATGTTCTCGTCGGTCTTTTAAAATATGATTTTCTGGCAAAACATTCGGCGTGGCAAAAATAATGCCATCCACCGACCGATGAATCAACTCGCTAACATATTGCATCGCTTGCTCGGAATCATGCTTTGAATTGCATAACAAAATCATGTAGCCTAACGAATTTAAATATGTTTCCACACCTTCAATCACTTTTGAGAAAAAGAAATCCGTCACATCTGGCACAATCATACCAATGGTTTTGGAATGACGGTTGATTACATTCGAAGCAAAGTAATCTGGTTTGTAATGATTTTCAGCGACTACCGCCAACACCTTGTTGCGGGTTTTTTCACTGAAACGACTCCCTTTATTATTCAGAATTTGTGAGACGGTTGTGACAGAAACACCAGCCATATCAGCAATTTCTTTAATCGTTAGTTTCATCGCGCCCCTCCCAACGTCTCCTTTTGCATTGACAGACATTTGTAGACGTGTTACAGTCTTCAAAATACTTATCGAATCTTTTACATTTTAACAAAAAAAAGACAAAAGAAATAGACTAAAAAGATTAAAAAACAAAAGAAAATGGAGGCTATTTTTTTCATGGAAGAATCCCGTGTCCGTCAATTACCAAAAATCGAGCTGCACTGTCACTTAGATGGGTCGATTCGACCAACCACTTTACGCACCATTGCTGAAAAACAAAACATTCCATTACCCCAAGACGAACAAGCCTTGAAAGAGTTAGTGGTTGCCCCTGAAAAATGCACCGATTTGAATGATTATTTAACTCGGTTCGACTTCGTGCTAACCTGTCTACAAACAGCTGAAGCTTTGCAAGCAGCGGCGTATGACGTGATTAGCCAAGCTGCAGAAGATGGCGTGGCTTACATAGAGGTGCGTTTTGCGCCTTCCCAACATACAGAAAAAGGCTTACGGTTACCTGAAATCGTGACTGCTGTTTTAACTGGCTTAAAACAAGGCGAAGAAGATTTTGGTGTAAAAAGCAATGCACTGTTATGCGGCATGCGGCATGACCAACAACAAGCCATAGAAAAAATCGTTCACTTAGCGCATGATTTCAGAGAGACAGGCGTTGTCGGCTTTGATTTAGCTGGCAATGAAGTCGATTTCCCTCCATACACATTTGAAGACGTATTAGCTTTAGCCAACCAATTGTCAATTCCATTAACACTCCACGCTGGGGAATGCGGCTGTGGCAAAAATGTCGCTGATGCTGTCACTTTAGGTGCTACTCGGATTGGTCACGGTATTGCTTTGAAAGATACACCCGAATATTTGGCGCTCTTAAAAGAAAAAAAGGTTCTTTTAGAAATGTGTCCAACTAGCAACTTCCAAACAGGCACCGTCAAAACATTGGCTGAATACCCTTTTCAACAATTTATAGAGGCTGGCTTAGCCGTCTGCATCAATACCGATAATCGCACTGTTTCAGATACTACGTTAACGAAAGAATTCATGAAATTGGCCACTTGGTATCAATTAAGTTATGACGAAATGAAGCAACTCACTAAAAATGCGCTTGCAGGTGCTTTTTTATCGCCAGACGAAAAAAAACTGTTGAACCAAAAAATTGATCAAGCGTATCTATTCTAAAAAAGAACCTCCACTAAAGTGGCGGTTCTTTTTTACTCTGCTTCTTTAACACTTCGTAAAATATAATAGCCTTTGTCTTTTGTCACAATTTCAACATTGCCAAATACTTCAGCCATTTTCTTTTCTGCACTAGGTGCACCTTGTTTCTTTTGAATAACTACCGTTAGTGTGCCACCAACTTTCAACAACGGAAAAGCCCCTGTTAAAATGCCATGGACAACTTTTTTGCCTGCACGAATGGGCGGATTGCTAACAATCGCCGCGTAGGTCGTTTCGTTTAAGGTTTCATACACATTGGAAGAATGAATATCCACAGTAGTAATTTGGTTGCGTTGGGCGTTCATTTGAGCTAGCCCAACTGCCCGTTGGTTGACATCTACCATTTCCACCAGTCGACCAGTCGCCGCTGCTAAGGACAACCCAATTGGTCCATAGCCACAACCAACATCTAACAAACGGCCTGCTGGTAAATTTTCCCATTCAAAGGCATCAATCAACACACGAGAACCATAATCCACTGTTCCTCTTGAGAAGACCCCGCTATCGGTCGTAAACTGAAAGGTCCGACCACGTAATGGAAAAGACCAGCTTTCTAAATCATGTGCTAATTCTGGATTTTCTGTATAATAATGATTCGCCATTTTGTTCTTCCTATCTATGCTTGTTTTGGTTTTAGTCTACCTTTTATTTCTCGAACAATCAAGGCACCTAATAATTCATAGCCCACTTGTGAAAAATGCAAACCATCCGCTTGTAAAAATTCATCCGTTCCAGGATAAACAGTCATCGCTTTATACAAATCAATAACTGGCAAGTTATGTGCCGCTCCGACTTCTTGTGCAACCTTGACCAATTCCTTGATACGCGTTTGTGGACGTTCTGGACGTCTGCCACTATCCGCATATGGTGGCGTAATTAAAATCACCTTTTCTGAACCAATTTCGTGAATCATTGTTTCAAGGTTTTCTCTAAACGTGGTTACTGTTACCTTTCGATCCAGTGACGCATCATTGGCGCCAAAGAAAATCACCACTTCATCAGGTTTCTCAATCAGTACTTCTTTATTTAATCGTTTTAAACCATCCTCTGTTGTATCGCCAGGCATTCCAGCATTAATAACGGCCACTTCTTCTAGACCCATCGCAGCAATATCCCGTTTCACTAAGTCAACAAGAACAGGTGAGACGGCTTCGTCTAAATAACCAGCAGTAATGCTATCACCAAATAATACAATTTTTCTCATGGCTTTTCCCCTCTTTTCTAACAGTTTTCTCTTTTCATGATACCATTTTCATCATAAATTGGCGAAGAAGGGAATTCTTTTGTAAAATCCTGTGTTTCCCTTGTGAAATTATGGTAAAATGTACAAAGATTGAACAGGGTTTGGTGGAGGAACAATGGACGATAAAATGAATTACTACCCAATTTCCAGAGAAGAATGGCATGGGTTTTATCATGACGGCAAAGCACCGTTAACCGAAGCAGAATTGGATAACATTAAAAGTGTGAACGACCAAATTTCACTAAAAGATGTACAAGAAATTTATGTACCCTTAACGCATCTTATTCATTTATACATGAAAGAATTTGAATCGCTAACACTTAGCAAAGGATTATTCCTACATGAATATGTCTCTGTACCACCATTCATCATTGGAATTGCCGGCAGTGTCGCCGTTGGTAAAAGCACCACCGCTCGTCTTTTGCAAAGAATTCTGGCCCGAACGTTTAAACGAAGAAACGTTCAACTCATTACAACGGATGGATTTTTGTATCCCAATAAAGTGTTAGAAGAACAGGGAATTATGGACCGAAAAGGGTTTCCTGAAAGTTATGACATGGAGAAGCTAATTAATTTCTTAAACGAAGTCAAAAGCGGCAAAGACGAAATTAAAGCACCCGTCTATTCTCACAGTGTCTACGATGTTATCGAAGGCGAATATGAGTTGATTCAACAACCAGATATTCTGATTGTTGAAGGCATTAACACATTACAGTTACCCGCCAATCAACAAATTTATGTGAGTGATTTTTTTGATTTTTCTATTTTTGTGGATGCCGATCCAGCCTTAATTGAAAAATGGTACCTAGAACGTTTTGGGGCCTTATTAGATACGGCTTTCTTAGATCCTAATAATTATTATTACCAATATGCAATTGGCAAACGAGAAGATGCTTTCGCCATGGCACGGAATGTTTGGAAAACCGTGAACTTGCCGAACTTGGAGGAATATATCTTGCCAACGCGCGGACGTGCGGACATTATTTTGCATAAAACGGAAAATCATTTGATTGACCAAATCTATCTACGTAAATATTAAGGGTTGACGAGCTAAGAAATATCCTGTATCTTTTGTAGAAATATCCTTGAAAATTTTCAGCAGAATGCATGACTTTCAAGGAGTAAAATGTTTTAATAAGTATAGCTAGACAAAGAAGAGTACGGAACAAAAGTGAACCACTTTTTAACCGCCTGATTCTCGGCTGTTTAAAAGTAGCCCCTGCGGAATTAAGCCAAAATTTTCTAAAAATCGTAAAACAATTTTTGAAAATCCTTTCTTAATTCTTGGTGCTGACCACTTTTTAACCGCCTTTTCTTTAGATAAATTTAAATGGATAAGGGGTAATAGACGTGACTAACGTTGCCGATTTGACATCTGTCGAAAAAATTATTGTTTTAGACTTTGGTAGTCAGTTTAACCAATTGATTACTCGTCGTATTCGTGAATTTGGCGTATTCTCTGAGTTATTAAGCCACCGAACTACGGCAGAAGAAATTCGCAAAATCGCGCCTAAAGGAATCATCTTCTCAGGTGGACCAAACAGCGTGTATGACAAAGATGCTTTTAGCATTGATCCAGAAATTTATGAGTTAGGAATTCCCATTCTTGGCATCTGCTACGGTATGCAATTAATGACTCATAACTTAGGCGGAAAAGTAGAACCTGCCGCAAACCGTGAATACGGAAAAGCAGAATTAGAAATCCTTGGTGATGCGACATTATTCCAAGGAACACCTGCGAAACAAACCGTTTGGATGAGCCACGGTGATTTAGTAACAGAAATCGCTCCTGGATTCGAAAAAGTTGGGACAAGCAACGATTGTCCAATCGCTTCTATCGAAGATGCCAACCGCAAATTCTACGGCGTACAATTTCACCCAGAAGTTCGTCATTCAGAATATGGTAACGACTTATTACGTCACTTTGCTTTTGATGTGTGTGGCTGTACTGGTGACTGGAGCATGGAAAACTTCATCGATATGGAAGTCGCTAAAATCCGTGAACAAGTAGGCGATAAAAAAGTCTTACTTGGTTTATCAGGTGGCGTTGACTCAAGTGTTGTCGGCGTACTTTTACAAAAAGCCATTGGCGACCAATTAACTTGTATCTTCGTTGACCATGGATTATTACGTAAAGGTGAAGCAGAGCAAGTAATGGAAAGTTTAGGCGGTAAATTTGGCTTAAACATTATTAAAGTAGATGCGAAAGAACGCTTCTTAAGCAAATTAGCAGGCGTTTCTGACCCTGAACAAAAACGTAAAATCATCGGTAACGAATTTGTGTATGTTTTTGATGACGAAGCAACTAAACTTGCTGGGGAAGAAGGCGTTTCATTCCTAGCACAAGGAACTCTTTACACAGACGTCATCGAATCTGGTACAGAAACTGCGCAAACAATTAAATCACATCACAACGTTGGTGGTCTTCCTGAAGACATGCAATTTGAATTAATTGAACCTTTAAATACATTATTCAAAGACGAAGTTCGTGCCTTAGGAACTGAACTTGGCATGCCTGATGCAATCGTTTGGCGCCAACCATTCCCAGGACCAGGATTAGGTATTCGTGTGCTTGGTGAAATTACAGAAGATAAATTACAAATCGTTCGTGATTCAGATGCTATCCTACGTGAAGAAATCGCAGCAGCTGGCTTAGATCGTGACATTTGGCAGTACTTTACTGTCTTACCTGGCATCCGCTCAGTAGGCGTTATGGGCGATGGCCGTACCTACGATTACACAGTCGGTATCCGTGCTGTGACTTCTATCGACGGCATGACCGCTGACTTTGCCCGTATCCCTTGGGATGTTTTACAAAAAATCTCTGTGCGCATCGTGAACGAAGTTGCACATGTAAACCGTATCGTGTACGATATTACTTCAAAACCACCTGCAACTGTGGAGTGGGAATAACAATCAACCCGCTAGAAAACCTATAAAATAGGTGTTTCTAGCGGGTTTTCTTTTGTGTTATCACACTTTCCTCCCACCATTCTCCATTTTTCCTTTGCTCCACCGCCCTCAAAGTCCTATAATTTAATCATAAGAATAGTGGCTATTAATAAAATTCATCAATTAAAAGGAAGCGATTTTAACATGTCAAAAGAAACTTTTCTTAAGTATGGTTTTGTTGTCCTCTTCATAGGAATTTTTTTACTTCGTGCCCAAAAATTTATTTCTGAGCCCCTTTCGTACCTTTTTTCGGGTATTCTTTTGCTTATTGTTGCGTATTTAATACTCGTGAAAAAAATGAACTTTTTCTCAAGTTTGCTCACAGTTACCGACCAGCCTTCTTCTATCCAACAACGATTAGGTCAAATCTCTGGTCTTGTCAGTTTATTGATTGGTTTACTTCTGGTAATTTTTTCAGTCATTTTATAGACACTTTTTCACTATTGTTCTTATAAAAACAAGACGTTCTTGTTTGGCCTTTGACGTTGTCGTATACTATAAATAATAAATAAGCTATGAAGGAGTAAATTAATGAAAAAAAGTGTTATAACTAGTTCTATGTTAGCGGTTTTATTGTCGGGATTTCTCGTTACCCCTATTTCTGCTTACGCTTTGGAACGCTCTAAGGGAACTACTGAAGAAACGGTGGCTTCAGAAACATCTCTAACGGAGCAACAAATGAGTAGCGGTGTCACTGAAGAAATGAATCCAAGCATCATAAATTCTCAAGAGGAAACAGAAACAACTTCCACTTCCTCAACCTCCGATTCTACCACTGAAGTTTCTACATCAGAAGTAACAACTGTTAATGATACAGAAAATAGTAGCGACGATACTGAAACTACTTTGGAAACATCACAAAGTAATGAGGACACACCTGTAGCACCGGCAAAAGCAGAAGAAAAAGTTCCTGATATTAATTATCAGACACATATCCAAGACATCGGATGGCAAGGGGTTGTCAAAAACGGGGAAATATCTGGGACTAGCAGACGCTCTTTACGTCTTGAAGGAATTAAAATGAATATTTCAAATTCAGATTTGGCTGGATCTGTAGAATATAGAACACATGTCCAAGAAATTGGGTGGCAAGGATATGTGAAAGATAATCAATTGTCTGGTACAAGCGGAAAGTCTTTGCGGCTCGAAGCGATTCAAATTCGCTTAACTGGAGAAATAGCTAACGCATATGATGTTTATTATCGTGTGCATATAGAAGATAAAGGTTGGTTGAATTGGGCAAAAAACAGTGAGTCCGCAGGTAGTCAAAGCGCCGCTAAAAGATTAGAAGCCATTCAAATTAAATTAGTGAAGAAGGGCGAAGCGGCACCTGAAGGATCTGGAAAAGCCTTTTTAATTGGAAATGAAGCAAAACGTCCAGATGAAATCAAACCAAATGTCAATTATCAAACACACGTGCAAGAAATCGGATGGCAAGGGTTTGTTAGAAATGGTGAAAGCGCTGGTACTAGTGGAAAAAAACTACGATTAGAAGCGATTAAAATCAATCTTAGTGATGCTGCTTTAGCCGGAAATATAGAATATTCGACACATGTTCAAAGTATTGGTTGGCAAGAGAAGAAAAAAAATGGTGAGTTATCTGGTACTAGTGGGAAAAAATTACGTTTGGAAGCGATTAAAATAAACCTATCTGGAGATGTTTCCAGATATTATGATGTCTATTACCGTGTTCATATCCAAGATAAAGGTTGGTTGAATTGGGCAGCTAATGGTGCACCATCTGGGAGTCAATCTGCATCTAAACGATTGGAAGCTATTCAAATCAAAATAGTTAGAAAGGGTGAAGCGGCTCCTAAAGGATCTGGAAAAGCTTTTTTAGTTGGCGATGAAGCTCGCACACCAGCAGAGATAGCAAACAGATTACGTGCAGAAAGATTAAAGAAAAAACCTTATTATTATTCTCAACGTGACCCACAATGGATTAATACTTATATCGGAAACTATACCATTGGCGCAGCAGGATGTGTTCCAACAAGTTTATCTATGATTTTAAGAGGCTCTTACGGTTATAATGTAAATCCTGTCAGTGTTGCAACAAGAATGGCATCTTATGGCGGGTTAAATCAAAGATACTTTGGCGCTTCTGCAACTGATTTAGTGATAACAGCTCAATCATATGGCCGTTCGATCAAAGTTATTAATGATGTAGCTACATTGAACGCCTATCTTTCTGAAGGATATCCTGTTATTTTATATCAAAATGTTGGGATTGGACATGCTATTGTTGTTCATGAGTACAAAAATGGTTACACTTTAACCTATGATCCATACAGCCGCCAGTTTTACTCAGGTTGGGTGTCAACACAAGCACTTTGGAATACTCCGTCAAATGATCCAATTGATTGGACAGAAGGCCGACCATGTTTCGTTATTTTATAGGAGGATATAATGAAAAAAAAACTTATTGTACTATTGTTAGCCTTATTTTTAACGGCATGTAGTAATAATACTGGGGGAAAAAATAGAGACGCTTCATCTACTGAAGTATCAACTAAACAGCAAACTACCCAGTCTTCTAAAAAAGATAGTAGTAATCCGGACACAACACCAACTTCTACATCATCTATAACAATTGAAACAACCGAGAATTTAAAGAATAGAGAATTGAATCCAACAGATGATGTTTCAAAAACTAGACGACAATTGTATGAACAAGGAATTAACAGTTCAACAATTACGGATAAAGAACTAAAGGAATATATATCAGAGGCTAAAGAACAAAAGAAAGATGTCATTGATTATATTAAGCAAAAAATAAATCAATAAAGTTATCTCATATTGATTCCCCCTTGACTCTCCCTTCACTCTTGGCTATGATTACCTTAGCAAGTACAATGGTGTACTGTGAACAGTCGAGCAACGGCGCTCAAAAAGATTGGCTTTCGTGCATTCTTTTTGAGGGCTTTTTATTTTTAGAAAGTAGGGAAATTGAATGAAAAAAATGTACCGCAGTCCGTATGAAGCATACCCGTATCTATCTTCTAAACCAGAAGATTTACGATGTGATTTTGAATTAATGACTGATGAATTGGCCTCGATGACAGGTCTTCTACGAGGATATGTGCAACAATTAGACGTCCCTGAACAGCCTGCACTAACAGAAGAACTAGCCAAAATTTGCGAGTTAATCTACCATGTCAATCCAACGACCCGAACAAAATTAACAGTCACAGAGGACGAAATAGCCTGGCTTTTGGAACGTGTCAATGCTATGAATGAACTGACATACGAAGAAAATCGTCCTTTTGTTTTACCGATGGGCACAATCTGTTCCTCTTATGCACACATTTTAAGAGCCAAAGCCAAAGATATTGTTCGTTTACTTTATCGCATGGACTATGGTGGTAAAAAAATTGATCCGCAGCTGTATGATGTAGTCAACTTACTCTCAGGTTACTTTTTCATGTTAGCTTTGTACCTAAATCAGCTCGAAAATGGTGAAGAAGTTCCCTTTGTTTCTCGCAACTATTCTATTTAATTTGGAGGAAGATGATGAATTCATTACCAATACTTGAAAAAGCAGTGGGCGCGATCACCCTGCTTTCCGAAGAAAAACAAAATGCCGAATATGAAGGCTTTTTATGTCAAGTTAATGAATCGCAACAACTTATCCGCAGTCGCTTAGCCAAAAAAACGCCGAAAAAAGAAGGCTATTTTGTAGCCTTCTGGGAAAAAAATCAACAAAATCAGAACGAAGCCTTTGATGCTACGGAAGCCCCTGAAATGTTAGCAATTGTCATTGCTGATCAAGAAAAGCAAGGTCTCTTTCTTCTGCCGAAAGAATGTTTAATCCAACAAAAAATTCTCAAAATGCACCAACAAAAAGGCAAAATGGCGGCCCGTTTTTATCCTTCTTGGTGCCAAAACCTTAATCAAACCGCAAAAAAAACACAAAAATGGCAACTAACTTACTTTACTGATTTATCTAAATACTAAAAACGTCAGTTGGCTTCAGAAGCCAGCTGACGTTTGTTTATTTTACTGTTTAGCCAATTGGTGGCGTACCTTCTGCGTTCCCAGCAATCGCTTCGATTTGAATCTGGGCACCTTTTGGTAAATCCGTCACACCAATCACTCTTCTGGCAGGCGTGCCTTCAGGGAAGTACGTTTGGTAGACGTCATCTACTGCCGCCAGCTCTTCAATCTCTTTCACAAAAATATTCACTTTCACCAGATCAGCTAAGCTGTGATCCACACTTTCAATAATCGCTTTGATGTTTTCTAAGCATTGCGTCGTTTGTTCCTTGATTCCGCCAGCGACTAACGCATTTGTTTTAGGGTCCAATGGTAGCTGAGCTGATAGATGGTTGTAATGAGAAAAAGCAACAGTTTGTGTCGAAAATGGACACTTCGGTGCGTGCTCTGTATTATTTGCTTCAATAATTAATCCATGTCGATCTTCAATCGCTTGTGGTGGCGTACCATCCCCATGAGAAACCACCGCTTCTACTTGCACCGCCGCGCCCATTGGTAAATCAGCAACAGCAATCACTGTTCGTGCTGGCATATAATTGACCGTACGCGCAATTCCTGAATCTGGGAAAAAAGCGGCATATACTTGATTGACAGCTTCTAGCTTAGATAAATCTTTTAAATAAATATTGACCTTCACAATATCATCAAAAGGCACATCAATACTGGTTAAAATGGCTTTTATGTTTTTCAAACATTGTTTTGTTTGCGTTTTAACACAGTCAGCCACAACTCTGCCCGTTTGAGGATCTATAGGCAATTGTGCAGACAGATTGTTATAGTGAGAAAACGCGACCGTTTGACTGGCTAGAGCATCAATTGGTGCCTGAACAGTCTGATTTGTTAATTTAATTAAATCCCCAGCTTGAGGCGCATTAGGGATAGTTCCTTCCCCATTTGAAACAAGTGCCTCCATTTGAACGGAAGCGCCTAACGGCAAATCTGTGACGGCGACCACTGTTTTAGCTGGATAATAATGGGTAAAAAAGGCCGCATAGACCTCCTCAACTGCGGCAGCATCCCGCATATCTTTGACAAAAATGGTCATTCTGACAATGTCACTCATCACATGGTTGATACTTTCAACAACCGCTTGGATATTTTTCAAACATTGTGTCGCTTGGGCCCGAATGCCACCTTCTACCAATTGTCCAGAGGTTGGCTCAATAGGTAACTGTGCCGACAAATGATTATAGTGGGAAAATGCGACTGTTTGGGCTGCGAGAGGATGCTTTAGTGCACGCTCTGTATTTCTTGCTAAGACGATATTTTCATTACTCATAACTCTACTCCCTTTTTTAGCATTCCAACAAAATGATTCCGCTTACATTTTCAAGCATTAAACTTCCAACAAGATCCTTTTTATTTTCCTGCTTTTCTATTAATGGTGATAGCTTTCCACCACCACTTCTTTCAGTCTACAATAAGAACAGGAACATTTCAATAAGGCATTCCTAAATTGATTGTTGGCCCTCAAACAAATCTTCTTCCGTTAAAGAAGGCTGAGGTCGGGAAAGAACCGTTTAGCTCCGAGAAATAAGAAGAAATTTCCGAAAATTGCTCTTTAATTTTTGGAGAATTTCGGCTTATTTCCGAAGGAGTTGGTTCTGTTCCCGCCGTTTATCAGGTTTTGATCCTGGGACAAAAATCCAAAGTGGTTTTTGTCCCAGGATCAGTCTTTATAGATACCTCGTTAGCTTTAACTAGTTTTATTTAACCACCATATACTCACGATAATTTTCCGAGAACGTATCCATTAGCGTATAAATTCGTTCAAAATCATAGTCACGACTAGGGTCATCATACCAAACACATTGAATACTTCCAATAATTGGAAGATTTGGGCTACCTGCTGGCACATCTGTAAATGCTTTTTTCGACATATTTGCTAAAGCATCGTCATATTGATAAATGCCAGAATCAACATTGCCAGCGACCCAATACCACGCATCATTGGTATTAAAAATTTTGTGTCCTTTTTGAACAAAGTACTCAGGTTTGGCTACGTCATATCCGCTCCAACCGGCTGTCCAATAAGAAATAATAATCTCTGGGTCAAATGTACCGAAAGAATCGTCGCTGTTGTAATAAATGCCATCATTGAAGCTCATTGGCTGCATGCCCGCATCTTTAATTATTTTAGCTAAATCATTCGCATAAGCGACAAAATCCTTGTAGCGCCCAGAAGATTGCAGTTTCGCCCAACCGCCTGTGTCGACATCATTTGCATACTCATCGCCACCAAAATTGAAAATTTCACTATGCGCGGAAAAATAAGCCACGTACTTACTGATAATCGCCTTTGTGAAATTCACTGCCTTTTGGTTCCCTAAATCTACTGTTCGTTTTGAGCCATCAAAAGCGGGATTTTTAATCGCTAGTTTTTCCATGGCCACTAACAACGCATCCATATGTCCTGGACTGTTAATCACGGGAATGATGTTGATGTTGCGCGCTTTCGCAAAAGCCAACAACCGATCCATTTCTTTTTGTGTTAACGCGTTGCCATTAGGATCATTGTAATATGCGTTGTTGCCTCGTTGGATTGCTTTTGAAACCCGGTTGTGGTTGTATTTTTTACCATTCACATTGACCGACATATCATCCAAAATAAACCGTAAGCCATCATTTCCTAAAATTAATTGGACATCTGTGTACCCATTTTGACTGGCTTTGGCTACTAATTCTTCCAGTTGCTCCACGGAAAAATATTTTCTTCCCGCATCAATGGAAAAGACACTTTTTAAAGGTTGTGTTTGTTTCTCTTTTAAATTATCCAAAGCTGTTTGGACCTCCGTTTGCCAAGTAGTCACTTGCGCGGCTGTATACGTTTTTCCCGCAAGTTCTGTTGCGACTGTCTCTTTTGTTGTTTGTAGTGCTTGAATCGTTTCTGGTGTATAGCTTTCTGCCTTTTCAATGGCTGTAACTGCTTGATCCAACGCACGATATAAAGTGGTTAAGTCAATGGCTAACAGGCCTTTTTCTAATTCAGCATCATAGGTATTTGAAATCCCTTGGCCATAATCGCCACCTAAAATAGCTTTATTCACATCATAAAGCGTCGTTGCTTGTGTCACTGCTTCTGCGGCTTTATTTTGTGCTTCAAGGTCTGTGTTGGCGTAGCTAATTCGTTTTAAATAGTGTTGCGCAGCCGCTTGCATCTCTGCAAGAGAAACGCCTTTACTCTCTGCAATGGCCGTTTTTGTCCAAAGTAAATTAGAAGGTTTTATCTGATTTAAATCGTCTTCATTATAGGTGCGACCATCGCGATCTAAGGCATAGAGGAACATGCCCCCTAAATTATTTTCATAAGAATAACGAGCTACTTTATACATGTTACTTTCCATATACGGCTCTTTTGTGTCATACCAGCGGTTGCGATCTTGCTCTTCTGGGAAAGTTAATCCTGGAACAAATCGTTCCCCATTGAGAACCGGACTTAAATTATTTAATGCTCGTTGCGTGCGTTGGTCATCGCTGCCATACTGTTGATACGCGAGAAAATCGAAACAGTCACTGACATCTTGTAAAGGTGGTAAATATTCTGCATTGGTATCATACAAAAATGGACGATCCGTTCCCGACTTCGGTCCAATGTATTTTGATAATGCACGAATGACACCATTAGATAGAACAATATCTTTTTCACTTGGACGAGTTTCCATGTCAATATCTAACCCATCAATTCCTAAATCATCGACAAATTTGGTTAACAGCTCTTTCGCATAAGCATCAAATTCTGCTTCTGTAGGCGTTGTTCCTGCGTAAGGAACTTTTAATAGCTCGCTGTAATCAATCCCACGAACTAAACGAACACCTCGTGCATGTAATGCTGGCGCATACTCATTTTTTAACGTATCATAAAATGGCTGTGCAAGTGCTTCTTGTCCTTTTGGCACATAACTAAAGACATTCACAATGTCAATACCATAAGGAATATCGTGCATCGTTAGCCAATTTTCATCTGGCAATGTTGTATTAACTCCTTGCATCGTTTTGTCACGCCAAGCCCGATAGTAAACCATAAAATGTTTCTCTTGGTCCGGTTCATTGGCTTGGCTGACCATTGGTTGATGAAACAGACTAAATAAGATAAACGCCAAGCCAACCAATAACGAAAGACCTAGCCAACTGACAATTGTTTCTCTGTTTTCTCCTCTTCTTGTCGATAAATTGTTCCCCACTTTGAACACCATTCCTTTCTGCACTCCGTTCATTTTGGTGTATCCACCTAAAAAGAAAGCGCATACACAACCATCAATAGAATAACAAAAAATAACGAATTTGCAAAATAGAAACTGGAAAAATGAGGATTTTCTATAAAAATCTTTTCCCGCCTAAAATCACTTTTGTTAGACGGCGTTTAAATGTAAATTTTGAGACATGCAAGAAAAATAGGCCTATTTTTCTTGCAAGTTTCCTTTACTTAGTCGTGATCAACATCGGCGATTTTCACAACAATTTTCCCTTGTGCTCGTCCTGTCAGTGAATAATCCACCGCTTCTTGAATTTGGCTAAAAGGAACGACTCGGTCAATTATCGGCTGTAATTTTCCCTGTTCAATGAACTCAGTGAGTAAAGCTAATTGCTCGCCATCGGGACGCATAAACAAAAAATGATAACTAACATCTGTGGCTTGCTCCAAGCGATGAATCTTGCGAGTAGCTATTTTAAAAGCCCATTGTTTCCAAAGCGGCAAGCCATACTCTTTAGCAAAACGTTCGTTGGGAATGCCTGACAATGTAACGACTTTTCCCTGAGGTTTAACCACTGAGAAAGCTTTTTCTAAGATTGTCCCCCCCATTGTATCAAACACATAATCGTAGTCGGATAAAACTTCTTCAAAATTTTGTGTCCGATAGTCAATCACTTCATCTGCTCCCAACGCTTGAACCCATTCTTTATTTCTACTACTCGTTGTGGTGGCAACGTAAGCGCCTGCTAGTTTTGCTAATTGAATCGCAATGGTTCCAATCCCTCCTGAACCTGCTTGAATCAGGACTTTCTGGCCTGGCTGCACATTCATAATATCATGTAGCGCTTGATAACTTGTCAAACCGACTAACGGAATGGCCGCAGCTTCTTCAAACGTTAAATTTTTCGGCTTCATAGCTACAGCCGCTTGATCCACTGCAATATATTCAGCAAAAGTTCCCACGCAATTTTTGGGTACTCGCCCGTAAACTGCATCGCCCAGCCTAAAATTTTGAACTTTTTTTCCAACAGAGACAACAATCCCAGCAAAATCACTGCCTAAAATCAGTGGCATTTGATAATTTAAAAGCATCTTTACTTTGCCATCTTTTGTTTTTAAATCAATCGGGTTGATACTGGCAGCGATAATTTTGACCAAAACATCGTTGTCATGAATGGTGGGTAAGGGCACCTCCTCGATTGCTAATTCTTTTTGTCCGTATTTATGAATTAAAGCGGCTTTCATCATTGAATCTTTCCTCTCTTTACTATCCTTTTTATCGGTTTAAAAGTTTAAACCTTTAATCAATTAGTATCTTAACGAAAAATGGGATCCACGTCAAGTTTCAGCCCTCAGCGTATTTTATTGACAAAAAACACGAAAAATGGTTTAATCGTTTAAAAATACGAACCAAAGAGGCGAAAGATTATGAAAGAATTAGAAGGAATTCAAACAGAATTTACTGCGCTTAGTGATTTTTTAATCGCATTGGGTGATGAAAAACGCCAAGCAATTATTATTGCACTGCTAGAAGACCAGGCCTGTGTTGGCCGTCGTGTCACTGAGTTAACAGAGGCGACACAACTCTCACGCCCCGCTGTTTCTCACCACTTAAAAATTTTGAAACAAGCCAAATTAATTGATTGTCGCAGTGAAGGAACTAAAAATTATTACTCACTTTCTCACGATACCACCAAAATTGAGCAACTCCAACAACTATTGACCCACATTACGTCGATTAAGCCAGGGAGGAAGCAAGCATGAAAAAAATTCTCGTGGTCCTCACAAACGTCTCCCGTTATCACGGCACCGAAGAACCAACGGGCCTCTGGCTAGGTGAAGCCACGGAGTTCGTGGAAGAAGTAACCAAAGCAGGATTTTCAGTTGACTATATTAGTCCCCAAGGAGGCTATGTCCCTTTGGATCCCCGGAGTATGAAATATGTAGATTCATCCATTATGGCGGTTTATGAAAGTGCCGATTTTCAAGAACGAGCGCTAGCGCATTCCCTCTCTCTTGAAGAAATTGAGCCAGATGAATACGCAGCGATTTACTTTACAGGAGGCCATGGCGTTATGTGGGACTTTCCTGATAATCCTCAGTTGCAAGCAATCACTCGTAGCCTTTACGAACAGGGCAAGTACCTAACTTCTGTTTGTCACGGAATTGCTGGTCTTTTAAATGTCAAAGATGCGTCAGGAAATTATTTGATTGCAGATAAAACCATTACTGGCTTCACTACTGCAGAAGAAATTTTAGCCATGAAAAAAGCAGTTGTTCCTTTCTTAAACGAAACAATTGCCAAAGAACATGGTGCTACTTTTGCGAAAAAGCGTCCCTATAAAGAATTTGCGTATCAAGATGGCCGTATAATCACTGGGCAAAATCCTTTTTCTGTCCGCGCTGTCGCAAGATTGTTAATTCAACAACTATCAAAATGAAACAACAGCGACTACTTTTAGGTAGTCGCTGTTGTTTCATTGCTTCTTCTTTTTTCCGAAAGCCGAAGCCCTAACATAAAAAATTTTTGATTAGCTAAAGAGTAACATCGCGCCAATTAAGATAATTAGGTTAATTAAGCCTAAGACAATCATTGGTTTGGCCATGAATTTTGTCCAAGTGGCATATTGAACTTTGGAAATTTCCAAACCACCCATTACGACACCAGATGTTGGCGTGATCAAATTAATCAAGCCACAACCTGAAGCAAAAATCATAACCATCACTTCTGGACTTAAACCAATGTTTTTAGCTAACGCACCCATTACAGGAATAGAAACGTACGCTAAACCAGAAGTTGAAGGAATTAGGAAAGATAAACCTAAGTATAAAACAAAGGCACCGATGACAAATAAGACTGGGGAGAGTCCTTGTAATAAGCCTGCCGCTTTATCAAGGATAAATGAATCTAAATACGTTTTAGACATCAAAACAGATGCCCCGCGAGCAACTACGATAATTAAAACAACGGATAACATATCTTTGGCACCGTCGATAAATGCTTCAATGGTTTCTTTTTCAGTAAAGCGACCAATCAAGGCAGCAATGATCCCTAAAAGGAAGAACCACATCGCTAAGTCGCCAAAGTACCAGTCACCGAAACTGTTGCCTGTTAAAACAGACGTCCAGCCTTTGAAAATCGTCACTCCAAAGTCGTTCCATGGAATTAAGGAAACAATCATAACGACAAAACAGAAAGCGAATACCATTAAGATTTTTTTATGACGATTCGTAAATGGCATTTCTTTCGACGCTGCTTGTCCATACGTTTTTTCCATATCCTCTTGTTCTTGTAAAGATAAAATTGTTGAACCTTTGTCCGCCTTCACTTTTTTCGCATAACGCATCACAATGAAAATAGAATAGCTGGTAGAGGCCGCCCACAAAATAGCACCGACAATTAAAATAATTCCTGTATTCGGCTGAATGCCAATACCTCGCAACGCATCCATCGCTACCCCTGTGGAGAAAGGGTTAACCGTTGAACCGATAACACCTGATCCTGCACCCAATAGCACAGTCCCCACTGCGACAAACGTATCAAAACCAGCGGCGACCATGGTGGCACTCAATAAACCATAAAAAGGAATTGTTTCTTCTGCCATTCCATAAGTCGACCCACCAATAGAAAATAAAATCATTAAAATCGGAATGATTTTCAATTCGTTCCCTTTTAACTTTTTAACGACTGATTGAATCCCTGCTTCAAGAGCCCCAGTTTGCGTCACAATATTTAAAAAGCCACCGAGTACTAAAATAAAAATATTAATTTCAATGGCATCTTTAAACCCATTGAATGGAGCCATGATAATATCCGATAATTTGGCCCCTACCACGTGGTCAACCATTTTGCCATCAATTTCTCTTGGGGTAAATGGCTGGCCATTTAGCAAGACCGTTACGATACCTAAAACAATTAAAATAATAAATAAAATACTAAAAGACGAAAGCTGTTTTTTGTTTTTCTTCTTTTTTTCTGCCATATCCTTTTATACAGGAACCTACTTTCCTGTATCTCCCTTCTCTATGATTAATTACTCAATCGATCAATAAAGAATGGCGTATCTAGAAAAGTTAAGAATTTATGACTGTAGCTAATACGGTTCATTTGGACTAATTTTTTCATAACACTGCTTGCTGTTTCCCGCGTGGTTCCACTCATTCGTGCAATGTCATTAATGGTAATTGGACAAGCAATTGCAACGCGTTCTCTGTTGTCAATTCGTTCTCCTAAATCATTTAATAACATCGCCAGTGATGTCACAATCCGTTCACATGCATCATTGGTTGTTCCTTTTTGGATTTTGATCATACTTTCTTTTAAAAGGACCGATTGTTCTTGAATCCAATGAATCAATTGCTGGGGATTATTTTGGAGAAAACGCTCAAACAGTTTAACTGGCACAAACACAACCTCAATATCCGTATAGGCAATCGCGGAGTCGTAATGAACCTCATCTTGAAACAGTCCGATTCTCGGAAAAAGAGCCTGCTTTTTCATAAAATGCAGATAGGAAAAATTACCACTGCGATCATTTTTTTCAATTTTAATGACACCCGAAACCAATAAAATCAAATGATTTCTCGGATCACCTGGATAAAAAAGGACTTGGCCTTTTTTATAGGAGCGAACGAAACTCTCGTTGCGCAATTCTGTTAGTTCTGATTCAGAAAAGTATTGAAAATCTTGATTATTTTTAGTGATTATTTTCTCTATCATCATCTTAATTCTCCTAAATACTATACTTTATTTTGTCACAACCGTTCCTACGATTTCATCGCCGCTCATACTTCCTAAGTTTTCCAAAGAAGTGATAATTGCTTGTTTATTGGGTTGGCTTTCTACAAACTGAATGGCGGCTTCAATTTTCGGTAACATACTACCTGGTGCAAAATGACCCGCTTGTTTGTATTCTTCCAACTCTGCTACAGTGACATTGGTTAATTGTTTTTCATCTGGTTTGCCATAATTAATACACACATAATCCACGCCAGTTAAAATAACTAGTGCATCCGCATCCACTAATTCTGCCAGTTTTTCAGAAGCAAAATCTTTATCGATTACTGCTTCGACACCTTTTAATTCTTGTCCTACGACAGGGATGCCACCACCACCACATGAAATGGTAATTATATCATTTTTTATTAAGGTATTAATAGTCTCAGCCTCGTGGATGTCAATTGGCTTAGGACTTGGAACGACTTTGCGCCAGCCACGTCCTGCATCTTCTTTAAAAATAGCACCTGCTTGCATTGCTTCTTTGGCTTCAGCTTCTGTTAAAAATGGACCAATCGGTTTTGTTGGATTTTTGAATGCCTCATCTGCTGGATCTACGACCACCTGTGTTAAAACAGTAGCCACTTGTTTCTTGATTCCTGCTTTGTTTAATTCTTGATTAAGCGCATTGGACAACCAGTAGCCGATACTTCCTTGTGTCATAGCAACACACGTATCTAGCGGCATCGCTGGATTTTTTTCAGAATCAGCTGCTTGTTGTTGCAATAATAGATTTCCGACTTGTGGACCATTGCCATGTGAAACAATCAACCGATGCCCTTGTTTAATTAAATGAACTAAATAGGCAGATGTTTGAACTAATGCTTGCTGTTGTGCGTGTGCGCTAGCATCATTTGAAAGGATGGCATTTCCGCCTAGTGCAACGACCATTTTTTTCCCCATTACAAATCCTTCTTTCCTATCATAATAAAGAATAGGCCGCCCTTCAAAAGAATCTCTTAAAGGGCGAAACGACTATTCTTTTTTCAATGTTTTTTCAGTTGCTTCCTACACACGAGGAATGAATAAATTGCCTAAAGTAGCTGCCATGATCGCTTTAATGGAATGCATTCTGTTTTCTGCTTCTTCAAATTGACGACCATATTTACTGCGGAAGACTTCATCCGTAATTTCCATTTCAGTAATGCCAAATTTTTCAGCAACCATTTCACCGTATTGTGTTTTCGTATCATGAAAGGCTGGCAAACAGTGTAATACAATTAAATCGCCATCCATGTTTTCGGTTTTTTCTAACATAGCCATATTAATTTGATAAGGTTTCAACAGATTGACACGTTCTTCAAATTTATCTTCTTCACCCATGGACACCCAAACGTCTGTATATAACACGTTGGCTCCTTTAACGCCTTTAGCAACGTCGTCTGTAATCATTAATTCTGCACCAGATTCTTTCGCAAATTCTTTTGCGTAATTAACGACTTCATCAGAAGGGAACAATTCTTTTGGTGCACAAATGCGAACATTTACGCCTAAAATAGCACCTGTCACTAACAAGCTGTTTGCCATGTTATTACGGCCATCGCCGACGTATACTAAAGTGATTCCTTCTAAACGACCAAAGTTTTCTTTCACTGTCATAAAGTCCGCAATCATTTGTGTTGGATGCCATTGATCCGTTAAACCATTCCAAACAGGAACACCAGAATATTTCGCTAAATCTTCCACTACTTCTTGACTAAACCCACGGAACTCAATCCCGTCAAACATACTACCTAAAACAATCGCTGTATCTTCAACAGATTCTTTTTTACCTAATTGAATATCGTTGGCGCCTAAATACTCAGGATGTGCCCCTAAATCAATCGCTGCTGTCGTGAATGCAGAGCGTGTCCGTGTCGAAGTTTTTTCAAATAAAAGAGCGATATTTTTTCCTTCTAAATAGTGATGTGGAATCCCTTTTTTCTTCAATTCTTTTAAGTGAATACTGAAGTCTACCAAATACTCTAATTCTGCTCTTGAAAAATCTTTTTCTGCTAATAAACTACGTCCTTGAAATACTGAATTCATGATGATTCCTCCTATTTTTGGGTGTTTTTTTAAAGATCTTCACGGTAAAGTGGCATACTCATACAACGAGGGCCACCACGGCCACGTACTAGTTCACTTCCTGGAATGTAATTCAATTTCACGCCTGCTTCTTCTAGCGCTTTATTCGTAATCGTATTCCGATCGTAAACAACAACTTCCCCAGGGGCAATTGCTAATGTATTTGAACCGTCGTTCCATTGTTCACGGGCTGCTGCGGTTAAATTCCCAGCGCCGCAACGGATTAATTGAACATTGTCTAAATGCAAGTATTTGCATAAAATGTTATCT
Source organism: Enterococcus sp. DIV1328a (assembly GCF_050536905.1). NCBI lineage: Bacteria > Bacillati > Bacillota > Bacilli > Lactobacillales > Enterococcaceae > Enterococcus > Enterococcus sp. DIV1328a. Next base: position 107,235 of record NZ_CP172912.1, on the reverse strand, counting down.
AATGTATCTTTTTCTTTTGTAATTTGGATGTCTCCATCTGCTTTTTCAGTGATCGAGTAAACAACCAAACCACCTTCGATTTCTGGATGAATCGTAAATTTATCATAGTCAATCATGGTAAAAACGGTATCTAAATGCATGAATTTACGATGTTCACCGATATCAAAAGCCAAGATATTTTTGAATCCTAATTTTTGTTCAAAAATATTTCTCGCAATTTTTTCAATTGACGCGGCATCCGTTCTTTGAGAAATCCCAATGGCCACCACTTCTTTTGAAAGAATTAATTCATCGCCACCTTCAATTCTGGTTGATTCTGAACGATCATAGACTCTAGGAACCTCTTTTCCAGCAAAACGAGGATGATAATCAAAAATGTATTGCCCAAAAATGGTTTCCCGTTGTCGAGTTACTGAATACATATGATTTAAAGAAATCCCGTGCCCCATTGTCGCAAAGTTATCACGCGTGAAGTATAAGTTAGGCATTGGATCAATAATGAATGGATAATCCGCTTCAACCATATCTGTTAAAAATTCTTGCTCATATTTAGGTAATTCTTGTTTTTGAATGCCAGCAATCGCTTTTTGAATCAGTTCTTCGTTGTCGTCAATTTCTAACATTAACTCTCTAACTTTTTCTTTTGCTGATTCGCTGCGAATATTGGCTTCTTCTAAGAATTGGTCAATAAATTGTCGGCGGACCTCTTCATTAATCAACGCTTCAGCAGCTAAGTCCTCTAAATAGACCACTTCGATATCTTTTGATCGTAACAACTCTGCAAATGCATCATGTTCTGCTTGTGCTTTTTCTAAAAACGGAATATCATCAAACAACAGTCTCTCCAGATAATCTGGCATTAAATTTTCTAATTCCTTACCTGGACGATGTAACATCACTGTTTTCAATTTCCCGATTTCAGAAAATACATTAATTGGATGACTCATGTGAAATAACCTCCTCAACTTAATTACAAACACAGAATAACAGACCTGATTAACCTAGGACGTGAGCCATTTGCCAAACAAAATACCAAATATACAACGGTATTCTTTCTTATGCATATTTCTAGCCTAAAAGAATGCGCTTTCATAGATATTCTAAAAAAATAATGCATAATTAAATAAAAAAAAATGCATTTATTCAAAAAAAATTATTTCTCCATGTACTTCATAAAGTTATAATCTTATAGAGGTAAAAGGAAGGGAGCCAGAAGTCAAAACGACTTCTGGCTCCCTTCCTTTTATGCGTTACTTTTTGACAAAGGTGTTGGCTGAATAAATTGTTGAAAATACTGCTCTAGTTCTTGTGCTTTTTCCTCGGATGATGAAACAATAATAACAGTGTCGAAGCCAGCGACAGAACATTTCTTTTCACACAAAGACACTTCATCAAGTACAGCTGAAAACAATGTTGCGTTGTCTGGTAATGTATGAACCACTAGTAAAAAGGCGACACGTTCAACTTTGGTCACTACCTCACGAATTGCTTGTATCAACTGTTCTTTTTTTCGTTCTTCTAAAGAAGTGAATTGTTCAAAAATCGTTAACCGCATCTCGCCAGACTCATCTAATGCTTTGACGACTTTTAATTCCCATAAATCCCGTGAAATCGTTGCTTGTGCGACATTTATCTCGCGCTTTTTTAATTCTCTTAACAACTCATTTTGACTATGAATTACGGTTGTTTGAATGATTTCTTTAATCAAACTTTGGCGTGTTTGCTTATTCACAAATAACACCCTTCCTCCAGACATTTACAAAGCAATACTAGCAGAATCTCTCTAATTAGAATAGAAAAAGGGTCGTTTAGCTAAAAGATTCTCATTGATTTCGTCGGATATTTCGCATTTAAAAAAGTGAGACTTGCACAATTTAGTAAAACGTTGTACAGTGATTTTAGGGAATTACTGGCACCGTTTTAAATAACAGCAATGATGTTTTTTTGCATGATTAACTGAACTGGAGGAAAGTAATGAACCGATTAAAACGCCAAACGATGATTAAGCGATTGGTCACAGAAAATGAAATCCATACACAAAGTGAATTACTAGCATTATTGGAAAAAGAAAATATTCACACCACACAAGCAACTATTTCTCGTGACATTCGTGAGCTGAATTTAAACAAAGTAGACAATGGTCAAGGAGAAGCCTATTATCGTATCTTGAATAATTCTGCCCTTCGTCCAAAATATAAAACAGATGAAGAACGTCTTGTTGACATTATTATTGAAACTGGTGTTTCTTTAACACAAATAGAGTTCACAAATCTTTTAACCGTCTTACCTGGCAACGGGCAAGCCATTGGGGTTTTAATTGATCGCATACGTATCCACAACCCTCATATCTTGGGCTGCATCGCTGGGGATGATACCATCTTAATTCTTTCAAAAAATAAAGAAGATGCCCTTGAAGTTAACAACTATTTCCAGCAGTATTTGTACCACCCATAATTCATCACTTAGTAAAATCGACTATTTTTTGACATCATTGCTATTTTTATTAAAGATAAAAATCTCCAGAGGATACTTTCCTCTGGAGATACAATTATTTCATTGAATCTCTTACTACTAATTATCAGATAACTATTTACATAAAATTAAACAGTTCAATTCAATATAATTTTCTCATCCACAAAATCTAAAGATTTTTCGTCATGAGCTATATATATCCTTAAACTCTTTGGTAATGTATCTCTGATATATTCTAATATTTTCCTTTTACTGCTCTGATCCAAATTACTCATGGCCTCATCTAAAATAAGTATTTTTGGCTTCCTTAACAATGCTCTAGCCAAATTTATTTTTTGTTTTTGTCCACTTGATAAATTAATTCCACCCTCTGCTATTACTGTATCTAATCCTAAAGGAAAGGAATTTATTACTTCTTCCAATCCTATATTTTTTAAAATATCATAAATATATTCATCATCGAATGAATCAGCTTCTAAGAACAGATTTTCTTTTACTGTTCCAGCCATTATAAACGGTCTGCTCGTTATCTGGATAACGTCTTTTCTATAGGAACTTATATTATTGAAAATATCGTTGTTACCAAGGTATATATGTCCTTGGTCTGGTTTATAAAGTGATGCTAAGATATTACTTAAAGTGCTTTTGCCACTGCCATTTTTACCGTAGATACCATATGTTTTTCCAAAATAAAATTCTTCTGAAAAATCTTTCAAAACATAAGAAGTAGCTCCGTAAGAAAATCGAAGTTTCTTTACAGATAATTTTTTTGAATTATTGAAGTCTATTTGTTTTGCGATAGATTCAGTTTCTTCTTTTGTCACATGAATGATATCATTTAACTTTCTAACCATAACAACTACGTTTTGTATCTCTTTTTGATATTCAATGATGTTTTTTACTGGTGAAGTAAAATAAGTTATCAGTGATATATAGGCTATTAGTAGCCCAATACTTATACCTCCATTAATTACTAATATCCCCCCTTGCCATAATACACAAAGTGTGCCTACTGATTCGATCAAAATAATGATACTAGATTGTACGTTCTGATAAATTACACTAATTTTTTCTTGAGAAGTCAGTTTTTTTGCATTTTTTAAAAATTTTCTAGTAAAAAAATTTTCTAATTGAAAAACTTTAACTGTCTCATATCCATTTAAAATCTCATTTAATGAAGTAATTGTTCTTGAATTTATGTCTATAATTTTAGTATTAACTTTATTTAAAGGCTTAATAAACAATATAGTAATTAATAAATAACTAAAAAATATTCCTAAGGTAATACTAAAAAGTTCCTTACTTATAACAAATAAGATAGCTCCACCTGCTAATGCTATAAAAAATTCCAAAAACAGCGATAGTACTAGTCTAGTCAATATTGATTGTACTTGTGTAGCTATATTATATCTTGTCAGCACTTCTCCACTGTTTTTACTTTTTAAGTTAACTATCTCCATATTTATAAGCTTATTCAAAAAAACTGAGAACAAGCTATCATTCATACGCTTTGACATTTTAGCTATAAACAACGTACGTACTATTCCTAAAATCCATTGAAATAGATATAACAAAATGATAGCCATAAATAAATAATTAAAATTATCAAGTATATTTAGATAGATTTTTTCAAAAAAGTTATATGTATGTATTTTCTGCACGCTTTTTTCTGTCTGTAATATAAAAGTATCTATAAATTTTTGGTAAGAGAAGCTTCCTATAAAAGAAATTAATGCCATTATGATTGAAAAAAATAAAACAATGCTCAAGGTTCCTTTTTCTTGCTTTAAGCTCTCATAATAAAAATTGTGATTTTTCATCTTAGGAACAGAATTTTTTATTTTATCTATATCAAAGTTCACTATTCTTCCTGTCCAAGTAGATTGAAAATCTTTTAATTCTTGTTTTAAAATCCCCAGAGCTGGGTCAAAGATTTTGATATGCTTTTTATTTATAGCTTCCACTACTACAAAATGAGCTAAACCTGATTTTGTAATGATATGTGCTATAAAAGGCAGATGTATTTCATTATTTTGTATACCTTCAATTAATTCAGCCCAATTACCTTCAAGCCCTTCAGGATTTAGGTTTAATTTTCTTGAGCCATCCAACATTCCTTGAATCGTAGTCCCAGATTCACTTGTTTTTGTTAATTCTTTAGCTGTCACCAGAGATAGCTTCCCACCAGAAAGGTTTACGATGGTTGCTAAACAAGCTGGTCCACAATCCTTTATTTCTGTTTGTCTTATCCTTTTAAACATATCTTCCCCCTATTTTGAAATATTTAGATATTACTTTTCGATATACAAAAATAAATTGAATTCCACAAAAAATAAGTACTCCTAAAAATAGTTTCAAATCATAGAATAAGAAAAAATTGAAAGGAGTAATTAAAAAAACTTGAGCACGAGTATCGATTAAAAAGTTATACAGATAGAAATATGAAATACTTGTTATAGATATCCCTATACCACTTCCTATCCATGTACCCGTTAATAATTTTAAACAAAACTCTTTAGTCAATTGTAGCGGACTACACCCAAGGGATGTTTTTATCTGTAGTTCTTGTTGTGACAACAAGAATCGTCTCTTTAATTGCATAACTATGTAAAAAATAAAAAATAAAAATAATGCAATTATTAATACTAACAAACTCACTTCCAGCATTGCTAACAAGAAAATTAATTCCTCTGAAGTATCATTATTAAACAAACGGAAAATTGGAGAGATGTTTTGAGCATCCTTTTCTTGGCTCTTTTTAAATAAATAGACATAAAAATATAATCGGACAAATACAGTAATCCATAAGTTAATAAACATTGAAAAATAGAAATATTTACTGATTGATTTTATTTTTAATAAGTAATTAGACCTATTTATAGTCAATTCTCCACCTCTATAACTTCATTCAATTTTTTTTCTGTTATTTCGTAAATCTTCTTCTTTATTGATGGAATCTGATCATAGTCATGTGTAACCACGATTAGAGGGATATTATACTTATTACTTACACGGTATAAAATATTCATTATTTTTTTTGATGTATCTGGATCTAAATTTCCTGTAGGTTCATCTGCCAAAATAAGTTCAGGATTTTTTATAATTGCCCTAGCAATAGCAACCCGTTGTTTCTCTCCTCCTGAAAGAAGAGAGATTCTCGTGTGTAGTAACTCTGTAATTTTTAACTCCACAGCTAGTTTCTCGACCTGTTTTTTGATAATCTGACTAGGAATTTTTTTTATTTTTAAGGGATAAGCAATATTTTCATACGCACTTAACCATTCAATTAGTTGAAAATCTTGGTGAACATAACCTATGCTCCGCCTATACGATATCAATTTTTTCCTCGTATCTAAACAGACTTTTTTTTCATCTAGAACAAATTCTCCCGTAAAATACGGATGTTCACCTGCGAGTATGTTTAAAAGCGTTGATTTACCTACGCCGCTTTTTCCTATAATAAAAGAGACTTCTTTACTAGAGAATTCAACAAAATCAATTTGATAAAGAAAAAAATTTTTTTGAGTCAGTACTTTTACATCTATCAACTTAATATTCATTATCTAACCTGCAATTCATTCTAAAAATACGCTATAATGTTTTTTTATTTGTTCTTTGTATGTGGAAGTAAATTCAAATATTACTTCTTCATCAGATACTAACAGAAATTCAACAACTACTGTGCTCGTTTTTAAAAATTTATCTCCCTCAATTTTAGTGGATAAATTTTTCAAATTAACTTCACCTTGTAAAGCCTTAACTGAAAATATATCTTTTATCTGTGTATTCTGAGGAACTCCATCATTCAATAAATTAAGTGTTAATTTTATACTATTGTTAGCTTCCTTTTTTAATTTACTTACTTCAACTAACTGAACATAATAATAGGGAAAGGCTATTTGTTCTGCTTCTGAATACGTTTCAACCACATCGATAGCCGAGTCATCATCTTGCTTATGCACTAGAGACTCAGGTGCAGCACATCCTGTAATAACTAACAAAGCTAAGATATTGTATAATACCTTCATATTTTTCATTCGTACAATCCTCATATTATCTGTGCAACTTCAAAAGAATACAATTTTTGTTGACTAAAACTGTATTCTTTTGAAAAGACAACATTTTATCTCCAATATGAAACAAAAATATGGTTATATACTTGCACATGTCTTAAGTAACCTGCTTTACTTCCACCACCTGCATTACACAACCAACAATGCCAATGAAAACCAGCTTTAACTTCTCTTGCAACCGTTTCGTTAATCTTTTTCATTTTATCACTCCTTCCTAAATTATAAAACAAATATATTATAATTAGAAAACAATGTCAATTGTTTTAATGTTAAAAAACATTGCTTGTCCAAAAGCTTGTATATAAAGTTATTTTTTGGTCAACCTTTGCATTTAGTTATTAAAGAATAAAAGCTGTAATGTAATTTTATTCTAATAAAATAATGAATTTTTCTTTTGAACACCGTCTTTTTTTTGTATAATAATCAAAAAGCAAAGAAAGGGTTTCTTATGACTGAACAATTCATACTCACTTCAAACGATCAACAAACTCAGCTCAATGTACGTCATTGGCCCTGTCCTTCACCCAAAGCCGTAGTTCAATTGATTCACGGCATGGCAGAGCATATCCAACGTTATGATGAATTTGCTCGTTTTTTAAATCAATTAGGGTTTGCCGTAATTGGGCATGATCATCTAGGTCATGGCGAATCTGTACAACCAAGCGCACCGATCTATGGTTTTTTTGGAGAACAAGGGCCTGAAAATGTCGTTACAGATATTCATCAAGTGAAACAATGGGCTATGAATCACTATCCACAATTGCCCTATTTTATGATGGGTCACAGCATGGGGTCTTTCGCCTTGCGCAACTATCTGCAAGACTATCCTGTGACTATGCAAGGAGTCATTTTCATGGGCACTGGAACAAGTCCGTTACCTTTAACCGCCGCATTGCCTTTTATTAAAAAAATGGCCGAGAAACAGCCGAAAAAACCAGCTCCGTTCATTGATAAGCTGGCATTTGGTTCTTTTAGCAAAAAATTTCCTGAAGCAAGTTCCTTTAATTGGCTTTCTAAAAATCAAGCCAATGTCGCTGACTATGAAAATGACCCATTAATGGGCTTCGTATTTACCAACAATGGTTTTGCTACCCTTTTTTCACTTGTTAAACGAGCAAATCAAAGGAATTGGTACCAAGCGATCCCAAAAGAATTGCCTATTTTAATCATTAGTGGCGCTGAAGACCCAGTTGGTGATTTCAGCAAGGGGCCAGCGAAAATTCAAAAGCAATTAAAGCATGCAGGTTTTCAGCACGTGACGTTACGACTATTTCCCACATTGCGTCATGAAATTTTATTAGAAATGGAAAAAGCAACAGTTTTTCAAGAAATTGGGCATTGGTTAACGGATTTAACGAATTAAAAAAGAAGGTTGATGTCACAACATCAACCTTCTTTTTTAATCTATTTTCGTTAAACCGCCCATATAAGGACGTAGAACTTCTGGAATCGTTACGGTGCCATCTTCATTTTGATAATTTTCCAAAATGGCCGCCACTGTTCGACCAACAGCAAGTCCTGACCCATTAAGAGTATGGGCATATTGAACTTGACCCGTTTTATCACGATAACGAATCAACGCCCGACGTGCTTGGAAGTCTTCACAGTTTGAACAAGAACTAATTTCTCGGTACGTTTTCTGTGCCGGAATCCAAACTTCTAAATCATAGGTTTTCGCTGCCGAGAAGCCCATGTCACCTGTCGAAAGAGTAATCACTCGATAAGGGAGGCCCAATTTTTCTAAAATGTCTCCAGCATTGTTGGTCATTTTTTCTAATTCTTCATAGGAGTGTTCTGCATCACTAAATTTAACCATTTCTACTTTATGGAACTGGTGTAAACGAATTAATCCTCGGGTATCACGGCCTGCGCTACCCGCTTCCGAACGAAAAGAAGGACTTAAAGCAGTAAAATAAATCGGTAACTCTTGCGCCTCTAAAATTTCATTATTATAGTAGTTAGTTAATGGGACTTCCGCTGTGGGGATCAGCGTCAAATCACTTTCTGCAACTTGGAAAACATCTTCTTTGAACTTAGGAAACTGACCGGTGCCAAACATTGCTTTGCTATTGACCAAATAAGGAGGAATCACCTCGGTATAACCATGTTCATTAACATGTTGATCTAACATAAAATTATAGACCGCTCGTTCTAAACGAGCCCCTAAGCCTTTGTAATAAAGAAAACGGCTACCAGATACTTTCGCGCCTCTTTCAAAATCTAAAATTCCTAAGGCTTCACCGATTTCCCAATGTGGTTTCGGTTCAAATGAAAAAGTTTTCGGCGTACTCCACCGCCGAACTTCTACGTTGGCGGCTTCATCTGCGCCAACAGGCACGCTCCCATGAGGTAAGTTAGGCAGACGTTCTGCAATGGCTGTGCATTGTTCTTGCAAATGAACAACTTCTTGGTCTAAAACTTTAATTTGCTCGCTAACTTCTTGCATATTTAGCAATTGTTGTGAAGCATCTTTTTGTGCACGCTTTAATTGTGCAATTTCTCCTGATACCTGATTACGGTGTTTTTTCAGTTCTTCAACTTTAACAAGTAACGCTCTCCGTTCTTCATCTAAAGCCAAAAAGCGTAATAAAACTTCCTCGTCCACACCACGTGTTTTTAACTTTTTCTGTACCACTTCTACATTTTGGCGAATTTTTTTCATATCCAGCATCTTATTTCCCTCTTCATGATTAAATTTTAAACAATGGTGAATTTTACTTTTTCAAAAATTTCATTCTTCATTCGTTGGCCAGTCGCTGTGCCAGCTAAGCCACCTAAACCCGTTTCTCTCAATTCTCGTGGTAATTGACGGCCGACTTTATTCATGGCTTCCACCACTTCATCTGCTGGTATTTTATTTACAATTCCAGCTAAAGCCATATCTGCAGCGATTAACGCATTGCCTGCACCTACTGTATTTCGTTTGACACAAGGAATTTCGACTAACCCAGCCACTGGGTCACAAACTAAACCTAATAAATTCCCTAAAGCCATAGCAAAAGCTTCAGAAGATTGGCGTGGTGTTCCGCCAGCCGCTTCAACAGCTGCAGCGGCGGCCATCGCTGAAGCACTGCCTACTTCGGCTTGACATCCACCAACAGCACCAGCAATCATCGCATTGTTGGCTGTGACCATTCCAAATAAAGAACTGGTAAATAAGAAACGAATTTGTTGATCACGCGTTAAATTCAAGGTATTTTTAATCGCTGTTAAAACCCCTGGTAAGGTGCCACTTGCACCAGCGGTTGGCGTTGCGCAAACAACGCCCATTGCTGCATTGACTTCATTAGTACCTAGTGCGGCTTGAACTGCAGACATCATTAAATCACCTGATAACGTTTTGCCAGCTGCGCGGTATTTTTTTAAACGTGCCGCATCACCGCCCGTTAACCCAGTAGGAGAAAAAACGCCTGCTCCTTCTTGCGAGCGTTTGACAGCAGCATCCATGACATCCAAATTTTGACCCATCTGTGTCCAAATTTCTTCATAGCTTTTTTGGCTACGCTCCATTTCTTGCTCAATCATCAAATCAGAGATTTTTTTTCCTGTTTTTTCAGCTTTATCGATAAATTCTTCAATCGAAAGGTACATATGTCAAACTCCTATCATAATAAGATTATTTTCGATGTGTCATCTAGTGAAAACAGTTGTTCTTTCACCGAGGAAATTGGTGCCGAATCTAAGTCAAAGATGAATAAAATTTGATTCCCTTCCACATAACGAGACACCGCATTCACTTGAATATTATTTTTTTGTAACGTATCTTTAAAAGCTTGCATCGCCTGCTCTTCTTGATTAATGACTAACAAAATAGGTAAAGGACCATGTAGTTGTACATTGAAACCGTCTAATTCAATGTATTTCACCTCGATAGTACCGCCACCTACAGAAATTCCTGTTAAATGGATTTCGTGCGTTGCATCACTGAGTGTCACACATGCTGTATTAGCATGCTTCACTGGACTTTCTTCACTCATTTCTAAAAATTGAATCTCGATTCCTTGTTCTTCCGCAAGTTCAATGGATTGTGTTACGTTGGCATCATCTGCTGCTAGTCCAAGAATTCCACCAATAATTGCAAAATCAGTCCCATGTCCTTTATGCGTGTCTGCAAAAGATTCATAGTATTTAATCACAATTTTTTCTGGCGTTCCGCCGAATAACTTTCTTGCCGCTAAGCCAATTGCTAAGGCCCCAGCTGTATGCGAACTAGAAGGACCAATCATAATAGGACCGATAATGTCAAAACAACTTTTGTAGTTCATTACTTTGTTCACTTTTTTAGGTTTATTGATGGCCATAGCTGTGTTCATACGTAACTCCTCCTTTGGTTTTTACTGCTTCTTTTTCTTTTTCACTGGTTACTTCCGTCGTTCCTTCAAATTCTGGTGTATTATCCACCGCTTCAATTCTGTAACGTTTAAAGACCAGCGCACCTAAAAATCCAAACATCAGACTGACCACTGTGATAATCGCTACTGCTAGTAAAGTCGTTTGAATGGCATTGTTACCTAATGTCACAAGTAAACCAGCCCACGGTGTTGCCATTCCTGTCACAGGTACTTTTAAGCCAAAGAAAGTCACTACAATACCACTAACCATTCCTGAAAATAAATTCGTTGCGTAAATAGGTATTGGATTGGAGCTGATGATATCGACTTGTGTTAATGGCTCAATTGCCACAGCTAACGGAGTTGAAGCTGTGCCTAGTTTTAACTTTTTAAATAGCGCCGCATTGACAATGGAACTGCCGTAACAAGTCAACGCACCGACAGCCATTGGTACACCAGTCAAACCAATCAAGGCAGTTAAAACCATTGAACTTAACGGTGTCATACCAACAATCGGGATAATAGCACCTAAAATTGCGCCCATCACATATGGATTGCCATCTACTGCACTTAAAATCGTGCCCCCAATAACTTCTAGGACACCTAATACAACGGGTTGAATAAAACCAGCAACTAACGAAGCAGCGACTGGAATGACTAAAATAACGACTAATAAGTCAATCCCTTCTGGAATACGTTTTTGCATCTGCTCAACAACAAAAGATAAAAGATACGCGGTAATAAAAGCTGGTAACAAGCTGACTTTAATCAATGACAGACCTAAAATAATTGAAAAAACTGGACTAATCCCGAAAGCCAGCGGCACAAGAGCTCCAGCTGCTAAACCACCTAGACTACCCATAGTTTCACCAATTTGCGACACATAATCTAAATGAAAAACGCCGCCTACTGCATACCGCAAAAATGCCTCTGGTAGAAAGGTGGCACAAGCTGCACCAGACAAAGCACTTAAAGATTTTTTCCCTCGCGGTGCTTTAAAAGAGAATAGGGACATGCCACATAAAACTAAGACTAACATCAAGATTCCTGATAACGTTTTCATTTCTTTGCCTCCAACTATATTTTTTTATAACGGATGGTACTCCTGAATAAAATTTTTATTGCTCAACAAGTGAAAGAATGAGCGAACATTTCGATGAACTAAAGTACAATGAGTAACAAAAATTTCATTCCACATTCAGAGTATACGACTAAACAAAAGTTTAGTCAATGTATTTTTTTAACGTAAAGAATCTTATTGCTTTTCCATTAAAAAAGTATTACACTAAAATTAATTTCAGTGTAGGGGAGGATATCACTTGGAGTCATATTTACGTTTAAGTGAAGTAGATAAACAAATCTTACATTCACATGCCTTAATGCTTGATGGATTAGGGAACTTCTTTGGTAGTACCCATGAAGTCATTCTTCATAGTTTAGAAAATTTGGAAAGTTCAGCTATCAAAGTCATCAATGGCCATTTCAGTAACCGCAAGGAAGGTGCCCCCATTACTGATATGGCGTTAAAAATGTTAAGTCAAGTAGAGTCGGAACATGATTACGCTGTGAAACCCTACTACAATAAAAATCAAAAAGGGGTTATTTTAAAATCTTCCACCATTCCAGTTATCGGTGAAAATGATCGTATTATTGGATTGATCTGTATCAATATGCATTTAGAAATGCCATTAATTGATTACTTGCAAGACTTATTACCTTCAGGACAACAAAATGATATGTCCCAAGAGCTTAAAAATTCTGAACATTTTTCTGACAATATTGACGAATTAATCACTACTTCACTGACAAAAGTAAAACAAGCAGTAGAAAGCGATCCAAATGTATCACATTTGAATCAAAATAAAGAAATTGTTATTCGTTTATATGATCAAGGAATTTTTAATCTCAAAGATTCTGTCATAAAGATTGCCGATCGATTAGGTATTTCAAAAAATACCATCTATTTACATATCCGCAATCATAAAAAAGAAGAAGCTTAAAACATCAAAGCCACCAACGCTAACTAGCGTTGGTGGCTTTGATCACTTCTCTTCTATTTTAATTTGGTAAATCAAACAAGTAAGGTGTCCCTATTTCTCCATTTAACGTAACATCTAAGCGATTTTTTGTGCCGGGAACTAAATTACTGGCTGTGAAATTCCCTTGGGCATCCGCAGTAAAACTTGCTAAAATCACCCGCGCATCATCTGCACGTGACACTAAAATAGTTGCATTCGGTGCTGTTTTACCAGAAATTGTTCCTTGTTTCGGATCAATCGTAATATTGCTAAAAGAAAGCGCTGCTTCTTGTCCTGAACTTGGAATGTCAATTTGGACAGGTGCACTATTCCGTTGATCAACGGTTGCGATTAATTGAGTAGTCGCTCCCGCTCTGGGACTAATTACTGTAAAATTGCCATTGGCATCCGCATAAAAAACACCTGCTTGTGCAGAAGCATCACCGACTACCGTTGCTGTAATGGTTGCATTAGGTAATGTAGTACCATTAATTTCATTTCTTTCAGGATTGAAAACAACATTGGTAATTGTAATGTTTGTATCAGGTGCTTGGTTTTGAGGGACTTCATTCGTTCCATCAGTTCCTGCAGAAGGCTGCGTGGCATTTTCTGACGGATTTTCCCCTGTCACATTAGAATTTTGACCCGTGACAGACGAATGACTACTTTTCATTTCTTGTTGACTAGAGGATTTCTGCGTGGCTTTCTTTGTTTCTTGCTTTGGCTTAGAATCATTTGTGCTTGCTGTTTTTTTGTTTCCACATCCTGCTAGACTTAAAGACAATACACTGAACGTTAACATACTGAACAAAGCAATTTTTTTCATTTTTCGTTACCTCCAGAAATCTTTTTGTAACATTAATGTAACATTGTTTTAAAAATCTAGCAATAATTTTTCAACCGTTTTCCTTTTTGTTTAAAAAGAAAAAACCTGCACAAAGGCATTTAGCCTTTGTGTAGGTTTTTATCTGCTAAATGGATTTAATGTTTGCGATAGCTTAAATAGTAAAAGCCAGAAACAAAAATGGCACCACCAATGATATTACCTAAATAAACAAAAATAAAATTACGGAAAAAATCCCCCCACTGAACGCCGCCTTCAAAAATTGCGGCTGGAATGATGAATGCATTCGCCACACTATGCTGAAAGCCAATTGCAACAAAAATCATTACTGGAAACCAGATGCCTAATAGTTTCCCCGCTGCATCTTTCGCACCATAACAAAGCCATAAGGCCAGACCTACGAACCAGTTACAGCCAATACCTGAAATAATTGCTTGAAGCCAAGTTGCTGCAACTTTATGTTCTGCAAGAGAAAGAACCTGATTTAAATAGGCGCCGCTACTGGTTAAACCTAAATAATGGCCAAAAAAATAGGCAACAAATAGGGCGCCAACCATATTTGCCAATGTAATTGTGACCCAGTTCACGAGTAATTCTCTGAAAGAGACCTTTTTAGCAAACCAAGCCGTACTCACCGCCATCATATTTCCTGTGATTAACTCACCACCAGCCATTAAAATAACAATTAGACCAATTGGGAAAACCGCAGCTCCCACTAAAGCTTGAACACTGGCTAAATCTGCTGGAATAGAGGCGGAAACACGCACATAAGCCAAATAGCCGAGGGAAATCATGGCACCGCCGATAAATCCTAAAATGAGTTTTGCTACCAAAGGCTTTTGAATTTTTTTCTGACCATTTTCAATACTAATACTTAAAATTTCATCTGGTGTATACAAACATTTCACTTCCTTTGTTTTTTGTCCTCCTTTACTTTACCCTTATATCACAGAAATTCAAGTACTTTTGTGTATTTTTTCACTAAAAACTGTAGTTCTTTTAATTTTATATGAAAACATCCTGAAACAAGTCCTATTTCTTGTTTCAGGATGTTTACTTATCCGTTTTTAAAGAGTTATCTTTTCACTTTAAAACAATAGGTTGCTATGGCTAACGATAAAAAGTTCAGGCCTAGGAAGCTCCCAACTGCTGAAGATTGTTCCCCTGTTTTGGGGAATTTTTTCTTGGCAATTTTGGTCGTATTATCCGCTTTTTTGACTGTTCCTGACGATTCTTTATTTGTCTGTATCTGTTTAGTTGCTTGGTTTTCTGCTACTGATTCCTTTGTTTGACTAGCCTTGGCAGAGGGCTTGGAATTACTTTGAGCGTCATTAGGATCTTGATTAGACTCTACCGCGTAAATGACAGAATTCTGGCCTTTGTTTTGGCTGCTTTCGTTTACAGGGCTTGGGGTGCTACTCTCACTTGTACTGTTGGTTGCGCTGGTCGTACTTGAAGCACTACTTTCGCTGGTACTACTTGTTTTACTGGTTGTACTTGGTGTGTTGCTTTCATTTGTATTGCTTGTTTCACTTGTCGTACTTGAGGTACTACTTTCGCTGGTTGTGCTTGGCGTGTTGCTTTCACTCGTACTACTGCTCTCACCTGTTGTGCTTGGCGTGTTGCTTTCACTCGTACTACTGCTCTCACCTGTCGTGCTTGGCGTGCTGCTTTCACTCGTACTACTGCTTTCACTTGTCGTGCTTGAGGTGCTGCTTTCGCTGGTATTACTGGTTTCGCTGGTTGTGCTTGAGGTGCTGCTTTCGCTGGTACTACTGCTCTCACTTGTCGTGCTTGGCGTGCTGCTTTCGCTGGTATTACTGGTTTCACTGGTTGTGCTTGAGGTGCTGCTTTCGCTTGTGTTACTAGTTGTCTCTGTTGATTTTTCAACTAACAGAAGTAACGCCGTTTTTATGGTTTGTGTTAATTGATTAATACGCTTTTGTGCATCTACGGGCGTTTTAAAGCCACCAAGTGTTGGCTCTAATAATTCTTCATCTGACCAAGCAAGCAGTTGTTGTAACTGCTTAGAGCTTCCTTCGCCAGTTGTTGTATCTATTAAGGCTTCTTGCATGGCTTGCCAAGAGTCTTTGGTATATACAGATTCGTCTAATTTATGAACGCTTGCAAGTTCATTTTCTGCTTCTGTACGCTCTAGCGTGATATCGGCTTTTTTGACTAATACTTTCATTGCAGATTGCAAATTACTTGTTAACTGATCCACTTGCTCTTGGGTTTTGTCCTGACTCTCCTGACCTTCTGCTAACAATTGTGTCGCCTGCTGATAATAGGAAGGAACAATTGTTTTAGGCCCAATGGCAGTGAATAGCTGCCAAGAGTAAACTGTATATTGGTTTGCTTCACCAATCGAAGCATAAACGGTTTGTAGCTGGGACAAATCAAGCTTTTTTGCCGGAGCCTCTACCGTCACCGGTACGTTCACTGTTACCAATGAACCTGTTTCATAAGTTAATTGAACAGTCACTTTTTGTTGGCCGATTTCATTTAAGACCTCTGGATTGACGATTTTAGCGGCTGGGACTGCTTCATCCGCGTCATTTGTATTAGCAACCAGTTGCTGCGGATCGATTGATTGTCCTTGCACAATCGTTGTAGCCACAGGGGTTGCTAAAGTATTTCTAACCGGAATTGGCGTATTTTTATATTGCTCGTAAAGTGTTGGTGAAACCAACGATTCCCATGTTGCTGGCATTAAGCGATAGTCCGCCTCTGTCCAATTTTCTACCAATAATTGGCCGTTTTTAAGGCCATCATCTCGAGTATTGTCTTTCACAAAACTCGTTTCTGGTCGGAAACCACCGCCACTAGCGATTAACAATTCCCGACGTCGATTTTGCGGAATATTATGGTAGTTAACAAACTGATTGTTGATAAATACGCCATTGAACACATTGTTATTTCCTGTATGTCGATTGTACTCCATTCCAATTGCATATTGATTGTCCCAATACTTCCAATCAAAAATGTTGTTAGCCACTAACCAGTTGGATAATTCTGAAATAGCTCCCTCTGCTTGCGTTTCTGCCAAACCAATCTCTGGTGTTCCATACATAATGAGGCCTGTATTTCGCAAATAATTATTCATAATCGTAATATTACGACCTGATTTAAACTTAAATCCGCCAGCTGGACCATTTTGTAGTCCACGTAAATGATTCCCCACCACCGTGATGTTTTGAGCGCCACGGAAATAAATTGCATGATCTCCCACCAGACCATTCAAGTCTTCATTATCATAAGGTGAATAGAAAAAATTATGTTGAACAGTTACATCCTTCAGCATATTAAAAGAATTAACCCCGGTGGATAGATAGTTTTGTTCATTAGGTACTGAAATAGCACCGGCTTCAATGGCTGTTTGCAAACGTGTAATAGTCGCTGCTAAGTCTGAACAACTGGTACTTTTAATCGCATCTAATTCTGTCACTTTTAAACCAAATAGATTGTCCACGATGTCTACATCTGACATATACTGGAAGCGACTTGGCGTTGAATAACCACCAATGTAAATCGCTCGGTTAAAATCACCTCCCGATTGCATATGTGCCGTGTCTCGCATGAAAATATTACCTGAAATTTTAACGCCAATATCTGCATTTAAATTGACCACGAATCCTTTTAATGGATTATAAAAGATATTGTTTGCTAGCGTTAATTGATTCGTCAATTTTAAGGTCACATTGATGCCGTCAAAAGCAATATTTTGAAGTCGTACATTGGTTTTCGTCCCGTACGTTGTGTCTGTTAGCTGAATCGGTGCACCTGTAGCATTATGTAAAATAGTGGCTCCTGTTGTATCGCCAATTAATTGATAATTTGAAGAAATCACAATATCTTTTGACAGAGCATAACTTCCCTGTGGTAAAAATAATGCCCGTCCTTCCCTTGCTGTCTGACTCAGCAACGTCTGTAACTTCTCTGTTTGATCCTCTGTGCTATTAGGCATCATCGCTTGCGCACCAAAAATCGTTGTATCTGTTGCGTTAACTGGTTCAACCGCTTCAGTCACCATTGGTAGACCCACCACTGTCAATAAACCAAATAGAAGAATGAGCATTGTTTTCTTCATGTGTTTCCCACTTTTCATTCCGTTACTTCCAACGGCTTATTTTGTAAAAGTTGATACAGCGTAATAACACGACTGTCTTCGTATGCATAAATTTTTTTAAATTTTGGATTCATATGTAAGATACTTGTTACCTTTAACAAGTTTTGATTTGTGACTTCTAATTCTAAAGCCTCAACCAATTCCTTTAAGCGAACACCGGCACTATTTTCTTCACAACTTAAAATTTCTTCAATTTGTTCCATCCGTTTTTTCATCTCATCCCGCCTTCCTTCCCTTGCTCTTTCTATTATATAGAAAAATTCTTGTGAGAACCCTCAATATTTTTTAACTGACTGTTAAAAAAAGTAGTAGTTCCTTTGCTATCAATAGCTAACCATCTATTATTTACGATAAAAAAAGCAAAAAAAGTACCTTTTTGACATAATTTTCAGAAGAATTGACGCAGTATTTATTAAAAAACAACGAGAAAACGTCAATAAGTAGGTAATCAACACCTACTTATTGACGTTTTCTTCTTGTCTTTTTTTACTTTTTAGAAAAATTTTTTTACAATTTATCGGACATATGCATCAAAAAAGCCCATTTTTTTGATTTTTTATTAAAGTGACGTGGTTCTTTTCTCGTTAATTTTTACTATTTTTTGGTTCAAACGATTATATTGCTCAAACGTTAACTCACTTGAAAGTAAAAAGATCTCTGGATGGCCCGTTTCTACATCTGCCAAAGAAGTCACTAATAGTAAATCAATATTTTGCCATTCTTCTTTGCTTGCTTCACTGTATCGTAAAACTTCCAATGCATAAAACCGACGAAAATTATTTTCAATCGAAAGTTTCACCCGTTCTTCTTCCAGTACTGGCAAGCCTGATTTTAACCCTAAAACAATTTTTTGTTCACGATGAATTAAATCATTAGAAAGCGCCAAAACACTAGAATAACGCAAAGCCAAAAATTCTTTATTTGTAAATAATTCATTGCCTGTTTGTTCGTAAAGTTGATTTAAGCCTTGGCTTAATTCTTCTAAAAGAACCGGATATTTTTCTTTGACTTTATTCCAAAAGACATTATACATTTTCACATTTTGGACATAGTAAAGTTCGGCAAATAAATGTGTAGCAAACAAATAATAAAAAATTTGCGGACGAATTTTTTCCAATTGCGGCGTCATTTGTATTTCTTCTAATAAGAAATGTTGGACTAAATGAGTCAACATATAAACAGGCGCTTCAGACTCATCAAAATGCGCTAAAATTGCTTGTGCAGTGGTTTCATCTTGATAAAATTGGTCATTGGCTAACAAGAAAAAGTACACAAAAGTTAAATCGTTTTTGTTAAGGAAAAGGGTTGTAGCTGTCATCTCTTCTATAAAGGCTTGGTAATGTTTATTACCTTCTAAATAAGTTTCTTGCTCGGCTGAAGGTCGATATTCGGCGCCTTGCGCACTACGGACTTTTGAGATAGCGACCATATATTTAACTCGGCGTATCACCGTTTCCGCAACTTCTACGTTGAAAAAAGCCATCATTTTTTGGACAGTTTGTGCGACTTCCGTTTCTTGTATATAGTCAAAAGGCCAAGTATCACGGATTAAGTCCATAAAAATAGTGTAAGCAAAATGGCGCAAATACGCTTCATTGCCTTCAATTTTCCATGTGCTTTTATTAATCACTAACCCCAATGGTGCTAAAATTTCTGTAAACCCTTTGAGCAAGCGCCGAATCGTGGCATCACTGGTATGATATTTTGCTGTCGCTGGCACAATCCCATTAAATCGACCCCAGAATAAATCTTCCATTACTTGATAAGTTAAACTATCCCGAAAAATTGCTGTATAAAGTTTCTGGAACGCTTGGCTAGACGCCAAGTTCAAGCGATAGCCATGCCCCTTTTCAAAAGCCAAAGAAGCATCATTATCCACAGCATAATACGTAATGTCATCTTTTAGGAGTTCTACGTATTTTTTGACTGATTTTTTGTTTAATTGTAATTCTTCTGCTAACTCATTGATGTCAATCCAGCCTTCATTAATTGGCAAGTTTCTTAAAATAATAATTTTAGAAACGACATCTGTATCGAATATATCAACATATTCATCCCATTTCACTGTTCACTCAACTGCCTCTCTTCTGTTCTATTGTACACAAAATGAGAAATCTATTCCACGAAAAAATAACAGTTGTTTCTTTTATTCTTTCGTAGATGTGGACGTTTCAGGAACAAACACGTTGAGTCCCCCAGCTTCCACCGTTACTTTAATCGGTAAATCATCGGTAGGATCGCCATCTGTTCGTGTTTGGACTTTCTTGTCTTTTTCGCCCCTAATTTTAAATTGACTCCCAGAGAAATACACGACACCAGGAATTTCATTTAATTGTCCTCTGATAATTTTAGGTAAATAATAGACAAACTTGTAAAAAACTAACTTAGGCAAAATGATAATGTGCACTTCGCCGTCATCTGGCGTGGCATTGGCATCGAAATTGGTAAAGCCGCCAGCAGAATTCGTCATGGTCATCGTTAATAATTGGGCTTTGCCATGCCAACGTCTTTCATCGCCATCAATTTTTAGTTTGTACTTTTTCTTTTTCATTAATAAGCGGAAAAATTGCTTTGTAAAGGCTAAAGGACCATATTTTTGTTTCTCCTGTTGGGTCACATTTGCTGCTGTGTCCGCTAATAGTCCAATCGTTAAGGTCGAAATCATCACATCTTGATTTACCATTCCAAAGTCAACTGGCGTGGTCTGTCCTGCCAAAATGGTCTCAAAGGCGTCTTCTTCTTTCAAAGGAATACTTAACACACGCGCAAAATTATTGACTGTTCCACCTGGAATAATCCCTATTTGATAGTCACGAATGGTGTCTTTAAAATTTTGAACGGCATGATGAATGGTCCCGTCACCACCAATGACGACCAAGACACCCACTTGATTTTCTTTGGCATTTTTCCGCATTTCTTCAGGATCAATGTCTGGATTGGAAGGTTGCAAAATAACCGCTTCCCCTTTCGCTTCTGCAGCTTTTTTAAAGCGTTCTGCAATCTCTTTACTTTCACTACTTCCTGAAGTTTCGTTGTATAAAACCATCATCTTTTTCATCATTCTATCCTCATATCTCTAACTAAATTTCTTGCACATGTAAAGTGTACAATATTTTAGCCAAAATACCTAAAGATAGCATCGAAAAACAAAGGCTGAGGCACAAGCGATTTGCTCCAAGAACTCAGTAAGTTCTGTTCAAAGGCTAAACTGCGATGAAGGCTTACCTGAGAATGTCAATAAGAAGGAGCTACTTTTGTTCAGTTGATTAGCTTAAGATGAAAAAACAGGCCATCCGTCGAAAGGACGGATGGCCTGTTTTTTTATAGCTTTTGCTTATTTCTTGCTCTTTTTATAGAAGAGCCAACTTGCCAAACTGACCAACAGGAGGCCGATAAAGACAAAGAAGTAATTGACTTGTGTGTTGGTTTTCGGTAAACCAAGCCAACCTGTCTCTCTAGCTGCTTGTTTCGTTGTTGGCTGATTTGGTTTTGTTTTTTTGGATACAGGTTGTTTCTCGTTAACAAACGTGCCCGCATCCACGAGTTCAGGTTTGTCTTTCGCTGTTGCCGCAATAGTGAATGCGACTGCTTGCTTAGACAGTTGGTAACCATCCGGTGCTTTTGTTTCCACAAAGGTATATTTTCCTGGTTGTAAGTGGTTCACTTGAACTAACCCTTGGTTGTCAGAACGTAATGAACGAGCGACAGTTTGCCCTGTCTCTGCATCTGTCACTTTAAATTCAGCACCTGCTAAGGCATTCTTTTGCTGATCAATTGGACCATTCTTTCTCATTTCTTTCATCCTTCCTCTACTAACGACACATAGAAGAGAACGTTCACTTCGTACCAATTTTTTATTTTAAACCAAATAAGTGAGTGCTCTTCTGTTGTCTTTCTTCCTTGCTAAAACAGACAGCCAACACACCTTTTCTTTTTATCTCCTCAAAACGCACTCTTACTTCGAATGCGGATTCATTTTCTGCTTTTTCCTATAGACTCTTCTATAAGAATAAGAAGAGTATAACGAGATTTTTCAGCAAAAATTATCAACAACTTCTCCTCCAAATAGAAAAAGTTGATGAAATCCCAGAAACCCTTTTCATCTTTATGAAAACACTCCTTTAATCCTTTTTTATTTGTACTAGTCCTTCTTCCACTATACCGTTTTTTTAATTTTTTTTCATAAGAACTAACCAGACAAAAAAGCCTATTTGTATAAGCTATTTAAGCTAAAAAATCAATAGACTCAAATTATCATTTTTGTTATTTAAATGTTTTATATAAACCATTTGTTTTTCTTAATAATTTTTTGCTCTATCATTTTTTATCCGCATTTTCTTCTATTTAACACATTTAGTTCTTCTTGATTTTTAAGAATAGATACAGTAGCATAAGAACAACTAGTTCTTTCACTGGCAATTGTCAATGTCGCTTAGAAAAGAATGTTTTATCTGTATTATCTGAAAAATCAAACAAGCGTAACCAATTAGAAAGGTGGTTATTATGCATAACTTATTAACCAAACAGGAAATTCAGTTACTTTCCCTAATTGAATACTTGTATGACAGTAAAGAAAAAGTCCCCATGCAAGTACTCCGGCGAAAATATGAATTTTCCCATTACAATATCAACAATTTATTGAATCAATTAACTTTATTAATTTCTCGAGTCAATACACATGAAAATGTACATATTCGCATTATTAATAATCAACAGTCCATAGAATTAGTCGCCGATGAAAATATCCCGATTGAGTTAATGAAAGAAGCCGTAGTTCGCGGGTCATTAACTTATATGTTAGCCTTAGATTTACTTTTAAAACGCTATACTTCAGCCAAAGATTTTTGTGAAGAGCATTTCATTAACTTTTCTATTTTCAAACAAGTCAGTGACCGTTTAAACAATTATCTAGCTAGATTTAATTGTTATTTAAATTTAAAAAGGCGAGAAAAAATTTGTGGCAAAGAGAAAGATTTTCGTAGTTTCTTTTACTCCTTATTTTTCATTTCAGGAACTTCTCTCGTTCCTTTTTTATCTAAAACCAATCAAGCGCAATTGCAGAATTTTATTGAAATCATCAAAAACCGTTATCCTTACTTTACATATACCGATTTACGCAAATTAAAATTAATTATGTCCATAGGTTTACTCCGTTACCAATCTGATTTTACAATCAGCGATTATCCTGAAATTGCTACGATCAATTTAGCCTTTCCTTATTCAGAATTTCAATTATTAGTGAATGATTGTTTTATTAATGAACAAAAAGAACCCGACACATGGCGGGCTGAAATTCGTTTCTACTATGATTTTTTCAGTACATTAACGATGTATTCACTTGAACAAATAGAAACAGTCAACTTTGCCAACTTAGCGATTATGGGCATGGATGAAAGTCCCCATGTCACCTGGATTTTTGAAAAATGTACGCAATTACAGTTGGATTTAAGCGCAATAGAAGTAGTCTTTTTGTTGGTTAATTTATCCAATGCCAGTGAACGACTGATTCATTTCCCTGTGGAAGAGGAATTGAGCTATGAGGTTGCTAATGTCTCTTTGTATGAAAAACAATACCCAAATGTTTCACGAACAACCAACTATTTCTTAAAGCGTTTGCCTTTTGACAAACAACATCCACTAGATGCGTTATTTAAAGAAACCATTTTTCTAATTATTCGGAGCGTTTTATTAAATAAACAAATTCCTGTTAAAATTTTACTTCATTCATCTATTAATCAGATACAAGAAAATTGGTTAGCGAAGGAAATCAATAATTATTGCGATGTTCCTTTGAAATTTGTTAATCATATTCAAGAAGTGCCTGACTTAGTCATTACTGACAAAAATAATCCGCTTTTTCACGCCAGTAAAACCTTTTATTGGCATCCCGTTCCTTATTTAGACGAATACCATAACTTAAAACAAGTCGTCCGCAAAATTTATTTTGCCAAATTACGTGGGGAAAACAGTTTGGAGGGAATCGGATGTTAACAGGATTACTTGATGTACCTTATCGTAAAAGTTTTGCTCTTTTAGAAGAATTACTCGAACGTCGTGAAGCAGAAGAGCAAACATTGGCGATTTCTACTTTAGCCACTCAATTAAAAATGCAACAAAATACCATTCTACAATCTGTAGCTTTGCTCCAAACAGAAATTGAAAAAAACGGCTGGGAGAACTTATTTTCTTTATCAGCAACTGCTAAAGAAATCACATTTTGGTTTGCACCCTATTTCCAACTGTCGTTTTTGATGCCCTACTTTGTCAAAAAAAGTTTCGCGTATCAAGTGCTGACCTATGCCTTTAACCATAATGCAATTGATAGCAAACATTTTGAAAAAGTTTTAGAAATTTCTTCGTCAACCTTTACACGAAAAATTGGTCAACTAAACCAATGGCTCCAAAAATATCAGATTGAAATCAATTTAAAACGTACCAACGTGTTGGTGGGCAAAGAAAAAGATATTCGGATTTTCTTTATGATGCTTTTTTGGAACAATTACTCTGAAGAGGATTGGCCATTGCATACAATCACAAAAAAAGAAGTCCATAGTCTCTTTCGACGTTTAAAACATTCTGTTTCCTTCAATACAACACAAGATTTTACAAAAGACTTGATTTTTTCTGCGGTGATTTTAGCGCGTTGGAAAGAGGGCTTTTTTATCAAAGAAACTTTCGTAGAGGAAGAAGCGATTGTTAATCCCTTTGTTAATCTGAGTGAATTTGAATTGTTTTTTAAAGAAGAAGCCTTACACCAAGTTCCAACAAAATTTATACAAAAAGAAGGGCTTTTTGCCTTTTTCTTATTAACGATTAGTGTCAGCTACGCCACACAAGATGTCTTGGAAATTCCAGCAGCACGGATGCATATGGTCCAGCTATTAGGCTCACCCATTAAAGAGATCATTTATCAACTGACGTCTTTTTATCAAATTAAATTGACATTTCACGAGTATCTTTATCTATATACTTCTATCCAAAATTTAAGTGTCTTTTTTAAGACCTTTGTCACGATTGCCAATCCATTTGTGCAAGAAAGCTTTTTAAAAGAAGCACTTCAAAAAAATCCGAGTCTCTACAAAGATGTGAAGCGACTTACAATTGAAATGCTTCCAACATTGATGGGCAATGAAAAATTGTTAGTTGACTGCTTGTTCATTCTTTTCTGTACACTGAAAACGAAATCTTTACCACCGATTCGTGTCTTAGTACGGACCAACCAAAGTAACTTAATTTTAGATACCCTTTATGAAAAGCTAAGTAAAGCCGTGGATAAAAAATTAATTTTTGTCGCTTCACCAGAAAAGCCTTTCGATGTAATTATTACAAATATCTTTTCAGAAATTAGTGTCAAATCAACGATTCCTACTTATTATGTTGATTTTTCCGCTAGCATTGGTGAACTAGCGCAGAGCTTAGAAAACTTAAATACACAAATTGTCACCAAACAAAGTCCACGCCACTTTTAAAAGTTTTCACGTGAAACATTTTAAGTGATAAAAATTACAAAAAACGCCAAAAGGTAGCAGAAAAACTGCTACCTTTTGGCGTTTTTTACGAAAATTTTCAATGTTCCACTCTAGTGATACCGAAACGTAGAACATTCATTTACTAACTACTCATTTTACATGACGTTGTTATTTTCTGTCACCAATTCTAGCTCTTGCAAGTAATGATCCAAAGTCGCATGATGTTGATCGACATCGGCTAACTCTGTTTCAATTTTAGCTAAACGCGTGTTCATGCGTTGAATTTCCGTTAGTGTTTGTTGTAAAACGTTTAAAATCCGTTCATCGTTAGGCATTGAAATCACTCCTTGTCCATTTATAGTTCTGAGCCGTGTTCAATCTCTTCAATCGTTTCAAGAGACAAATCTTTGGCATCATTTTTAGCTTTGTGGAAGACCATATATAAAATAGTACAAACGATTGGGATACAGCCTGCTAAGAAGTACATTTGTTGGAATGACATAAAGTTACGTAATTCACCTAAAACGTACGGACCAACCCCTAATCCAAGGTCTAAACCAATGAAATAAGTCGATAAAGCAATCCCGATACGGTGAGGACTTGGGCTTTCTTGAAGACAAACCGCTTGGCCATTTGACATGAAAGTCCCATAACCTAAGCCAATTAACCCACCTGAAACTAATAACATCCAACCCGACGTAGTCATACTTAATAAGAACAGGCCTAGTGTTAAGAAAATGTAGCTCGGATACATGACGTAGCGTTCCCCTTTGACATCGAAAATCCGACCTGTCGATGGACGTGTTAAGGTAATCACGACTGCATAGACGATAAAGAAGAAGGTGCTGACGTCAACTAAATCGATTACTTTGACATAAGAAGATAAGAAAGATAAGACACTTGAATAAGCAAGCCCCATTAAAAAGGCGATAAATGTAATAAATAAAACTTTCTTTTCAACAAAACTATCAAAATTCCATTTAGATAAAGCTTCACGATGTTCAGGTGTTAACTCAATATTTTTCACTGGGAAAATGAAGCAAGCAATGGTTGTTAACAAAATTAAAATAATTGAAAAGTTAATAATGACATGGAAGTTGGAAACATTTAACAATAACATCCCAATAAATGGCCCGATGCCGGCTGCTAAACTAGTACTCAAACCATAATAATTGATCCCTTCCCCTTTTTTATTTTTAGGGATATAGGCGGTAACAATTGCGTTGGTCGCTGTCGAAACGGTTCCGTAACCAAACCCATTTAAAAAACGGACCAGATAAAGAATGCCCATACTTGGCATATACATATACGCAACAGTCGTTAAAAGATAAAACAAAGCCCCATAACGTAAGACTTGTTTGCGCCCAATCAGTTCAAGGAGTTTCCCCATGAAAAGTCGTGCAAGCAATGTCCCGATGATGTAAATTCCTGAGGCCAAACCCGCTTGACCTAAAGTAGCGTGTAAGCTATCTTGCGCAATCACCGCAATAATAACCATTAATAAATAATAAACAAGATAGACAATGAAATTAATCACTGTAATACTGATAAAGCCTTTATTCAAAAGCTTTGTTGGTGTTTGTTCTGTCATAATTCTTTGAATTCCTCTCTCTTTTGTTCTGTTTATTTTGTGTTGCTATTTTTCAATAAAAGACCGCTATCCCCTCACTTTGATGACTTATCAAAAAATTTTCTGAAATTCATTTGCAGTTATTACTATACGAGATATCCGTTACAAAAAAATGTAAATTTGTGAATGATAAACGTTATCTACAAATAACTTCAACAAATGTTGTTGATTTTTGTTGAAAAGCCAAAATGACTAATGATTTTAATTAAAATAAGCTCTTGGCTAATTGCTCAAAATTTACTTTTCATACGAAACTTCCTCATACATAGAAAAAGAAAAATAGGACATAAGCCGAAACGACTTATGCCCTATTTTTTTAAACTTTCTCTATTTTCGTCCTAAAATCCATGAAACGATGGCAACTAAAATCACTGCCCCGATAATCGATGGCACAATAGCCATCCCAGCTAAGCTTGGTCCCCATGTGCCTAAAATGGCTTGACCAATTGTTGAACCAACTAACCCTGCAATAATATTGGCAATAATGCCCATCGATGATCCTTTTTTAGTAATTGCTCCAGCGATTGCCCCAATGACCCCACCGACAATTAATGCCCAAATAAAGCCCATGATTGTTTCCTCCCTTTAACCGTTTATTCTACACGTGGTTCCATATTTTCTTTGACTTGTTCTGTTCCTTTATTCACAGCTTTTTTTGCTTTTTCTGTTTGTTCAGAAGCAAATTCACCGGTACTTTTGGCAGCGCCTGTGACTTTATCTTGAACCGTTTCGCTATCTTCTTCGTATTCTTCTTTTGATTTGATATCAACTACGTTAACATTCACTTCAATCACATCTAAGTGGGTCATTTTTTTCACTTCACGGCTGATTAATTCTTTCATTTTTTCGTAAATGTCTTGAATATCTTTGCCGTATTCTACCACGATATCCATATCAACAGCGACTTGTTTTTTACCAACTTCGGTATCAATACCAGCTGTGACGTTATCTGTGTTTACTAATTTTTCAGCAATATTTGAGAAAAAGCCGCCATCGACTGTTAATAGACCATCGACATTTTCTAAGGCTAAACCGATAATTTTTTGAACGACTTTATCTTCAAATGTTAATTCACCTTTGATTGCATGATCTTCTGGTGTGTGTGGTCCGTTTCCTGCTGGTTTTGGTACATTATTGAATTTTTCGTTACTCATGGTTCATTCCTCCTAGTTTCTTCTATTATTGCTTTATTTTTAATAAAATAATAACCAATTATTGAACACGAGGTGCCGTGTTTTCTTTGACTTTTGTCTTGCCTTTAGTTACCGCATGTTTGGCTTTATTGGTTTGTTTTGACATAAAACTACCTGTCGCTTCAGCGGCGTTGCCAAGTTTATCTTGGACTGTTTCACTTTCTTCTTGGTACTCTGCTTGTGTTTTGATATCTACTACGTTGACATTGACTTCGATTACTTCCAAGTGAGTCATTTGTTGGACTTCACGAGTAATAACCTCTTTCATTTGATCATAAATGGTCTCGATATCTTTCCCATATTCGGCTACAATGTCCATATCCACTGCGACTTGTTTTTTGCCGACCTCGGTGTGAATGCCTGTTGTAACATCTTCACTGTTAATCATTTTATCTCGTAAATTCGAGAAAAAACCACCGTCCACAGTTAACAAACCGTCGACTTCTTCCAAAGCAATGCCAATAATTTTTTGGATTACTTTATCCTCAAACGTCAACTCACCTTTAACAATCGATACATTTGCATTTTCCATAGCCAAAACCTCCTATTTATGATGAAAATAATTTTTGACAATGCCTGTCTGTTCCAAATACAAACCTAGCCAAATACCTAGTCCTGTCAGGAGTACTACTAACAATGTTTTAAAGAAGCCGATTGACAGAAACAAGATTGCAAAAACCAAGCCGACTAGGCCACCAATTAACGGAACGGCATATTGTTTTATCCATTCAACCATTGTACATCCCTCCTACTCCACACGTGCTTGTGTTTGCTGTTGTTGTGGTCGTTTCATTGATTGAATATCTTCAAAATGAACATCAATCGTAATCTTGTGACCAGTCCCCACCAAACGAGCAAGCCGTTCTTCCATTGTTTTTGACCAAGCTTCTGTTTGTCCAATTAAATCTGCCGTTCGTTTCAGTGTGCCTTTGACATTGACCTTAATGCGCCGTTTTGTCGCCTTTACACGAATGGTTGGTGCTTCCAGAAAGTCACTGTCTTGCAAGCTAGAGCGTACAAATCCTTCGATGGCTTTACGGTGTAACACTAACTTTCCTTGCTCTTCTTTTAATTCAAACGTGCCTTTTCTTCTTGGGAATAAAAGAATGAATAAAAATAGAAAGAGCATAATTCCTAGTAAAACCAGCGCTACCCAAAAAATTGCTTGACGTGCGTACTCGTTGTCTTGCAAGAACCATTGGACATTATCTGGTGGTTGCCAAGCTGTATCGGCTGACCAAGTGGTAATGGCCACCGCGCCAAATAATGCCATTAAAATCAGTGAACCTAGAAGCAAAAGTATTTTAACAACTTTATTCACGGAACATCCCTCCTAAAGATTAATTGCTTCTCCACCAGTTACGCCATAAACTTGAGCCGTAACATAACTTGCATCATTGGACGCCAAGAAAACATAAACAGGGGCTAATTCAGCAGGCTGGCCCGCACGTTCCAGTAAAGAATGTTGCCCAAATTCTGGCAACTCTTCAATTGGTTGTCCATGATCTAACTGTAACGGTGTCCAGATTGGTCCTGGAGCCACGCCATTTACCCGAATGCCTTTTGGTGCCAGTTGTTTTGCTAAACCAACGGTAAAGTTGGCAATTGATGCCTTCGTTGCTGCATAATCCAACAAATGCTCACTGGGATTAAAGGCTTGGACGGAAGTCGTTGTCACAATACTACTTCCGGCAGGCAAGTGAGGCACTGCTGCTTTGACAATGCCAAACATCGCAATAATATTGACATGGAAAGTGTCTATCACTTGTTCCATTGGTAATTCTTCAATAGCGGCACAGGAAATTTGTTGGGCAGCATTTAAAACAAGGGTATCCAAGCCGCCTAATGCTTCACGAGCTTGTGCAACCAATTCTTCAGGTGCCTGTTTATCTCTTAAATCTGCTGGCAAAAGAATGACTTTTCGGCCAGCTTCTCGTATATAGTGCGCCACTTCTTCGGCGTCTTTTTCTTCACCTGGGAAAAAATGTAAGGCGATATCTGCGCCTTCGCGAGCAAAAGCAATCGCCGCAGCTCGTCCAATCCCAGAATCACCGCCTGTAATTAATACCCGACGATTTTCTAATTTGTGATTTCCGACATAGCTGTCTTCCCCACAATCTGGTTTAGGGACCATTTTGTCCTGTAATGCGGGAGTTTCTTGATCTTGTTGCGGAAATCCATCACTATAAAATAACTTTCTTGGGTCTTTTAAGTTTGGTTCTGTCATTAAATCTCCTCCCTTTCTACTATTACCTTAATACAATTTTTTCTTTTTGAAAAATATTTGAGCACATAAAATAAAAAAAATATTTTTAATACTCATTAAGCGAAATTTTTGGCAAAATTATCTAAAAGCTGATTTTATTTTTCAAAATAGCGTTTAATTGACCTTTTTTATCAACATTTGTTATTGACATATGATGTCCAATTCGCTTAAATAAGAAAGAAGCCCAACAGGCAAAAACAAAAATATTTAGAGATAATTGAGGAGTTACCGCCAATGAGAAATGTTTTACAAGACTACTTAGATGAACATTCCTTTCGAGTCGTTGTAAAAAAGAAGAAAAATTATTTAACTTATGAAGGACTGCAAGATCGTTATGCCTATATTTTAAAAAGTGGCATCATCAAAACTAGCGTTATTTCCAAAGACGGTCGTGAATTTAATTTACGTTATATCAACAATTTGGAAATTGTTTCATTGCTACGTGATGAATATTCAGAATTTATTGATGCACCTTTTAATATTCGCATCGAATCTCCACAAGCAGAACTTTACCAAATCGACCGTGTTCAATTTTGGCGGGATATCAATAATAGTAAAGACTTGCAAATGTATGTCAAAGAATACTATCGGGACCGTTTAATGCATTCCATGAAAAAGATGCAGCAAATGTTGATGAATGGCAAATTTGGGGCCGTTTGTACACAAATCTATGAAATGTACGATTCATTTGGCGTAGAAACAGAGGAAGGTATTTTAATTGATTTCGTGGTGACCAATGAAGAAATTGCGCATTTTTGCGGGATAACTTCTGCTAGTAGCGTTAACCGGATGATGCAGCAACTAAAAGAGTTAGGGGCAATTGAACTACGTAACCGCAAAATTTTGATTAAAGATTTAGATATGATTAGAGATAACATTATTGTTTAACATCAGTACCCCCGCAAGTTTGACCTTGCGGGGGTACTTTTTCATCCACTTGACAACACGTATTACACGTATTAAAATATATCCTGTCAGGAGGTATTGTGCACATGCCAATGACACAAAAACAAATGGTCAAATTGCTAAAAAAGCACGGTTGGTTACCAACCGATGGTGGAAAAGGCTCCCATATAAAAATGGAGATGTCTGGCAAAAGACCCATCATTATCCCACACGGAGAATTGAAAAAAGGAACCGAAATAGGGATTTTAAAAGAGGCAGGGCTGAAATAGCCTTCCTCAATGATTGATAAGGAGGCATCATTCATGCTAATTAGTTATCCTGCATGTTTCTACAGTGTCGAGAATGGTTACTATGTTTATTTCCCAGATATAGGTGGTTCTGGTACGCAAGGAGATACAATTCCTGATGCAATTGCGATGGCTTCCGATTATTTAGGTATGATGTTATCTGATGATATTGAACATCAAAGAACAATCCACCAGCCATCTCCTATCAATACGTTGTCATTAGAAGATAATAATCCCTTTAGAGATGACGATGACTTTAATTTTAACCTTGCAGACTCGTTTGTTTCTATGGTAAATGTAGAACTAAATGATTATTTAGGAACAAATACGTTAGTCAAAAAAACCGTCACCATTCCCAAGTGGTCTGATGAACTCGGGAAAAAAAATAAATTGAATTTTTCTAAAACCTTGACCGATGCCATCGTTGAAAAGTCGCTACATGTTTTAAAGTAGCCTTGAGAAAGCACCCCCGCACGCTTGACCTTGCGGGGGTGTTTTTTATTTTTCAGTGACAATATTCACAGGAAATTGTCCATAATCTAAATTAAATGTCCGACCAGCCGTCAGCTGAAGCATTTCTTTTTTCATGCCTTCCGCCAAACGTGCATCCCCAAAACTTTCAATCATATCAATAACGGTGATTACTTCTTTATAATATCTCATTTTGCCAGTGTACAGATAATACGTAAGATTTTTTAAATAACGTAAGTTAAAATGAATATAGTAGATTTCGGCAGGAATCGTGGTAACACTCATTAGCGCTAAATATTCCCGGGCTTTCGCATAATTTTTCTTATAAAGTTGCGCTGTAATGATATTTAGGTAAAAACCATAGGCGACATTTAATGTTTGGGTATCACGTAATTCAGCATCTTTGACAGGAAACATCTGCTCAAGAATCTGAAGGACTTCGTTTTCAGAAAATAACGCCCCTGTATTAGTCACCATTTGATAATCGTAATATGTATAGTAGCTTTTGCTAGAGATAAGTGCGAGAATTGCCATTCGATCAGTTTCATCAAATTCTGGAATTTCCTCCCAATCATTACTGAAAGTTAGCTTAATATCTGTATAAATAGACATCTCTACTGCGTTTTTTTGGGGATTGCGCTCTAATTGATAAAAGTAATGAATCAGGTTCTTTTTTTCACTTGTATTGTTCAACCCCATTTGACAACATTCAATTTGATGCATAATTTTAGATGAAGCCGTACTTCTTGTTTCAGAGACCATATGAAAAAATTCATTAAAGGTAATCCCAAGTGACTGTAATGCTGTCATTAAATCCTCGTAACTTAGCTTGGCTTCACCAATTTCGATTCTTCGATAGGTTTGTTTCCCTTTTTTTGGTAAAACATCTTTCTGAGCAATTTTTTTCTTTTTTCTAAAATACTTTAATGCCTCTAACACATCCATAATATGCTCCTTTCTATTAATAAGTTAATATTAAGTGTTATTTTTTTATTAACTAAAATATACTATTTTCTAAAAAATTATTTCTATGAACTTTAATATTATCAAATAATCGAATAATATATTTGTTTGAATTATTTTTTCGCACATTATAATTGTTAGACATCAACAAATTTTAAAAAAACTTTTCTAATTCGTTCTTGAAGAAACTAAGATATCTGTCTTATAATGAAATTCAATATAACTCAGAGCAGGAGGTGTCGCAATGTTTGGTTTCAATATTAGTTTATTTCTTATTACTCGGTTCCGTTAAACCCACTCTTCACTAACCATTGTACAATCAATTTCCTTGAATATCTATTTCATTTTTATTAAATAACATTTTTAATAAAAGTACATATATTTTTATTTTCGGATATTTTCTTTAATTAAATGAAATATATTTATTAAAACAAATAAATTACATTCAATTAAATCAGAAGGAAACAGATTGTAGCAAGTGAAGAAAAAAACAGCTCTTGAGTGATATTTTCTCAAGAGCTGTTTTTCTATTTTATTTCAAAAGCGGTTTGCGTTGTGGGGTTATTACTTAATAAGGTGTTT
This sequence comes from Enterococcus sp. DIV1328a, assembly GCF_050536905.1. NCBI lineage: Bacteria > Bacillati > Bacillota > Bacilli > Lactobacillales > Enterococcaceae > Enterococcus > Enterococcus sp. DIV1328a. The sequence goes on along the minus strand of NZ_CP172912.1, from coordinate 73,601 downwards.
TTATACAGTAAATAGTACGCTGCCGCTGACCAACTAAAGTTTTTCGTACTTAGGCCCTTCCCTGTTAGTGGATCATAATTTTCATGAATAGGTCCTTCTCCCATCAATCCTTCGGCATGTAAGAAGAGTTTTTGTGTCATTTCTTTCGCTTCTTTTGTATAGTCATAGTTTTGAAGAGCTTCTACACCAAACAAGGCTTGATCAAGCCAAACTGGTCCCCGCCAATATTTCGTTGCAACAAATTTTTCATTGTCTTTGGATGCTGTTGGGAATGGCATAAAGGTATTGAACATTTCTTGATTCATCATGTTTTTCTTAACTGCCGCCGCCTGTTCTTTGGTCGCTACTTTTGCCCAAAGCGGCAACCAGCCTTCTGTTCCTTTGCCACGATTGACTAACAATTTTGTTTTCGAGCCGTCTTCATTTATTTGTAAGTCATAGAAGAAGCCTGTTTTTTCATCAAACATATTTTCTTGAATATATTTTTTTAGTTTCTTCGCTTCTTTTTGATAGTTCTTATAGTCCTCTTTTTTGCCTAGTTCTTCTGCTATCGAAGCTAAATAGCCCTTTTCAGCGTAGAGATACGCATTCAAATCCACTGATTCTTGATTAATCGAATACCCCACTACTTTTCCTTTATTTTTATTTTCAAAAACTTTAACTCCAACGTCGCCTTTGCCCACACCTTCTTTGTCAAACCGTGTAGCGTTATCCATGCCACTTTCCCACGCGGCTGCTTCAATAACAGCATCATCATCCACTTTAGGTTGGCCATTTTTATCTTTAATGATTTGATCCTTGTCGTCTTTTTGCCAGTGAGCATCACTGACCATGCTTCCATATTCTGCTATCCCATTTTTATTGTGGTCTCTGTTGGTATACCACCAATTATGATAAGCCACAAGTTTGGGATACATTTCTTTTAAAAATTCCTTATCTTTGGTTTCTTGATAAATATGCCAAACTGCCCATGCAGCCAATGGTGGTTTAGAATTTCGTTCATTCCAGTTGCCACCTTCACCACCACGCGCACTGTCTTGATTGTAAAAGACAGCATCAATGATCGCTCCTGCATCTTGTGGACGTACAGTATCATCTTTTTGAATTTGATAATCAAACAAGGCCCGCATATTATTTTTAGCTAACTCAGGATTAAAATCAGCCGTTGCTACATCCGCTTTCCACGAATCCCAAGCCCACATACCAATAAACCATTTATAAGACATGGACGGAACAATCCCGTCATGCTTAAAGGCACCTGCCGCACTTCGCCAATTGGTATTAATCGTTTCAATCGATTTGACTAGCGCATTTTGATATTCAGGAAATTCTGCTGTTTTCTTTTGATCAAACGTTTTATCTAGATATCCTTGCCATCTTTGCTTGTTCTCTTTGAAATAGCGCGCCGCATTTTTGGTATATTCGGGTGCTTGTTGTTGTTCCTTTGCCTCTTCCTCTTTTGTAAAAGTATAGCTTTCTGTCGTATAGGTGTTGTACGTTTGTTTAGGCTTCAATTCAATTGGTTCAGCGGTCGCTGTATAATTCCGATTATCAATTTTTGTTGAAACTTTATCCGCATGATGAATCGTATATTTTGTGTCTTTCGTAGCAAAATAATTCCACGTTTCTCTGACTTCACCAAAATTCACTTGAATGTCATTGTCTTTAGCAGTTAAACGAGTACCAATATCTAAGGTTTCCGTTCCCTCTTGAATTTTGTCAAAGACCGCACCTGTCCAGCTTGCTTCAAGTGACAAGGGATCTTCACCAGTGTTTTCAAGTGTCGTTTGGATAAGCGCCGTTCGATTGCTGACAAAAATTAAAGCTAAATGAATCGTTACATCGTCTAATTCATAGGTTTGCTCTAGGCGCCCAGGATAATAAGACAGGTCCATGCGGTTGCTTTGGCTTAAATCATAGGTTTCTCCCGTTTTTTTATTTTTGACCGTTAATTTGTTTAAACTTGCCGCCAAGTTTACTGGATATTCTTCCGCAATAATCAATGGCCCCGCAAAACCACCCAGTAGCTCTTTATTGCTTTTTTCAGGTAAATAGTAGCCATGCCATGCACCTAAATCAGAAAAATTATTAAAATAATTGGTATCGTATACGCCATTCGTCCGTTCGGTTGGTGATGCACTCACATCTAAAACATTCGCAAATTCATCAACTTTTGTTCTTTCAACACTTGCTTGCACTTCCCCGCTTAACGCAAAACAGCTGACTACGGTGATTCCTAACGCTAACCAAGTAGACACCCGTTTCTTTTTTGATAAACCCTTCATAAAACCCCTCCTATAAAAATGATAGCGCTTTATACACTGATTTATTATCAGCAAGGACTATGCCAAATGGAGTGTATCCCTTTTTATTATTGAAAGATTCAACTTTCTCTAGAAAAAAAGCGACCGTATCGAAGTGTATTGATCAAAAAATAACGAGTGTATCGATAGTGTATTTAGTTTATGCTTGATTCTGTTTTATTTTCGTAGCTTCCACAAATTTTTCAGTAATTTTTTGCGGTCGTGTAATAACAGATCCCACCACCACGCTATAAGCACCTAGCTCCAGAACACGTTGGACTTTTGCTGGCGTATCAATCATTCCTTCTGCAATGATTGGTGTAGTAAAATGCTTCTTTGCTTCTCTTAACAGTTCAAAATCATTTTGTTCAATCCGCTGATTTTCACTTTGCGGCGTATAGCCGACTAACGTTGTGCCAATATAATCAAAGCCTAACTCCGCCGCTTCAATCATCTCTTCCAGCGTGGAACAATCTGCCATCCATTCTTGGTTAGGATACTTTTCTTTTATTCTTTTGAAAAATGTGGCTAACGTTTCGCCATTTGGTCGTTTCGAATGGGTTGCATCGAGAGCGATAATTTCTGGCTGAACAGCCATTAATTCATCTACCTCACGCATAGTTGCGGTAATATATACTTCTGCGTCAGGATAATCTCGTTTAATAATCCCAATGATTGGTAAATCTACCTCTTTCCGGATTGCTCGAATGTCTACCACAGAATTTGCTCGAATGCCTTTAGCCCCTCCTTGTTTAGCGGCCAAAGCCATCTTGGACATGATAAAAGAACTATGCAACGGTTCGTCTGCCAACGCTTGGCAAGAAACAATTAATGCCCCTTTGATTTCTTTATTCAACATTGATCCCTCCAATTTAAAAGCGATTACAAACACAGTATACCTACAACAGCTGAAATATGCCACTCTCCCAAATAAGAACAAACGTTTCACGTGAAACAAAAGAAAGCAAGCGGTTAAGGCTTTCTTTCTTTTGTTCCCATTTAGCATTTCACCTTAAAATATAGCGGATTTGATTATATCATGATACGATAATTCATATCGATAAGAAAGAGGTGATAAAATTGACAGAATACATCTACTTAGCTAGCGAGCAACCTTTATCTACAGGCAGTATAACTTTAAATGGACTGAGCAATCACACGGGCAATCTATTAAATAAAGAGTTCTTCTTTTTTATAAATGATTTTGAAGGTGAGTCACCAGGTAAATTTTCATACAGCAACTATTTAAAAACATTGAATTATCAGGTTTGCTCTATGTGTTCTCTACCGTCAGATAATCAAAATATTGAAACACCCTCAGCAGTCGCTCTTCTTGGCTACATCCGAAATCATTTTAAAAATACCTGCACAACTAAGTTATATATTTTGTCCGCTTTAAATGGTTTTGAAAACAAACCGATATCAAAAATAGTTACTCGTACACTGTCTGATTTATCTTACAAAGATTTATATTATCAAGAGATGAAACTTTTAAAAATTATTCGTTAATATACTTATAGTGGTCTATCAAAAAAAAAAGAATATTTATTCCGTTACATAAACTTTGAAAAAATGAAAAATAAGACCTTCAACATACTATATCCTGTTGAAGGCCCTTCTCTCTTATTTAACCCTTTAATTTTTATGACCCTCTAAATAATCATACCCAAAATGTGCATACGCAAATGGCGTTGCAATTCGTCCTCGTGGTGTTCGTTTAATGAAACCTTTTTGAATAAGATAGGGTTCATACATATCTTCCACCGTTTCGGTTTCTTCACCGATATTTACAGACAAGGTACTTAAACCAACTGGACCGCCGCCGTATAAATCAATCATTGTTTTCAACAATTTTTGATCGACATAATCCAAGCCTTGATGGTCCACTTGCAGCAAGGTTAACGCTTTGTCTGCAATCGCTCGGTCGATTTTGCCATCTGATTGGACTTGGGCAAAATCACGGACACGTTTTAACAAACGATTAGCAATTCGGGGGGTTCCTCTTGAGCGGCGCGCAATTTCAAAGGCACCTTCCTCAAAAATCTCCGTTTGAAAAATATCCGCGGAACGGAGAACGATTTCTTTTAAATCCTGCTCTTGATAATACTCCATGTGAGAAATAATCCCAAAACGATCTCGTAATGGCGCTGAAAGCATCCCTGCCCGTGTGGTAGCGCCCACTAAAGTAAAAGGCGGTAACGGAAAATGAACGGGATGTGCCGTGGTTCCTTGACCGACCATGATATCAATGTAAAAATCTTCCATTGCGGAATACAGCATTTCTTCCACCACTCGCGGCAAACGATGAATTTCATCGATAAATAACACATCACCAGGCTCTAATTCGTTCAAAATAGCGACTAAATCTCCCGCCCGTTCGATGGCTGGTCCACTTGTGGTACGAATGTTCACATTCATTTCATTGGCGATGACCATCGCCATTGTCGTTTTCCCTAAACCTGGCGGACCATAAAGAAGAGTATGATCCAACGCTTCATTCCGATTTTTCGCCGCTTCAATATAAATCGTTAGTTCTTGTTTTACTTTGTCTTGACCAATATATTGTGCTAAAAATTGTGGACGTAACGATTTTTCAATTGAAGCTTCTGCTTCTTGACTTGCAGCTGAAAGCAACCGTTCTTCTTCTGTCATCGTTATTCCTCCTTAGCGTTTCATCATGAATTTTAACGCATTGCTTAAATAAACATCTGTCGTTGTCTCACCTAACGCTTCCAATTGCTTAGTGATACGCTTAATCTCTCGGTCACTGTAGCCTAGGGCACTTAATGCTTCTAACGCTTCTGCCAATGCTTGATTGCTTGTTGTCACCGCTTCGGTTGCGGTCATGGCCGCAACCGCTGCTTCGGAAGACTCTAATTCGCCTAATTTTCCTTTTAAATCTAAAATCATTTGTTGGGCTGTTTTCTTGCCAACACCTGGGAACTTCGTTAAATATGTAACATCTTCCCCTTCAATTGCATTGATTAAACCACCATGATCAGCCACAGAAGCCATGATAGCTAAGCCACTTTTAGGGCCAATTCCAGAGACACTGATTAATTTTAAGAACAATTGTTTTTCTTCTAAACTGCCAAAACCAAATAAAAGTTGTGCATCTTCCCGCACGACTTGGTGAAGATATAGTTTAATATCCGTATCCATTTTTCCTGAATAGCGATACGGGTTATCGACTGAAATCTGATAGCCAATGCCATTTGTTTCAACGACAATATAGTATGGGCTAACAAACGTTACTTTTCCAATAATATATTCGTACATGTTGTCACCTTTCCAATTGCTGATTGCGTACATATGTTCCATTTTACTTGATTCATTTATTTTAAGCGATATCTTCATCGTTTGCAAATATTCCTATGAGCAATCTATACTAATAGCCTGAAAACACTCTTTATAAAACAGCTTTCTATTGATGAAGCAAACAATAATTAATAACTAACAGAAGACAGATTAACACGCTCTCCCTAGTAGAGACAATAATTTTATGTACAACTCAGTCTAATAATTCTATCTAGAAAGCTGTAAAAATTTAGGATTGATATTACTTTCAGACAAAACTAAATCATAATCTTCTGGGTAAACTTTTAAGTGCTGATCTAACGCAACAGATACCCCTGCTTGTAACCTTGCTAAAGCTACTTTATTATCCATCCATGTCAATGCATGAAATAGGGTACCTAAACAGGATATTCCTTTGCCTTTTCTATACTCTGCCTGAGTAATATTTGCTCGGGGATGAAAATTTTCACTATATCTAATAACTGCTTTAGCCGACCGATAGTTATACATTCGTCCACCATGTGCAGCTCTATTCCTATAACTATGACATAAAAAGATAATGTCAGTAAACATATTGGTAATCCCTTCATCCACGATTTCTTTAGGTATTCCTAGAATCATCGCTATAACTTCTTTTTTATTTTCACTTTTTTGTAATTTATAAAAATTAGCCAGGTTTCCAAATGTTGTTCCTTTTAACATAATCCAAGGTGGAACGTTTCCATGATAACCACGATAGTGTTTCATGGGTTCTATATCATCGTAGATAATCTTTTTAAACTTTGTAATTAGCTGATCAACTTTATATCCTTGTCCGTTTTTGTTTTTCTTTCCACTTTGATAATGACGTCTATTCAAATAGTCTATTTGTTGTTCACCTATATTTTTACTGACAACGTAAGAAATAGCTGCTCTTACATACATCTCAACATCACATGTCGCATCAATTACAGATGAAGTTATTGTTTTGTCCATCATAAATAAAGAAAAAATATGATCAAATGTACTGTTTTCTATAAAACATTCTTCTTGATGGTCAGTTATTTTTTGCTTTTTTTCCAAAAGGAAGTCTTTATAGCCATTGATAATCTCATAATAGCCATAAAAAGATAATTTCTTTTTTGCATTTTCTTTATCCGAGAAAACCAATCCTCGAGCTTCCAAAATAGCTAATTGTTCATCTAATGTTTTAAAAGGCTTCATATACTGTTCTCCTATTAATTAGCACAAGAACGTCTATTAGAAAAACTAATAGACGTTCTTGGTTAGCCGCACAGCAGCTCTTCTTTAAGGTTATCTCTATGCTATCATTTGTTTTGTAGCTAGTCAATAGCCCAACTTTCTAAAGAAAATGCTTTTTATACTAAAAAATACAATACGTTGTATAAAAACAGAAAAAATATTAAATATATTTCTATACATTGTCCAAAAAATCAAAATGCACACAGCCATAGCGGAGAATTTTTTATCATCGACCTTGGCTACATCTATTTGTTACTTTTCGCTCACTAGGGAATTAAAAAGTGCGTACTGTTTTTTTTAACATGCTTGCGTAATAATAGCGGTAGCTTCAAAAAAAATAACCAAAAAGGAGACTACATACATGAAATTAAGTATCTTAGATCAATTAACGGTTCCTAAAAATCAATCAGCAAGCGACACATTACAAGAAGCCAAAGAGCTCGCTCAATTAGCGGAAAAACTTGGCTACACAAGAATTTGGTATGCCGAACATCACGGCTCAGACGCCTTTGCCAGTGCAACGCCAGAAATTTTAGTTGCACATATTGCTAGTGCCACCGAAAAAATTCGTGTTGGCGCGGGTGGCATCATGACCATGCATTATGCGCCATTTAAAGTCGCAGAAACGTTTAAAACGTTAGCAGCTTTATATCCTGATCGAATCGATTTAGGCATGGGCCGCTCGCCTGGTGGCAGCCCTTTAACTACGTTGGCGTTAAATAATGGTCAGCCACCTCAGCTAGACCAATTTGATAAATTACCTGAAATTTTACTCTTTTTAAGAGAGGAATTTCCTGAAGATCATTTATATTCTAAAATTTCAGCTGTTCCGCGGGAAGTTCTATTACCACAACCCTGGTTACTAGGTGCTAGTAAAGAAAGCGCACGTTCAGCTGGTGAATATGGCATTAATTTTTCCTTTGCGCAGTTTATTCATGGACATTTGCCCAAAGAAGTATTGTCAGCATATTACAAGTATTTCCGACCAGTAACTGAACAACAAGAGCCTCAAGTGAGCGCTGCGTATTTCACTTTTGCCGCCGACACGAAAGAAGAAGCAGAATACCATGCGGCTAGTTTCGAGCATTATATCTTTGCCACCGAACATGGGCTTCCAAATAAATTTTTATCGCCAGAAGAAGCCCTAGCTTTCCCTTACAGTGAAATGGACAAACTGGTTTTAGAACAAAATAAACAACGCTTTGTCATTGGCAGTAGCCAAGAAGTTGCGGAGTTTTTCCACCAACAAGAAGAACTAGGGTTGACAGAAGCGATGCTAATCACCCCAGGTTATGACAAACAAACGCGCTTTCAATCGTTTGAACGCCTAGCAAAAGAATTATTATAGAAAGGAAATGAGAAATGTTAGAGGTTTTAAAAAGAATTAATACGCTTGCACAAAAAGAGCGTGAACAAGGTTTAACATCTGAAGAACAAGCTCTTCGTGTCGATTTGCGACAAGAATATTTGCGGACCATTCGTGAACAATTCAATAAAACATTAATGGGCGTCACTATTTATGATCCTACTGGTGAAGATGTGACCCCAGAAAAATTAAAAGAAGAACAGCAGAAATATTTTGATTAAAAGAGACACAGAACAGTCGATTTGACTATTCTGTGTCTCTTTTTAACTACTCTTCTGTCACATATGTCCACTTATAATCATATTGTGCGCCAGCACCATGGGCAACGACGCCTTTCACTTCTTTACTGCGTAGATGGGCAGTCGCCTTTTGATAAAGTGGTGCCAAAGCGGTCTCTTCACCAATCAATAACTTCTCAGCCTTAACCATGTCTTCCCAACGTTTTTCAGGATCTGAAGCATCTCTTGTAGCTGAAGCCTCAATCAACTCATCGTAGGCTTTACTTGAAAAACGCCCGCGATTATAGTTATTACCAGTAACAAAAAGGTCTAAGAAACTACTTGGATCTGCGTAATCCGCAGCCCAACCACCTAAGATTGTCTCAAAATCGCCGCGACTACCTCGATCAATTCGAACTGAAAACGGCACTGGGCTCACTGTTACATCAATGCCCTCTAAAGTATCCTTTAACGTACCTTGAATATATTCCGCTAACTTTTTCGTAGAATCGACATCATCGGCAACAATATCCATTTTGAGTGTTGTTATGCCCAATTCTTTCTTCGCTTTTGCCCAATATTCTTTTGCTTTTTCTGGGCTATATTCAACAATTTTTTTATTTTCATCAGCAAAATCTTTGTCATCTGTCGGCGAATACGACATCCCTTCTGGAATTAAGCCGGTAGCGACTACTGAGCCGTCGCCTAAAATTTTATCTACTAATGCGTTGCGATCAATCGCTGCTGAAATTGCTTTGCGTAAATTCACATTATTATACGGTGAATTTTTATCTCGCTGATTAAATTCCAAATAGCTGGTTCGTGCTTCTTTTTCGATAACCAATTCTGGATCCTTCGCCATTTGCTGGGCCAATTCGCCACTTAAAATAACATCGTCTGCTTGACCATCTTGGAATAAGTTCAAGGCAGTTGGTGCCTCCTTGACGACATCAAAATTGATTTTATCTAATTTGACATTGTCTTTATCCCAATAGTTTTCATTTTTTTCCAAAGTCCAATTGGTATCTGAGCCAGCCCCTTCAAAGTTAGCTAAGACAAACGGACCATTATAGACTGCTTTTTCACTGGAAGCAGCGTAATCTTTGCCATATTTCTCTACGGTTGCTTGATGTTGCGGGAAAAATAGTGGAAAGGCCAGTAAATAATCAAAATATGGTGTTGGTTTTGCCAGTTTAATTTCTAGCTCGTAATCTCCGTTTGCTTTAATGCCTAATTCAGAGACTGGTTTCTTACCAGCTACAATATCTGCACCGTTTTCAATCATTTCTAGAAAATAAGCATACTCAGCGCCAGTCTGAGGATCTGCTGTACGTTGCCAACTAAAAACATAATCGGCAGCTGTGACAGGATCACCATTGGACCATTTTGCTTCTTCTCTTAGTTTCACTGTGTACGTCAGACCATCATCACTGACTTGCACTTTTTCTTTAGCCCCTGCTGGTTGCGGCTTGCTTTTATCATCTAAACGATAAATTCCTTCATACGCATTATTCAGTGCCGTAAAACTAATTGTATCTGTTCCTAAAGATAAATCTGCAGAAGGCATTTCTTGTTGAACTACTACTTTAAATTCTTGTTTAGCGGCAGTTTTCTCTGATCCGCCCTTTGCTTTTTCGGCGCCAGCTCCCCCATCACCACCACAAGCAGCTAAAACTAACAGCGTTGTTAAACTTAACCCGATAAGTCCTTTTATACGTTTACTTTTCATGCCTTTCTCCCTTCACAGAAAAAACTCTTCATTTTTTAATTTTTAGAATATTCTTATAATACTAAAATTAAAAACAAATGGCAAGCATTAAAATAAAAAAAGAACCAATCCCGAAGGACGGTTCTTAAAAAATGACTAACTAGCTTTGTTACGTCGTTTATAAATATACCAGCCAGAAGAAGAAAGTCCAACGAACAGTAAACCATATAATGCAAGCGTTTCTGTTTCTGTACCCGTTTTAGGTAAAAAGCCGCCATACTTTTTCTTCTCTGTTACGGATGGATTGCTCTGTCTTGCTCCCGCTTGGTTTTGTTTATTAGTTGCTACTGGTGTTTCTGGTGTTGGTTTTGGATCTGGTTTTGGATCTGGTTTTGGATCTGGTTTTGGATCTGGTTTTGGATCTGGTTTTGGATCTGGTTTTGGATCTGGTTTTGGATCTGGTTTTGGATCTGGTTTTGGATCTGGTTTTGGATCTGGTTTTGGATCTGGTTTTGGCGTCTCTCCTCCACCGATTAACTCTTTGTAAGCTTCTTCCGAAATAGAAACAATTCGTTCGCCTGGGAATGGTTCTTTATATTGTGCTAAATCAATCGTCGTTGCTGCACGATACAACCGCAAGCTGGTTGCACTTTTCAAGTATTCAATTAAGACAGCATCTAGTGAAATCCCTTCTTCTCGTTCACCACCTAGCATATCGTAACCATCACCACCAGCAGCTAAGAAATCATTGGTAGCCATCCGGTATTGTTTCTTCTCATCCAATGGTTCAAACTTTTGCGTTTGCCGATTTTTAATTTCTATTCCTAATACGCGACTACCGACAATCGTTTGTCCTGTTTCATTGCCTTCGTCACTAGCCAAGCGAGTACCTGGTTTTGTGGAATCATAGTGGATACGAATGGAGCTTGAAACATGTAGGAAACCACCATTTGCGCCAAGTTTTGGTTGGCCAGCATCATCTAGTAAAATTGTGCCATTCTCATCTTTTTGTGGAATCGAACGAACAGACATTTCAAACATTTCTTTAACTTGAGCGCCGGTTACTTGAATTTGCGCAATGCTATTGCCAAAAGGTAACACAGCAATGACATCCCCAACTTTAATTGGCCCTTGTTTAATATCAGCGCGAATGCCGCCACCATTGGTTACTGCAAAATCAGCAGGTTGGCTAAACGCGTCTTGGCCATATGACATAATCGCATCACCAATCAAATTCCCTAAGTTGGTCTCTCGTGTGCGCACATTTTCTCGTTGTCCATCCAATGTGAATGGAATATAATCGACAATTACTTTTTCATTTTCAGCGTTAAAATTCGTTCGTGCTTCATCAACGATGGCTTTAACTGCCGGGTTTTCTGGCAATCCTAGCAACTCTTCTGCTGAAATCAATTTTGCTGTTTTCTTAGTTGGTTCACTCTCTGGTGCTGTGACGATCCCAACATTATTTAAATAATTACCTGTTTGAGCATAGATCACTTTGCCATAACGTTTGCCGCTTTCGACGGCTGTATGCGAATGTCCATCAATCACAGTGATATCTAACTCAGGATATGTTTGACTAAGGGTTTCTGCTAGCGTATCACCACGCCAGATATGCGGCGTCGTTTCATCTACGCCTAAATGCCCAGTAACCACGAAAGCTTGAATATCCGCGTACTTCTCTTTAATTTCATTAATCACTGCTTCTACTTCTGGAATCGGGTCTTTAAATGTTACCTTCTCCACGTTTTTCGGGTGTGTTTTCGTTGCTGTTTCTGGGGTCGTCACACCTACAATGGCAAACTTTTTCCCAGCTTTTTCTACGATTGTATACGGATCAAAAACCCGTCCACTGCCATCTTTGTAATACGTATTACTAGATAAAATCGGAAAATTCAGTTGGTCTTTATAACCTAGTGCAATCTCTAAACCAAAATCAAACTCGTGATTTCCCACCGCCATGGCATCATAACCAACTTCATTCATTGCTTTGGCCATATCCGCGCCTTTGGAGAAATTGGAGATTGGTAATCCTTGGAAAACATCTCCTGCATCCACCATCAAGGTTGGGTTTTCTTGGTCTTTAAAGGTTTTTAGACGCGCCATACCTAATTCGCCTTTCCCTGCTTCTAGTCGGCCATGAACGTCATTTGTGTGCATAATGGTATATGCATTATCTAAATCAAAGCCCGCATTACGGACATCTTGTTTCGTAATAGCGGCGGCGTTTGGTGTACGTCCATCAGGAGAAGTCGGAATTTGAAGAGTGCCGTCATTCACTAATTCGATTGCTTTGGTACGCCATTTTTCATCAAAATTTGTCCCAATAATTGACCAATTTCGTTCGATTTCTTGTTCTGGATCAAGCGTTCCTTTTTTCTTAATATAATCAACAATCATTCCTCGTAAGGTTTCTGGATCAGAATTTTTAATAGGTTCCCCTACTTGAATCCCTTGGCTAGCTAAACCGCCGTAACGATAATTATTCATAGCAATCGTATATTCTTTGGCAGGATCCAGCGGTTGGCCGTCAATTTTCGCATCTACAATTCGTTCACCCACTGGTTTTGAAATGTCAATCTTGTAGTCCACTCCAGAAATCATGTCATAGTTATATACACGAATGTTTGGATTAAAACTAATGGTCAAATCATCTGGCTGTGTTTGGTTATAGTACGCCCCTTGTTTTTCTAAATACTTCAGTAAGTTTTCACCGTTAATGGGAACACTCACTAAGGTATTCGGGTATTTGTAGATATCAAAAATCGTGGCATAGGAAATCTTCCCCGCAGGTAATTTACTGTCGTATTTAAACAGCGCTGCCGCACTTAATTGTGCACCTGTTACTTCTTTTTGAACGTTATTAATTAAAGAAATCATCGCTGTTGGTTGTAATTGTGCTTCGGGAATTCCTTTAATTTCTTGTTTTGGTAAAAAATCAGCTGTTGCTGTGCCGATCTCCTCCTGAATAAACGCTCGCGTTTGCTCATGGTATTCTTTTGTCGCTGCCTTAACTGCTTCATCTGCTGGAACATTCGTTGTTGGTACAATCGTTGCTGTACCTTCTTGCACTTCCCACTTATCGGCATTTTTAGCAACTGAAAGATCAATTTTGACAACTTCTGTCCCCGTATCTTTCGGTCCCCCTACCGGTACAGTTTTTCCATTCGGCGCTGCTCCTTGCTTGGTAAAAGAAAGGTGGTCATGACCTAGAATATACGCATCAATCCCCGCGACATTTTCAATTACTTGGTCGGCGCTGGCAGCCGGATCACTATTTTGTTGTCCCGCATGAATCGAGGCAACAATAATGTCAGCCTGATCGTTAGCTTTCAACTCAGTAACTGCTTTTTCTGCTTCTTCTTTCAAAGGTAAAAAATTAAGCGAAGTAACACGAGGGCCATCCCACAAAGGAATGTGCGGGATTGTTAAGCCGATAATCCCAACTTTTAAATCTGGCTGCCCATCTTGATTAAAATCAAGTTCCTTCGTGGTAGTCCCTTTAACAAAACGACGACCATCTTCCTTATTGTAGGTATTCGCAGACAAAATTGGAAAAGCGGCTTCTTTTTGAATTTTTTGGATTAACGGTAAACCAAAATTAAACTCATGATTTCCCAAAACCATTGCATCATACTTCATGACATTCATGGCGGTGATCATTGGATGGGTCTTTTCATTCACTAAAGGCGCTTTATTATACAAGTCATCTGTTAAAATAGTGCCTTGAATATTGTCGCCATTATCAATTAAAACGGTGCCTGCTGGGTTTTGTGCCCGGACTTGGTTGACGACTGTACTTACTTGGGACAAACCAACTGGTAGTTCTTTATCATCTTCATAAGACCAATTCCATAATTGACCATGAACATCTGACGTACCTAAAATTGTTATTTTTTGCGGCGTGCTCGCTTCTTCTTTTTCAGCGGTTGACGTTTCTAAATTCGTCGTCTCTGTTGGTGCTGTGGTTTCTTGTGACTGCTTGACACTGTCACTCGTAGCCTGATTTGGTGCTTCTTGCTTGATGTCTGTTGTTTCCTGTGTGATGATTGGTTCTTGTTTTCTACTTGAATCGGTGGTACTTGTTACTGCTTCTGAACTTTGTTGACTCGTTGTTTCTACTGCATATGCCGTACTAGTAACGCTTGGCGCTATCAACGCAACAGCCATTAAAAAATGCATGCCCCACTTCACTTTTTTAAAGCTCAACTTTTTCACAAATTTCCTCCTTGTGTTTCAACCCATTTGCAACAAACAATTGTCAAAGTAACAAACAACAAAAAGAGCCTTCCCCCATCACGCTGCTCTTCTTTTCCTATCATAATATATCCGTTAAATAAAAAACAGTAAATTCCGTTAAAATAAGATGTTTTTCCTGTAAATTGTTTTTATTTTTGGACAATATAGCGAATTTGTTTGTGAAAAAAATAGTCATTTTGACCAAAACACGAACTTTATAAAAAAGAAAGTCTTTTTATATTGGAAAAGCGGAACAAAAACTATTTTTTTGAAAAAAATAACTAAAAATACCGAATAAACAGCATTGGTCTAGCCCTTGAATGTCTCTAAACAAATACTAGCAGCAATTGGTCTAGTCTTTAAGGAGGAAAAAGAACGCTCTTTTGCTTAAGCAAAAGAGCGTTCTTTTTTATTTGAGGTTAATCCTTCATATAAGGTAACTTTTTAGCATAGCCTTCTTTATTCACTTGACGTGCCCGGGCAATCGCCAAATCTTCTGAAGGGACATCTTCTGTGATGGTTGAACCAGCAGCAGTCACCGCATGATCACCAATCGTGACTGGCGCAACAATGTTCGTTGCAGAGCCAATAAACGCGTGATCACCCACGACTGTTTGGTGTTTATTTTTGCCATCATAATTAACAAAAACAACGCCGCAACCGACATTAATATCTTTGCCTAATGTTGCATCACCAACGTATGTTAAATGGCCCACTTTTGTTCCTTCATCGATTGTTGCATTTTTTACTTCCACGAAGTTACCAATGTGTACGTTTGCCCCCACATCTGCTTTAGGACGTAAATGTGCATACGGACCCACATCGGCCCCCTCGCGAACCACACTTTCTTCAATCACAGACTGTTTAACAACCACTTGATTGCCGATGTGACTATCAACGATTTCTGAATGTGCGCCAATCAAGCAATCTTCGCCAATCACTGTTTTTCCTTTGATAGTGACTCCCGCTTCAATGACTGTGTCTGAACCAATTACCACGCCTTCATCAATATACGTTGTATCTGGATCAATAAATGTAACACCATTTCGCATATGCATTTCATTTAAACGACGATGCATAATTTTATTAGCAGTGGATAAAGCGACGCGATCATTTACACCCATTGCTTCGTCAAAGTCTGCCATTTGGTAAGCAGCGACAGCTTTGCCTTCTTTTTTCAAAATTTCAATGATATCTGTTAAATAGTATTCCCCTTGTGTATTGTTTGTATCTGTTTTCGCTAACGCTTCAAACAATGATTCATTATCAAAACAGAAGGTTCCTGTATTAATTTCTTGAACACGTGCTTCTTCTTCACTGGCATCTTTTTGTTCCACGATTCGTTCAACAATGCCCACATGGTCACGAATAATTCGACCATAGCCTGTTGGGTCTTCCGCATGCGCTGTTAAAATAGTCGCACTTGCATTCTTACCTTGATGGTAATCGAATAAATTTTTCAAGGTTTCCGCAGTTAATAACGGCGTATCCCCTGTAATAACTAATGTTGTTCCTTGTTTACCACCTAATAACTCTTGTGCTTGCATGACTGCATGCCCAGTTCCCAATTGTTCAGCTTGTAAGGCATATTGACTACGTTCGCCTAAATGGCTTTTAATCATTTCCGCCCCGTGTCCAACGATCGTCACGATTTCTGTTGGTTCTGTTTGTTCTACTTGATCTAAAATATGTTCGACCATTGGTTTACCAGCAACTGGATGCAATACTTTATAAAGTTTAGATTTCATGCGTGTTCCTTTACCAGCTGCTAAAATAATTGCGTATCTATTTTCCACGTTTGCCACCTCAAATTAACTAAATTGTTTGATTTTCTTCTAAATCGTCCTCATTATACCTTTTCTAGTTTATCTTACTCTTTTGTCTTTTTCAACAAAATAAGGCATTTAAAAGGTAGACCAATTTATTTTCTCATCTTTTTTTAAAGGAATAAAACAGAAAAAAAGAACCTGAAAATGGAATGGACCATTTCCACGCTCTTTTTCAAATTATTTCTCTGTGAAATAGTTTCCTGGGACTACGCTAATCGTTTTTGTTTGTGTATCCACATCTTCCACGTACAATAGCGAAGTGTAGTCATCGATTGCACGACGGCCATTGAATTTTGACTCAGCAAAAACGGTAATGCCCACAAGTTCTGCTTCAAATTCTTCAATCATACTCTTCATACCATTGACGGTGCCGCCGCCTTTCATGAAGTCATCCACGACTAAAACTTTTGAGCCGCGTTTTAAGCTGCGTTTTGAAAGTTCCATTTTTTCGATACGTTCTGAAGACCCTGATACATAGTTCACGCTCACCGTTGAACCTTCAGTAATCTTAGAATCGCGACGAACAATCACAAACGGAACATTTAAGTAATAAGACACAGCTTGCGCAATTGGCACTCCTTTAGTCGCAACGGTCATTACCGCATCAATTTGTTTGCCTAAATATTTAGAAGCAATAATCCGGCCCACTTGTCTTAATAAATTCGGTTCCCCAAGTAAATCTGAAAGATAAACATAGCCCCCAGGTAATAAGCGATCTTGTTCTGACAAACGATCACACAAATCCATAATCAACTGCTCCGCTTCCTCATAAGGAATTTCAGGGATAAAGCGGACACCGCCTGCAGCGCCTGGAATCGTTTCTAAAATACCTGTTCCACGTTCTTTAAATGTTTTTTTAACAATTGCTAAATCTTCACTAATGGAAGACTTGGCAGATTGGTATCGGTCAGCAAAATATGTCAAAGAAACCAATGTATGGGGATGATCTAAAAGATACTGGGTCATATCGATTAATCGTTCACTTCTCCGAATTTTCAAATTCGTCACTCCTTTTCATTCTATCGTTCCTTATTATAAGGGGTTTAACCGAAAAATTCGAGGATTTTTTTCAAATAACTGAAAATAGTTCGCCATTTCTTTTAAAAAAAAGAAATAAAGGAGAAAAACTTTCGTTTTTCTCCTTAGTTTCTTTGCATTTTTTGTTTTCGTTGGACCATGACAACCACTCGGCGATAAATATTGACTAATAAGAATAAACCAATAAAAATTAGGGTAATGCTTGCACTCGGTGGTGTTTCCAAATAATACGAGCTAGTCAACCCTGTTAGCATGCCAATCAAGCCCATAAACACACTGATGATGATCACCGTGTTGAAGCCTTTACCAATTCGCATACCTATTGCAGCTGGTAAGACCATAATTGCTGAAATTAACAAGGCTCCCGCGATCGGAATCATCACAGCAATCGCCACGCCAGTAATTACATTAAAAAGCATCGACATCCAATGAATAGGTAGCCCATCAACATGAGCAGTATCTTCATCAAATGTTAAAACATACATTGGACGTTTAAATAACATAAACAATAGAACTAAAACTACGAATAAAATTGCCAACATAACCACTTGATCCCACGTAATCGTGACGATGGAACCAAATAAATACGATTGAATACTAGCAGCTGAATTGCCTCCTGTTAAATTCATCAAAACTAACGCCAAAGCCAAACCGCCTGACATTAAAATAGCAATCGAAATTTCTGAATAGGTGCTATAAATCATTCGTAAATATTCTAGAATGATTGCAGCCACAATCACGACAATTAAGGTCATTAAATTAGGATTCCAATTAAAAAAGAAGCCTAGTGCCACACCGGCTAATGACACATGTGAAAGGGTATCTGCCATTAAAGATTGTCGGCGAATAACTAGAAAGACGCCGAGCATTGGGGCAATCACTGAGATAAACAGTGCTGCTAAAAAGGCCTTTTGCATAAATGCATAAGAAAGCATTTCTGCCATACGATTCACTCCTTACCGCTAAAATGAACACTACCATTGTAGCGACGTTTAAGCGAATTAATTTTTTAATTCCTGCTTATTTTTTAAATTTTTCCAACATTTCTTTAAGCCGTTCCTTGGCTTTCGTTATGATCGAGCCAGATAACGTTTTATTGGAAACTTTACGTATACGATTCTTCACTCATATGGAAACAACGCCATTTCGAATCTTCTTTGCGGACAAGACGAATTTGACGATCCACATAGGTTTTGATATCTTCATGATCATGCGTAATCATCAAAATAGCTTTTCCATGTTCATGCGCACTGTGTTGCAACAATTGATAAAATTCGTTTCGCGATTGTTCATCCATACCTGTTGTTGGCTCATCTAAAATAAACAAATCTGGATCGGTCGCAAACACTCGTGCTAAACTAATTCGTTGCTTTTGCCCGCCAGAAAGCTCGCCAATTCGTTTGTGGCGCATTTCCCACATGTCCACTGATTTCAAAGCTTTTTCCACATGAAGATGATCTTTTTTCGTCAACGGTTTGAACCAACGATTTCTGGGAAAGCGACCTGAACGTACTAATTCAATGACGGTGCTAGGAAAGCCCGCATTGAAAGAAGCGACTTGTTGTGGAATGTAGCCAATGCTGATTTTTTCACCAGCACTATTTTTTTTAGCGACCGTAATTTTGCCACTTGTTGGTTTTAATAACCCTAAGGTACTTTTGATCAGCGTTGACTTGGCAGCGCCATTTTCTCCTGTTAAAATAACGAATTCCCCTGGATCAACATAATAAGAAACATCTTCTAAAACAGGTTCATCATCATAATAGAAGGTTAAATTTTCGACTTCAATATAATGCATAAGTTGGCTCCTTTCTGTTGCCAGATTAATGAATGCTTTTTTGTAAAGCAGCGAGGTTTTCTTTCATGACAGACACGTAGTTCTCGCCTGCTTCTTGTTCTTTTTGAGTTAAACTCTCTAAAGGATTCAATACGGCTAATTCGACGCCTGTCTCGTCTGCCAATGTTTTGGCTACTTTTGTAGAAGCCGATGCTTCAAAATAGATCACAGAAACATTGTTTGTTTTAATATATTTTTTTAATTCGGCTAAACGACTTGGCGAAGGTTCTTGGTCTGGAGAAATCCCAGCAATCGGTTCTTGGGTCAAGCCATATTGTTTCGCCAAATAGCCAAATGCAGCATGTTGCGTCACAAAGGTCCGATTTTTAGCGCCTGCAAATGCAGCTTGGTATTCCTTATCTAGCGCAGTCAATTTTTCCAAATAAGCAGCGGTATTTTTTTCAAATACGGCTTTTTTCTCAGGATATTTTTTGATAAGCGCATCCCGAATCGCTGTCACTTCTTTTTGCGCTAACACGGGATCTAACCAGACATGCGGATCCAGTTCGTGGGAATGGTTATGGCCTTCATGACCTTCTTCGCCAGATTCTTCCTCTTCTGTTCCTTGCATCAATTGAATGGATTGACTGGCTTCCACGATTGAAACTTTTTTCGTGTCCAAGTTTTCAATAACATTCGGAACCCAAGTTTCTAGCTCTTTACTATTATAAACAAAGACATCCGCATCAGTAATTTTCGCTAAGTCTTTTGCGCTTGGTTCATAATCGTGTGGTTCCGTTCCAGCTGGAATCAACAGCTCAACCTCTCCCTCATCACCAACGACTTGTTTTGCGAAGTCGTACATCGGATAAAAAGTAGTCATTACCGTGAGCTCTTTCTTCTCTTTTGGCGATTGTGTGGTTTGCCCACAACTAGCTAAAAGAAAAGCACTGATTGCTAAAGTAACGCCGATTATCAAACGGCGGTAGATTTTCGTCATGTTCTGTCCTCTTTTCGATTTACCTGTTATAAACCGTAATATTTACGATTTGCCAGGAATAATGTACCAAATGGATCACGGGACGTCAAGGAATAAATTTAAAAAAACAACAGAGCGTGGGACAAAAATCACTTTGGTTTTTTGCTCCACGCTCTGTTGTTTTTTATTTCAATGTCCGAACCAAATAAACTTCTTCGCAAAAGCCTTTAAGTCCATTATAAATCCGTTGTGCTCGTGTTTTCTTTTCACATAAAGCAAAGACTGTCGGTCCACTGCCGCTCATCAACGCTGCATCAGCGCCGTACTTCAGCATGCGATCCTTGATTTGTTGCACGATCGGATGTCTGGCAATCGTGACACTTTCCAACGCATTGCCAACCGTTTGGGTCATCCCAGTATAATCACCATTTTCAATAGCTATTCTTAGTCCAGCAATATCTGGATGGTGCAATTCATCTACCGCTAAATCATTAAAAACGGTACTAGTGGATACACTAATTCTTGGTTTAACTAGCACAATCCAGCATTGAGGCATGGTCGGTAATGCTTCAATTTTCTCCCCACGTCCGTTTGCAAAGGCTGTTCCGCCCCTTAAACAATAAGGAACATCCATACCAATTTGGCTGCCAATTTCACAGAGTTCGTCCATCGTCAACCCCAGATTCCACAGCTTGTTCAAGCCTCGTAATGCTGCGGCACAGTCACTGCTACCCCCTGCTAAACCAGCTGCCACGGGGATACGTTTTTCAATATATATTTTAATTCCTTTATGAATATTATAGGTACGCTTTAATAAGTCAACTGCTTGATAGACATGATTCCGTCGATCCACGGGTAAAAAAGAGCTGTCCGTTTCAATACGAATGATGTCTTCTTCTAGATTTTCAAAAGTTAAATGATCGGCTAAATCTACACTTGCAAAAATAGATTCAACTTCATGATAGCCATCCACACGTTTATGCAGAACATCTAACCCAAGATTAATTTTCGCAGGAGCTCGTTCGATTATTTCCATCGGTTCCCTGATTCACCTTCCTTAATCTTTTGTCTACCAACATTTTAATCTTTTAGATTCTATCATATGTCCATGAAGAAGTACACCGAAGATTGCTCTTTCTCTGACGACAGATGGTTGAAATTAAAAAGAGCTTAGGAACGAAGGGCTCTTCCTTCACTCCTAAGCGGACTTTCTAAATTATACGGCTTGACCGATGAATTCGATTTCAACGGTGCGTGTTAAAACATCTGAATAGCTATAAGATACACGTTCAAATGAGTTCTCGTCTGGATCCAAGTCAACAACAAAAACAGATGGATAAGTCTCCGTTAAGATTCCTTTACGTTCTGTTTGGCGCTTTCTTCCAGTCTGAGCAACTAACATAATTTCACTGCCGATACGGCCTTCCAAATCTTTCTTAATTGACGATAACGTTGTTGGCATTGCATTCACCTCGAGAAATATTATATCACTTTTTTTAAAAAATTTCAAGTTTATCATACTAGAAGTCTGTTTGCAACTACTTTTGCTCGACAAACCGGCTGTTTTGTCGAATTTTTATTCATTTTCTAATGTATATTTCATTTTTGCTTTGGCACGATCATAGGCACTTCGGACAGCTGAAAAAGTTCCCCCACGTACTTTAGCGATTTCTTCTAACGTGTAGCCTTTTAAGTATGCGTTTAAAATTTGTTGTTCCAACGAGGAAAGACGTGTCGGAAAAGCTGCCAATTTTTCTTGAATCATTAATTGACCTAATGGGTCGGTGGCCGTTGTCCCTAAATAGTCCACTAACTCTTCACCAGCGCTTTCTAATCGTTGTTCCAGAGAAATAGACAAGGTATCTGTTCGCCGCTTATAGGCGCATTGATGGCGAATTAAGCTATGTACGTGATTTTCAAAATTTCGTTTAAAAAACTTTCCTAATGATGCTTGTTTTTCTGAATCAAATCGTTCTAACGTCCGAAAGAAGACAATTCGCCCTTCTTGAAGCCAGTCCTCAGTATCATAATCTTTTAAATAGTATTTTTTCATACACTTATAAATCACTGGCTGATATTGCCCATATAAAGCTTGAAATTGTTCTTGGTCTCCTGCTAATGCTTGCTGAATCTGTTCTAACATAAAAAGCCCTCCTTTTCGATAAACGTATCGAATGATTTAGGAGAGCATAGCATGTTAGAAATTTATGACTTAAGCGAACATTTGTTTAATCTTTTTTTTGAGACAATTCTTCTAGCTTCTCAGAAAGTTTTGATAACTGCTCCACGTTCCATGGAGAATTTCGACGAAATTGCTGGAAATGGATATCCGTTGCATGAATGGCAATCGTCTTTTCTGTTTTCTGGACAGCTTTGTAAAGTTCATTGGCCGAAGTCCGCAATGCACCTTGTGAAAAGACCATCCATTGTTCAGCCAAATCACTCGTTGCGACTGTTACTTGCGTTAAACGATCATTTTTTTCACCAGCTAGACGTTCAATATAACTATCTGCTGTTTCATCTTCTTTGGTGAAAACCACGGTCAAAAGGTACTTTTTGTACGTTTGCTGAATGCCTGGGACTAATTGGGCATCAAAGACCACAATGATTTCCAACCCTTCATATTTGGCATAGTTGGACAGACGACTAAGAAGCAGTTCACGCGCATCCTCTAAACGCTCTTGCTTTTTCAACTGGACCAATTCTGGCCAAGCACCAATCATATTATAGCCATCAACGATTAACAATTGTTTTTTCATACAATCGCCTTCTTCTATAATGGGTTGCGGCCACGATAGACTTCATACATTAGCAAGCCTGCAGCCACACCAGCGTTTAAGCTTTGAACGTGTCCAGTCATTGGAATCGTTAATAATTCATCCACTTCTTTATGAAGACCTTGACTCATGCCACGACCTTCATTTCCGATGATTAAGGCAATTGCGCCTTGTGTATTCCAGCGACGATAATCCGTCCCAGACATATCTGTACCAAAAATCCAAAATTGATTCTCTTTTAGCGTTGCAATACTTTGCGCTAGATTCGTTACACGAGCCACTGGAATATGTTCCACGGCCCCTGTTGACGCTTTGGTTACGGTTGGTGTAATTCCCACTGCACGATGTTTCGGAATGATAATACCGTCCACGCCTGTCGCATCAGCTGTTCGCAAAATTGAACCAAAGTTATGTGGGTCCTCTAGACTGTCTAAAATTAGGAAAAATGGTGTTGCTGTCTTTTCTTTTGTTTGTTCCAATAATTCTTCTAAAGTTAAATATTGATACGCCGTGATTGCTAAAACCATACCTTGATGCACGCCGTGATCACTCATCGTATCTAATTTTGCTTTAGGCACCCATTTAACTGGAACAGCCTGTTCTTTCGCTGCTTGTTTTAATTGCCCAATTTTCTCGCCACGAGCATCTTCTTGTAAAAACAATTTATTCCCGCGTCCTTGCTGCAACGCCTCAACAGTCGCATGGAAACCAAAGACAAAGTTATCTGCTAGCTCTTCTGAGGTTCCATCAGCACCTGCTGTCGCTGGTCGTGGGTTCCGTTCTTTTGAACGCTTATCTGAACGTTCTGGACGTTTCTTACCTTTTTTAAAAGGACGAGATTTTTCATTTTTCATTGGTTTCACCTACTTTCTTGATACACCAGTTAATTAATTCTTCTAAACGTTCTTTTTGTTGTGTCAAATGTAAATACCCCATCAAGGATTCGAAACCGGTCGCTACCCGATAGGTCGTCACATCAGCATTTTTGGCAAAGGTGTGACTTTTAGCATTCCGACCGCGTTTGTACATCACTTCTTCTTCCTCCGTTAGCATTTCTCCCGCTAACATCGCTTGCATTAAGCTTGCTTGGGCTTTTGCTGACACGTAGTGTGTCGCCATGCGATGCAAAACATTCGGTTTCGTTTGTCCCAAGGAAACTAAATAATCACGAATGTAAATTTCATAAATCGCATCGCCAACATAGGCCAAAGCTAAACCGTTTAATTGTTTGTAATCTCTCATTCACTTCTTCTCCATCTCGTTCCTTGCGGAGTATCTTCTAAAACAATGCCTTGTTCTTTTAATAAATCGCGGATTTCATCACTTCGGGCAAAATCACGGTCTTTCCGTGCTTGGTTCCGTTCTTCAATTAACGCATCGACTTGTGCATCCACTAATTCTTCGTTTTTAAAGAATAAACCAAAAATAGCTAACCAGCCACTGAAAAGCTTATCCATCGCCACTAGAACTGGTTCCGAAACTGTCGCTTGTTCACTGTACTGATTCATCATCTTCGCTAATTCATAAACGATCGTAATCCCGTTAGCTGCATTGAAATCATCGTCCATTTCCGTAATAAAACGTTGTTCTAATTCGTTTAATTGAGCTAAATAGTGTTCATCCTCTGGCAAACTTGCGACCGCATCTGCTTGTCTAAAACGTAAATTTTCAAACGCATTTTTCAATTTTTGATAATTGGCTGCTGCCTCTTTTAGAGTGCTTTCGCTATAACGAATCGGGCGACGGTACTGGGTGGTGGACATAAAGAAACGTAAAATTTGCGGATCCACTTTTTGAATCATTTCATGAACAGTAATGAAGTTACCTAGGGATTTGCTCATTTTTTCATCGTCTTCACCAATTGTGACATAGCCGTTATGCATCCAGTAATTGGCAAAGGTATGGCCTGTTTTGGCTTCGCTCTGTGCAATTTCATTCTCATGATGTGGAAATTCTAAATCTTGTCCACCGCCATGAATATCAATCGTCTCTCCCAAGTGTTTTGTCGCCATGACAGAGCATTCAATATGCCAGCCGGGACGTCCTTTACCCCAAGGAGAATCCCAAGAAATTTCATCTTCTTTGGCACTTTTCCAAAGAGCAAAATCCAATGGGTCTTCTTTTAATTGTTGTTCAACGCCAGTTCGTTGACTTGCCCCCACTTCTAATTCATCAATCGATTGATGGCTTAATTTACCATAATTAGGGAATTTACGGGTGCGATAATACACATCACCTGCGACCTCATAAGCAAAACCTTTTTCAATTAAAACGTCGATAAAAGCTAAGATATCAGTCATGTGGTCCATCACCCGGGGATGTAGCGTTGCTGGTTGGACATTCAATGCTTGCGTGTCTTCTTCAAAGGCTTTGATAAAACGCTCCGCCACTTCCGGCGCAGTAATTTTCAATTCTTTAGCTGCCTTGATAATTTTATCATCGACATCTGTAAAGTTCGAGACATAATTCACTTCATACCCACGATATTCAAAATAACGACGAATTGTATCAAAGGCGATCGCACTGCGCGCATTACCGATATGGATATAGTTATACACGGTTGGTCCGCAGACATACATCCGAACTTTATGCGCCTCAATTGGCGTAAATACTTCTTTTTCTCTGGTCAATGTATTATAAATTTTAATCATGCCCTTTTTCCACCTTTCTTCCATTTAGACGAACGACTTTCGCAGGAACACCCACAGCTGTAGCATCTGCTGGGATGTCTGAAATAACAACAGCACCCGCCCCAATTTTGAACGTTCACCAATCACAACTGGCCCTAAAATTTGAGCTCGTGCCGAAATCATCGCTCCTTTTTTCACTGTTGGATGGCGTTTACCCGTATCACGACCGGTCCCACCTAACGTCACTCCGTGAAACAAAACAACATCTTCTTCTATTTCCGCGGTTTCCCCAATCACAATGCCCATGCCGTGATCGATAAAAACCCCCGCTCCAATTGTGGCTCCGGGATGAATTTCTACGCCCGTTATGAAACGCCAAAATTGTGCATGAATCTTCGCCAACAAAAACAACTGATGCCTATATAAGAAATGAGACAAGCGATGCCAAAACAGGGCGTGCAAGCCAGGATACGTTAAAAGAACTTCTAGTGTGGTCCGCGCTGCAGGATCGTTTCTTTTAACAGCTGCGACGCTACGTTTCAACCAACTCATAGGGTGAACTCCTTTCTACTATACAAAAATAAAAAACGTCTTTTAAGCAACAAAAAAACGTTGCTTAAAAGACGCCCATGCGTGGTTCCACTTTTCTTCACAAGAACTAGCTCTTGCCTCGATACAGTTAACGCCTGCCGACGTCTTCGGTTACTTTTTTCACCAAAGCCACTCATAGATGCATTTCGACAAAAGATGCTCGCTGTTCTCACCACCCACAGCGTCTCTGAAATCCATCTGATTGTCTACTTCTTCTATTCTTTGTGTTTTTATAACACTTTATTTAAATGATCTAATGCTTTTTCTTTGCCTAATAATTCGATGGTTTCGCCTAATTCAGGACCATGCATTTGTCCAGAAACAGCAATTCGAATTGGCATAAACAAGTTTTTGCCTTTAACGCCGGTTTCTTTTTGGACGGCTTTAATCGCTGCTTTAATACTTGGTACATCGAAAACGTCCAAGGCTTCTAATTGTTCTTTAAACGCATGTAACACAGTTGGCACTGTTTCTCCTTGCAAGAATTCTTTCGCAGCATCATCTAAAACTGGATGTTCATTAAAGAACAAGTTTGATAGTTCCACAATTTCAGCTGCATAACTCATTTGTGGTTGATACAAGCTAACTAATTGTTTTAACCATTCGATTTTTTCAGGAGATGGATTTTCTTCAACACGACCGTCAGCGACTAAATAAGGAATACACATATCTGTTAGTTCACTTAAGTCCATTTGTTTCATGTATTGATTGTTAATCCATTCTAATTTTTTCGCATCAAAGGCCGCTGGTGACTTGCTTAAGCGTTGTTCATCAAACAATTTAATCAAGTCTTCTTGTGAGAAGATTTCTTCTTCGCCAACAGGAGACCATCCTAGTAAAGCAATAAAGTTGAACATGGCTTCTGGTAAGTAACCTAATTCACGGTATTGTTCAATAAATTGTAAAATTGTTTCATCACGTTTGCTCAATTTTTTGCCAGTTTCTGAATTAATGATTAAGGTCATATGGCCAAAGACAGGTGGTGTCCATTCAAACGCTTCGTAAATCATTAATTGTTTTGGTGTGTTAGCAATATGATCATCGCCACGTAAAACGTGAGAAATTTTCATTAAGTGATCATCTACTGCAACGGCAAAGTTATACGTTGGCATCCCATCGCGTTTTTGGATGACAAAATCGCCACCAATGTTATCTGACTCAAAAGTAATTTCACCTTTCACGATGTCATCAAATTTGTATTCTGTGTTACGTGGCACACGGAAGCGAATCACTGGTTCTAGACCAGCCGCTTCTTTGGCTGCTTGTTCAGAAGGTGTTAAATTCGCACAAGTGCCTGCGTAGTGAGGCATTTCCCCACGAGCTTGTTGTGCTTCACGTTCTGCTTCTAATTCTTCTGGCGTACAATAACACTTATACGCACGATTGCTACTTAATAATTGATCAATCAATGGTTGGTAAATTTCTTTACGTTCTGATTGACGATATGGACCATATTCTCCCGGATGAGCAGGTGATTCATCCCATTCCATCCCTAACCATGCTAAGTTTTCCAACTGACTTTTCTCGCCGTCTTCGATGTTCCGTTTTTGGTCGGTATCCTCGATACGAATGATAAATTCTCCGTCATTGTGGCGGGCAAATAAGTAGTTAAATAATGCTGTTCTTGCATTCCCAATGTGCAAGTGTCCAGTTGGACTTGGTGCATAACGCACACGAACTTTCGTCATGTTCATTCCTCTTTCCATTTTTTAAAAACAGACGGTTTAACGTCGTTTTCAGTTATTTTTCCAATAAAGCAACGGCAATTGCGCCGATTCCTTCTTTTTTACCAACAAAGCCCATCGTTTCCATGGTCGTTGCCTTAATGTTCACTTGTGTGACCGCTAAGTGGCAACTCGCGGCTAGATTCTTTTTCATCTCTGCCAAGTATGGGCTCATCTTTGGCTCTTCCGCTAAAATTGTACAATCAATATTGCCAATAGTAAAGCCCGACCGCCCAACTTTTTCATTTACTTTTTTTAATAAGTTTACAGAATTCGCATTTTTGAACTGCGGATCGGTTTCGGGAAACAGTTGCCCAATATCACCCAGACCAGCGGCACCAAGGATTGCATCAATAATTGCATGTGTTAAAACATCGGCATCTGAGTGCCCTAACAGACCTTTTTCATAAGGAAGAGTAACCCCACCAATAATTAAAGGTCGTTGCGGAACTAATTGATGAACATCAAAACCTTGACCGATTCGAATCATACTAAGTCCTCACTTTGCTTAATTTTTATCGTTTTTAGGATGGTTATCCTTGCGATCATTAATCCCGCGACCCGCATGCGCCGGTTTGGCAAAAATCATACGCCCAGCTGCGGTTTGTAAAGCACTTGTAACGACCACTTCGATTTGCTCATTCATGTAATGCTGGCCATCTTCAACCACAACCATTGTGCCATCATCTAAGTAAGCGACCCCTTGTTGACGCTCTGTTCCAGCTTTTACAACCATCACATTCATCGTTTCACCTGGAATCACCACTGGTTTCACAGCATTAGCTAAAGCATTAATGTTTAAAACAGGCACATTTTGAAATTCAGAGACTTTGTTTAAGTTGTAGTCATTGGTCACAACCACGCCATCTAATAATTTTGCTAATTTGATTAATTTACTGTCTACTTCAGAGATATCCTCGAAATCTCCGTCATACATCTCAACGGAGATACCTTCTTCTTTTTGTAAAGCATTTAAAATATCTAAGCCACGACGACCTCTCACCCGT
The DNA here is from genome assembly GCF_050536905.1 of Enterococcus sp. DIV1328a. Classification (NCBI taxonomy): domain Bacteria; kingdom Bacillati; phylum Bacillota; class Bacilli; order Lactobacillales; family Enterococcaceae; genus Enterococcus; species Enterococcus sp. DIV1328a. The sequence continues at coordinate 44,876 of NZ_CP172912.1, read as the reverse complement.
TTTAAACTGTCTCCAGAATCAGCAATGTATTGTAATTCATATAAAACAAAGTTAGGGATCAGCAAAACACCTTCTAAAAAGCCTGTTTTAGCGATATCGTAGATTCTGCCATCAATGATGACACTGGTGTCTAAAATTTTGTATTTATGGAAGTTGTCTTCCACTTTACGTTCCAACATTTGTCCTTCGGTGTCTTCCGTATTTGCTTTCTTTTGGCGAGGTGTAAAAACTTTTTTCCACTCCTCAATCCGTGTTGTTCCCATTCGGAAACCTAAGTAACCCAGAATAATCATAACTAGAATTGGCAGTAAACTATTCACGACAGGAATTTGTAAGTTGTACATTGGAATGGAAATAATGACACCAATTGTTAAACCAATGATGGCACCAATACTTCCAAATAATAAATAGGTTAAACTCATTTCATTTAAAGCTGCTTCGATTTTTTTGACAGCGGAAACAATATACTTTGCTAACCCTAAAGATAAAATAAAGAAAATAATTGCACCAATTAATCCGTTCGTAAAGTTATTGTTTAACCAACTGTTATTGCCTTGCTTAGCCATTTCCCAAGCCATTGGGAAAAGAGAAATTCCTAAACTTGCACCAGCAATGATCATCAGCAACGTGATGATTCGTTTTTGCATATAGCCATCCTCCTCGTTTATTTAATAAAGACGTCTAGCGTTGTGGGGCGTACAAAAATCATACGCCACCAACAACCTAAACGGATTATTTCTACTTTCATCATTTAAAAACTTTTCTTAACGTTTCACCAATTGTTGAAACGCCAATAATTTCAATCCCTTCAGGCGCTTCCCAGCCACCAAGGTTATTTTTAGGGACATAGACTTTTGTAAAGCCTAGTTTTTGCGCTTCACGCACTCGTTGTTCAATACTATTCACGCGGCGGATTTCACCAGTTAAACCAATCTCACCAATGAAACATTCTGAAGATGAGGTTCCTTTTTCTTTATAGCTAGAAGCAATACTGATTGCTAACGCTAAATCAATAGCTGGTTCATTAATTTTGACTCCACCAGCCGCTTTTAGATACGCATCCTGGTTTTGTAATAAAAGGCCTGCCCGTTTTTCTAAAACCGCCATGATTAAAGAAACGCGATTAAAGTCCAACCCGGTGGTCGTTCGCTTGGCATTGCCAAACATCGTTGGGGTAACTAACGCTTGGATTTCCACCAAAATGGGGCGTGAACCTTCCATTGCTACCACAATCGAAGACCCAGTGGCTCCTTCTAAACGTTCTTCTAAAAAGACCTGAGAAGGATTCATAACTTCAACCAATCCATGTGTCTGCATTTCAAAAATACCAATCTCATTCGTTGAGCCAAACCGATTTTTGACAGCCCGTAAGATTCTAAAGGTGTGATGCTTATCTCCTTCAAAATAAAGAACCGTGTCTACCATATGTTCCAACATCCGTGGCCCTGCGATAGACCCTTCCTTCGTTACGTGTCCGACAATAAAAATGGCAATCCCATTCGTTTTTGCCAGTTTCAATAATTCGGCAGTTGTTTCTCGGACTTGACTGACACTACCAGCAACGCTGGTAACATCTGGCTGCGTCATTGTTTGAATCGAGTCAATAATGACATAATCTGGTTCTAATTTTTCAATGGCTCGTGATATTTCGTGCATATCTGTTTCTGCGTATAAGTAAAATGTCTCGTTGACGGTGCCTAGACGCTCCGCTCGTAATTTAATTTGCTCAGCACTTTCTTCACCAGAAACATATAAAACCGTGCCACCTGTGGCTGCTAATTGTTGCGATACTTGTAAGAGCAATGTTGACTTACCAATTCCGGGATCGCCACCGATTAAAACTAATGAACCTGGAACAACGCCACCACCTAAAACCCGATTCAGCTCCACTAATTCAGTTTTTACACGCGGCTCTTTTTTAGGTACAACTTCAGATAGCCGTTGTGGTTGTGTCTTTTTACCAGTCAAACTTACTCTAGCACGACGATCAGAAGTATCTTGAATAACCTCTTCCACCATCGAATTCCATTGTCCGCAATTAGGACAGCGGCCGAGATATTTTGGAGACACATACCCACAGCTTTGACATTCAAATTGAACTTTTGCTTTTTTTGCCATGTAGAATCTCCTTATCTGTTGTTTATTTTAACATTTATTAAATGGTTTGAATAACGTTGCCTACTGAAAAAATGGGCTTTATTTTTGTCCAGATGAACCAAAACCGCCCGTTCTTTCTGCATCGACTTGGTCATCATCCGCTAATAAAAACGGCTTAAAAATCCCTTGGCCAATTCGTTCACCTTTCTCAATGACAACATCTTCATATCCAAAGTTTAAAAATTGGAACATGATATGTCCTTCGTTATTCTCGTTATTATAATAATCACTGTCAATGACTCCGACACCATTCGCTAAAAGTAGGAACCGTTTTAGCGGGTTCGAAGAACGACTCACCAATTCTAAATATTCAGAATCAGGCATATACGCCTTAATCCCTGTTTTAACTAAAATTGGTTTGGGATTTTCTCCAGCTTGTTGTAACTTCCAAAGACTTGGTACAACGACCGTTTCGGCTGCTTGAAAATCATACCCCGCGGCACCTTTTGTTGCTCGTTGTGGGACACTCAAGCCCTCTTCTTGATACTTAGAAATAATCTCAAAACCACGTTGTTTCATATTCATTCTCCCCTACTGTCTAAACTACTCCTATTTTACCATAATCTCTGATACTCTGGTTGTTTTTAGTAAGTTTCTCATTTCTAAAAGCCCAGTTAATCTAGACTACGCAAAAAAGAGGAGAATTTTTGTTTATTTTCCTTCTTTTAGTCTATCATCTTCTCTTAAAATAAACAGACCAAATCCCAAAAAGTCCCAAGATTCCCTCAAAAAGTTCACACTTTCATTAAACTTTCTTTACTATTCATTATTTAGCACTTTCTAGTAGCCGCTGATTTTGTTATAATGAGTGTCAAATTTTACTGTAAAAAGAAACGAGGCACTTATGAGAAACAAACTCCAACAGGCCAAACGAATTGTGATCAAAGTCGGAACCAGTTCTCTGATTTATCCCAATGGCAATATTAACTTAAAAGCAATTGATCAATTAGCCTTTACTTTGAGTGATTTAAGCAACCAAGGCAAAGAAATTATTTTAGTTTCTTCTGGCGCAATTGGTGTCGGACTGAATAAATTAAATCTATCTGTACGCCCAACGACAATTCCCGAACAACAGGCAGTCGCTGCAGTCGGCCAAGCAGAATTAATGAACATTTATAATCAGCGGTTTTCAACCTATAGCCAACAAATGGCACAAGTTTTATTAACACGTGATGTTATTGAATACCCTGAAAGTCGCAATAATGTTACCAATACTTTTGAACAACTGTTAAAAATGAATATTATTCCTATCGTCAATGAAAATGATACTGTCGCAATTGAAGAATTGGATCACTTAACCAAGTTCGGGGATAACGATCAATTGTCAGCCATTGTCTGCCAAATTGTTCAAGCTGACTTGTTAGTTATGTTATCAGATATTGATGGTTTCTTTTCAGATAACCCTACTGTCAACAAAGAAGCCACGTTATTTTCTGAAATCAATGAAATTAATGAAGACTTGTTCCAATTAGCCGGTGGTAAGGGGAGCCGCTTTGGCACTGGTGGGATGTCTAGTAAATTAAAAGCTGCTGAACGTGTGTTAGCTAATCAACAGGCGATGATTTTAGCAAACGGAAAGCAGCCAAAAATCATTTTTGAAATTTTAGAAGGAAAAGATATCGGTACGTTATTTATTAAAGGAGGGCATGAAAGTGACTGATTTAAAGCAACTAGGGCAACAAGCTAAAGAAGCCTCTTATACGCTAGGCTTGATGGATACTCGTCAAAAAAATACTTTGTTAAACAAAATGGCCGCAGCCATTGAAGCCAATGCGCCCCGCATTTTACAAGCAAACGCATTAGATTTAGAGCAAGCCGCTACCCACGGAATTTCTGAAACAATGCAAGACCGCTTACGTTTAACAGAAGAACGGATCACAGCGATGGCCGAGGGCATACGCCAAGTCGCTACTTTACCCGATCCAATTGGGGAAGTAGATAAAATGTGGCGCAATGAAGCGGGGCTGTTAATTGGGCAACAACGCGTGCCTTTAGGTGTTATTGGAATCATTTATGAATCGCGGCCAAACGTGACAACAGATGCCGCTAGCCTTTGTTTCAAATCAGGAAATGCTGTTATTCTTCGAGGCGGAAAAGAAGCGTTTCACTCCAATCAGATATTGGTGACAATTTTACAAGAAGCGCTAATCCAAGAAGCCGTTTCTCCCCATCTCATTCAATTTGTTGATGATACTTCTAGAGAAACAGCCCAACAACTTATGTGCTTAAATGACTACTTGGATGTCCTCATTCCACGTGGCGGCGCCAACTTAATCAAAACTGTTTTGACGACGGCCACTGTTCCTGTTATTGAAACGGGCACAGGCAATTGTCATATTTACGTGGACAAAGACGCCCAGTTAACAATGGCAACTGAAATTATTGTCAATGCTAAATGTCAACGTCCTTCTGTCTGTAACGCCGCCGAAACGTTATTAATTCATCAAGAAGTGGCTGAAGCCTTTTTACCAACAATTGAAAAAGCCTTGAAGGAGTTTCACGTGGAACTTCGGGCAGATGAACGTGCGTTAGCAATTTTTGAAGAAGCCATTCCAGCGACTGAACAAGATTGGGAAACGGAATTTCTCGACTTTATCTTAGCAGTGAAAGTCGTTGATTCTTTGGACGAAGCCATCCAGCATATTAATCGCTACAATACAAAACATTCTGAAAGTATTATTAGTGATAATTACTTTGCCACACAACAATTTTTACAACAAGTGGATGCAGCCGCTGTTTATGCGAATGCTTCAACTCGTTTCACGGACGGTTTTGAATTTGGATTTGGCGCCGAAATCGGCATTAGTACGCAAAAATTACATGCCCGTGGACCTATGGGCTTAGCAGAGCTTACTTCGACAAAATATGTTATTTATGGAAATGGGCAAGCACGTTCTTAGAAAGAAAAACCCTTGATTTTTAAATCAAGGGTTTTTCTTTCTCCTCTCCAATGTGCATTTTTACACATGAGATTGTTCACAGTTCCACAATCTATTCTTGATATTTTTTTTGAATCCTCATTATACTTTCTAAATACGCTTGTTTCACTTGGACTGGCTCTAAAATTGTCACTTCTTCACCAAAGCCCATAAAATAGTTGGCTAAAAATTGTGTTTCTGTTGGATGAATCTGTCCAACTAAAAAACACTGCGTGGGCGTTTCTTCCAACTGAATATTGTCAAAGCGATGTTTATAAAAAAATTCTTTGCCTTTTTCTGTAATGATTGCTTTAAATGGAATCGTACGTGCCGTCGTTTGTTGATGGCGATACGATTCTTTCAGTTCTTCAGTCGTAAAATCCAGTGTTTGGTTTAACTGCTGAATAGCCTCCATAAAATCACAGCGGTAAGTACGCCAAGCCTTTTTAGTCACATCATAGCCTGAACAATACCAATACCCTTCTAAAATAGTTAACCGGGTTGGTAAGATTTTTTTCGTTGTTGCTTCATATCTGGTATAGTTAAACTGAATTACTTGTTGCGCCAAAATACAATGAAACAGCTGCTCTAAATTGCCTGGTGCTTCTACTTGTTCAATTCCTTCGTAATAGACGACCTTACTCATTTGACTGATTTTAAATTGGGTTGGTTCATCTAAAGAATGCAATAATTTTTGCTGAATTTGCTGATAGGAATGACCAAACGGTGACTCTGCGACTAATTTCAGTAATTGTAACGAAAAAAAGATCGCTAACACTTCATTTTCATTAAAATAAATCGGCGGCAACAACGGTTTGTTTAAAACTCGATAGCCACCATAACGACCATTCTCCACATATAGCGGTACGCCTAAATTTTCCAAAGCTTCAATATCCCGCAAAGCTGTGCTTTTAGAAATCCCAAAAGTTTTCATTAACTGATTTAAATTAAACTGAGGATGGGTTCTCAAGAAAAAAAGTTCCTGATTTAAACGTTCTGATTTTTTCATTTTTCCCTCCATCGGTGTCACTTTTTGACACCTTTTATTGTTATGCTTATCTTATCAATCTTAGGAGGTTCAAACAATGAAAAACACACAATTTGCCCTTTTTATGGTCTTAAATGGACGAGCAACGGAAGCCTTGACGTTTTACCAGGAAGCCTTTGCTGGTGATATTCTTTTTAAAATTACTAATCAAGAATTTAAAGAGCGTTTAAATCCTTCTTTGACCATTCCCGCTGGCGAAGAACACTGGCTTTCTCACTCGATTTTACAAATGGACACTTTTCAATTACAACTAGCTGATAATCCTTTGTTTGCAGGAATGAATACCACGCCCACAGAACAATTGACCCTCAGCTTAACCGTCAATAGCCGTCACTCTGCCAAAACAATTTTTGAAAAACTCACGCGCCATCCCGAATCCTGTATTATCCAAGAACCAATTGAAAATGAATTTGCAACATTTTATGCGATTGTGAAAGATCCTTTTGGTTTAGTCACTCAAATTACTCAAGAAAAACAAGCAGATCCTACCAAGAAAGGACGTTAGCCGAAGAATGCGAACCTATGAATCAAAAGAAGCCTTGATTGAGGCCATTCAAATAGCTTCACAAAAATATTTAGCTGAATTTGCAGAAATTCCTGAAACACTTAAAGATCACCGAATTGAAACAGTAGCTAAAACACCTTCAGAGAACTTAGCCTATCAATTAGGTTGGCTCAACTTGCTGCTTTCTTGGGAAGAACAAGAACAACGTGGTCTGACCGTTCAAACGCCAGCTGAAGGTTATAAATGGAATCAACTGGGCGCTCTCTATCAATCATTTTATCAAACCTATGGACAAATGAGTTTAGAAAGTCAGCTGATTGCGTTGCAAGACATCTTAGAAAAATTACTTCATTGGATTGACTCGCTTTCCGAAGACGAATTATTTTTACCTCAACAACGGGCTTGGGCGACTACCAAAGCACAATGGCCTCTTTGGAAATGGATTCACATTAATAGCGTTGCCCCTTTTACTAGTTTCCGAACGCAAATTCGCAAATGGAAAAAAGCGTGTCTTTAAAAAGTTATCCACATTTTTTCAAAAAAAGCTTGACAAGCATTTTTTAAATTCTCCACAGAAAACTTTGTGGATGAAATTTCCTATTTTTTCCAAAAAACTTTTCCACAGTGCTTATTTGTTCGACATTAAATCTTTGTAAATTCTAGAAAAAATAAGATGAAAACGTTGTTTTAATAACGTTTTCATCTTCTTTCAACTTTAGGGATTCCTTTACTTTTAGCAAGCAGGCCTTCTAAACTTGCGTCTATTTTTTTTAGCAACTCGAAAACTTATCCTTGTGGATAAACCGAGATAAAAAGCTTTTTTGTGGTTTTCAACAGAGTTATGCACAAAGTTATCCACAGGGTGTTTTCAGCAATTTTTCGGAGAATATTCGTTGTTTTAATCTGGTGATTTAGCATTTGAATGTTAATCTCTTACTACTAATTCTTCTTCACTCCACCCTTAGGATCCTAATAAAATTTTAAAGTTTTTCTTCTATTGGTACATCAAATAAAGAGTATGATAAACTATAGGTACTTTCGAAAAATCAGGTGAGGTTATTTATGAAAAATAAAAGTAGGCAGTTTTTAAAAAACAACTGGCCTTATATGTTAGCCAGTTTCTTCATTCCATTTTTAATTATGGCAATTATCTATTTGAGTATTGGGATTTATCCAGGAAGTAGTCGCAGTGTTTTAGCCAGCGATGCCTTTTCTCAATTTTCAAATTTTCACGCAAGCTTTAACAATGTTCTTCATGGAAAACAAAGTCTTTTCTATACGTGGAATGCTTCTTTGGGACTAAACTACTTGTCCTTAATTTCCTATTATCTTGGTGGCTTATTTACGCCGCTCGTCTTTTTCTTTAACAATCAAAACATGCCTGATGCGCTCTATTTCCTAACGTTGTTGAAAATTGGGAGTGCTGGCTTGAGTTTTTGGTTCTTGGCAAAACAAACCTTTAAGATTCCTAAATGGTCCCATGTGACTTTAAGTGTGTCTTATGCGCTAATGTCCTTCATTGTGGCCCATTCAGAATTAATTATGTGGCTGGATGCCTTTATTTATCTGCCACTCGTAATTTTAGGAATTCATCGTTTAATGGACCAACGAAAACCGACATTATTGTTTGTCAGTTATTTCTTGCTTTTCATTACAAATTATTATTTTGGCTTTATGATTGGGTTGTTTTCCTTCCTGTACTATTTTGCACGAACGTTTACAGACTGGCAACGATATAAATCTCGAATCGTTGCGTATTTTACTACTTCTCTTTTAGCTGGTGGAGCATCCATGATTATGGTCTTACCTGCTGTCTTAGATTTACGAACCAATGGTGAAACTCTTTCTGAAATTACAACCTTTAAAACAGAAGCGACTGCCTTTTTAGATATTATTATGAAAAATATGATTGGCGTTTACGATACAACCAAATATGGGTCCATTCCTTTTATTTACATTGGGTTGTTGCCTTTGATTTTTTGTCTCTTCTATTTCGTTACGAAAGAAGTTCCATTGAAAAACAAACTACTTTTTGGCAGTTTGTTTGTCCTATTGATTGCTAGCTTTTACATCACGCCCTTAAATTTATTCTGGCACGGCATGCATGCGCCGAACATGTTTCTTTTTCGCTATAGTTTCCTCTTTTCATTCCTAGTTATTTTGCTTGCTGGTTATGGTTGGGAGAAATTTGAAAAGGATGATCTCGGCGTCTTAAGCGGCTTGATTTTGATTCTTTTAGCAATTTTTGCTCTTGCAATGGGCACAAAAGGTGCTACTAGTTATACGTATGTGACTTTAACCTCTTTCGTATTAACGGCAACTTTTTTACTATTATACTTTTTCGGGATTGCTTTTTATCAATTGAAAAAAGCGCCTATGCAATACTTAGTGATTTTGTTGTTGCTGCTCGTTTCTGGTGAAGCAATCATTAATACACGAGCGATGGTCACTGGTATTTTAGATGATTGGAACTACGCATCACGCAGCTTGTATTCTGAGCCTTATCCTGACTTAAAAAATCTAGTCGATCAAACAAAAAAAGAAAATGATACCTTTTACCGCTTGGAAAATTTAAATGGTGTTTCGGCCAATGACGGCATTAACTATGGCTACAGTGGCATTAGCATGTTTTCTTCCGTACGGAACCGACATTCTTCAACATACCTAAACGCCTTAGGTTTCCGCTCGCGAGGCACGAATTTAAATATTCGTTACCAAAATAATACCTTGTTAATGGATGCTTTGATGGGCATTAAATACAATATTGCTGAAAACAATCCAATGAAATTCGGCTTTGAGCGACAAGCAGCTGCTGGTAAATATCAGCTTTATCGTAACGAAAATGCTTTGCCGTTAGGATTTTTAGCAGACAAAGAGATTTACAATGTTCGGCAACCTCTCAATGATAATTTAGGTAGTCAAACAAATTTACTAAATGCTTTAGCCAATACTAATGAACGGTATTTTACCTTTTATCAACCAACGATGACGCTTCAAAATAACGTGACAATTACGCAAAATACAGCTGGCGTAACTTTTACGGAGAAACAACATAACGTAGCCAAAGAGATTTCTTATACAGTCAATGTGCCCGCCAATACGCAAGCTTATTTGAGTTTATTCCCAACAGATTTTGCTCAATTGGAAAGTTCCACTGCAACGGTCACCGTGAACGGCTCGAGTCAGCAATCACAAATTGGCATTACTGGCCAATATTATAACTTAGGTTACTATCCCAAAGATACAACCGTTAACTTCAAAGTAAGTTTTTATGGAACCAAAGCAGTAAGTTTTGTTCAGCCGCAAGTAGTTGGCTTAAATACCAATGCATTTGAAAAAGCCATTTCCGCCGTGCAAGAAAAAGGCGTTGATTTAACAACTGGCAAACGCTCTGCTTCAGGTACCTTTACCGCCGACAAAGATCAAGTACTCGTCACTACAATTCCTTATGACAAAGGTTGGCGTGTCAAAATTGATGGCAAAAAAGTTACCCCAAAAGCCTTTAAAGATGCCTTTCTAAGCGTTCCTGTCAGCGCTGGAACCCATACTATTCAGTTCTCTTATTTACCAGAAGGATTGATTCCTGGCATCGTGTTATTCGTTCTATGTACTGGTGGTTTCGTTGCCTACGTAACCTTGATTCCTGCTAGACGAAACCGTAAAAAAGAAGACAAATAAAAAAATCACGCGATGGCTAAGTCATCGCGTGATTTTTTTAAATTTCAGTCATTGCTTCTTCCACAAGCGAAACACTTTGATGTCTTCCTTTCGTAATCAACAAGGAAAGTTGCACAAAAGCAAAGAGGACACTGGTCCGCTTAGGATAAGCAAAATAACGTGGTTGCCAACTAGTGACATATTGTTCTTTGCGCTTGCGTGTATCTTGAAACGCATAAATTTGATAACTATACTTGTAAAAAATATTAACAAAGCGTTCTTTTAAGAAAGAGTACTTGCTCTCCCCTACGTTAGCCAACGGCGCCATCCCAATATCAATTAATTGATAGCCCTGCTGTTGATAGGTTTCAATAAAATGAGTGAACAAATATTCTCTAGTAAAAGCAGGTGCGTCTGAACGAATACGTAACAAATCATAAGAAATACTTTTGCCTTTTTCCATTTCTTTTCCCGTAATGAAACCGATGACCGTTTGTTTCTGTCTCACCAAGCCCACGCTACTGCATTTCAAGTACTCGGGATCCAACCGTCCACCAATAAAGTAGCGCTCTTTTTGATTCCGTGACCAGTCCGCAGAAACTCGTTCTAACTCTTGATATAAGGCATCACTAATCGTTTCGGGATAAAATTCAAACTGAAAATCCGCTGCTTCCGCTGCTATTTTTTCAGTCACTGTTTCCGTCCAGGCTGTTTGATTCACTGTTGACGGCTCATCAAATTGAATCAAGCCTTCTTCCCCAACTTTCATAAATTCAAAGCCGCAATCGTGAAGATTCATAACATATTCTTCCGAAATACGATAAAAAACTAATTGATAACCTAACAAATCAGCTTGATCCATAAACGCCAGTGTCGCCGCTGTCCATTTCTCTCGTTGCCCAATCGGATCCGCCAAGACAAAGCATTTATTAAACTTCATTTGAAACCCAAAAAGTACTTGATCTTCGCCTTCTTCTTGGTAATAAAAATGACCATAATCCTTTAAATACAAAAATTGACTGCCTTCGTTGCCACCAAATTTTTCCAAAAAGCGTGTCAACCGCGCTTCCTCAAACCCCTCACCTAAAGTAACAGTTGTTTCGGCTAAATATTGATACAAAAAGAATAAACCAATCAAGGAAATACTTAATCCAATCAATCCGTTAAACCAAACATCATCTGACGGAAACAACAAAAAATGATTGATAACTTGATTGCCACCAGCTGGTCGTGCGGCGTAATAGCCAGCAACCGCATAACCGATAAACAAGCAGCCAAACAAAATACTATCTACCGTTAAAGCGCCCCATGAATAAACAAACTTTTCACGATAAAATTCTTTACGAGCCAAAATAACCGCCAATAAAATAACAGCATAAACAGTAATCAACTGCCACGAAGTCGTTCGTGCCACCGTATTTACAATACAAAATCCTAGTAAAATAATTGTAGGCCAATAAGCTTTTTTCACTTTCATAGAAATGCCTCGAGCTAAACCTAATAACAAGAATCCTACAAATAAATTCAATGTCTGATCTAAAAAATTAAAAGAAAAGGGAAGTAACACTTGGAATAAACGACTGACATTCGACAAATTCGTCACAGTCGACAATAGAACCATCATAATTCCTGCAAAATATAACGCCGCCACCAAAATAAAATGCGCCACTTTTTGTGAAAATAACCGAGGTAAATTATCAAAAAATTGATTAACTTTCATGCCTGCTTGTTGCAAGAACAAAATAACTCCTGTCATAAAAGGCGTCACATAATAAAACAAACGATAATACAACAACCAGACGACCGCTTGTGATCGATCAATCCCTAATTGTGATAAGCCCAAAATCATTAAGACATCAAACGTTCCCATACCACCAGGAACCATGGTTAACATCCCGATTAACGTAGCGATAACAAACATTGGATAAACAGAAACCATCGAAACTGGCACCTGCATCAAGCGACCTATCATTAAGAAAGCAAACATCCCCCCTAGCCATTGACCTAATGAAGCGCCGAATAATAGGAGTACCGCTTTTGGAAAAAATGTTTTAAACAATGTTCGCCGTTTTAAATACGTGAAAAACCAGAGCGCTGGCGCAATCAGACTGCCCAATAATAACCAAACCCAATATTCACGAAAAACATTTTGGGTTCGAATAAAAAATAAATCAACAAACGCCACAAAAGATAAAATAGATAACCCTGAAATCAAGAACAGAGCAACTTTTGAGACCGTTGCTACAACCTTGCCCCGCGGTACATCTTTTCCGTAAAAATTAATCCGTAGCGTTGCCCCAACCACGCCGCCAAAACCCGCTAAGTTATTAATGGTATTAGTGACCCAAGCCGAAGTTAACCAATCCATTCGTTTCATTGGTGGCTTACCTTCTTTTTCCAATAATTTAACGACTACATAGTCATAAAGGAGCATCGGAATAACCCCAAATAGTCCTGCCAAGACCATACCAATTAAACGCCCCGTACTTTGTTGTTCCATCGTGGAAAAAATATCCGCCCAGGTCATGCCTTGAGCGATATGTGTCACTTGGTTAGCCACGAAAACTAATACAGAACCAAGAAAAATTAGTTTCAATAATAAACTGTGTTCTTTCAACCACTGCGTTAGTTGGCTAATATTTTTTTTCATCTTATAGCCTCTTTCATATCTCTTTTCTATTCATTTAACTTTCGTTTTATCGATTTTCTTCCATGGTAGCCTATTTGCTGAAAATTTTCCAGCACGGCTAGACATTTTGGCTGAATCGTATTGTTTTATTGAAAAAAAGAGTGAGAAAAAAATCGTCTTAGATTTTTTTCTCACTCTTTTAACTGTATTTTTTACGCCACTACTTCTGCGATAATCTCAATCTCCACCAACACATCCATCGGTAATTTAGAGATTTCAATCGTTGTGCGTGCAGGATATTCCGCACTAAAATACTCAGCATAGACTTCATTGAATGCCGTGAAATCCGCCATATTTTGTAAATAGCATGTCGTTTTGACTACATGAGCAAAATCACTACCAGCTTCTGTTAAAATCCCTTGAATATTTTTCAGTACTTGATTGGTTTGTTCTTTAATCGTTGTACCAACCACCTTGCCTGTTTCAGGATCCAGTGGAATCTGACCAGAAGTAATCAATAAACCATTCACAATTTTTGCTTGTGAATATGGCCCAATTGCTTGTGGTGCTTGCTTTGTTTTAATTGTTTTCATTTCTTTTCCCCCAGTAAATGACAAGTTGTTACTTTTTGTTATTTTATTTGTTTCTATTTTTCCATTGTACTGCAACCATTTTCGGAATGCTATCTTTTCTCAATTATTCCCAAGCGCTGATGCTGTGCCATCCTTTTGTAAAACAGCTTCAAAACCTTGGCGCATCCTTTCAAGTCCTTCGTGTAGTTTTGCTTGCGAACAGCCAATATTTAACCGTAAAAATCGTTGTCCATTACCGCCATAAATCGAGCCGTCCATAATGGCGACTTTCCCCACAGAAACTAAAGCCTCTTGTAAGCGGGCCACATCTGGAACTGCCGCTGATACGTCCAACCACATTAAGTAAGTGGCTTCCAGCTCCGTCACTTTAATTTTTGGCAAATATGTCTGTAAAAAATCTTTCACGTAACGTTGGTTCTCCGCTAAATAATCATTCAACTCGTCAACCCAAGTACCACATTTTTGATAGGCCGTCATGGTTGCTAGCATTCCCAAAATACTTGTTGATGATAAACCATCGGCATTTTTTAATTTGAGCTGAAAAGCGTCACGTAATTCGTTATCTGGAATTAGGGCGTAAGCAAAAATCAGCCCTGGAAAATTAAAGGTTTTCGTGCCACTGGTAATAATGGCAGATTTTTTATAACCAAATTGCGTAATTGGTCGATGAACTTGGCCTTTATTAACGATATCCATATGAATTTCATCAGAAAGTAAAAACACATCATACTGTTGGCACAATGAAACCATTCGCTCTAATTCCCATTGCTCCCAAACACGTCCTGTTGGATTATGCGGGGAACATAAAAGCAAACAGCGATTTTCTGGTTGCGCTAGTTTTTTTTCTAAATCAATAAAATCAATGCTGTAGCGCTTCTCTTGATAAAGCAGTTCATTTGCCACTACTTGCCGCTTATTTTCCTGAATAACTTTAAAAAATGCATCATACGCAGGTGTTTGTAAAATAATGCCCTCCCCTTCATTAGTTAATAATTGGATCAACGCAGAAATCCCATAGATAACGGTCGGGGTATACATAATCCAGTGTTCTTCAATCTTCGTCTGGAATCTTGTCTGGTACCACGTTTGAATTGCTTCTTTTAATTGTGGATGGTTCCACCTCGTATAGCCAAATACGGGATGTTTCAAACGCTCCTGTAATGTTGCCAGAACTGCCTCTGGCACAGCAAAATCCGTATCGGAAATAGTGAAGGGAAGCAAGTCCGCTTCCCCAAATCGATCTTCTACAAAATCCCACTGTGTACAATACGTTCCTCGTCGATCAATTGCTTTATCAAACGACACACTCTTCACCTTCTGTCTTTTTTCTAACCTAAAATCATCTCTAATTGATTACGGACCGTTGTCACTTTGGTTCCGATAATCACTTGCACATTCTGCGCATCTAAATGCACGACGCCTAAAGCCCCTAATTGCTTTAATTTGTCATCATCTACTTTATTAGCATCTGCTAACACTAAACGTAAACGCGTAATGCAATTATCAATAGCTTGAATATTCTCTTGCCCACCCAAAGCCGCTAAAATCCCAGGCGCATCATAGCCACCCGTTTTCTTATATTGAACTTCTTGATCGGTATATTCAGTCTCATCTAAGACCTTGTCTCGTCCAGGTGTTTTTAAATCAAAGGTTACAATGACTGTTTTAAAGACGAAATAATAAACAACAAACCAGATAGCGCCGACAATGAGAACCCACCACCATTTTGTATAAGTTCCTTGTAACAAGCCAAAAATAACAAAGTCCAGTAGCCCGCCATCAGTGTTTCCAATCACAACACCCAATAAAGCCATTACCATGAAACCTAGACCAGTCATAATGACATGAAACAGCCATAATAATGGACTAATAAATAAGAATAAAAATTCAATTGGTTCTGTAATGCCAGTGATAGCCGTAGCAATTACACCCGAAAGGAGTAAGCCTTTAATCTTATGTCGATTCGCCGGAGCTGCAGTATGATACATCGCAAGTGCCGCCGCTGGTAAGCCAAAAATAAAGGTCGGCATTTTCCCTTGTGACAAGAAAGCTGTTGCGCTTGGTGAAATCGGTAAATTATTTTGCAATTCTGCATAGAAAATATTTAACGCACCAAACACTTCTTTGCCAGCCACCACCGCTGAACCCCCTGCTTCAGTAAAACGAATCATGGAAACCAAAATATGATGCAACCCAAACGGTAACAGTAGACGTTCCCCTGACCCAAACAGAAAAGGCCCAAAAATACCAGAACGTTGGATAAGTTGGCCAATCGCCATAATCATTAGCGCGAAAAGTGGCCAAACTAACGGAATTACTAAGCCCACGAAGGCCATCACTAATGAAGTAATAATTGGCACAAACCGTGCACCAGAAAAGAAGGCAAAACTATCTGGTAGTTGCACCGTATAAAATCGATTATGCAACTTATAGACAATAAGCCCAGCGATAATTCCACCAAGAACGCCCATTTCAATCGTTTGAATCCCAAAAACCATTCCTTGGCCGGCTTCCCGCAACTGCTCAGGATCCACGAGGCGATTCGTCTGCACTAAATAGAAATTAATCGCTAAATTCATCACCGTATAGCCTACGAAACCTGAAAACGCAGCAATTCCTTTTTCTTTCCGAACTAACCCCAACGGAATGGCCATTGCAAACATGACAGGTAAATAGGCAAACGCAAAACCACCAATTGTCGACATAAATTGGAAAATAATTTTCACTGCGGGCTTTCCTAAAAACGGGATCGTTTCAATCATGGATTCACTGGAAAAAGAACTTCCTAATCCCAACAAAATCCCCATAAAAGCTAATAAAGCCACTGGCAACATAAACGTTTTACCTAATCCTTGGAAAAACTCCCAGAAAGTCGCTTTCTTTTTCTTTACTGCCATTTCTTAACTCCTCCATTCATTCTTTACAAAACTAAAAATGATTGCGTTTACATTCATTGCCCTCATTATAACTAGCCCAAAACAAAGAAAAAAGAGGCTACACTCTTTATGTATCCCCTTACATCATTTAGTATGGTGTTGCATAAAATTACCGCGGTTGCTTTGCCTCTGCGTACATTAATAAAACCGTATCGAACAAACAAATGACAGCAATTCTTGAACTTAAATCCACGCGCTGATGATAACGTGTCGTCCCTTTGGCAAATAACGTCGTCGTCGACAATTTTTCCAAGGTGCTTCCTTTAGTCGAAATCAAACTAATCATCGGCACTTGCTGTTCCTGCGCTACACGTGCATACGCTAAAATCCCCTTAGTTTCTCCTGTATAACTGACAAAAATGGCTAAATCCTGTCCATCCAGATTCTTAACTGCTGCCGCTTGTTCATCCCAATCAGATCGTGCATAGGCTTTTTTTCCTAAAAATGTTAGCTTTCGTGCAAAATCAGTACAAATAGGAAAACTGCCACCAACACCGAACACTTCAATCGTATTCGCACGCTCAATCATTTTAAGCATTTCCGCGACTTTGGCTTCATCCATTTGTTGAAAACTGTCTTGCACATTGGCGATCAACTGTTGTGTAATAGCTTGAAAACTACGACTATCGCTTTCTGTGCTCTCGCTCTGCACCGATTGGACGATCGCGTATTTTAATTCTTGGAAGCCTCGATAACCTAAGTGTTTTGCTGTTCGAGAAATAGTGGCTGTTGAGACGAACAACGCCTGTGCCACTTCATAAATGGTTTGTGAACTAATTTCCGTCATATGCGTCAAAATATAATCCAGTACTTGATTTTCAATTTTACTTAAATCATTTCGTTTCTTTTCTAACAAAGCGATTAATCCTTCAGTCGACATCCAATCCCTCACTTTAAATCCTTTTTTATAATTATACACCAGAATATTCTGATTATTTCAATAAGAAAGTCCAAAATAACCAACAGCGGCTCCATCATTCGCCAGAGAAAAAAATCAGCCTTCCGATGGAGGTACTTGTTGCGCGTTCTTGCTATACTCTGTATATAGAAAACAGGAAAAATTTGGAGGTAGTACGTATGAATAATCAACGACCAATGTTTATAAATATTCTTTTAGTGGTCCTTTTATTTTTAGTTGTCGGTTCACTCTTTAGTGCCGTTGTCGGTATCGTGGGAAGCTTATTGTGGCTAGCAGTAAAAATTTTAGTTCCCGTAGCGATTATCGTGTGGCTTGTTCGAACAATTTCGGGAAATAATGGCAACTGCCACCGTCGTTATTAAAAAAACAGGTTTTCCTTTTCGGAAAACCTGTTTTTTTACTTCTTTTATCTAAAAGCATATACAATATTACTAATACCAAACATCATAAAGTAGAAGCCAACTAAGAAGCTTAAAGTTAGTGCTGAAGACAATGGATTAAATAATAACATTACACCTAAGATAATCCCTAAAACGTCAACAATTAATGTGAACCAGAAGTAACCTGTGCTTACTCGTTTAGCAAAATCTAAAGTAAATAAGCCGAAAATTGAGTCGAATAAAAACCAAATTGCAAAAACAAATGGTAACACAGCGACACCAATATTTAAGTTAAACAATAAGTAAACACCAATTAGGATATCAATAATCCCTAAGATGATTGGTGCATAAGCTTTGTAGCCTAGCAATTCTTTCATACGATTACGTACAAAAATTTCGAAAATCCCTTTAATAATAGCAAAAATCGCAAAAACCATCACAATGGCAATTAAATTACCGGCAGGATTTTGGAAAGAAATTAATGCAGTCAGAACAAATAGAATTCCTAATACTAATGAACCCCAGTCCATTCCATGATGTTGTCGTTGTTCCATGACACTCACTCCTCTATAAAATAATTTATTACACTTATTATGTTACTACTATTTTACAAGGTGTCAAATATTTTCATCGTGCTTTCTGAAAACCATTTCAATGATAACTCCATTAAAAACAACGTATCACTTGATTGTCTCTTTTTTGGTGCACAATTGTGCCTTTTTTGTATAAATAAGTCCCTCGTTTTCCCGCAAAAAAAACCGTTACTTTTTCATCTAGTTTATAAAAAAGTAACAGTTATAAATTATTTTTTCTTTTTCCCAATCGAGAGAATCCCTCTTTTTATGACATCAAAGAAACTCAAAGATTGGACCATATGATCTGGGTCAACATATTCACGAATAGCTCGTAACACTCGCTTCGGCTCTTTTGAAGCAAACGTATACGTCCCATTTTTCTTGGTTTGAATCGCATAACGAGGAATCCATTTTCCTTTGAACATTACTGAAGCCAACACGTAATCGACTTCTTCCCACGGAATTTGGATAAACTTACGTGGATCTTTGGCATGGTAAAATTCAAACCCGCGGTCACCTATCATAATTTGTCCATAATCTGTTAATCCTGTAAATGCCGTCGCATCTATAACTAAATCAACTTTTGTGTTTAATGATTGTACCATGTTATCTGCTCCATTTCATTCGACTAATTCCTCTTTATTATACGTTTCTTTCCTGATCGAAACAAACAAAATTACATCTTTGTTTAAAAAAGCGGAAGAAAAGTTTCTCGACTTCTCTTCCGCTTTTTTTGATTAGAAGTAATAAACTTACCTCGTCATTCTTATAATAAGCCGATTAAGTGGCCGACTACGCCGACTACGAATAAACCAAGAATGATAACGATTGGGCTAACTTTTTTCTTCAATAACCACATACATAAGAATGTAAGTAGTAATGGTGCTAGACCTGGAATCAATTGATCTAAGTTATCTTGTAAAGTAGTAACTTTCGTTGGTGAAAGCGCCAAGCCTTGGTTCACTTGTTCAAAGGCTTTATGCATTCCTTCACCGCCAGCAGGAAGTTTATCCCACTCGATATAAGCACCTTTGTCTAACTTAACTTGTGAAACAATTGGTAAGAACTTAATCGATACCCAACGTTGAACCAATGCGGCCAGTACGAACATCCCTAAAATAGAAGCACCTTTTGTAATATCTTGTAGTAAACCACCTGAAAGGTCATCAGTAATTTTAGAACCTGCTTTGTAACCAAACTCTTGTGTATACCACATGAATGACCAACGAATTAAGTTCCAAGCAACGAAGAATAAGATTGGGCCTAAGATGTTACCACCCATTGCTAAGGAAGCACCTAAAGCTCCTAACATTGGACGAACAGTAAACCAGAAAACTGGGTCACCGACACCGGCTAAAGGACCCATCATCCCAACTTTAACCCCTTGAATCGCTACGTCATCAACTGGTGCGCCATTGGCACGTTCTTCTTCCAAAGCTAATGTTACACCAAGAATTGGTGAGGCAATGTATGGGTGTGTATTAAAGAATTCTAAGTGACGTTTTAACGCCGCTGAACGTTCTTCTTTCGTTTTATATAATTTTTTGATTGCTGGAATCATTGAGAATGCCCAGCCGCCGTTTTGCATACGTTCATAGTTCCAAGAACCTTGGATAAATGTTGAACGCCAAGCTACAGCTAAACGATCTTTTTTAGTTAATTGAATTTTTTCTGCCATTTTCTTTGCTCCTCCTTCAGAATTAGTAGTCGTTTAAAATATCGCCTAATGGGTCGCCAGAGTTGCCTCCGCCATTTGAGTTAGAAGAACCGCCCATTTTAGATAAGTTCAAGTAAATAAGAGCTAAAGCGACACCTAAAGCACCTAATGCGATTAATGTTAATTGAGAAATCGCTGCGACTACGAAACCGATAATGAAGAATGGCCATACTTCTTTTGTTGCCATCATGTTGATTACTAATGCATAACCTACGGCAACGACCATACCACCACCGATAGCCATACCATCAGTTAACCAAGCTGGCATTGATTCTAAGAAATTACGAACAGTGTCAGCAGGAATGAATAGTAACGCACCTGCTGGAATCGCAATACGAATACCTTGTAAACATACAGCGAAAATGTGTAACATTTCAACTTGTTTAATGTTGCCTTTTTCAGCAGCCGCGTCCATCATGTGAACGATTGGCACCGCAACTGTCCGAACGATCATTGTTAAGAACAAACCTGCAACCGCTAAAGGAACTGCGATAGCAATCGCTGAAGGAACACCTTTAACACCTTGGCCACCTAAAACTAAAATAATTGCTGAGGCAACAGATGCTAAAGCGGCATCCGGCGCAACGGCAGCCCCGATGTTCGCCCAACCTAACGCGATCATTTGTAAAGTACCACCTAAAACAATTCCGGCTTCTAAATTACCAGTAACTAATCCGATTAATGTACATGCTACTAACGGTTGGTGGAATTGGAACTCATCCAAAATCCCTTCCATACCAGCTAGAAAGGCAACGAGTAAAACTAAAATAATTGATATAACAGACATGATAAGCCTCCTATTTTGATTTGTATTTGGCGAGTTACGCGTTTGCTAACTCATTTTTTGCTTTTTTCAAAATTTCGTCCATATTCGCTTTTGAATCATTTGGCACTTTACGCACATCAAATTTGATGCCTTTGGCTTTTAATTCATCAAACGTATCAACGTCTTCTTGACCCATTGATAATACTTTGCTTACAACGACTTTTCCAACAGAGTGAGCCATTGAACCAACGTTTACTTCTGGGATTTCTACGCCGCCTTCAACCACTTTTAAGACGTCTTCAGGATTTTCAAATAATAATAATGCTTTTGTATTGCCAAAACGTGGATCTTTCGCTACTTCAATCATTTTACTGATTGGAATAACATTGGCTTTTACTCCTGGAGGAGCTGCTTGTTCGATTAATTTCTTACGTAAGTCATCTTTTGCAACGGCATCAGAAACAACAATAATTCTGTTTGGTTGTGTTGCTTTTGTCCAAGCTGTTGCTACTTGACCATGTAATAAACGTGAATCAATACGTGCTAGCACAAATTTAATTTTGCCATCGCCAACAACTGTACCTGGTGGTAACGAACCTTTTGGCTGTGCATCTTCTGTCGTAGCAGCTTTTGGTGCTTCTGCTGGTTGTAACTCTTCTGGTTTAACTTTGACACCATCTTTTGCTGTTTCAAGAATGTGTGTCGCAATTTCTTGTGCTGATTCCATAGAGAAACGAGAAGCATATGCTTCAATAACCATTGGTAAGTTCATACCTGCAACGATTGCCCATTTGTCTTTATGATCTTCTAACAATGAGTTCGCTTGGTTAAATGGTGTTCCTCCCCATAGGTCAACTAAAAATAGTACTTCGTCTTGATTGTCAAACGATGCAATGGCTTCTTGCATTTTTGCTTTTACATCATCGGGACCTTCGCTAGGCATTAACGTAACTGCTTTTACATTTTCTTGTTCGCCAAAGATCATTGCACCAGATTGCAAGATCCCTTCAGCAAATTCACCGTGACTTGCTAGGATAATTCCTACCATTTTTATACCTCCTGTATAATTGATGTTTTTTTTCATGGTTGTACTGCTAAACGCTTTCACTTTTTGAAAAAAATCAGATAAATCAGATTCTGACAAAAATAAATGAAAAAATTTCAATAGTTCTTGATTTTTTTCAACATCAGCACTTGCCTTTATCAATACAGTTCATGAAGCAATGATGTTGGTCCTAGGCCACCACATCCTTTCAATGTCTTTCGTCTGTAAAAATAAACGTCAGCTGGCGTTATTTTCTTTGCTACGCTCTTTTTTCAGTAAATCCATCAAATTCACTTGGCTGTCTGCTGCGACTTTTCGAATTTCCAATTCAATACCTTGTTCATTTAAAAACAGAAATGCTTTTAAATCGTTGGCATCCACTGCGACTGCATTCGTAATCATTCGCTTGCCTGTGCTGAAACTCATTCCGCCAATATTCACAGAAGTTAGTTGTACACCGCCTTCGACCACTCGTTTCACGTCCAAAGGATTAGTGAATAACAACATGGCTCGAAACGAATCAAAACGAGGATCAGGGTAAACATCAATCATTTTTTGAACAGTGATGACATTTACTTTGACACCAGGTGGAGCAGCTTGGACCAACAAGGCTTTTCTCAAATTGTCATGAGCAACGGAATCACTAACCACTAAAATGCGATTAATGTTCGTCAATTTTGCCCAAACAGTTGCTACTTGGCCATGAATTAATCGATCATCAATTCGAGCTAAACGAATATCCATTACCATCGGGAATGCTCCTTTAAATTCATTTTTAAAGGTTAGGACCTTTGTCTTTTTACTTAAAAATTTTAGGTAAAAAGGGACACCTTATTATAAGCAAGTTTCGTGCCAACTTTAGTGTATCGGTTCGAAACCTAGAAAATTATAGGTTTTTTTAAGAAAATTAAAAAATAGATACACTAATAAATAGTGTATCTATTTTTCTGTATTAATCTAGTGTATCAATTTCGGTGATTTTATCTTCGATACACTGGGCATTTTTGACTAACTGTGCGATAAAATAAACTTCTTCTGCTGGAATATCCATATTAAGAGCTTCTTCCATAGTCTCAATTGAGGCCACAATCACTGGATAAATTGGTTCTTGAACCAATCGACCAAGTTCCTTTTCTGAAACCGTCAGTGTATCATTCCGTAAAATACGCTCCAACATGCCCGATGTGTGCATAATCAAATTGATGTAAAATGTGTACTCTTCTGGCATCGCTAATTGGGTTTGGATATTTTTAGCGAATGACCACAACAGATCAATGATTTTTTTTCCATTAATAAAAGTGAAACTTTGCTCCATATATTTGAGACAAATTTCTTTTGCTGCCGCTTCGTCCAACGGCTTATTCATTACTTCTTCTTTCCGCTCTGCTAGTAATTGCTGAATAATTTTTTCTGCTTCACCGGAAAAGAAATTTTCCATGGAAATATAAGGAACTCCAATTTTGGGATTGGTAATCCCAGTTGTCGCAATAATTTCATAGTCTTCTTGAATTTTAGGCAAGACTTCTTTCATATTTATAATGGACAAAGGAATCACTTCTAAATGCCAGTCTATTTGTGGCAAGACAGCTTCCTCAATAAGCTCTTTCATTCGGCGCGCAGTTCCTTCTCCAGAAGCGCAGATAGCAATAATTGCTCTTGTTTTCCAATTTTCAATGATTTGTTTCGTTTCACTTTGGCGAATATCGGCATAGCCATGAAAGTTTTTTAAAGACTCGTGAAGTGTTTCCAATTGCGTATCAATTAATGCGGTTTTGCGGGCCGCTTCAAGCACAATTGGCGTGGTCACCATGTCTACTGTCCGCACATCAATGCCTGTCTGGCGTACAATTTCTTCTGAAAACGTACTTAATGAACCCATGTCCACCAATAATAGTACGCCATTTTCTTCATTCACTTCACCAACTGCTTCAACGATTTTACGCAAAGCTTCTTTCGGTGGCATATCTAACGGCATATCCACAGCCTTCAAATTATCAACATTTAACAATTGAGAAACCACTTGTACCATACTGCTAGCGGTACTATTTCCGTGCGCAGCCACGACAATGCCAATCCGGCCAGCCTCAGGATTTTCTCTTAAAGAAATGAGCAAAACAGCTAAATAGTAACTTTCAGATTCAGGAATCTCCATCTGATAACTACTTTCAATAATATTTTTAATTTCTTTCGCTGTTTCAAACTCTGTTGGATAATCTAAAACCATATTTCGAATACTTTCATTTAAAGGATGCTTAGGATCTTTGCCTAATTGGATGCGTTTCAAGAAAGAACTAATGTGTAAACTCATTGCATAAATAAAGTTGGGTTGAAACGAATACGATAACCGCTTCGCTGCAAAATTATAAATTTTCTTAGTGACATCAATAATTCGTTGGTCCACAATTTCGGCCAATTTATTTTCTGTATCAAAGGTGAATCCATAATCTTTGTAGAAAGATTTTAAATGAACATTGATATCCGTTGTAATAAAATTATTAATTAGTTCTTGGTCCAAGCCATCTGCTTTTAAGAGAGCCGCTTTATCTCCAATAATCTCATATAGATTGTAAGGCAATTCATAGGCATCTGACTGAATAGCTACTAAAGATTCATTTGGTGATACCACTAATTGCGGTTCCAGATATTTCGATAACTCCGACAATACTTCTCGATTACTGGCAAGTTGCATAATGCCTTCTTTAATATTGTCCGTTAATTCGTCCATCGTAATCATTAATTCCTCTTGTTCCATCTGATTAAGGAACCCTCGCGCAGTCACAAGTTGCACATTCGATTTTAGCTGACCGACATTTCCATAAGAAACACTTCCGATTAACGCTTTGACCACATCTTCTGACAAAGAGATTCGCCGTTGAATCCGCGCTGCTTCCATTGAAACCATCACTTTTAGGAGGTCAATTTTTTCTTTCGCAGGACGGTCACTAAAGTTCGGTAATTGAATGATAATCGGAATGCGTCGCACAAAAGTATTCAATAAAGAAGAAGTAGGATTCTCCGTCGTAGCACAAATAATCCGAACATCCGCATGATGTGATTTCACTGTTTCACCTAAACGCGCGTACACGCCGTGATCCATAAAATAAAAAATCATTTCTTGTCCTTCGGGTGGTAACCGATGTACTTCATCTAAAAACAGAATGCTGCCATCTGCTTCATCAATAATCCCTTCTTTCGCTTTCGTAGCGCCTGTGAAGGCCCCTTCTACATACCCAAATAAATGCGACATCAAAAGTTCTGGATTATGCGCATAGTCTGCACAGTTAAATACCACAAACTCTTTTTCTTTGGCCACAATTTGGTTCAGCTTCGCAAATTGAAACATGGCATGAGCAAAATAAGTTTTCCCAGAACCTGTTGGTCCAGTAATTAAACAATTCAAGCCTTTTGGCGGATATAAAATCGCTGCTTTGGCTTGTTCAACCGGCGTTTTCATGCTTCCAGCTGAACCGATAATTTTTTTGAAAATATCTTCAACTTCTGGGGTTTTGCTGGTCGTGACTACTGGTTCAACCAATGGTTCGATAAAAGTTTTTGTGGAGTGATCCATTGATTTTTCCCGATAACTTTTAACTGGCTTGGTTAATGGTCGATGCTGAAACGCCACCTGCGCGACATATTTTACTGGTCGACCAGATAATTTTTTCAAGCGCCCTTCACGAACCAGTTGATTCAAATCTTTACTAGCATTGGTCCGCTGAATGTTTAAACGTTCTGAAATTTCTTGTGTCGTGACTCCCGCATCACTTGTTAAGGTCATTGGCGTTAAATTCTTCGTTTGCTCTTTAACATATTGATAGATTTTTTCAATCCGCTTCATTTTTGATGGCTCCTTTAATCGATACACTAATTAATTTACATGATACAGTGTATCATTAAAAAAATACACTAAAAACCCTTTCATGAAAAAAAATTCTGTTTCACATGAAACATTTTAAAAAAGCGCCTTTTTTCTATAAAAAACCCACCTTTTTATTCGTTTCTGTAAAAAGATTGAAACTCCTTGAAAAAAGGTTCTGTAGCCGATATAATGCAGAGAGGTTCAAGAATATATTAAAAGCGAGGAAAACAATTGATTACTGTTAATGATGTAAGTTTACAATTTCCAGATCGTAAACTTTTTGAAGAAGTGAATATTAAATTTACTCCTGGCAACTGTTACGGCTTAATCGGCGCAAACGGTGCAGGAAAATCAACGTTTCTTAAAATTTTATCAGGTGAGATTCAACCGACAACTGGCGTGGTTTCAATGGGTCCTAATGAGCGACTAGCAACGCTGAAACAAAATCACTTTGACTACGAAGACTACACTGTTTTAGAAACTGTAATTATGGGACATAAACGTCTTTACGAAGTAATGAAAGAAAAAGATGCTATCTATATGAAAGAAGATTTTTCAGATGAAGATGGGATTCGTGCCGCAGAACTAGAAGGCGAATTTGCTGAACTTGACGGTTGGGAAGCAGAACCTGAAGCAGCTGTTTTACTCCAAGGGCTAAACATTCCAGAAGAATTACATGATCAAAAAATGAGCGAATTAACAGCTGGTCAAAAAGTCAAAGTATTATTAGCTCAATCTCTTTTTGGTAAACCAGATGTCTTACTATTAGACGAGCCGACAAATGGTTTAGACACCCGCTCAATCAATTGGTTAGAAGAATTTTTAATCAACTTTGAAAATACCGTTATCGTGGTTTCCCATGACCGTCATTTCCTAAACAAAGTCTGCACTCACATGGCAGATTTAGACTTTAGTAAAATCAAACTTTACGTTGGTAACTATGATTTCTGGTTGGAATCAAGCCAACTAGCGACAAAATTGCAAGCACAATCTAATGCCAAAAAAGAAGAACAAATCAAAGAATTACAAGACTTTATCGCTCGTTTTAGCGCCAATGCCTCAAAATCAAAACAAGCAACGTCTCGTAAAAAAATGTTAGATAAAATTACCTTAGATGATATTCAACCTTCCTCTCGTCGTTATCCATTCGTTGGTTTTACACCAGAACGTGAAATCGGCAATGACTTATTACAAGTTGAAAATGTCTCTGTAACGATTGATGGCAAAAAAATCTTAGATAATATCTCGTTCAACTTAACAAAAGATGATAAAGTGGCATTCATCGCTGACTCAGATATTACAACGACTACGTTATTCAAAGTGATTATGGGCGAAATTACTCCCGATACAGGTTCTGTTCGTTGGGGCGTTACAACTAGCCAAGCTTATTTACCAAAAGACAACAGCAAAGACTTTGAAGAGCCATTAACCATTTTAGATTGGTTACGTCAATTTGCTGGTAAAGAAGAAGATGACAATACGTTCTTACGTAGTTTCTTAGGTCGGATGTTATTCTCTGGTGAAGAGGTACTAAAACCAGTCAATGTTCTTTCCGGAGGCGAAAAAGTGCGTGTCATGCTTTCAAAATTAATGCTTTCCAAAGCCAATGTCTTAGTTTTAGATGATCCAACGAACCACTTAGACTTAGAATCAATCACTGCGTTAAATGATGGGTTGATGGCTTTCACTGGTTCAATTCTTTTTGCTTCACATGACCACCAATTTATCCAAACATTAGCGAACCGAATTATTGCTGTTTCTGATAAAGGGGTCATTGATCGGGCAGAAACAACCTATGACGAATTCTTGGAAAACCCAGAAATTCAAAAACAAATGGACGTTTTATTCAGTTCAGATTATTAAAAAAATAGAGAAGTCATTTTTTAATGACTTCTCTATTTTTTATTTTCTTTTTTCACCAAAAGAAAACACAGCAATACAACCTATTCCGGTATGACTAGTAATGGTGGGTCCTAGAGGATAAATCAGTATCTCATTAACTTCTATTTCTTTTTCAATTAATTCTTTGACTTTTTCCGCGTCATCTTTCGTTCCTGCATATGCAATCAACAGTGTTTGTTTCATTGGCTCTACAATGCCTTGAATCGTTTCTTGCGCAATCTTTTGCAAGGACTTGTTTCGTCCACGAGTTTTACCAACGGATGCTAGTTTGCCTGCCGCATCCACGCGAATAATTGGTTTAATGTTCATTAAGCCACCAAGTGCAGCCGCTGTTTTAGAAATCCGTCCGCCACGTTCTAAATGTTTTAAATCATCTACCGTTACCCACGAGTGAAGTTTCATTTTTTGCTCTTCAAGATAGGCAACAACTTCTCCTAATGAATGACCATCTGTTTGTAATCGAATGGCTTCTCGGACTAACATCCCTTGACCTAAGCTAGCTGCTTTTGTGTCAATAATATGAATTTCTACATTATCATATTCTTCTTTTAACATCTCTACTGATTGCAACGCACTTTGATAAGAGCCACTTAACCCAGATGAAAAAGCTAAATAAATCACCGGTAACCCTTGCTCCACAAAAGGACGGAAAAATTCATTGTAGCGTCCTACATTAACTTGAGAGGTAGTGGGCATACTTCCATTTTTAATGGCCGTTAAGAAGTTCTGATAATCAAACGTTTCGCCTAAATCATCGCGATATTCTTTCCCGTCAATTTGAATATTCATGCTAATAAAAGGTACTTGGTTTTCTTTTAAGTATGTATACGGCAAGTCACAACAAGAATCTGTCACTAATTGATAATTCACGGACAATTGCCCCCTTCATGTTTTCTTTTATTTTACCATAGTTTTTCATTTTTATATAAAATTAAAAAAGAACGTAAAGGCTGAACTGGCATAAGCCATCCTTTACGTTCCCTTAAAAATCTGCTTAAATTTGTGCCCAAACGCTTTCTAAAACGTTCGTTTGGTTACGGTCTGGACCTACAGAGAATGTTGAAATGCGCACACCAACTAATTCTGAAATCCGATGCACGTAGTTACGAGCATTAGCTGGTAAATCGGCTAAAGTTTTGCAACCAGTGATATCTTCAGACCAACCTGGTAATTCTTCATAAACTGGTTTACAGCGGCTTAATTCTTTCAAGCTTGCTGGATAATGATAAATTAATTCACCATCAAGTTCATAAGCTGTACAAATTTTCACCGTTTCTAAACCACTTAACACGTCAATCGAGTTTAATGACAAGTTTGTAATCCCTGATACACGTTTTGAATGACGCATAACTACTGAATCAAACCAACCGACACGACGCGGACGTCCTGTTGTTGTTCCGTATTCTTTACCGACACGACGAATGGTTTCTCCTGTTTCATCAAATAATTCTGTTGGGAATGGGCCGTCACCGACACGTGAAGTGTACGCTTTGCAGACACCAACCACTTTATTAATTTTTGATGGACCAACGCCACTACCGATAGTTACGCCACCAGCTACTGGATTAGAGGAAGTAACAAATGGATAGGTTCCTTGATCGATATCCAACATGACACCTTGTGCCCCTTCAAATAAAACCCGTTTTCCAGCATCTAATGCATCATTTAAAATAACCGAAGTATCTGTAACATATTGTTTAATTTGTTGTCCGTATTCATAGTATTCTTCAAAAATATCATCAAATTCAATGGCTTCGCTATCAAACATTTTAACGAATTGACGATTTTTTTCTTCTAAGTTAATTTGCAAACGTTCCGCAAAAATTTCTTTATCCAATAAATCAGCGATACGGATTCCCACCCGTGCTGCTTTATCCATGTAGGCTGGGCCAATTCCTTTAATCGTTGTCCCAATCTTGTTTTCACCTTTCGCATCTTCTTGCAATTGATCCAATTTAATATGATACGGCAAGATGACATGGGCACGATCTGAAATACGTAAATTATCAGTGGCAACATTATTTTCTTTTAAATAAGCTAATTCTTTTACTAAAGATTTTGGATTCACAACTACGCCGTTACCAATTACACTAATTTTTTCTTTATAGAAAATCCCTGAAGGAATTAAATGTAATTTATACGTTACGCCGTCGAATTTAATGGTATGTCCGGCGTTATCTCCGCCTTGGTAACGAGCGATCACTTCTGCGTTTTCACTTAGAAAGTCTGTAATTTTTCCTTTACCTTCGTCGCCCCATTGCGTTCCAACAACTACTACTGATGACATTCGAACACCTCGTTCATAATTTTTTTGTCCTGAATCATTGTACCAGTAAAACCAGTCCCTTTCAAGGGTAAAAATCGAATATTCTTTCACAATCAAAAGCGTTTCTGTCAAAAATACGAACATTTTTAGTTATGTTTTTGTAAAATAATAAAATATACGAATATTGTTCGTGTTTTACTCTCTGATTTTAATCCCTTAATAAGCAAAAAAACGAACTCAAAAAATGAGTTCGTTTTTTAAAATTCTGTCCTCGGCGAAAGCGAAGAAAATTTATTATATTCTTTAATGAAAAGTAATTCGACCGTTCCACGCGCACCACTACGGTTTTTCTCAATGATGACTTCTACAACATTGTCAACTTCTGGTGGCTCATGATCGCCGTCTTCTCCTTCACCACGATCATAGTAATCATCACGATAAAGAAAGGCAACGATATCGGCATCTTGCTCAATGGAACCTGATTCACGAATATCACTTAACACAGGACGTTTATCTTGACGTTGTTCCACGCCACGAGAAAGCTGTGACAAAGCGATAACCGGGACTTTTAATTCTTTCGCTAATTTTTTTAATTGACGTGAAATATCAGAAACCTCCTGTTGGCGGTTCTCTTTTCCAGTTCCTTCAATCAATTGTAGGTAGTCGATCAAAATTAGACCTAGGTTGCCTTTTTCTTGTGCTAATTTACGACATTTCGCACGAATTTCGGTAATTTTAATCCCTGGTGTGTCATCAATATAGATATTCGCACGGGACAAACTACCCATCGCAATAATTAAGTTTTGCCATTCTTCTTCAGATAATTGCCCTGTTCTTAAATGGCTGGCCTCAATGGATCCTTCTGCACAAAGCATCCGGTTCACTAATGACTCTGCCCCCATTTCTAAACTAAAAATAGCGACAGCTTTATCTGTTTTGGTGCCGACATTTTGGGCAATATTTAATGCAAAAGCGGTTTTCCCTACCGCTGGACGGGCCGCTAGAATGATTAGCTCTTCCGCTTGCAAGCCAGCAGTCATTTTATCCAATGCTTGATAGCCTGTAGGTAAACCAGTAATCTCTTCATCATTTTGGTATAATTGGTCAATATTCGCAATAGTTGTATTTAGAACATCTGAAATTGATAAAAAGCCACTGCGATTCCGCTTTTCAGAGACTTCTAAAATGCTTCGTTCTGCATCATCCAAAATAGATTCAACATCTTCACCTTGCTCAAAGCCTTTAGTTACAATCTCTGTAGCGGTTTGGATTAAGTTGCGCAGCAACGATTTTTGTTCAACAATTTTTGCATAATAAATGACATTGGCAGCTGTCGGTACAGCTAAAGCTAAATCTGACAGATAACTTAGTCCGCCAACATCTTCTAACAAATTCTCTTGTTCTAGGCGATCTTTGATTGTTACCACATCAATCGCTTCATTTCGGTCGCTTAAGGTCATCATCGTTTGGAAAATCAACTGATGACTACGACGATAGAAATCTTTAGGTTCCACATATTCCATCGCTTCTATTAGCACATCTGCATCTAAGAAAATAGAACCTAAAACGGCTTGTTCCGCTTCAATATTTTGTGGCGGTACCCTATCTTGCAATAATTCATTCATTTTGTTCTCTCCCACGATGTCTTACTTTCTGGTTCATTTAGTCTATCCATTTTAACACAATTTCATTAAAAAAAGTACATTTTTTCTCTGCTGATTTCTCTATTTTTAGTTCACTTTCCAATTTTTAAAAATATACAATTAATAAAAATATAATACTTTCGTTAATTTAAATTGTTGTGTATTTGATTTTTAAATATTATAAAAATAATTTGAGTAATTTATTTTGCATAAAAAAGAAGCCGGAGAAATCGGCTTCTTTTTTATCGATTGTATTATTCCGCTACGACATGAACCTTAATTTTCGCTGTAACTTCATGATGTAGTTTGACTGGTACGTTAGTGTAACCTAGAGAACGAATTGGGTTGGCTAATTCGATTTTGCGTTTATCCAATTTTACATTGTATTGTTTGTTTAAGGCTTCTGCAATTTGTTTTGAAGGAATTGAGCCAAATAAACGGCTGTCTTCTCCAGCTTTTGCCTTGATCTCTACAACAGTCTTTTCATCTTCTAAAAAGGCTTGCATTTCTTTTGCTTGTGCTAAAACTTCTGCTTCATGTTTTTCTTGGGCTTTCTTTTGACCCGCTAACGCACTCATGCTCCCTTTATTGGCTTCTTTCGCATAACCATTTTTAATTAAAAAGTTTTGGGCGTAACCAGTTGGCACTTCTTTTACGTCCCCTTTTTTTCCTTTTCCTTTAACGTCTTGTAAAAAAATGACTTTCATTTCCTTCACTCCTGTTCATACATTTCATTAATATTTTGACGAATTACATCAAGTAGTTGCTCTTTTACTTCTGCTACTGTTACGTTTGATAATTGTACTGCCGCATTAGTAAAGTGACCGCCACCACCTAAATTTTCCATAATAATTTGGACATTAATTGAACCATTACTCCGAGCACTAATCCCAATCTGTTGATCCGTCCGCTTGGTAATGACAAATGCTGCATTAATCCCTGCCATAGAAAGTAATGTGTCCGCTGTTTTGGCAGCTGTGACACTATCATATTCTTTGTCTTCACTCCCTGCAACAACGACGGTATCTTTTGTGACATATTCGCTTTTAGAGATTAAGTTGTTCATTTCCAGATAGCTTGTAAGATCAGAACTTAATAGATATTGTACTAAAGATGAGTCTGCTCCACAAGTTCGTAAATAACTAGCCACATCAAATGTTCGCGCCGTCGTTCGTGTATTGAAACTTTTCGTATCAACCACAATTCCCGCCAACATCATGGTTGCTTCAAAGGCCTGCAGTTTATTTGCGCTATTACTTTGGTATTCGATCAATTCTGTGACTAATTCTGAAGCAGAAGAGGCAGAAGATTCAATATAAGAAAGCAAGGGTTTTGCTGGAAATTCGTCTCCTCGTCGATGGTGATCAATGATTACCACTTTATCAAAACGCTCATAGAGCTCTTGTGAGATCGATAGAGACGGTTTATGGTAATCTACCATAACTAATAAGCTACTTTCTTTCTTGCGCTTCATGGCCTCTTTAGGACTAATAATGCGCTCTTCTAATTCTGGGTACTCTTTAATCGCCTCTAACACTCTTTTGACATCGGGAATGATTTCATTTTCATCTAAAACAATCCACGCTTTTCGATTATTAAACGAAGCTAAACGAGCAACACCAAATGCTGAACCTAACGCATCCATATCTGGATAACGATGGCCCATAATATAGATGTCAGCAGATTCCGCAATAATTCCCTTAATTGCCATGCTCATTGCACGAGAACGTACTTGGGAACGTTTCGTCGTTACTGCCGTTTTTCCACCAAAAAATAACGGCTTCGCTTCATCTTTGGCTTCTTTTACAACCACTTGATCGCCGCCACGTACTAAAGCTGTATCTAGGTTTGTTTGAGCCGTGGTCCCGGTTTGATCTAATGTTGGCCCCCCATAAGCAATCCCCATACTTAACGTAATGGCTACTTCATGGTTAGCTGATTCCTTACGGATCGTATCCAAAATAGAAAATTTTTCGTCCATCATTTTTTGAATATCTTCCCATTGGGCAATGAAAAAATAACGTTCTGCGTTGATTCGCTTATAAAAAACTTTGTATTGGTCCATCCAATCAGAAACCATCGTCGTAATGAAACTATTCAAATAAGAAATTTCTTTCTCGTCCATTGTATCGGTGACATCATCATAATTATCGACAGACACAATGCCAATAGCCGTTTGCATTTCGACTTTTTCTTGATACAAATTACTTTCTTTAGTGATATCTTCAAAAGTAATTGTATGTTGTTCTTTATTGACGCTAAAGCGATAGGTATTTTCATCAATCGTAAAGATATCTTGGTTTCGTTCTGCTAATTCTAAATAAGACGTAACTTGGCTAGCGGTTAACGTTAGCTGATTGTCTTTATTAAAAATAGAAGCAGCATAAGGATTAAGCCATTCTACCGCGCGTGTTTCCCCGTTATACGTAATAATCCCCACAGGTACTTCATTCACAACATAATCCAACGATTGTTCAGCAATGGAACTTGCTTCTTGAATCTTTTCTACGTTTGTAATTTCTACATCTCTAATCAACAGCCGAATAACCACTAAGAGAAAGATATCTAATGCGATAATTACCGCCAATAGCAGCCATTTATTTGTTAGTAAGAAATAGAGGAGAAATTCTACTAAGAGAAGACCCACAACAATTAAGAAACCGTTTTTTTGAATTCTCTTCTTTTGCATTTTTTTGCCTCCAATCTTTCTGCAGACCTTTGAGGCGACTTGTTCCAACGAGCGTATTGCTCTGGTGATTCACTAGTTATTTCATCCCTTATTTTATCACAAAACACTTCATTCTGCGAACCTTGTTATGTTTCACGTGAAACACTAGTCAAGATAAAAAAGAACCAAAGAGCAAGCTCTTTGGTTCTGGAAATTGTCATAAAATTATTGTTCGTCACTAACGAATGGTAATAATCCCATGATACGTGCGCGTTTAATAGCAATCGTTAATTTACGTTGGTTTTTAGCGCCAGTACCTGTAACACGACGTGGTAAAATTTTGCCACGTTCTGAAATGAATCGTTTTAACAATTCAGTATCTTTATAATCGATGTATTCGATGTGGTTTGCTGCGATGTAGTCGACTTTCCGACGTTTACGTCCGCCTCTTCTTTGTTGTGCCATTCTTGTTCCCTCCTATCAAATTCGTTTAGAATGGTAAATCATCATCTGAAATGTCGATAGATGAACCTGAGCCACCAAATGGATCAGAATCTTTATCGAAATCAGGCATACCGTTATTGTTTTGCGACTGAGAAGATGATGGATTGAAACTATTGTTGTTATTAAATCCAGAACCGGCATTGTTATTACCAAAGCTACGATTTTGTGATTGATAACCATTTTCGTTGTTATTAAAGCTACCGCCGCCAGTTCCTCTTTGTTCTGAAGCAGAACGAGATTCTAACAATTGGAAGTTTTCACAAACCACTTCAGTTACGTAGACACGTTGACCTTGTTGGTTCTCGTAGTTACGAGTTTGAATTCTTCCGACAACACCTAATAATGTACCTTTACGGGCATAATTAGCCATTGTTTCTGCGGGTTTACGCCAAATCACACAGTTGATAAAGTCTGCTTCACGGTCACCATTTTGATTCGTAAAGTTACGGTTTACAGCAAGTGTAAAGGTCGCAACAGCTGAACCACTAGCGGTGTAACGTAAGTCAGGATCTTTTGTCAATCTTCCGACTAATACAACGTTATTAATCATTCAAAACATCTCCTTTCGTCAATAAATGTTTCATGTGAAACAAATTATGCTTCTACCTTCACGATCATATGACGGATAATATCGTCATTGATTTTTGCTAAACGATCAAACTCGTTGATTGCGCCAGCTGTTGATGGAGAAGTAACGTTAACGATATGATAGATGCCTTCACGGAATCCGTTCATTTCATATGCTAAGCGGCGTTTTTCCCAATCTTTAGATTCGATAACTTCTGCTCCGTTATCTTTTAAGATTGTGTCGAAACGTTCTACTAAAGCAGTTTTTGCTTCTTCATCAATGTTCGGACGAATAATGTACATGATTTCGTACTTCGTATCTTGACTCATTGATTTTCACCTCCCTATGGACTTCAAGGCTCTTAGTTGGCTAAGAGCAAGGAGAACATACCTAAAAAGGTAGTTCACAATCTCTAATTATATGCTAATTGATGGACAAAAGCAAGAAATAGTTTTGAAAAGCCCCAATAAAAAAGTTTCGCCAGTTGGCGAAACTTTTTTATGTTATTCTTCTGTTTCTGATGTTGTTTCGTTTTCTGTTGTTTCTACAACTTCAACGATTTCTTCTTCCACTTCTTCTGGTTCTACAACAGCCATCGTTACCACTTTGGCACCATCTTCCATTCTCATTAAACGAACCCCTAATGTTGCGCGTCCTGTTTGAGAAACAGAATCAACGTTAAAGCGGATAATGACGCCTTTGTTCGTAATCAATAAGATATCTTCATCCCCATTGACCGTGGTTAAACCAGCTAATGGACCATTTTTCTCAGTGATATTTGCTGTCTTAATCCCTTTACCGCCACGTCCTTTAACTGGATATTCAGAAGCTTTTGTACGCTTACCATAACCATTTTCAGTAATGACTAGGACTTCTTTGTTTTCATCCAGAATCGCTGCACCGACCACATAATCATTTTCGCGGAGACGGATTCCCCGAACGCCTGATGCTGTCCGGCCCATATCACGTACAGTATTTTCATCAAATGTGACAGAGTATCCTGCATGTGTTCCGATAATCATCTTCTGATTGCCATTAGTCGTTACCACGTTAACTAACTCATCATCTTCTTTTAAGCTAATGGCGATTAATCCATTACTACGGATATTAGAAAAGGCTGTTACGGCTGTCCGTTTGACGGTTCCTTTTAAGGTTGTGAAGAACAAGTATTTACCTGCTTCCGCTTTGCCCTCAACAGAAATAATCGCTTGAATTTTTTCTGCAGAATCAATTCCCAGTAAGTTAATCACTGGAATTCCTTTTGCTGTTCTACCGTATTCAGGGATTTCGTAACCTTTTGCTCGGTAAACTTTCCCAGTGTTCGTAAAGAATAATAACGTGTCGTGTGTTGAACAAGAAACTAGGTTTTTCACGAAATCATCATCGTGAACGCCCATCCCTTGGACACCACGTCCGCCGCGGCGTTGCGCCCGGAATTCGGAGTTTGCCATCCGCTTAATGTAGCCGTTATTGGTTAACGTAATCACGACTTCTTCTTCTTCGATTAAATCTTCATCTTCAAGACTTAGGACTTCACCTACTAATAATTCTGTGCGTCGTGCATCACCAAATTTTGTGCGAACGTCATTTAACTCTGTTTTAATGATTTCAATGACGCGCTCTGGGCGGGCTAAAATGTCCTCTAAGTCCGCAATGAATTTCAATAGCTCTTGATATTCATTTTCAATTTTGTCGCGTTCTAAGCCTGTTAAACGGCGTAAACGCATATCTAAAATCGCTTGCGCTTGACGATCTGAAAATTCAAAGCGTTCAATTAACGTTGCTTTTGCTTCGTCATCTGATTGTGACCCACGGATAATGGCAATGATTTCATCGATATGATCTAAGGCAATTCGTAGACCTTCTAAAATATGCGCCCGTGCTTCTGCTTTGTTTTTGTCAAAAATCGTCCGGCGAGTAATGACTTCTTTTTGGTGCTCGACGTAGTTTTCTAAAATACGTTTCAAGCTTAAAATTTTCGGTACGCCTTTTTCGATGGCTAACATGTTAAAACCAAAAGATGTTTGTAAGGCAGTCATTTTGTACAAGTTGTTTAACACAACAGAGGCACTCACATCTCGACGAACATCGATGACAATCCGCATGCCTTCACGAGAAGATTCATCCCGCAAATCAGTAATTCCTTCAATTCGTTTATCTCTGTGTAATTCAGAAATTCGTTCGATTAATTTGGCTTTATTCACCATATAAGGCAATTCAGTTACTAAAATACGTTCTTTTCCATTCGGCATTTCAGTCAATTCAACTTTTGCACGAACAGTAATCGAACCTTTCCCTGTTTCATATGCTCGGCGAATCCCTGATTTCCCCATCACTAAACCGCCTGTTGGAAAATCTGGTCCAGGTAACACTTCCATCAATTCATTCGTCGTTACATCAGGATTGTCCATCAATAAACTTGTTGCATCAATCACTTCACTTAAATTGTGTGGTGGAATATTTGTTGCCATCCCCACCGCAATCCCCGTTGTTCCGTTAACTAGTAAGTTTGGAAAACGAGCAGGTAAAACTACTGGTTCTTGTTCTGAATCATCATAGTTTCCTTGGAAATCGACTGTATTTTTGTTAATATCTCGTAGCATTTCTAAAGCAATTTTACTCATACGTGCTTCGGTATAACGCATAGCGGCAGCGCCGTCACCATCGACGGAACCGAAGTTTCCGTGGCCGTCAACTAACATAGCCCGATAACTAAAAGGTTGTGCCATCCGCACCATTGATTCGTAAATCGCACTGTCCCCATGGGGGTGATATTTACCCATAACATCCCCAACAATCCGGGCTGATTTTTTGTGTGGTTTATCAGGGGTTACCCCTAATTCGTTCATTCCATATAAGATTCGGCGATGAACAGGTTTTAAACCGTCACGAACGTCAGGTAACGCGCGGGCTACGATAACACTCATTGCGTAGTCAATGAAAGATTCTTTCATTTCGCTGGTCAGATTGACGTCTTGAATGTTTTCTTTAATTTCTTCACTCATGAATTTTTTCCCCTCTAAATATATGTTCTAGCGTCTCTTACAACGTTGCGACACATTAAATATCCAAGTTTTTCACGTAATGGGCATTTTCTTCGATAAACGCACGACGTGGTTCCACACGATCGCCCATTAGCATTTCAAAAATTTGGTCAGCTTCAATGGCATCATCGACACTCACTCGCGCCATTAATCGTTTTTCTGGGTCCATTGTTGTTTCCCAAAGTTGGTGATCATCCATTTCACCCAACCCTTTGTAACGTTGAACACTTGGTTTTGGTGAAGCAGGTAATTCTTCTAACACTTTTGCTAGTTCCTCTTCAGCATGTTTGCCCGGTTGAACGTAGGTGATATTTTTCCCTTGTTTCACACCATATAGTGGTGGTTGGGCAATATACACATAACCAGCTTCAACAATTGGCCGCATGAAGCGATAGAACAAGGTTAATAACAACGTTCGAATATGCGCACCATCGACATCGGCATCGGTCATAATCACTAGTTTGTGATAACGTGCTTTAGAAACATCGAAATCTTCGCCGAAGCCTGTTCCCATAGCTGTAAATAATGACCGAATTTCTTCATTGGCTAAAATTTTATCCATGCTAGCTTTCTCGACATTCAAGATTTTCCCACGAATTGGTAAAATGGCTTGGAATTCACGGCTACGGCCTTGTTTTGCTGAACCGCCGGCCGAGTCTCCTTCGACGATAAATAATTCGCATTTTTCCGGATCTTTACTTGAGCAATCAGCCAGCTTCCCTGGCAAGTTGCTAATTTCTAAAGCGCCTTTACGACGGGTGACTTCACGGGCTCTTTTAGCGGCTAAACGAGCTTTTGAGGCCAACATACCTTTTTCGACAATTTGTTTGCCGACTGTTGGATTTTCCATCAAGAATTTTGTAAAGTATTCTGAGAACAAACGATCCGTAACGGTCCGTACTTCTGAGTTCCCTAATTTCGTTTTCGTTTGTCCTTCAAATTGAGGATCTGGATGTTTGATGGAAACCACTGCAGTTAAACCTTCACGAACATCTTCCCCAGTTAATTTTTCATCGTTTTCTTTCATCAATTTTTGTTTACGTGCATAGTCATTAATCACACGTGTTAAAGAAGTTTTAAAACCAGATTCATGCGTTCCGCCTTCATAAGTATGAATATTGTTGGCAAAACTTAAAATATTTGAGTGGTAGCCATCTGTATACTGCATTGACACTTCCACTGTAATATCTTGTTGCTCTCCCTCAATGAAGATTGGCTCTGGGAAAATAACGTCTTTATTGGCATTTAAATGCTCAACATAACTCTTAATCCCGCCTTCATAGTGATACTCTTTTTTATCTTCTTGTCCTTCACGACGGTCTTCAATTGAAATGTGTAAGCCTCGATTTAAAAAGGCTAATTCACGAACCCGTGTTGCTAATTTATCAAAATCATAAACGGTTGTTTCTGTAAAAATTTCAGGATCTGGAATAAAGTGAACAGTGGTTCCGTGACGATCCGTTTCTTCGATAACTTTTAGGTCATCAACAACCGCACCACGACGATATTCTTGGTAGTACACTTTGCCATCTTTATAAACACGAACATCTAAACTGGTCGATAAAGCATTAACAACAGAGGAACCAACACCGTGCAAGCCACCTGATACTTTATAGCCGCCACCGCCAAATTTCCCGCCGGCATGTAGCACTGTAAACACTGTTTCCACAGCTGGGCGACCTGTTTTGGCTTGAATCCCGACTGGAATTCCACGACCATCATCGATAACAGTAATACTATCGTCTGGTTCGATAATTACTTGAATTGATTTAGCAAATCCTGCTAAGGCTTCGTCGATAGAGTTGTCAACGATTTCCCATACTAAGTGGTGTAACCCTTCGCCACTAGTAGAACCTATGTACATACCAGGACGTTTCCGGACAGCTTCTAAGCCCTCCAAAACTTGAATCTGACTAGCGTCATATTCTTGCGCACGTTCTCTCATGTTTTTTTCTTCTTCTGTCATGTCGCTGAATTCCTTTCTATCTTGCCTTGTTGAACATAAAAAATATCTGGTTCAACTGTTAGCTTGTCTTTTATGTGATCTAAACTAGTTGTCGTTAAGAACGTTTGAACTTTGCCTTCAATCGTTTCTAACAAGTGAATTTGACGTTCATTATCTAATTCACTCATGACATCATCTAGTAATAACACAGGATATTCTCCTGTTTCTGAATGCATCAAATCAATCTCTGCCAATTTAATACTTAAAGCTGTCGTCCGCTGTTGGCCTTGTGAGCCATACGTTTGAACATTTTGACCATTGACAATAAATAGCAAATCGTCACGATGAGGGCCTAAAAAAGTATTCGCTTTAAACAATTCACGCTTACGATTGTTCATTAATTGTTGGAGCAATTGATTTTGAAGTGCTTCTAAGGAAAGATCCGTGTTGTCAATTGGGATGCTTGATGCGTAGTCTATGGTGAGCGTTTCGCGTCCATGACTAATTTTTTGATGGAGTAAGTTTGCCCAGTGTTCTAATTTTTTAAGAAAACCTAACCGAGCGTATAGGACTTTCCCGCCAAATTCAGCTAGCTGCTCTGTCAAAATATCCAGATAAACAGTATCTGTTTGTTTCTTTTCAGCTAGTTGTTTTAGGTATTGGTTCCGTTGCTTTAAAACAGACTGATATTGGACAAGATCATAAAGATAAATAGGACTCACTTGTCCGAGTTCCATGTCAATAAATTTCCGGCGGACTTGAGGTGAGCCTTTCACCAAAGATAAATCTTCTGGGGCAAATAAAATAACATTCAGTTGCCCAATGTACGCACTGAGCCTTTTTTGCTCAATGTGATTAACCTTGGTTTTACGTCCTTTGTTGGAAATTAAAATTTCCAACGGCACGGTGCCTGTCTTTTTTTCAACCACACCGCTAATTTTAGCTGCTGCTTGTTCCCAGCCAATTAATTCTTTTTCATTGCTGGTTCGATGACTTCGTGTCATTGCTAGAACATAAATGCTTTCTAACAAGTTGGTTTTTCCTTGGGCGTTTTCGCCTAAAAAAAGATTTAACGTTTTTGGAAAATCTAAACTGACTGTTTCATAATTACGATAATGCTGAAGTGTCAGCTCATTCAGCCGCATCGTCGGACTCGTTTCCGTTTTTCACCATAAAAAAAGTACCTTCTTCAGGTATCTCAATCATCATGCCCGCATAAAGTTTCCGTCCGCGACGATTTTCCAACTCGCCATCAACAAACACGCTATTGTCTGCCAAATACCATTTGGCTTGGCCGCCACTACCAATGACGTTGATTTCTTTAAGAAACTGACCAAGCGTTATATACTCAGTTGCTAAAACAAACGTTTTTTTCAATGTACATCCCTCTTTTTTCTAATACGTTCTCATATATATTATACCCTTTTTCATAAGAGAAAACAAATTTATCTGTCTAATTTTCATTCTAAGCAATTTTAATTCTAAATGACCGAAAATATTATTAGGATAAAAAAACTCTTAAAAAGCATTTTAAAACGGAAATTGATATTTTCTTGAGAAAAAAGGGGCCTGATTTGGCAGAAATGACGAGTAGCGTTTAACTAAAAAACAATTAGGGGTAACTCAAAGACAAACGAAGAGGGCAGGAATTGAAGAAAAGTAGCTTGTAGAGGTCTGAGCGTCGTTTTAAGCAACGTAAACTTCTTTCACTAGGAAATGTTCATAAAAAAATGAACAGCTCTTAAACGAAAAATTAAAGGGCTTTTTTCTTTATCCATGAAAAAAAAAGCTGAATTTATTCGTCAAACGATAGTTCAAACATTCACAATCTTATTAGCGTAAAAGCTATTCTAGTTTTAAAAAGCTTATCTAGCAGCGTTTATCGGCTTTAAACAGACGACAAAAAAGAACCTTCGGCGATCATAGTGATTTTCCGAAGGTCTTTTTTAAACATGATTAATTTGTACGAACCGGTGTAATTAGTTGAATGAAATCTAGTTCTGTTTCGGTTGGCTCCAATGTAAACGGACGAATTGGAGAAAGGAATTTCACGGTAATATTCATATCGCCAAACGCTCGCAACGCATCTTTCATATAATCTGGGTTGAAAGAAATATCCAACGCTTCACCAGAAACATTTTCATAGTTTAACGATTCTTCGACTTTTCCAATTTCAGGTGAATTTCCATATAAAACAACAGAATCTGGTGAAATTGAAAGGCGAACAATATTGTTACGTCCTTCATGAGAAAGTAAAGAGGCACGTTCGATTGCTGAAAGCAATTCTGGTACATAAAATTCAATTTGCGTGTTATGGCTAGTTGGAATTAAACGGTTGGTATCAGGATAATTTCCTTCTAACAAACGAGAATAGAAGTACATTGTTTCTGTTTTAAATAGCACTTGGTTTTCCATAATGCTGATTTCAACCATTTCTTCTTCATTGGTTAATGAACGAGAAAGTTCAGTTAAACTTTTTCCTGGAATTACAATGTTAAAGTCTTCTACTGCTTGTTCTGTCGGGATCACACGTTGACTTAAACGATGTGAATCTGTTGCAACGGCAAGTAATTTTTGATTTTCTAAAATAAAGTGAACCCCAGTTAAAATTGGACGACTTTCGTGCATCGATACAGCAAAACCTGTTTCACTAATAATTTTTGTCAATAAATGAACAGGTAATTTCATTTGGTTTTGAGTATCAATTACTGGTAAGTGCGGATAATTATCCGCATCTAATCCATTAACCGTAAAATCAGCTTTTCCTGAAGTAATTGCAACTTGATTGTTATCTAGAACTTCCATTGTGAACATATCTTCTGGTAATTTACGAATAATTTCGCCAAAGAAACGAGATTGTAAAACGATGCTACCTGTGCGTTCAATGGTCATTTGAGCTTTTTCATCGTCTTTACTTAAAAAACTTTCAATTGAAATATCCGCGTTACTCCCAGTAAGTGATAAGCCATCTTCTGATAACACAATTTTAACACCTGTTAAGATTGGAATCGTTGTTTTAGAAGAAATTGCTCGTTGAACAGTTTGTAATTCTTGTAAAAAGACACTTCGTTTGACCGTTAATTTCATAATGTAAACTCCTTTTTAAGTATTTTCAATACGTTCTAATTTTGTACGCCACTGTTTTGTATATTATATATAAATAAATAATAAAAGTAATAGGGCATGTTGATTCTGTGGAAAAGTCAAAAGAGCATTGATTTTACTAAGTTATCCACTTGTGTATAAGTTGTGGATAACTTTGTTCTTTTTTGTTTAGTTTTCCACATCCTAAGAGTTCAATAAATTTTTAATTTCACTGACTTCTTTTTGAATCGCTGGATCTTTTTCCAATAATTGCTGAATCTTTTCGTGCGCATGAATCACCGTTGTATGATCTTTACCGCCAAATTCGGCACCAATTTTTGGCAAGGAATTGTCGGTCATTTCTCTAGCAAGATACATTGAGATTTGACGAGGAACCACAATTGTTTTCACCCGTTTTTTCCCTTTTAAATCTTTAAGAGGCACATGATAATATTTGGATACTTCTTCTTGAATTTGTAAAATGGACAATTGATTTTTACTACCAACTGATTTTAGAGATTTCAAGGCGTCCGCCGCTAAACTAGTGGTAATATCTTCTCCATTAATAGTTGCAAAGGCTTGAACGCGGACCAAAGCCCCCTCTAATTCACGGATGTTGGAATCAATTTGACCAG
The DNA here is from genome assembly GCF_050536905.1 of Enterococcus sp. DIV1328a. Lineage (NCBI taxonomy): Bacteria > Bacillati > Bacillota > Bacilli > Lactobacillales > Enterococcaceae > Enterococcus > Enterococcus sp. DIV1328a. Next base: position 913 of record NZ_CP172912.1, on the reverse strand, counting down.
CGATATAACTTAGTGTATCATCCGGAATTTCTAAACGCTCGGCATCTGCTTTTTTGCGCAAAATTGCAATCCGTGTTTCTAAATCAGGCGGGGTGATATCAACAGACAAACCCCAAGCAAAGCGAGAAACTAATCGTTCAGGTAATTTTGGAATATCATTCGGCGGGCGATCACTTGTTAAAACAATTTGTTTATTTTCATTGTAAAGATCGTTGAAGGTATGGAAAAATTCTTCCAATGTTGCTTCTTTTTCCGCCAAAAATTGAATATCATCGACTAATAATAAGTCAACATTGCGATATTCTTTCCGAAATTGTTCGGATGTCTTTGTTTGAATTGAGTTGATAAATTCATTCGTAAACGTTTCGCTACTAACATATTTGACTTTGGCATCTGGTTGATTCACTAACATTTGATGACCAATGGCATGCATCAAATGGGTTTTCCCTAACCCTACACCACCATAGAAGAAAAGGGGATTGTAAATCGAACCCGGATCCTCCGCAACAACAAGCGCTGCAGCGTGAGCCATTTGGTTTCCTTTACCAATAACGAAGGTGTCGAAAGTGTACTTAGGATTAAGCATCGCTTTTTTACTTTGTTCACTAAAAACAATTTCTTCTTCGGCAGGTTCTTCGAGTTCTTGTGCCAGTGCTGCGTCTTTTTCATCGGCAACAACAAAATGGGGCATCACTTCTGCACCGGTCAATTTAAATCCAGTTTCGACAATTTTTGCCGAAAGATTTTTTTCCCAGTAATCACGATGAACTGCAGAAGGGACTTCTAGCCACAATTGATTGTTGTCTAATTTCAAAGGGCGTGTGGTTTTAATCCAAGCATCAAAACTTGGCGCCGACAAAATCGCTTGATAGGCTTCTTCAAGGCTATGCCAAAAACTTTCCACGTCGGGCAT